>NZ_JBICBL010000008.1:44336-470197 GCF_043089925.1 Streptomyces sp. NPDC013457
AAGCCGCCACGGTCGCCACGGTCGTTGTCCCGGCGGAAGCCGCCGGACGGACGGTCGTTGTCACGACGCTCGAAGGAACGGCCGCCACGGTCGTCACGGTTGAAGCCGCCCGAGGGACGGTCGTCACGGCGGAAGCCGCCACGGTCGCCACGGTCGTTGTCCCGGCGGAAGCCGCCGGACGGACGGTCGTTGTCACGACGCTCGAAGGAACGGCCGCCACGGTCGTCACGACGGAAACCACCGCGGTCGTCACGGCGGTCGTCGCGACGGAAGCCGCCACGGTCGCCACGGTCGCCGCCGCGGTCACGGCGCTCGTAGTTGCCCCGCTCGTCGCGGAACGCCGGGCGCTGCTCCTCGCGGCGCTCCTGGACCGGCTCGGACGCGACCACGGCCGCGGCGACCTCGGCCTCGGCGGCCTCCGTCACCTCGGCGACGGCGGCCTCCGGGTCCTCGCCCCGCTCACGCGCGGAACGGGCGACCAGACGGTCGGCCTCCTCGCGGAGCTCGGCGGCGCGGCGCGTCAGACGCTCCAGCTGCTTGGTGAGGTCGGCGACCTCGCGCTCCGCCTGCTTGGCGGCGTTGTTCGCGGAGTCGGCCTGGACCTCGGTGAGCGAACGCGCACCGGTGATCTCGGCGACCTCCGGGTCGAACGCGCCCGCGCCGCCCACGATGTGACGCGAGGCGTCGACGCCCGCGTCCTCCATCAGGCGGAAGATCTGACGGCGCTGGTGCGGCAGGGCCAGGGAGACCACGACGCCCGAGCGGCCGGCACGGGCGGTACGGCCCGAGCGGTGCAGGTAGTCCTTGTGGTCGCCGGCCGGGTCCACGTTCAGGACCAGGTCGATGCCGTCGACGTGGATGCCGCGGGCGGCGACGTCGGTGGCGACGAGCGCGTTGACGTAGCCGTCCTTGAAGTCGGCGAGGACGCGGGTACGGGCACCCTGCGTCATGCCGCCGTGCAGCGCGTCCGCCTTCACGCCGGCCTCGACGAGCTGCTCGGCGATGCGGTCGGCGCCCAGCTGGGTGCGGACGAAGATGATCGTGCGGCCCTTGCGGGCGGCGATGGCGGCCGTGACCGGCGCCTTGTCCTTCGGCTTCACGACGAGGACGTGGTGGGACATGGTCGTGACGTTGCCCTGGGCGCTGTCGACCTCGTGGCTGACCGGGTTGTTCAGGTAGCGCTTGACCAGCGTGCCGATCTCGTTCTCCATGGTGGCGGAGAAGAGCATGCGCTGGCCGCCCTGGGGGACCTGGTCGAGCAGCTCGGTGACCTCGGGCAGGAAGCCCAGGTCGGACATCTGGTCGGCCTCGTCGAGGACCGCGACCTGGACGTTCTCCAGGGAGCAGGCGCCACGGTTGATGATGTCGCGCAGACGGCCCGGGGTGGCGACGAGGATGTCGACGCCGCGCTCCAGGGCGTAGATCTGGTTGCCCATGGACGTACCGCCGCAGACGACCTTGATCTTCAGGCCGAGCACGTCGCCGTACGGCTGGAGGGCGTCCGCGACCTGCATCGCGAGTTCACGGGTCGGGGTGAGGATGACCGCGCGGGGCTTCTTCTTCTCGGTGTGGCCGCCGGCCAGCTGGGCCAGCGTCGGCAGGCCGAAGGAGAGGGTCTTGCCGGAGCCGGTACGGCCGCGGCCGAGGATGTCCTTGCCGGCCAGGGCGTCCGGGATGGTCGCCGCCTGGATCGGGAAGGGGGTGGTCACGCCGTTCTGCGCGAGCTTGCGTACGACGCCCTCGGGCAGGCCCAGGTCGGCGAAGGTGATGGTGGGCTCGGAGGACTCGGCCTCGGCGGCCTCGATGACGTCGGACGCCTCGGTCTCGACGATCTCGGTGGCCTCGACGGCCTCGACGATCTCGTCGTTCTCGGGCATGACGGCGTGGTCAGAACTGAAAATGGACATGCGAAATGCGAAACCTTCCGGAGTCTCGGCACGCGCCCGTCAACTCCGTGAAATTCGCAATCGACCGCCTCAATGCGGTCCAGCCACGGCTAGGGAGAGTACGCGCCACGCGGCGCTCTTCTGTGTCGGCGCCGGGCAATGGGATCAAACGATCTACCACCATACGCACCCTCCCCCACCTATGGCAAACCGGACTCCGTCACACCGGTCCGACCTGCGGGGATGCCTCCGGCTCCACCGGTCCTCCCGGACCGTCCGCCGCCCTCATCGCACCCATGTGGGTGTCGGCCCCGGGGCTCGCGGTCGGCGAGTCGGAGGGGTCGGGCGTGGGCTCCGGACTCGGACTCGGGCTCGGCTCCTCGGGCTGCGTGGGAGAGGGGTCCGGCGGGTCCACCGGCGGACTGGGCTCGCCGGCGGGCGCGCTCGGTCCGCCCACGCCCCCGCCCGTCCCGCCGGGCACCTGACCGCCCGGCTTGGGCACGCTCCCGCCGCCGCCCGCCGGCGGGTGGACGGGCGGCTTCCCGGAGACCGACGGCGAGCCGCTCGGCACCGGCGACTCCTCGCCCGCACCGTCCGCGTCGGGACCGCTCACCCCGGCCGCGCTCCGGCCGGTTCCGCCGCGCCCGCCCGAGGACACCCCGAGACCGCCGCCGGACTCGGCCGCCACACCGTCCTGCTTTCCGGCGGACTTGCTCGGCGCCGGCTTCGCGCCCTCGTCACTCACACTCATGCAGCCGCTCAGACCGGCACAGGCGGCGACCGCCAGCGCGGTGGCGGCCCATCTCACACGGTGGGGCAAATGGCGCACGGAGGGCACCTCCAGGACACAAAGGGCGGGAACGGCGGGGAAGGGCAGGCGGAAGAACGTGCCTGCCTTCCCAACTCCCTTTGCGCCGCAAGGGACACGCCCGCACGCCAACCACCTGCCGACCGCCGCTCCACGGCCCCGGGCCGTCAGACGTCAACCGTCAGACGTCAGCCGTCACCCTTCGGCCCTATGCCGCCGGCCGCCGGCCCCGTCAGCCGTAGCCCAGTGCGTGCAGCCGCTCGTCGTCGATGCCGAAGTGGTGGGCGATCTCGTGCACGACGGTGATCTCGGTCTCCTCGACCACGTCCTCGCGCGACTCGCACATCCGCAGCGTCGGCCCCCGGTAGATCGTGATCCGGTCCGGCAGCACCCCCGCGTACCACTCACCCCGGTCCGTCAGCGGAGTCCCCTCGTACAGACCGAGCAGCTCCGGGTCGTCCGGTGCGGGCTCGTCCTCGACGAACACCGCGACGTTGTCCATCAGCCGCGTCAGCTCCGGCGGGATCCGGTCCAGGGCTTCGGCGACAAGCTCCTCGAACTCCTCACGCGTCATCTCCAGCACCCGGCCATTGTCCCCCCAGGGGAAACCGTTTTGGCGATAGCGGCCGGTATCCCATATGCTTCTCACGTCCCCGACGCGCTGAGAAGCGCCCAGGTGAGCCCCTAGCCCTCATCGTCTAGTGGCCCAGGACGCCGCCCTTTCAAGGCGGTAGCACGGGTTCGAATCCCGTTGGGGGCACGCAACATCCTGTGCGAGACTAGTGCTCGCACATCGCAAGGTCCTGTGGAGCAGTTGGTTAGCTCGCCACCCTGTCAAGGTGGAGGTCGCGGGTTCAAGTCCCGTCAGGATCGCTGAGGCTGGAAACAGTCTCGTGGCTGGGTAGCTCAGTTGGTACGAGCGATCGCCTGAAAAGCGATAGGTCGCCGGTTCGACCCCGGCCCCAGCCACAAAGAGAAGGCCCCGTTCGAAAGAACGGGGCCTTCTTCGTGTCCCGGGAGGCAGGGCGACGCAGACGGCGAGGGCGAGGGCGAGGGCGGCGAGATGGTGCCCGGTGCCGGTCACTCGACCGGCACCGGGCACCGCACCCCGCCCCCCTCACGCCGCGCTGCGCCTGCCGCGCCACCCCCGCACCGCGAGCACCACCGCCACCACCGCGACGACGACGACCAGCAGCGCCCAGTCCGGCACCGAACGGCCCAGCGACGCCACCCGCTCCTCCACCGCGAACGAGTCGTCCACCGAGAGGAGCCCCGGCAGCGCCGTCGTGCCGTCGAAGGCGAGGAAGAGCGTGCCGAGCAGCACGAAGAACAGCCCCGACAGGAGCGACGTCGTGTGCAGCTCGAGGCGGCCCACCCGGACCGTGCGCCCGCGCAGCCAGCGGCGCCGGCCCAGCTCGTACCGCTCCCAGAGCAGCGCCAGCAGGAAGAGCGGCACCGCCATCCCCAGCGCGTAGACCGCGAGCAGCAGACCGCCGTACGCCGGGCTGCCGCTCAGCGCCGCGACCGTCAGGACACTGCCGAGGATCGGGCCCGCGCAGAAGCCGGCGAGACCGTAGACCACGCCGAGGGCGTAGACGGAGACCGCCGTCGTGGGGCGGATCCGGCCGCTGACCTCGGCGACACGGCGCGAGGCGAACCCCATCCCGAGGATCTGCAGGACGCCGAGGACGATGATCGTCCAGCCGCCCAGCGCCACGAGCAGATCCCGGTTGCCGTAGAAGAGCCGCCCGGCGAACGACCCGGCCGCGCCGAGCGGGACGAGCGTGGTGGCCAGGCCCGCGTAGAAGACTCCGGTACGGGCGAGCAGCCGGCTCGTCGAGTCGATCGAGTACGCGAAGAAGGCGGGGAGCAGCAGCGCGCTGCACGGGCTCAGCAGGGCGAGGAGACCACCGAGGAACGCGGCCAGATAGCCGATGTCGGAGGTCACTGCCCGGTCCCCTGCTTCTCGGGCGTCCGCGGGGTCCCCGACGTCTTCGGGCTCTCCGAGGTCTTCGGGCCCTTCGGGCTCTCCGGGCTCTTCGGGGTCCCCGGGGTCTGCGCCGTCCCGGCCGCCTTCGCCGTCCTCGCCGCGGCTTCGATCGCCTCCGTGAAGGTCTCCATCGGCTGCGCGCCCGCGATCGGCCGGCCGTTGACGAGGAACGACGGGGTCGAGGTCGCGCCCAGCGAGTACGCCTGCTCCTGGTCCCTGCTCACCGCGGCCCGGGCCTCCGCGCCGTCCGTGTCCTTCGCGAACCGCGCCAGGTCAGGGACGCCGGCCTCCTTCGCGAGGGCGTTCAGCCGCTCGGTGCCGAAGCCCTTCTCCTTGGCCCCTTCGGCGTACGCCGCCTTGTGGAACTCCCAGAACCGGCCCTGCTGCCCCGCCGCCCAGGACGCGCGGGCCGCCGCCTCCGACTCCTCGCCGAAGATCGGGAAGTTCCGCCACTCGATGCGCAGGGTGCCGTTCTCGACGTACTTCCTGACCAGCTCGGGCTCCGTGTCGCGGGCGAACTTGCCGCAGTAGCCGCACTTGAAGTCGGCGTACTCGATCAGCACCACCGGCGCGTCGGCCCGCCCCTGGGCCAGCTTGTCGGAGGCGTCGCGGCGGGCGTAGGCCTCCAGCTCGGGGTAGACGCCGTTGCCCGGGGCGGCGGTGACGTCGGCGACGGCCGACGAACCCGCGGCGCCTCCGGAGGCGGGCTTGGTGGCGGTGTACGAGACCACCCCGAGGAGCGCGGCGGCGAGGGCCACCCCGGAGACGATCATGATCGGCTTGGACTTGGACATGCGGAAGGGCTCCTGAAACGTGCGGGAGAAGGGGACGGACGACGGGACGGTCCGGCCCTCTACACGCGCAGGATCGACAGCTCCACCGGTGACGGCGGTACGAGCTCCGGCGGCTCGGGCCCCGGCAGCAGCTCGCGGATCACCTGGTCGGCGCCGCAGAACCCGCCGGCCGCCCGCTCCCCGGCGAGCGTGGGCAGCAGCTCCCCGAAGCCGCTCGGGCGGGGCGGCGTGGCGGGCCGGGCCGCCCCGTCGGCGGTATGGCCCTCGCCGCACCCGGGCACCCGCCCGGCCCCGGACCCTGGGGCCCCGGCCTCCGCGGCCACCGCCTGCGCAGCCCCGGCCGCCATGCCGGCGGCCGTCACCCCGTCGGGAACGGCCGCCTCCGTCACACCCGCCGCCGGACCGGCGACCGCGGTGCCCGCCGGCCCCGTACCCGCCCCGCACACCAGGAGCCCGAACACCACACCCGCCAGCGCGGCGAGCGCCGCGAGTGCGCGGACGGTGCGGGCAGTGCTGGACACGGGGTACCTCTCGGCTCGACGTGCCCGAAATATTACGGGCCGCACCCGCGCGGAAATCGGTTCGCCCGCACTCGGCCCGGGGTGCGATCCTGGATTCCGTATGTCTACTTCCTTCGCCGCCCTCCAGTCCGTCCTGGCCGAGGTCTCGCTGCGGGACGCCCACCGGCTCGGCCGCCGCCTCGAGGGCGCCCGCCGCATCCGCAAGCCCGAGGCCCGTGAGGCCGTCCTGGACGAGATCGCCGCCGAGGCCGGCAAGGCCAAGGAGCGCGTCGACGGGCGGGCCTCCCGCGTGCCCGCGGTCACGTACCCCGAGCAGCTGCCCGTCTCGCAGAAGAAGGACGCGATCCTGGAGGCGATACGCGACCACCAGGTCGTGATCGTCGCCGGTGAGACCGGCTCCGGCAAGACGACGCAGATCCCCAAGATCTGTCTGGAGCTCGGCCGGGGCGTGCGCGGCATGATCGGCCACACCCAGCCCCGCCGGATCGCCGCCCGCACGGTCGCCGAGCGCGTCGCGGACGAGCTGAAGACCCCGCTGGGCGAGGCGGTCGGCTGGAAGGTCCGCTTCACCGACCAGGTGAACCCCGACGCGACCTTCGTGAAGCTCATGACCGACGGCATCCTGCTCGCCGAGATCCAGACGGACCGCGAGCTGCGCGCCTACGACACGATCATCATCGACGAGGCCCACGAGCGGTCCCTCAACATCGACTTCCTGCTCGGCTATCTGGCCCAGCTGCTGCCCAAGCGCCCCGACCTCAAGGTCGTCATCACCTCAGCGACCATCGACCCCGAGCGCTTCTCCCGCCACTTCGGCGAGGCGCCGATCGTCGAGGTCAGCGGACGGACGTACCCGGTGGAGGTCCGCTACCGTCCCCTCCTCGAAGAGGACTCGGAGGACAGCGACCGGGACCAGATCACCGCGATCTGCGACGCCGTCGACGAACTCCAGTCCGAGGGCCCTGGCGACATCCTCGTCTTCCTCTCCGGCGAGCGGGAGATCCGCGACACCGCGGACGCGCTGCTGAAGAAACAGCTCCGCAACACCGAGGTGCTCCCCCTCTACGCCCGCCTCTCCCACGCCGAGCAGCACCGCGTCTTCCAGGCGCACAGCGGCCGCCGGATCGTCCTCGCCACCAACGTGGCCGAGACCTCGCTGACCGTCCCCGGCATCAAGTACGTGATCGATCCGGGCACCGCCCGCATCTCCCGCTACTCCCACCGGACCAAGGTCCAGCGCCTGCCGATCGAGCGGATCAGCCAGGCCAGCGCCAACCAGCGCAAGGGCCGCTGCGGCCGTACGTCCGACGGCATCTGCATCCGGCTCTACGCGGAGGACGACTTCCTCACCCGCCCGGAGTTCACGGACGCCGAGATCCTCCGGACCAACCTGGCCTCCGTCATCCTCCAGATGACTGCGGCCGGTCTCGGCGAGATCGAGAAGTTCCCCTTCATCGACCCGCCGGACCACCGCAACATCCGCGACGGCGTCCAGCTCCTGCAGGAGCTGGGAGCCCTCGATCCCGCGGAGAAGGACCCGAAGAAGCGGCTCACGCAGCAGGGCCGGAAGCTGTCCCAGCTCCCCGTCGACCCCCGGCTGGCCCGGATGGTCCTGGAGGCCGACAGGAACGGCTGCGTACGGGAGGTCATGGTGATCGCGGCCGCGCTCTCCATCCAGGACCCGCGCGAGCGGCCCGCCGAGAAGCAGGCCCAGGCCGACCAGCAGCACGCCCGCTTCAAGGACGAGACCAGCGACTTCCTCGCCTTCCTCAACCTCTGGCGCTACGTCCGCGAGCAGCAGAAGGAGCGCGGCTCCAGCTCGTTCCGCCGGATGTGCAAGCAGGAGTACCTGAACTTCCTGCGCATCCGCGAGTGGCAGGACATCTACGCGCAGCTGCGGACCGTCGCCAAGCAGATGGGCATCCACCTCAACGAGGAGGACGCCCCCGAGCAGTCCGTGCACACCTCGCTCCTCGCGGGCCTGCTGAGCCACATCGGCATGAAGGACGTGAAGGAGGGCGCGAAGAACGAGTACCTGGGCGCCCGCAGCGCCAAGTTCGCGGTCTTCCCGGGCTCGGCGCTGTTCAAGAAGCCCCCGCGCTTCGTCATGTCGGCCGAGCTGGTGGAGACCTCGCGGCTGTGGGCCCGGGTCAACGCGAAGATCGAGCCGGAGTGGATCGAGCCGCTCGCCCAGCACCTGATCAAGAAGACGTACAGCGAGCCGCACTGGGAGAAGGACCAGGCGGCGGTCATGGCGATCGAGAAGGTGACGCTCTACGGCGTGCCCATCGTCACCGACCGCAAGGTGAACTACGGGCGGATCGACCCCGAGACCTCCCGCGACCTGTTCATCCGCAACGCGCTCGTCGAGGGCGACTGGCGCACGCACCACAAGTTCTTCGCCGACAACCGCAAGCTGCTCACCGAGGTCGAGGAGCTGGAGCACCGCGCCCGGCGCCGGGACATCCTCGTCGACGACGAGACGCTCTTCGACTTCTACGACAAGCGTGTCCCCGAACACGTCGTCTCCGGCGCGCACTTCGACTCCTGGTGGAAGCACAAGCGCCACGAGGAACCGGAGTTCCTCGACTTCGAGCGCGAGATGCTCATCAACGAGAAGGCCGCCGGGGTCACCAAGGACGACTATCCGGACTCCTGGCGGCAGGGGCCGCTGAAGTTCCGGGTGACGTACCAGTTCGAGCCGGGCGCGGACGCCGACGGTGTCACCGTCCACATCCCGCTGCAGGTGCTCAACCAGGTCACGGACGAGGGCTTCGACTGGCAGATCCCGGGCCTGCGCGAGGAGATCGTCACCGAGCTGATCCGTTCGCTGCCGAAGCCGATCCGCCGCAACTACGTGCCGGCACCGAACTTCGCGACCCGCTTCCTGGACTCGGCCGTGCCCCTCCAGGAGCCGCTGACGGTGACGCTCGCCCGCGAGCTGCACCGGATGGTCGGCGTCCCGGTCTCGCCGGACGACTTCGACCTGTCCCGGATCGGCGAACACCTGAAGATCACCTTCCGCATCGTCGACGAGCGGCGCCGCAAGCTGGCCGAGGACAAGGACCTGGAGGCGCTGAAGCTGAAGCTGCGCCCCAAGGCCCGCCAGGCTCTCTCCAAGGCCGCCGCGGCCGCCACGAGCGGCCCTGACGGCTCCGGGCAGTCCCTGGAGCGCACGGGGCTCACGCAGTGGACGATCGGCACGCTCACGAAGGTCTTCGAGACCCGGCGGGCGGGCCAGCCGGTCAAGGCGTACCCGGCGCTCGTGGACGCGGGCGACACCGTCTCCGTACGGCTCTTCGACACGGAGGCCGAGCAGGCGCAGGCGATGTGGCAGGGAACGCGGAAGCTGATCCTGCTGAACATCCCGGTGAACCCGGCGAAGTTCGCCTCGGACAAGCTCACCAACCAGCAGAAGCTCGCCCTCTCCCGTAACCCGCACGGTTCGATCCAGGCGCTCTTCGACGACTGCGCGACCGCCGCCGCGGACAAGCTGATCGCCGACCACGGCGGGCCGGTCTGGGACGAGGAGTCCTTCCGGAAGCTGTACGACAAGGTCCGCGCCGACCTCGTCGACACGACCGTCCGCACGGTGGGCCAGGTCCAGCAGATCCTGGCCGCCTGGCAGGCCTGTGAGCGCCGTCTGAAGGCCACGAACAGCCTGGCGCTCATCGAGAACCTCACGGACGTGCGCGAGCAGCTGGCGTGGCTGATGCCGGCGGGCTTCGTCACCCGGACGGGCCTGCGGCGGCTGCCGGACCTGATGCGCTACCTGGTGGCCGTGGACCGCCGCCTGCAGCAGATGCCGACGGGCGTGCAGCGGGACACCACCCGGATGCAGAAGGTCCACGAGATGCAGGACGAGTACGCCTGGCTGCTCGAACAGCTTCCGAAGGGGCGGCCCGTGGCGAAGGAGGTCACCGACGTCCGCTGGATGATCGAGGAGCTCCGGGTCAGCTACTTCGCGCACGCGCTGGGCACGGCGTACCCCGTCTCGGACAAGCGGATCGTGAAGGCGATCGACGCTCTCGCGCCCTAGCGGGGAGTGTCGCCTTGCGCCGGTTCGACCAGACCCTCTGACCTGCTGTACAGTCTTCCTCGCAGCCCCACGAAGGGCTGCGAGCATGGTCCTGTGGAGCAGTTGGTTAGCTCGCCACCCTGTCAAGGTGGAGGTCGCGGGTTCAAGTCCCGTCAGGATCGCTTTCAGAAAGGCCCGCACCGTTCGGTGCGGGCCTTTCGCGTGTCTCCGTCGTTGCCGTCCGGTGTATTGACGCCGGGCGGCGGCCGCCGGTACCCCAGACATCAGGGAATCGGGGGCCCACAGGAGGTGGTCGCGCATGGCCGCGGCATCCGCAGCACGTGAGTCGAGACACGAGATACGAGCCCTGCTGCGCGCCCATCTGGCGGCCGCGTCGCGCTTCGGGCACCTCACCCGGCACTGTTCGGTCTGTCACCGCCTCCTGGCGCTCGCCATCGAGCTGGAGCGCGACGAGGACGAAAGTCCCACCAGCCCATGACCAACGGCGGGTTGAGGGCTTCCGCGGGAGTGGCAGGCTGTTCTTTGGCAAGACTTCGCCGGTGTGACGGGAGTCACCGAACGAGTTTCATCACCCCCCGCTTTTACACCCTCCCTACACCGGCCCCATTTAATATGTGCAATTGCACCACTCTTCGAGGCCTGTGAGCCGGCACAAAAAAGATCGCGCTGGACCCGGCGGAGTCCAGCGCGATCGATGACGAAGAGCCTGTTGGGGCAGGCGCCCGTCGGCAGAGCTTGGGTGGGCGGTCCAGGTTGGGGGACCCGGAATTGCCCGGTGTTACTGGGTGTTGCGCGTACCTCAGGCCTCGCTGCGCTGCTGCGGAATGCCCGCGAGCAGGGCGCGGACCTCAGCCTCGCGGTAGCGGCGGTGTCCACCCAGGGTGCGGATGGACGTGAGCTTGCCTGCCTTCGCCCAACGGGTCACCGTCTTCGGGTCCACACGGAACATCGTGGCAACCTCAGCGGGGGTCAGCAGCGGCTCGGCATCAGGGGTGCGAGCGGTCATGAGCGGCCTCCTCGGGAGAACCGAACCTTCTCGGTTCTTTCCTCTAAATTCTGCACCTTGACCCGCGTTGCCCGAAATGGCAGAAGCGGGCCGAGTCGGTTATAGGACGAACGGCTTGTCCTCGGCACTACAACTACACCATCCGTCCAGCCACGTCGGCCAAACCGATGGAATTGCCCTCGCAGGTGTTCATCAGCGGCGGAAGTCGATGGACCATGCCATAACGGACAGTCACGCCACTGTGACGATCAGTCACAGAGCGATCAGGAGTCCTCAGACCCCCCATAGAGTGCAATGCTGAGCGTTCCGCCCAAAGTTGGACGGAAGGAACCCTCCCCGGACTCCTTGTCCTATTTTGGCACGAGGGTGGGCGATGGGCGCAAGGGCGCAGTAAGTGCGATCCGTCACGCTTGAGCCAAAGGCCCGGATCGGGACCTACGTCCCGTCGCGAACTCACCGACATCCCCACGCCGGCACACCGAAGCCCCAAGACGCTCAATGATCATTTACATCAGCCGGACGTGTCCTGTCGATGGTCAGTTGGCGAACTGCAGATTGCGGACGGCACGCCATCGCTCGGCGAGCCGTCCGTACGCCTCCCCCGCACCCTCCCCGTCACCGTCCCGCAGCGCCGCGACCCCCTCGGCCGCGTCGGCCGCCGACCGGTCCGCCGCGAGCCGCTCCGGCGACAACACGTGCACCAGACCGCCGTAGTCCAACTCCACGAGCGCCCGCGGATGGAACTCCTCCAGCCACCGGCCGATCTCGACGAGCCCCTCCGTCATCGGCCCCTCGTCGATCGACTCCCGCAGCGTCTTCAGCGCCCGCGCCAGGCGACGCCGCGCCTGCACCATCGGCGTCCGGTACCGCAGGACCGGCGCCTCGCCCCGCTCCGGGTCCCCCGGCTCGTACTCGCGCTCCTCGTCCGCGAAGAGGGTGAACCAGCGCACCGGCACCTGCCAGACCGCCGTACGGATCCACGGGCGGGCGTCCGGGTTCCGCTCCCGCCAGCGCTCGTGGTCCGCCGCCACCTGGGCGCGCACCACCGGCGGCAGCATCGCGTCGAGCACCGGCCCCGGCAGCGCCCGCCCCGGGTCGGCGTCCCGGGCCCGTCCCAGCTCCTCCAGGGCCAGCCAGCCCCGCAGCCTGGTCCGCCACGGACAGACCACGACCACCCCGTCGACATGCGCCACGAACGCGTCCCCGCTCTCATGGACCGGCACGGGCACCGGCGGGGTCGGCAGCAGGTCCGCCAGCGAGCGGCGCAGCTCGTCCTGAGCGGTAGGCGTCTCCGCCCGCCCCGCATACCGCGCCCAGTGCCCCCGCTCCGGCTCCGGAAAGGCCCCGAGCGGCTCGTAGACCCGCAGATAGGAGGCGTACGGAACGAGGACCGAAGAGGCGACCGACATGTCGCGATCCTTCCACGGAGCAACTCCGGGAAAGTCGTTGCGCGCAGATCTCCACGCTCCATCGACCGCGCACACGATGCGTGCCGCCCGAACGTGGAGCGAACGCGGGCGACCAGCGTGCCCGACACCGTCCGGGGCACGCGGCCGAGCACGGGGCCCGGCCGCAGGCGCCGCTTCCGCTCAGCCTCCGAAACGGTGATCCTGCGCACTGCGCCGGATCTACGCCCAGGTAGGGCTTACTCTCTTGCCGAACCGGTACCGCCACCACCCGCAGGGGGGACCGGGATAACCGCCGCTTCGTACTTGGGAGTCACCACCGTGACCGATGTGACCGGCGTTCCTGCTGCTGACGTACTGCACACTCTGTTCCACTCGGAGCAGGGTGGCCACGAGCAAGTCGTGCTCTGCCAGGACCGCGCCTCCGGCCTCAAAGCCGTCATCGCCCTCCACTCCACCGCCCTGGGCCCCGCCCTCGGCGGCACCCGGTTCTACCCGTACGCCTCGGAGGCCGAGGCCGTCGCCGACGCGCTGAACCTCTCGCGAGGCATGTCGTACAAGAACGCCATGGCCGGGCTCGACCACGGCGGCGGTAAGGCCGTGATCATCGGTGACCCGGAGAAGATCAAGTCGGACGAGCTGCTGCTCGCCTACGGCCGTATGGTCGCCTCGCTCGGCGGCCGCTACGTGACGGCGTGCGACGTCGGCACCTACGTCGCCGACATGGACGTCGTCGCCCGCACCAACCAGTGGACCACCGGCCGCTCCCCCGAGAACGGCGGCGCCGGCGACTCCTCGGTCCTCACCGCCTTCGGCGTGTTCCAGGGCATGCGCGCCTCCGCGCAGACCCTGTGGGGCGACCCCACGCTGCGCGACCGCAAGGTCGGCGTCGCGGGCGTCGGCAAGGTCGGCCACTACCTCGTCGAGCACCTCCTGATGGACGGTGCCGAGGTGTACATCACCGACGTCCGCGAGGAGTCGGTGCGCCGGATCACGGAGAAGTTCCCGCAGGTCAAGGTCGTCGCGGACACCGACGCCCTGATCCGTGTCGAGGGTCTCGACATCTACGCCCCGTGCGCCCTCGGCGGCGCCCTGAACGACGAGACCGTGCCGGTCCTCACCGCGAAGATCGTCTGCGGCGCGGCCAACAACCAGCTCGCGCACCCCGGTGTCGAGAAGGACCTCGCGGACCGCGGCATCCTCTACGCGCCCGACTACGTGGTCAACGCCGGTGGCGTGATCCAGGTCGCCGACGAGCTGCACGGCTTCGACTTCGACCGGTGCAAGGCGAAGGCCACGAAGATCTTCGACACCACGCTCGAGATCTTCGCGCGTGCGAAGGCGGACGGCATTCCGCCGGCCGCGGCCGCCGACCGGATCGCCGAGCAGCGGATGGCCGACGCCCGCCGCGCCTGATCCGGCCGGATCCTGAAGGGGAGCCGACCCGCCGCGCGCTCGCCGGGGTGAACTTTGTAGGTTCACCCCAATCGAGAGATGACTCACCCCGGTCGGCGGGTCGGCCCTCAAGAAGAGGTTAAAATCGCGATTGACCAGCGAGGACAGGGCACCTCGATGGTTCTGTACCGGGGCATGTGATGCGTGCGGCGTACCGTATGGCCACGGAAGCAGGTACCGTTGAAGCCCTACGGACCGGTCTCTCCATCGAGAGCCCGTTCCGAATCATGAACGCGTGTCAAGACTCTGGGGCCGTCGAGCCCCGTCACCGAGGGGGTCGAGCCATGGGGCGCGGCCGGGCAAAGGCCAAGCAGACGAAGGTCGCCCGCCAGCTGAAGTACAGCAGCGGCGGGACTGACCTGTCGCGTCTGGCCAATGAGCTGGGCGCTTCGACTTCGAGCCAGCCGCCGAATGGCGAGCCGTTCGAGGACGACGACGAGGAAGACGACCCGTACGCGCAGTACGCGGATCTCTACAACACGGACGACGAGGACGAGGACGACGAGTCCGGTCCCGACGCGTCGTCCCGGCGTCGCGCTTGACCTCGTAAAGAGCGCTGCTCAACACCGAACCCGGTCCGGATACCCGGACCGGGTTTCTGTGCGTTCGCGGGAGCGGGACGGGAGGTGGGGCGGTGCCCACCCCCCGTGCCTGATCAGACCGCGTAGTCGCCGACCAGCTCCGCACCGGTCGCGTGCTCGCCGCGCTCGGTGATCTCGCCCGCGACCCAGGCCTCGACGCCCCGGTCCTCCAGGGTGGCCAGGGCCACCTCCACGGACTCGGCGGGGACGACGGCCATCATGCCGACGCCCATGTTCAGGGTCTTCTCCAGCTCCAGGCGCTCGACCTTGCCGGCCTTGCCGACCAGGTCGAAGATCGCGCCGGGCGCCCAGGTCGAACGGTCGACCGTGGCGTGCAGCCCGTCCGGGATCACCCGCGCCAGGTTGGCGGCCAGCCCGCCGCCCGTGATGTGGCTGAAGGCGTGCACCTCGGCGGTCCGGGTGAGCGCCAGGCAGTCCAGCGAGTAGATCTTCGTCGGCTCCAGGAGCTCCTCGCCCAGGGTCCGGCCGAGCTCCTCGACATGCTGGTCGAGGCTCATGCCCGCGCGGTCGAAGACCACGTGCCGGACGAGCGAGTACCCGTTGGAGTGAAGTCCGGAGGACTCCATCGCGATCACGGCGTCACCCGTACGGATGCGATCGGGGCCGAGCAGACGGTCCGCCTCCACCACACCCGTACCGGCGCCGGCGACGTCGAAGTCGTCCGGGCCGAGCAGGCCGGGGTGCTCGGCGGTCTCGCCGCCGACGAGGGCGGTGCCGGCGAGGACACAGCCCTCGGCGATGCCCTTGACGATCGCGGCGACCCGCTCGGGGTGGACCTTGCCGACGCAGATGTAGTCGGTCATGAAGAGCGGCTCGGCGCCGCAGACGACGATGTCGTCCATGACCATCGCGACCAGGTCGTGGCCGATGGTGTCGTACACGCCCATCTGCCGGGCGATGTCGACCTTCGTGCCGACACCGTCGGTGGCGGAGGCGAGCAGCGGACGCTCGTAGCGCTTGAGGGCGGAGGCGTCGAAGAGGCCGGCGAAGCCGCCGAGGCCACCGAGGACCTCGGGGCGCTGCGTCTTCTTCACCCATTCCTTCATGAGCTCGACGGCGCGGTCACCCGCCTCGATGTCGACGCCCGCGGACGCGTAGGAGGCACCGGTGGTCTCAGACATAGGTGAGAGCTTTCGTGTCGTTACTGCGGTACTGCGGGGGTCTTACGGCCGACGGAGGGCGTCGGCGGCCGCGGTGGCGGCGGGGCCGGCGGCCAGCTCGTTCTCCAGGAGCTGCTTGCCGAGCAGCTCGGGGTCCGGAAGCTCCATCGGGTACTCGCCGTCGAAGCAGGCGCGGCAGAGGTTCGGCTTCTGGATCGTGGTCGCCTCGATCATCCCGTCGATGGAGATGTACGAGAGCGAGTCCGCGCCGAGCGACGTGCCGATCTCCTCGATCGTCATGCCGTTGGCGATCAGCTCCGCGCGGGTGGCGAAGTCGATGCCGAAGAAGCAGGGCCACTTCACCGGCGGGGAGGAGATCCGGATGTGGATCTCGGCCGCGCCGGCCTCACGGAGCATCTTGACCAGGGCGCGCTGGGTGTTGCCGCGGACGATCGAGTCGTCGACGACCACCAGGCGCTTGCCCTTGATGACGTCCCTGAGGGGGTTCAGCTTCAGCCGGATGCCGAGCTGGCGGATGGTCTGGGAGGGCTGGATGAAGGTGCGGCCCACGTAGGCGTTCTTCACCAGGCCCGCGCCGAAGGGGATGCCGCTGGCCTCCGCGTAGCCGATGGCGGCCGGGGTGCCGGACTCCGGCGTCGCTATGACGAGGTCCGCCTCGACCGGGGCCTCCTTGGCGAGGCGACGGCCCATCTCCACGCGCGAGAGGTAGACGTTCCGGCCGGCGATGTCGGTGTCCGGGCGGGCCAGGTACACGTACTCGAAGACACAGCCCTTGGGCTTCGCTTCCGCGAATCGCGAGGTGCGGATGCCGTTCTCGTCGATCGCGATCATCTCGCCCGGCTCGACCTCGCGGACGAAGCTGGCGCCGCAGATGTCGAGGGCGGCGGACTCGGAGGCGACGACCCAGCCGCGCTCGAGGCGGCCGAGGACCAGCGGGCGGATGCCCTGCGGGTCACGGGCCGCGTAGAGCGTGTGCTCGTCCATGAAGACGAGGGAGAAGGCGCCGCGGACATCGGGAAGGACCTTGGCGGCACCTTCCTCGATGGTGAGCGGCTTGCCGTCGTCGTCGGTCTGGGCGGCGAGGAGCGCCGTCAGCAGGTCGGTGTCGTTGGTGGCCGCGACACGGGTGGTGCGGCCTTCCTGCTTCGGCAGGTCGGCGACCATCTCCGCGAGCTGGGCCGTGTTCACCAGGTTGCCGTTGTGGCCGAGCGCGATGGAGCCGTGGGCTGTCGCCCGGAACGTCGGCTGCGCGTTCTCCCACACGGAGGCCCCGGTGGTCGAGTAGCGGGCGTGACCGACCGCGATATGACCCTGGAGTGAACCGAGAGAGGTCTCGTCGAAGACCTGGGACACGAGGCCCATGTCCTTGAAGACGAGGATCTGGGAGCCGTTGCTGACCGCGATACCCGCGGATTCCTGGCCCCGATGCTGGAGGGCGTAGAGCCCGAAGTACGTGAGCTTTGCGACCTCTTCACCCGGAGCCCAGACACCGAAGACGCCACACGCGTCCTGGGGGCCTTTCTCGCCGGGGAGCAGATCGTGATTGAGTCGACCGTCACCACGTGGCACGTCTCCGAGTGTAGGGGAGGTCGACCACTGGTCCGAATTGGGGAAATCCGGGGCCCCTCCGAATGGTGCGATCCCACAAAGTGATCGATTGACGTGCGTAGACACGCTCCCGCCTAGGCGGGAAGGGGATCCCGCCCGAACGGTCGCGCACAAGCGGACGCTCGTACGGTGCCCGGAGCGGGCCCGGAGTGTGACGGGAGTCGCACCGGGCGGCGCCGGCCCCTGCGGACGGGGGACCCGGAGGGGCGCGCGTTCCGGGGAGTGGGACGACCGTTGACAGGTGCACGCGCTCTGGGCGAGGCTCCCCGGCATGCAGCCTGTGCGTGACCGTGCGGTCACCCTCGTCGCGCGCCGACACGTGGACCTCGTCCGTGTCGCCAGCGCGATCTGTCGCTGCGCCTGATCCCACCCACGCGCCCCTGATCGCGGGAGTTCCCTCGGACCCCCCGCGGTCCCCGCCTGCCCGGTGTCCGGCTGCCCGGTGTCACCTGGCTGCCGTCCGGGGCGCCTTCTCCTGAGCGACGGCCCGCTTCCCGGGCCGTACCGCCGCCCGTCGCGCCGTCCCGTACAGCCCGCCCGGACATCCCCGTACCCCCGCGCCTTCCAAGGAGCCCCCATGCCCACGCCCAAGATCCCCCTGTCCCGACGCGCCCTCGGCGGGGCAGCCGTAGGGGCCGCCGCCGTCGGTGCGCTCGGTGCCGGTGCAGGGACCGCGCAGGCGGGCGCCGCGCAGACCGGTTCCGCGCACAGCGGTTCCGCGCAGACCTGGGAGCGCCCGTTCCGGGCCGCTCGCGGACGCCACTCCCGGCGGCCGAACATCCTCTTCATCCTGGGGGACGACCTCGGCTGGGCCGACCTGTCCTCCTACGGCTCCCCGCACATCCGGACCCCGCACCTGGACCGCCTCGCCCGCCAGGGCGTCCGGTTCACGGACGCCTACTCCGGCTCCGCGACCTGCTCCCCCACCCGGTTCAGCCTCTACACGGGCCGCTTCCCCGGACGTACGAAGGGCGGGCTCGCCGAGCCGATCGCCGACCGGTCCGTCGGGCTCGAGCCGACCCACCCCACGCTCGCCTCCCGGCTGCGCGAGGCCGGCTACGCCACCGCCCTCATCGGCAAGTGGCACTGCGGCTACCTCCCGGACTACTCCCCCACGCGCTCGGGCTGGGACGAGTTCTTCGGCAACTTCGGCGGCGCACTGGAGTACTACTCCAAGCTCGGCCTCGGCGGCGAGTACGACCTCTACGAAGGCGACGCCGCGTACAAGGACCTGCGCTACTACACCCGGATCCTGACCGAGCGGGCGAGCGAGTACGTGGCCCGCGACCACGAGAAGCCCTGGCTGCTCAACCTCAACTTCACCACCCCCCACTGGCCGTGGATCGCCGACGGCGACACCGGGACGAGCGCCGAGATCGTCCGCCGGATCAAGGCCGGGGACCGCTCCGCCCTCTGGCACCAGGACGGCGGCTCGATCGAGAAGTACAAGGAGATGGTCGAGGACCTCGACCGGTCGGTGGGCGAGGTCCTGCGGGCGCTGAAGCGCTCGGGCCGGGAGGAGGACACGCTCGTCTTCTTCGCCAGCGACAACGGCGGCGAGCGGTTCTCGTACAACTGGCCGCTCGCCGGGAACAAGGGCTCGCTCCAGGAGGGCGGCATCCGGGTGCCGTCCGTCCTGCGCTGGCCCGCCCGGATCGACGGCGGGCAGGTCAGCGACCTGCCGGTGTACACCCCCGACTGGACGGCGACCCTGCTCGAACTGGGCGGCGCCCGCCCCCACCCCGCCTACCCGCTCGACGGCACGAGCCTCGCCGGGTATCTCCTGCGCGGCGAGAAGGTCGCCGAGCGCGACCTGTTCTGGCGGGTGCGGGGCGAGCGGGCGCTGCGCCGGGGCGACTGGAAGTACTACCGGGGCAAGGGCGGCCGCGACCAGCTCTTCGACCTGACCGGGGACGCCCGCGAACAGGCGGACCGTGCCCCGTTCGAGCCGGAGCGGCTCGCCGCGCTCCGGGCGGCGTGGGAGCGGACCGACGCCGGGCTGCTGCCCTACCCGGCCTGACGCCTACGGCGTCGCGCTCGCGGCCGGCTTCGCCGTCGCGGCGAAGCCCTCGCCGTCGGCGCCGGTGAGGGTCAGGCTGCGGTGGCGCAGCTCGTACGTGAGGGGTCCGTCGAGGAGTTCGTACAGCTTCGTCTCCAGCTGCATCTGCGGGCCCGAGCAGATCATGCGGGTGGTCGCGACCGGTCCGGTGACGGTGAGGGTCTTTTCGGTGACCTTCGCGGTGGCCGTGAAGCGGTTGCAGCCCAGGTTGCCCCGGACCGCACCTTCCTTGTCGATGACGAAGGTGGCCTTGCCCTCGCTGCCCTTGGGCGGCGAGGAGGCCGTGTCGCCGGAGAGAAGGGAGTCGACGGTCCAGGTGGTGCCGGTCAGCGGGGCGGCCGGTTCGGAGGTGAGGGCGAGGACGTTCTTGCCGTCGGGCGAGGTCAGCGTGAGCCGGTCTCCCTCGACCTTCGCCTTCAGCGAGCCGGTGAAGGCCTTCTGGAGCACCGCCTCGAAGGCGCCCCGCTCACCGGGGCACGCCATCTCGGTGCCCTGACCCTGCTTCACGGTGACCGTGTCGCCCCGCACCGACACCTCGGCGCCGAAGCCGTTGCATCCGCTGTTCCCCGAGGCCTTGCCGTCCGCGGCGATCTCGACGTGGGCGCCGTCGGGCGCCCTGGTCTCCTTGCCCGCCACCGTCACCGTGTCGAACGCCCAGTGGGCTCCGGCGACGGGCACGTCGGGGGCGACGGAGCCGGCGCCGGGGTCCGAGCCGGACTGCTGGGTGCCGCACGCCGAGAGCACGACGAGCGAGGCCAGGACTGCGGTGGCTGCGGTGGTACGCGTCTTCAGCATGGGGATGGGACGGGCGAACGGTACGGACGGTTCCGCCCGCCTCCGCCGGGCAGCCGCTCGGCCCGGGCAGCCGCTCAGCCCAGCAGGGGCAGCAGGGCGGCGAGGTCCGCCCGCTCCCCGCTGGCGCCCACCCGCGCCTCGTCCAGCTCCTCCGCCCACCGCGCCCGGCCGGTGGCCAGCCGGATCCAGGTGAGCGGGTCGGTCTCGACGACGTTGGGCGGGGTGCCCCGGGTGTGCCGGGGGCCCTCCACGCACTGGACCACGGCGAACGGCGGGACCCGGACCTCGACCGCGCCGCCCGGGGCCTTCACCGCCAGCGCGTCCGCGAGGAGACGGGTACAGGCGGCCAGGGCCTGCCGGTCGTACGGGACGGCCAGGCCGGTCGCCTGGTTCAGGTCGTCGGTGTGGACGACGAGTTCGACGGTGCGGGTCACCAGGAAGTCGGCCAGGCGCATGGCGCCGAAGCGCATCGGGACGAGCCGGTCGTCCGGGACGCCCGCGATCGCCTCCTTGAACCGCGCTGCGGTCCGCTCGTACAGGCCGGCCAGGTCGGCCGTGTCGATCGCCCGGGTGTCCTCGTCGATCCGCGCGGCGGCCGTGGCCGTCGCCGACGGCCAGTCCAGCAGGGCGACTTCCTGTCGGGCGGGCTCGGGCTCCCCGAGCCCGCGGGCGACGGCGCCGACCGCCATCGTCAGATGCGCCACCAGCTCCCGTACGGTCCACTCCCCCAGCCGGGTCGGCCCGTCGAGCTGCTCGGGCGTGAGCCCCTCCACCGCCTCCCGCACGTTCCCGAACTGGGCGAGCACGGCGGCCCGGATCTTGGCGGTGTCGTAGCTGCGGGTGCGCTTCTTGGCCGGTGGCATGGGGGCGAGGGTAGTCCGTCGCCGTGTGGCAGGGCCGTAGGCCCCGGCGGAGACTGGAAGAGGGCTTCCGAGAGGGGCGAAGGACATGGCTGAACACCCTGACGTGACGCTCGTACGCAAGGGGTACGAGGCGTTCTCCAGAGGCGACATGGAAACGCTCGCCGGCATGATGACCGCCGACTGCACCCACCACGTGCCCGGAAACAGCCAGATGTCGGGGCACTTCAAAGGCCGTGACGCCATCTTCGCCATGTACGCCAAGTGCATGGAGCTGACCGGCGACACGTTCACCGTGGAGATGCAGGGCATGTACCCGGACGGCCGGGGCCATGTGATGGCCGTCCACAAGTGGCACGGCGACCACGGCGACCGGGGCATCGAGATGAGGGGCGGCCTCTTCTTCACCATCATGGGCGGCAAGGTCACCGACATCGACGAGTGCGTCGAGGACATCGACGAGGCGGACGCGTTCTGGGGTCAGGCCGGAAAAGGTCAGGCCGGATAGCCCGCCGGCTCCGCCTCGAACGTCTCGCCGTTCCCGGGGACGCCCACCCCGCGCCAGGTGAACGGCACGCCCCGCGCCGTGTCCAGGTCCGCGCCGTCCATCAGCTGGAAGTGCACGTGCGGCTCCGTGGAGTTGCCGGAGTTGCCGCACCGGGCCAGCTCCTGGCCCGCCGCCACCCGGTCGCCCGCCCGCACGGTGAGCGAACCGCGCTTCAGGTGCGCGTACATCGCGTAGGTACCGCCGCCGAGGTCGAGGATCACGTGGTTGCCGGTGACCCGGCGCGCCCCTGCCAGCGCGCGTACGGCGGCCTCGACCAGCATCAGATAGGCGACGGCGGGCAGCGAGTTGCGACTGAGGTGGTCGCGCTGGCCGTCCTCGGCGTGCACGACGGTGGCGTCGGCGACCGCGAAGAGCGGGGCGCCGAAGGCGGGGAAGTCCTCGCTCCGCCGGACCGTCGGCCAGAGGCGGGCGAAGCGCGGGCGGGGCCGCTCCTCGTCCTCCGCCACGATGTCGATCGCGTAGGTCTGGCCGTACTGGTGCGTGCCGTGGCTGGGCGTGCGGTCCGCCGGGCTGTTCAGGGCCGACCAGCGGCCGGCGACCGGCGGGGCGACCTCGACGGGCGGGCGGGAGTCCGCCGTGTGCCGCCCGCGGTCCGTGCCGGCGAGCGTGACGCCGACCGCCATGGCGGCGAGCGCCGGCAGCCAGCCCGCCCAGTACGGATAGGGCGGCTCGACGAAGACCGAGGCGACCGCCTGCACGGCGAAGACCAGCCAGAGCAGCCGGTGGACGACCACGGCGACCCTGCGCGTCATGAGCTTTCCCCCTGGGGAACCTGTGGATCCTGTGGAAACCTGTGGATCGCGGTTACGGACGGGCGGCGGTGAGGACCACCAGAAGCGGGACGACCCGGGCTCCCGGCACCTCGTAGCGGCCGCGTCCCGTCGTGTGGAGCCAGCCCGCGCCGGTCAGTTGGCGCAGGTGGTGGTAGATCTGGCCGGTCGTGCCGATCTCCTCCAGCTCCGCCAGTTCGGCCGCCGTGCGCCGGCCGCCGAGGATCTCCCGCAGCAGCCGGAGCCGTACGGGATGACCGAGCGCGGCGAAGGAGTCGGCGGTCGCGGCCCAGTCCTCGTCGAGCAGCCGCTCGGTGAGAGCGCCGAACTGCCACTCGTACCGCTCCTGCGTCGGCAGGCGGACCGAGCCCGTGAACAGCACTCCGCCGTCCTCGCCCTGCGGGCCCGCCTCGGCGAGCTGCGCCTTCAGCCCTTCCAGGGCCCAGAAGGCGGCGTCGACGGCCTCGGGCACCGGGCGCTCCGCGCCCTCGAGAACCGCCATCCGGCGTTCCAGCTCGGCGACCCGCTTCTCCAGCTCCATATTCGCAGATTACGTAATTACGTAATCACGTGCAAGTGGGTACGGAAGAGCCCCCGCCCGGAACCGATGGTCCGGACGGGGGCTCCCGTGGTGCGATGTGTCAGGCGCCGCCTCAGGCCAGCAGGCCAGGGATCGTCGCCTCGTGCGCGGCGCGCAGCTCCTCCAGGGAGATGCTGAACTCGCCCTGCACGTCGACCTCCTCACCGTCCACGACACCGATCCGCGTCGCGGGGAGACCCCGCGCGCCGCACATGTCGGTGAAGCGGAGCTCCTCGCTGCGCGGGACGGCGACGACCGCACGGCCGGCCGACTCGCTGAAGAGGAAGGTGAAGGCGTCCAGGCCGTCCGGGACGACGAGGCGCGCGCCGGTGCCGCCGCGCAGGCAGGACTCGACGACCGCCTGGACCAGACCGCCGTCGGACAGGTCGTGCGCCGCGTCGATCATGCCGTCGCGGGAGGCCGAGATCAGGATCTCGCCGAGCAGCTTCTCCCGGTCGAGGTCCACGGCCGGGGGCAGACCGCCGAGGTGCTTGTGGATCACCTCGGACCAGGCCGAGCCGCCGAACTCCTCACGCGTGTCGCCCAGCAGGTAGAGGAGCTGGCCCTCCTCCGCGAAGGCGATCGGCGTGCGGCGGTTGACGTCGTCGATCACGCCGAGCACGGCCACGACCGGCGTCGGGTGGATGGCGACCTCGCCGGTCTGGTTGTACAGCGAGACGTTGCCGCCGGTCACCGGGGTGCCGAGCTGGAGGCAGCCGTCCGCGAGACCACGGGTGGCCTCGGCGAACTGCCACATCACGGCCGGGTCCTCGGGCGAACCGAAGTTCAGGCAGTCCGAGATCGCCAGCGGCTTGGCACCGGAGGCGGCGACGTTGCGGTACGCCTCCGCCAGCGCGAGCTGCGCGCCCGTGTACGGGTCGAGCTTCGCGTACCGGCCGTTGCCGTCGGTGGCCATGGCCACGCCGAGGTTGGTCTCCTCGTCGATGCGGACCATGCCCGCGTCCTCGGGCTGCGCGAGGACCGTGTTGCCCTGTACGAACCGGTCGTACTGGTCCGTGATCCAGGACTTCGACGCCTGGTTCGGGGAGGAGACCAGCTTCAGGACCTGGTCCTTCAGCTCCTCACCGTTCTGCGGCCGGGGCAGCTTGCCCGCGTCGTCGGCCTGGAGCGCGTCCTGCCACTCCGGGCGGGCGTACGGCCGGTGGTAGACCGGGCCCTCGTGGGCGACCGTGCGCGGCGGCACGTCGACGATCTGCTCGCCGTGCCAGAAGATCTCCAGACGCTCGCCCTCGGTGACCTCACCGATGACGACCGCGATGACGTCCCACTTCTCGCAGATCTCCAGGAAGCGGTCGACGTGCTGCGGCTCGACGATCGCGCACATGCGCTCCTGCGACTCGCTCATGAGGATCTCCTCGGGCGAGAGCGTCGCGTCGCGCAGGTGGACCCGGTCGAGGTCGACCCGCATACCGCCGGAGCCGGCGGAGGCCAGCTCGGAGGTCGCGCAGGAGAGTCCGGCGCCACCCAGATCCTGGATGCCCGCGACCAGCTTCTCCTTGAAGATCTCCAGGGTGCACTCGATGAGGAGCTTCTCCTGGAACGGGTCGCCGACCTGGACCGCGGGGCGCTTGGTGGGCTTGGTGTCGTCGAAGGTCTCGGACGCGAGGACCGAGACGCCGCCGATGCCGTCGCCGCCCGTGCGGGCGCCGTAGAGGATCACCTTGTTGCCGGGACCGGAGGCCTTGGCGAGGTGGATGTCCTCGTGCTTCATGACACCGATGCAGCCGGCGTTGACCAGCGGGTTGCCCTGGTAGCACTCGTCGAAGACGACCTCGCCGCCGATGTTCGGCAGGCCCAGGCAGTTGCCGTAGCCGCCGATGCCCGCGACGACTCCGGGGAGCACGCGCTTGGTGTCGGGGTGGTCGGCCGCGCCGAAGCGCAGGGGGTCGACGACGGCGACCGGGCGGGCACCCATGGCGAGGATGTCGCGGACGATGCCGCCCACGCCGGTGGCCGCGCCCTGGTAGGGCTCGATGTACGACGGGTGGTTGTGCGACTCGACCTTGAAGGTGACCGCGTACCCCTGGCCGACGTCGACGACGCCCGCGTTCTCGCCGATGCCGACGAGCATGGCGTCGTTGGCCGGGACCTTCTCGCCGAACTGCTTCAGGTGGACCTTGCTGCTCTTGTACGAGCAGTGCTCGGACCACATGACGGAGTACATGGCGAGCTCGGCACCGGTGGGACGGCGGCCGAGGATCTCGCGGATGCGCGCGTACTCGTCCTCCTTGAGGCCGAGCTCCTTCCAGGGCTGCTCGCTGTCCGGGGTCTCGGTGGCGTGCTTGACGGTGTCGAGGCTCATCAGGCGTTGACCAGCTTCTTGAGGATCGAGGTGAAGAAACCGAGGCCGTCGGTACGGCCCGTACCGATCAGCGGCTCGACGGCGTGCTCGGGGTGCGGCATGAGCCCGACGACGTTCCCGGCGGCGTTGGTGATGCCCGCGATGTCGCGGAGCGAGCCGTTGGGGTTCACGTCCACGTAGCGGAAGGCCACGCGCCCCTCGGCCTCCAGCTCGTCGAGCGTCCGCTCGTCGGCGACGTACCGGCCGTCCATGTTCTTGAGCGGGACCTGGATCTCCTGGCCCTGCTCGTAGTCGGACGTCCACGCGGTGTCCGCGTTCTCCACCCGCAGCTTCTGGTCGCGGCAGATGAAGTGCAGGTGGTTGTTGCGCAGCATCGCGCCCGGCAGCAGATGGGCCTCGGTGAGGATCTGGAAGCCGTTGCAGATGCCGAGGACGGGCATACCCGCCCTGGCCTGCTCGATGATCGGCTCCATCACCGGCGAGAACCGGGAGATGGCCCCGGCGCGCAGGTAGTCGCCGTAGGAGAAGCCGCCGGCCAGGACCACGGCGTCGACCTGCTTGAGGTCCTTGTCGCGGTGCCAGAGCGAGACGGGCTCGGCTCCGGCGAGACGGACGGCGCGCAGCGCGTCCTGGTCGTCGAGCGTTCCGGGGAAGGTGACGACGCCGATGCGTGCGGTCACGACGAGGCCCCGGCGGTCTCCGTGGACTCGACCTTGACGGTGAAGTCCTCGATCACGGTGTTGGCGAGGAAGGTTTCGGCCATCTCATGGATGCGGGCGAGGGCGGCCTCGTCGACCGGTCCCTCCACCTCCAGCTCGAAGCGCTTTCCCTGGCGGACGTCGGCGATTCCGTCGAATCCCAGGCGGGGCAGTGCACGCTGCACCGCCTGCCCCTGAGGGTCGAGGATCTCCGGCTTGAGCATGACGTCGACTACGACGCGTGCCACTGGCACTCCCGGTGGTGTGTTGCGTGGGCGGTTCCCTCAGCGTACCTGCCTCCAAATTCTACGCGGGTAGAGGACTGGAGGACCCTACAAACGCACCCGAAGATCCCCACGGAAAATTCAAGTGAAATATTGCTCGGCCCATTGCGGCGGGACACGCGGATGCAATTGGCTGGGCTTCACAATGCGACGCCTGCCGCTGTACAAAGGAATACAGAGGAAAGCAGCATTGCGCCGGAGTAGCCGCAAAGCCGGTGTCGCCGCACGTCAGAGGCGCTTGACACGCCGAACTGGCCACGGTGGCACCGCACGAAAGGACCGATATCCGTGGCTCAGCGAGTAGTGGTCACTCTCTTCGACGACATCGACGGCGGAGAAGCGGCGGAAACGGTGGCGTTCGGCCTCGACGGGAAGATGTACGAGATCGACCTGAATCCCGCCAATGCAAAGAAACTGCGCAAGGCGCTGGCGCCCTACCTCGCGGCCGGCCGCAAGCTGACCGGCAGGGCCGCCGCCGCGAGGGCGAGCGGCGCGCCCGCGTCCGTGGCTTCGTACAAGCACACCGCACTCGCCCCCGACCCGGCGGCGGTCCGCGCCTGGGCGCAGTCCAACAAGCTGGACGTGCCGGCCCGGGGCCGGATCCCGAAGCGGGTCTACGAGGCCTTCCGCGAGGCCAGTTGACCGGGCCGGCCGACGTGCCGCGGCGAACGGAGTTGCACTGCACCCCCGCTGATCGGCTAGAGTCTGGATCACGCCGAGGGGCGAGGCCGAAAGGCCGGACCTCACGCAGCGTGCGGGTGTAGTTCAGTAGTAGAACATCCCCCTTCCAGGGGGAAGGCGCAGTGTGCAATTCCTGTCACCCGCTCTGCATCGCATTACCGACCACTCTTGTGGATCAGGTAGAGTGGTGCTCGCACCGCCCAGTGAGAGCTGGTCGGAGGCATGCGGACGTGGCTCAGTTGGTAGAGCATCACCTTGCCAAGGTGAGGGTCGCGAGTTCGAATCTCGTCGTCCGCTCAGGAAGCGAAGGCCCCGGTTCTCACGAACCGGGGCCTTCGTCGTGTCCGCCCATGTCGCGGCCCCGTACTGACATTTGTCATGCGCGGCGATGACAGCGCGCACTGCCGACCGCCTCCGTCCGCCGCGAGGCTTCTGTCATGACCAACGTGATCGAGGCCGACGACCTCCGCCGGACCTACAGCGGCGGGTTCACCGCCGTCGACGGCATCTCCTTCGCCGTCCCCCAGGGTGAGATCTTCGCCCTCCTCGGGACCAACGGGGCCGGCAAGACCTCCACCGTCGAGCTCCTGGAAGGCCTCGCCGCGCCCAGCGGCGGCACGGTCCACGTCCTCGGCCACGACCCGTACCGCGAACGGGCCGCCGTCCGGCCCCGGATCGGGGTGATGCTCCAGGAGGGCGGCTTCCCCTCCGACCTGACGGTGAGCGAGACCGTACGGATGTGGGCCGGCTGCACCACCGGCGCCCGGCCGATCCCCGAAGCGCTGGAGATGGTCGGGCTCGCCGCCCGCGGCGACGTACGGATCAAGCAGCTCTCCGGCGGCGAGCGGCGGCGACTCGACCTGGCGCTCGCGCTCCTGGGCCGCCCCGAGGTCCTCTTCCTCGACGAGCCGAGCACCGGCCTGGACGCCGAGGGCCGGCGCGACACCTGGGAGCTGGTGCGGGCGCTGCGGGACGGCGGCACGACCGTTGTCCTCACCACGCACTACCTGGAGGAGGCCGAGTCCCTGGCCGGCCGGCTGGCGATCATGCACCAGGGGCGGATCGTGCTCTCCGGCACCCCCGCCGAGGTCACCGCCGCCCGCCCCGCCCGCATCCGCTTCACCCTTCCCGAGGGCGTCGAGCCCGGCAGGCTCCCGCTCACCCTGAAGGCCGGGGCGGAGGGACGGCGCGTGGAGATCCGTACGCACGAACTGCAGAACGCGCTCGGCGAACTCCTCGACTGGGCCCGCGCGGCGGACGTACGGCTCGAGGGGCTGGACGCCCGCTCGGCCTCCCTCGAGGAGGCGTTCCTGGAGATCGCCTCCCGCACCGACGACTCCCGCACCACCGACTCCCGTGTCACCGGCTCCCGTGCCGACGGCTCCCGCACCGACTCCCTGGAGACCGCCCGATGAACGCGACCGCACGCCGGATGACCTCGCTGGGGCGGGCCGAACTCACCCTCCTCGGGCGGAACAAGAACAACCTCTTCATCGCCCTGCTCATGCCGCTCCTGATGATCTTCGTGCTGCGGTCCTCGCTCACGACGATGGGCGAGGAGAAGCTGCCGCTGGGCATGGCGGGCGCCACCCTCATCGGCGGGACCGGCCTGGTCCTCGTCCTCGTCGTCTACATGGGCCTGACGTCCGCCCTCGTCGCCCGCCGCGAGGAGCTGGTCCTCAAGCGGCTGCGGACCGGGGAGGCGACCGACCTGGAGATCCTCACCGGGGCCGCGCTCCCCTCGGCGGCCATCGCCCTCGTCCAGTGCGCCCTGCTCACCGTCGGCGGCGCCCTCGCCCTGGACGTGCCCGCGCCGCGCCGGCCCGAGCTGCTCGTCCTCGGACTGCTCGCCGCGATCGTGCTGCTCGCCGGCCTGGCCGCCGTGACCACGGCCATCACCCGCAACGTCGAGAGCGCGGGACTCACCACCCTGCCCTTCTTCCTCCTCTCCGCCATGGGATCGGGGCTGATGGTCCCCACCGACCTGCTCCCCGACCTCGTCGCCGACCTCTGCCGGCTGCTCCCGGCCAGCGGTGTCATGGAACTCGTCCGCATGGGCTGGCTCGGCGTCGGCGACACCAAGGACCTGCTCACCGCCGTACTCAACACATTGGCCTGGGGCGTGCTCACCGTGTTTGCTGTCCGACGGTGGTTCCGCTGGGAACCGCGTCGCTAGAGAGGGGGCCGGGCGCGTGTCCAGGCTGACGGGGTGGTGGAGCCGCCGCAGTACGGCGGCCAAGGTCGAGCTGTACACCCGGTGGAGCTTCCACTTCTTCGTCCTGCTCGAGATCGCCTTCATCGGCGGCGGCACGGTGGCGCAGGGCGACAGCAGTCCGCTGGGACTGCCGCTGGCAGCCACCCTGGCCGCGCTCGTCTGCCTGCACGCCGTCCTGAACGGCGTGCTCTCCTCCCGCGCCCTCGACTGGGTCCTCGACCGGCGCGAGCGCCCGGTCCGGCTCGCGACGTCCCTCGTGGCGCTGACCGCGGCCGGTTCGCTGACCGCCATCGCCCTGCGGGCCACCGGGGCGCTCGCCGAGCCGGCGGTCGCCGCCGCAGTCGTCACCGGCACGGTCACCTTCACCCTCGGCAGCCTCGTCCTGTGCATGAACCGGATCCGGCACATGCTCTACGTGGCTCCGCTCGCCGCCCTCACCACCGGCGGCGCGGTCGCGGCGGCGGGTGTCGGACTCGGCGAGGCGCTCGGCTACACGGTGGGCATCCTGCTGAGCGGCGGCGGGCTCGTGGCCGCCTGCGGGTTCTCCGGCTGGCTGATGAAGATGGTCTGGGAACTGGAGCGGTCCAAGGAGCTGAAGGCCCGCCTGGCCGTCGCCGAGGAGCGGCTCCGCTTCGGCCGCGACCTGCACGACGTCATGGGCCGCAACCTGTCGGTGATCGCGCTCAAGAGTGAACTCGCCGTACAGCTCGCCCGGCGCGAACGGCCCGAGGCCGTCGACCAGATGATCGAGGTGCAGCGGATCGCGCGGGAGTCCCAGCGGGAGGTACGGGACGTGGTGCGCGGCTACCGCGACGCGGACCTGCGCGTCGAACTGGAGGGCGCGCGCGGGGTGCTCGGGGCCGCGGGGATCGACTGCGCGATCGACCCGGTCACCGTCGAACTGCCCGCCGGCGTCCAGTCGGTCCTCGGCTGGGTGGTGCGGGAGACGACGACCAACGTGCTGCGGCACGGAGACGCGCGGCGGTGCGGGATCTCGCTGCGGGAGAAGGACGGGTCGGTGCTGCTGACGGTACGGAACGACGGTGTGCGGGAAGGAGCGGTGATGGGGCGGGGCTCGGGCCTCGCGGGGCTGCGGGAACGGCTCGCGGCGGTGGACGGAACGCTGGAGGCGGGACCGCACGACGGCGGTACGTTCCAGGTGACGGCGCTGGTGCCCGTCGGCGTGCCGACTGCCCGGAAGGGGGCGTGACCGTGCCCGTGCGTGTGCTGCTCGCGGACGACGAGCACTTGATCCGGGGCGCGCTCGCCGCGCTGCTCGCCCTGGAGGACGACCTCGTGGTCGTCGCCGAGGCCGCCACCGGACCCGAGGCGCTCGCCATGGCCCGTGCCCACCGGCCCGACGTCGCCGTCCTCGATCTGCAGATGCCGGGGCTCGACGGTGTGAGGGTCGCCACATCCCTGCGGGATGAACTCCCCGACTGCCGCACCATGATCGTGACCAGCCACGGCCGCCCCGGGCACCTCAAGCGGGCACTCGCGGCCGGGGTGCGGGGCTTCGTGCCGAAGACCGTGAGCGCCCAGCGGCTGGCCGAGCTCATCCGCTCCGTACACGCCGGAAACCGTTACGTGGACCCGGAGTTGGCGGCCGACGCGATCGCCGCGGGGGACTCCCCGCTGACCGCGCGCGAGGCCGAGGTACTCGAACTCGCGGCGGACGGCGCACCGGTCGCGGAGATCGCCGAGCGGGCCTCGCTCTCGCAGGGGACGGTGCGGAACTACCTCTCCTCGGCCGCCGCGAAGCTCGGAGCCGAGAACCGTCACGCGGCGGTGCGTCTCGCCCGCGCGAAAGGTTGGGTATAGTTGGCTCCGCGCTACGGCGCATGCGGACGTGGCTCAGTTGGTAGAGCATCACCTTGCCAAGGTGAGGGTCGCGAGTTCGAATCTCGTCGTCCGCTCCATGAAAGAAGCCCCCGGTCCTCTCGGACCGGGGGCTTCTTCGTGTCCCCTAGGACCAGGCGTCGCCGGTCAGCAGCTCGTACGCCTCGATGTACTTGGCGCGCGTGGCGTCCACGACCTCCTGCGGGAGCGCGGGCGGCGGCTGCTCGCTCTTGCGGTCCCAGCCGGAGGCCGGGGAGGTCAGCCAGTCACGGACGAACTGCTTGTCGTACGAGGGCTGGGCCCGGCCCGGCTGCCACTGGTCGGCGGGCCAGAAGCGGGAGGAGTCCGGGGTGAGGACCTCGTCGGCGATGACCAGGACCGGACCGTCGCCGGTGGCCTCGAAGCCGAACTCGAACTTGGTGTCGGCGAGGATGATGCCCCGCTCGCGGGCGATGTCGCGGGCCCGGCCGTAGACCGCGAGGGTCGTGTCGCGCAGCAGCGCGGCGGTCTCCTCGCCGACCTGGCGGACGACCTCCTCGTACGACACGTTCTCGTCGTGGTCGCCGACCGCCGCCTTGGTGGCCGGGGTGAAGATCGGAACGGGCAGCTCGGAACCGTCGCTGAGGCCCTCGGGCAGCGGAATGCCGCAGACCGTGCGGGAGGCGTCGTACTCGACGAGGCCGGAGCCCGTCAGGTAGCCGCGGGCCACGCACTCGACCGGGACCATGGTCAGCGACTTGCAGACGAGCGTGCGGCCCTCCCAGTCGGCGGGGGCGCCGGGCGGCAGCTCGGTGGAGAGGACGTGGTGGGGGACGAGGTCGGAGAGCCGGTCGAACCACCACAGGGAGAGCTTGGTGAGCACCCGCCCCTTGTCGGGGATCTCGGTCGGCAGGACCCAGTCGTACGCGGACATGCGGTCGCTGGCCACCATCACGAGGTCGCCCGCCTCGTTCCGGTAGAGGTCACGCACCTTGCCCGTGTGGAGGTGGGTCAGGCCCGGGACCTGGACGGGCTCGGGCTTTTCTACGAATCCGGACACGGTTCCTCCGCGTAGGTTGATCCAGGAGCGGTTCGATTCTCTCGCACTCTCCGGGCGGCTCGGCGCGCGACCCCTTCGAAGCCCTGGTCAGACCCTGTCGTCGGTCAGTCCCGTTTGCAGATCCGGTCGAGGAGGTTCGCCGTGGCGCGCTGGATCCGCTCGTCGACATGGCCCGGCCGGTCCAGGGCGGGCGACCAGGCGAAGGTGCCGGAGGCGAAGACCCAGGCGCCGGACGGGGCGCGGTAGAGAGAGGTCTCCTGGTGGCGCAGGGCGCCTTCGCCGTCCCGGTAGGGCGAGTGGGCGAGCAGGATCCGGCTCTCGTGCTCGGGGAGCGCGGTGCGCGGGAAGTAGCGGTCCGCCTCGCCCGCGACCAGGCCGGGGATCTCGTCCCCGTCCCCGGCGCCGGTGGCGTCCCAGAGCCAGTGGTCCGCGTTCCGTACGACCAGCGGGTGCGGCTCCGGCACCCTTCCCGCGTACTGGATGCCGAGCAGCTGCTGCTCCGGGCGGTCGATCTCGCGCCAGAGCGCGGAGCGGCCGGGCCCGCGGCGTTTGCGGCAGGTGAGGAGCCGGTCGGGGACGCCGGACGGCGAGGGGGCCAGCTCGACCTGCCAGTACATGGTGTTGGCGGAGAGGAAGACGAGGGAGGTGCCCTGCTCGCGGGCGAGTTCGACGGTCCGGCGCATCGGGACGGACCAGTACTCGTCGTGACCGGGGAAGACCAGGCCGCGGTATCGGGTGGGGTCGACGCGGCCGGCGTGCAGATCACGGGTCTCGGCGTAGGCGAGGTCGTAGCCGTACCGCTCTGCCCAGCGGATGAAGTCGTAGGCGTGGCCGACGTGGAGGGGGAGACCGGCGCCCGCGTAGGGGCGGTCGAAGGAGACGGTGATCGCCGCGTCCCGCTCGCCGAGCAGCCGGCCGTCCTCGTCCCACGCGTGGTAGAGGCTGGCGCCCGTCCGGCCGTCCTCGGGATAGAGGTTGTACGCCTGCCAGGTGATGTCCGGGAGGACGAGGAGCAGGTCGGCGGGGTGGCTGTCGCGGACGGTGAAGGGGATGTGGGAGCGGTAGCCGTCGACGGTGGTGAGCACGGCGACGTAGGCGCCGATCGACCAGTGGGCCGGGATCTGGAGGCGCCAGGACTGCCACCAGTGGTGGCAGGAGACCGTGCGGTCGGCGGCGAGCGGGGCGGGCTGGACGATGCCGGAGAGGCGGGGGCTGGTGGTGATCTTGGTGGCGCCCTCGCCGCCGTAGTGACCGATCCGGTAGATGTCGACCGAGAACTGCTGCGGCGGGTCCACCGTGATGTGGAAGTCGATCGCCTCGCCGGGCGCCACGGCCCCGTTGGACACGAACCCCTTGATCTGGCTCCGTACGTCGTCTGCGGTGCGCGGGCCGCCGCTGCCGCCGCGGGCGAGCGTCTCGTCGGCGTACCACGGGACGACCTGGCCCGTGTCGTCGAAGTAGTTCTCCGAACCGCGCAGCCAGGGCAGGGGGCCCTGGCCGAAGGGGTCCGTGACGGCGTGGGCGAGCGCGCCCGACTCCCACCGCCTGATCTGGTCCGCCCCCATAACGCGCCCCTCCCTCGACTCCCCCGCGTGCCGTCTGCCGTCGTGTCGCACATGGCTGTCATGGGCTGTCATGTGCTGCTTGTCAGTGCCGGTCTCCAGCACATCACATAACGCACGCACTCCGTCACCGTTCGTCGCGAATTGACGTGAACGGAAGGCAACCTTCCGGCGCCGTCCCGGCTCACACGAGACGGACGGGCTTCTCGGGGCGTACGCCCGTCTCCGCGAGCCAGGCGTTCAAGGGCTCGGGGTCGCCGTCCTCGACGAGGGCCAGAACGCGGGCGGTGAGGTCGGTGGTCCGCACGCCTCCGACGAGGAGAGCGGGCCCGTCGAGCCAGTCGAGGCCGGGCGCCGCGCCGGCGGTGTCCACGGCGGCGCAGCAGACCATCGCCGTCACATGGTCGGCGAGGAGATCGCGGCCGGTCCGTGGCGGCTGCAGCGGGAAGAGCGGCAGCGTGTCGCCGCCGGGGGCTCCCGCCGGGGTGTGCGGCGCGGGTGCGGGCGCGGTGGCCTCCTCGCGCGCGACGCGGGCGGTGAGAGCGGCGGCGAGGGCGTCGGCGGTGGGACTGGATACGGGCGGGTCGGGGAGGTCGGCGTCGGCGAGGTCGGCGGCGGGGAGGTCGGGGAGGTCGGCGTCGGCGAGGCGCGCGAGGGCGAGCTCCGGGTCGTCGACGGCGATCTCCGGATCGTCAGGGGTGCCGGAGGCCGTGGGGGCCGCGGGGGCGGGCGTGGCGGCGGGGGCGGGAGGGGGCGGCGGGGTGCCGGGGGTGCCGTCCGGCGTAGCCGCTGCCGTAGCCGTCGCCGTAGCCGTCGTCTCGGGGTGGGCCGACAGGTGGGTCATCACGCGGATCAGCGTCGGACCGTCGGCGGTTCCGCGAGCGGCGGATTCGTGAGCCGGACCGATGCCGCTGCCGGGGCGCGTACCGGCACCGACGCGGGTGCCGGTGACGAGGCGGTTGCCGGCGCCGACGCGCGTACCGGTGCCGGTGCGGGTGTCCGTGGCACCCGGTCCCGGCGGGAGGACGCCCAGTTCGTCGAGGACCTGGTGGAGGCGGGCCGCGTCGCTGCGCCACTTCCGGTCGACGACCTCCTCCGGATACTGGCTCCAGTCGACCGGGGCCCAGTCCGGACCGGGTTCCGCGGGGCCTCCGTGGAAGAGCCGGGCGGCGAGCAGCGAGGCCGCCTCGTCGATGGCACCGGGCTCTTCGAGCAGGTCGCAGGCCGGGCGCTCGCCGAGCCGGGAGGCGAAGCCCTCGGCGAGGCGGTCGCGGCGGGCCAGCTCGGTGAGGGCCGCGACCACGCCCACGTCCAGGCTCGACGGCCAGCGGCCCATCCGCCAGGCGGGCAGTGCGACGCGGGTGAGCAGCCGGTCCCAGCCCGCGTAGGCGAGGCCGACCTGCTCCTGGGCGACGATCCGGATGCCGTAGTCCACGGCCTGTGCGCGCTCGGAGCCCGCGACGGCGACGCCCCGCTCCATCTCGGCGGCGTGTCCGCGGCAGAGGCGCAGCAGGACCCGGGCGACCCACGCGATCGCGTGCGCGCCGAGCCTGCGGGCCGGGTCGAGCCCGGGGGTACGGGGGGCGGCCACGGCCGCGTCGAGGCCCTGGACGAAGCGGCGGGCCGCGGCTATGTCGGGGTGCGCCGAAGGAGCCGTACCCGCGACGACGGGGGCGAGGACGGCACGCAGCTCGCCGACCCGCATCCACCAGAGGAAGGGGGAGCCTATGACCAGGACCGGCGCGTCGGCGGAGCGTCGGAGCGCGCCCGTACGACCCGGGCGGTGCGCCGGATGCGTACGGTCCTCGAGCCAGCTGTCGCAGTCCGGGGTCAGGGCTATCGCGGACGGCGCGGGGACGCCGAGCCGGTCGGCCAGGTCCCGCACCATGCGGTAGAGATCGGGGGCCGAGGTCTCGGCGAGCTCGACGGTGGGGGTGACGGCGGGCCGGGAGCGCGCGATCACCAGGGCGACGGCCGCCGCGGCGAGCAGGACGACGAGGGCGAGCGCCGTGGTGAGCCAGCGGGCGGCGTCCCAGCCGGCCCCGGTCATATGGCCGGTGACCCCGCCCGCGTACAGGACCACGGCCGCGGCGGCCGGGAGCACGGCGACGCCCAGCGCCCTGCCGCGGACCCGGAGCACGCCGAGGGCCCGGGAGCGCGCGGCGCGCGCACCCATCTCCTCGCCGGGAACCGAACCGGTACCGGACACGCCGTACATCACCCCCTCCTGCCCTCGTCGGGACTGCCTGTGGCGGTGTTGCTCACTCCCCCACTGTGGCACCCGCCACTGACATCGCAATGCCGGTGGGCCAAGTGCCGGAACGCCTGCGCCGCACCCTAGTTGGGGCGTCGGCAGGCGTCATCCGGATGGCTCAGCCGTCACTCGATGGAATGGCTTTGGGCAAAGGTGATGACGGTTCGGGGCGGTTAGAGGTTCACTCCCCCGCGGCCTTGCGCGCGATGTCCGTACGGTGCTGCGAGCCGTCCAGACGGATGCGGCCGACCGCCTCGTACGCCCGCTCGCGGGCCTGCGTCAGGTCCGATCCGGTCGCGGTGACCGACAGCACACGGCCGCCGGCGCTCACGATCGCGTCGCCGTCCCGCTTCGTCCCGGCGTGCAGGACGTACGCGTGCGGTGCATCCTGCGCCGCGACCTCGTCCAGACCCTCGATGGGGTCGCCCGTACGCGGGGTGCCCGGGTAGTTGTGCGAGGCGACGACCACGGTCACGGCCGCGTCCTCGTGCCAGTTCAGCGGCGGCTCGCTGTCGAGGGTGCCGTTGGCGGCGTTCAGCAGGACGCTCGCCAGCGGGGTCCGCAGCCGGGCCAGGACGACCTGGGTCTCCGGGTCGCCGAAGCGGGCGTTGAACTCGATGACCCGTACGCCACGGCTGGTGATCGCCAGACCCGCGTACAGCAGGCCCTGGAAGGGGGTGCCGCGGCGGCGCAGCTCGTCGACCGTCGGCTGGAGGACCGTGGCCATGACCTCGTCGACCAGCTTGGGGTCGGCCCAGGGCAGCGGCGAGTACGCGCCCATGCCGCCGGTGTTCGGGCCCTCGTCGCCGTCGAGCGCGCGCTTGAAGTCCTGCGCGGGGGTGAGCGGGAGGACGGTGACGCCGTCGGTGATCGCGAAGAGGGAGACCTCGGGGCCGTCCAGGAACTCCTCGATGACCACCCGGCCGCAGGCGAGCGCGTGCGCCCGCGCCTCCGCCAGGTCGTCGGTGACGACGACGCCCTTGCCGGCCGCGAGGCCGTCGTCCTTCACCACGTACGGAGCGCCGAAGGCGTCGAGCGCCTCGTCGATCTCCTCGGCGGTGGTGCAGACGTAGCTGCGGGCGGTCGGGACGCCGGCACCGGCCATGACGTCCTTGGCGAACGCCTTGGAGCCCTCCAGCTGCGCCGCCTGCTCGGACGGGCCGAAGCAGGGGATGCCGACGGCGCGGACGGCGTCGGCGACACCCGCGACGAGCGGGGCCTCCGGGCCGACGACGACCAGGCCGGCCTGGAGGTCGGCGGCGAGCCGCGCTACGGCCTCGCCGTCCAGCTGGTCGACGGGGTGCAGCTCGGCGACCTCCGCGATTCCGGCGTTGCCGGGCGCGCAGTGCAGAGCGGTGACGTCGGGATCGAGGGAGAGAGAGCGGCACAGGGCGTGTTCGCGGGCGCCGCCGCCGATGACGAGGACCTTCACGCCAGCCAGGGTAGCCCGCGTGGCGGGATGCCCCTTGTGCGGGCCACCGAGCGAGACGTCCCTACTCGTTCGTGTATTCCTCCACAACGGTGGCCCCGAGCTCGCGCACGATCAGGTCGTGGCCCGAGAGGGCGGAGTCCACGAGGTCCGGGTCGTCCTCCTCCGGTACGTCGTCCTCGGGCGCGACGGGCGGCGGGGAGTACGGCTGGCTCTGCGGTACGGGAGCGGCCGCGGGCGCCTGCGGGGCGGGCGCGGCCGAGGACGCGCTCGGGGGCTGGTGCGCCGACTGGGACGGCGGACCCTGCGGGGGCTGCTGGGCCTGCTGTGAGGAAGACCACGGCTGCTGCGGGGCGGGGGCCTGGGCCGGGCGTCCGCCGCCGAAGCCGGTCGCGGCGGGCGGCGGGGTCGCACCGCCCGAGGGGTCGACGATCGCCTCGATCTTCCACTGCACGTGGAACTGGTCGGCCAGGACCTGGCGCAGGACGTCCTCGCTGCCGCTGCTCGCGAAGTTGTCACGCGCGCCGGCGTTGAGGAAGCCGAGCTGGAGGGTGGTGCCGTCGAACCCGGCCACCTGGGCGTTCTGACTGAGCAGGATCCAGGTGAAGCGGCGCCTGTTCTTGACGGCGTCCAGGATCGACGGCCACATGTTCCGCACCTGGGCGGCGCCTTGGGCCGGGTCGCCGGTCGGGGCGGTCGCCGCGGCCGGAGCGGCGGCCTGCGGCACGGGGGCCGGGGCCTGGGGCGCGGGGGCGGAGGCACCCGGCCAGGCGCCGGGGGCGGGGGCGGCCGGAGCGGCGGGGGCCGCGGCCCCGGGCCAGGCACCGGGCCGGGGCCCTTCCGCGGCGGGCTGCTGCACGGGCGGCGGCGCTTGCGGCGCCGGGGCCTGCGGTACGGGGGCCTGCTGGGCCGGGGCCGGGGCGGGCGGAGGCGGGGCCATCGGTGTGTGGGCGTCGGGCCCGGGGACGTACCCCATGGCGGGCGCGGGCGGACCGGCCGTGAAGACGGCGGCGGAGGCCGGGGCGGCCGCTGCGCCGCGCTCCAGCCGGTCGATCCGGGCCTGGAGCGACCGCTCGTCGTCGAAGGCGGCGGGCAGCAGCACGCGCGCGCAGATCAGCTCCAGCTGGAGCCGGGGCGAGGTGGCCCCCCGCATCTCGGTCAGTCCGGCGTTGACCAGGTCGGCCGCGCGGCTCAGCTCGGCCGCGCCGAACACGGACGCCTGGGCCTGCATGCGCTCGACGACGTCCACGGGGGCGTCGATCAGCCCCTTCTCGGCGGCGTCCGGAACGGCGGCGAGGATCACCAGGTCGCGCAGCCGCTCCAGCAGGTCGGCGACGAAGCGGCGGGGGTCGTTCCCGCCCTCGATGACGCGGTCCACGACCTCGAAGGCCGCCGCGCCGTCACCGGCGGCGAAGGCGTCCACGACCGAGTCGAGCAGGGAGCCGTCCGTATAGCCGAGAAGAGAGGTCGCCATGGCGTATGTCACACCGTCGTCGGCGGCGCCGGCGAGCAGCTGGTCCATCACGGACATCGAGTCACGCACGGATCCGGCGCCCGCGCGGACGACGAGCGGCAGCACGCCCTCCTCGACGGGGATGCCCTCGCGCCCGCAGACCTCGCCCAGGTAGTCCCGCAGGGTGCCGGGCGGCACGAGCCGGAACGGATAGTGGTGCGTACGGGACCGGATCGTCCCGATCACCTTCTCCGGCTCGGTGGTGGCGAAGATGAACTTGAGGTGCTCCGGCGGCTCCTCGACCACCTTCAGCAGGGCGTTGAAGCCCGCCGAGGTGACCATGTGCGCCTCGTCGATGATGTAGATCTTGTACCGGCTGGAGGCGGGCCCGAAGAAGGCCTTCTCCCGCAGGTCACGGGCGTCGTCCACACCACCGTGGGAGGCGGCGTCGATCTCGATGACGTCGATCGAGCCCGGCCCGTTCCGCGCCAGGTCACGGCAGGACTGGCACTCCCCGCAGGGTGTGGGAGTGGGACCCTGCTCACAGTTCAGACAGCGCGCGAGGATGCGCGCACTGGTCGTCTTGCCACAGCCGCGCGGCCCGCTGAACAGGTACGCGTGATTGACCCGGTTGTTCCGCAGGGCCTGCTGCAACGGGTCGGTGACATGCTCCTGCCCGATGACCTCGGCGAAGGACTCGGGGCGGTAGCGGCGGTACAGCGCGAGAGACGACACGTATACGAGGTTATAGGCGCCCACCGACAACCCGGGAACGCAAGCGCCCCCCACGCACCCGCCAGAGCCGACCTACCCTTGCTGCCTTCCGGCCCTGGGGGAGTTCAGTCAGATAGCGCCACGTGAGGGGCTCCGCCAAGGGTACCCGATCCCAGGACCCCCGCGGCCCCCCGATCCCGACCGGGCACCCCCGTTCTGGATCACGTTCGCGAGCACCCCTCGGCGTCTTGTATTGTTTGCCGCGGAGGATTCGCCTAGAGGCCTAGGGCGCACGCTTGGAAAGCGTGTTGGGGGCAACCCCTCACGAGTTCGAATCTCGTATCCTCCGCCATTGCTCTCACCGGGCAATTCGTTGAAGGGCCCCACCGTTCGCGGTGGGGCCCTTCGGCGTTCCCCAGGCCTTGTTGTCCTGGTCTTTGTCCACAGTGGGCTTCGCCGAGGGTCCCCGGACGGCTTCGGCGATCTTCCGGGCCACGTCCTTCAGCATGGCGTCCGGCACGTGCAGGTACCGCGCCCGCATCCGGGAGGAGGCACCTGGCTCCCACCCCATGATCTGGTCGATGACGCGGTCCGGGGCTCCGAGCAGCATGAGTACGGTGGCGACCGTGTGCCGGGCATCGTGCAGACGCGCGTCACGCACCCCCGCGTCGCCCAGCAGCTTCTTCCAGTCGTGGCAGTCCGTGTTCGGGCTGAGCGGGCCACCGAGCGGCTTGGTGAAAACGTACTCCGAGGCGGTCCACAGGTTCCCCGCCGCCGCCCGCTCAGGGGCCAGTGCCTCCTTGTGGGCACGGAGCCTCACGACCAGCGGACCCGGCAGCGGTACTGCCCGGCGGCCAGCGCGTGACCTGGTGTTCTTGGTCTCCCGCCGTACCTGCTCACGTTTGGGGCAGTAGCCGGCCTTCCGGCCGCACGGCGACGCCTCGGGGCATCCGTGCGCGTACTTCGGCCGCAGGCGATTCCGGCGCAGCTTCAGGTACGCGTCGTCCAGGTACACGTCGGACCATCGCAGCCCGAGGGTCTCGCCCTGCCGCAGTCCGAGAGCGAGCGCGAGCATCCAGCGAGCGCTGTTGCGGCCAACGAACTGACCCGGGCTACCAAGGCCCCGGGTCAGTGCTGTCAGTGCCCGTTGATAGCGTGCTTCGTCCAGTCATGGAACTCAATGAAGGGGCAGGTTGCGTGCGGGATGTGACATGCCACCAGGTCGGCGAGCAGCGGTTGGCCGAGGCGCTCGACGACATCGACGGGCGGGCCTACACGCGGTGGCACTCGCTGCGCTACGGCAGCATCTCGCCGACGCTGATCCGGGCCATGGCGGACGAACTGCTCGACCATGTCGCCGCGCGAACGGTGACGGAGCCGGGGCTCGACGCCGCTGCCGGCACGGTCGCCGTCACCGCCGCGGAGTGTGTGCAGGGAGTTCTGAGCATCATGTGCTTCCCAGACGGGGACCAGGAACTCCGGTTCCCCCTCATCGGGGAGCGGATCAGCACGGACCCGGAAGACGACGAGTTCGGGGACGGGCCCATCACCTTCAGGGACGTCGTTCAGGAGGCGCCCACCGCGCGGACCTGGCTCGACATGTTCGAGATGTGTGTCGTCAGCGGGCTCGTGTGGGACTGGGAGCGGGTGACCGGGCTGCTGCTGCGCGGCGACTACGCGCCCGCCATCCGTGACGGCGTGCCCTACAACCGGTACACCTCCGTCTCCGACCCCGCCGACCTCGCCGCCATGGACGCCCTGTGCCCCTATCTCGCCGAGGCGGACGGGCATCTGCCCCGTGACTGGCCGACGGTTCCGCTGCGCAAGCCGGACGGCGGGCAGCGCGCGGAGGCCGCCCGGCGGCTTGACGAGGTCGGCGACGCGCTCAGCGCGGACCAGCGGCTGCTCCGCGTACTCCTCGACGACGACCAGCAATCCTTCGAGGACGCCCTCGTCGCCCGGCTGGTCGCGTACCGGGAGAGCGTCGAAGCCGATGCCGGTGATCCCGCGCCCCGGTCTCTGCTCCCCCTCGGCACCCTCGCCCTGGCCTGCCTCGCCGTCCAGGTCCATGGGTGGGAACTCGGTGTCCGGTCCGGGTATCTGCCGTACGGTCTGCTGGGATCGCCGGACGCGCCGCGCCGGGCGGCAGAGGGGAACCGGAACAACTTGGGCTACTGGGCTGCCAAGTAGGCCACCCGGGGGGCATGGGTATGACGGGTGTGATCGCCCTGCCCCACGTCAGCGAACGCCAACTGCCGGATGTCCCGGATCTCGTATCCTCCGCCACTGCTCTCACCGGGCAATTCGTTGAAGGGCCCCACCGTTCGCGGTGGGGCCCTTCGGCGTTGTCGGTGTCTCCGCCGACGGAGACACCGGGACCAGGTCAGCTCCGGACGTCCAGGACGTACTTGCCGGTGGATGCCCGCGTCTCCAGGAGTTCGTGTGCGCGCGTCACGTCACGCAGCGGCAGGACCGTCACGTCCACCCGGACGGTGCCCTTGGCGACCTCGGTCAGGGCCTGCTCCAGGTGGGCGCGGAGCAGTGCCGGGGCGCGGCCCGCGACGCCGCCGAGGTTGTAGCCGGCGAGGGAGCTGTTCGTGTACCAGGGGTGGTTGCCCTCGAAGGTGACGTCCTCGGCGGCGGCGTTGCCGAAGATGACGTGGCGGCCGAAGGCTGCCAGCAGACCGGTCACGGACGACCGGAACGCGCCGCCGACGGAGTCCAGGACCAGGTCGGCGCCGGCTCCGCCGGTCCGCTCGGCCACCTCGCGCTCCAGCTCGTCGTAGGAGACCACGCTGTCGTAGCCGTAGGCGCGGGCGTACGCGGCCTTGGCCGGGGAGCTCGTCACGCCGATGACCGTGGCGGCGCCCAGCGAGCGGGCGAGCTGCGCGGCGGCCGTGCCGACGCCGCCGGCGGCGGCGAGGACGACGACGGTCTCGCCCTTCGCGAGCCGGCCCGCCGAGGTGAGGACGCCGAGCGCGGTGGTGACGTTGCACAGGGCGCCCGCCGCGACGGCGCCGTCGAGCTCGGCGAGGTCGCCGTCGAGACGGACGGCGTGCTCGGCACCGACGGCGACCACCTCGGCGTTGCCACCGCCGCCGAGCGTGAGGGCGGCCACGCGGTCGCCGACCTCGAAGCCGGTGACGCCCCCGCCCACGGCGCGCACGGTGCCCACGGCCTCGAGTCCGGGGAAGTGGGGCAGGTCCACGGGGAACTGGCCGCGGCGGAACATCACTTCGGCGAAGTTCACGCCCGCGTACCGGACGTCGATCGTGAGCTGCCCGGCCGCCGGCTCGGGCACGGCGACGTCCGCGACGCCCAGCACGGACGGGGCGCCGAAGGACTCGAACCGGACGGTGCGCATGCGGTCTCCGGGGGTCGTGGAGGTCTGGGCGGTGTTCGTCATCGGATTCCCGTCTCGCTGAAGGTGGTGGAGGGGCCGTGGCCGGTGAGCAGCCGGGTCTCGTCCGGGCACAGGCCGGCGATCATGCGAAGGGAGCGGTCCAGACCGGCCGGGCTGGCGCCCGGCGCGTCCGCGCGCCCGGGGCCGGTGGCGAGGAGGCTGTCCCCGGTCGCGAGGAGCGGGTCGGTTCCTCCGTCGAAGCGGAACATCACGGAACCCCCGGTGTGGCCTGGGGTGTGGAGCACGGTGACGGGGCCGGTCGCGAAGCTCAGCTCACCGCCCTGTGCGGGGAGTTCGCTCACCTCGTCGGGCTCCTCGTCGGGGTGTCCGACGAGGAGTTCGCGGGGGAAGGAGTCGGGCAGACCCCGGGCGGGGGCGCCGAGCTGGTAGCGGTCGGCGGGGTGGATCCAGGCGGCGACTCCGTAGTGCCGGGCGAGCGGCACGGCGTCCCACGTGTGGTCCATGTGGCCGTGGGTGATGAGGATGGCCTCGGGCTCCAGGCGGTGGGTCCGGACGGCCTGTCGGACCGCTTCGGCGGAGTCGTGCCCGGGGTCGACGATGAGGCAGGGATTTCCCGGTCCTGCGGCGACGAGATGGACGTTCGTGCCGAACTTGCCGGTGGAGGCGGACAGTACGAGCATGACGCGACTCTGACCGAGACCTCGGTCATATGTCAATTACCGGTTGTGTCGCAGAACCCTGGCTCAGAACTCGTATAGTGGCGGTGCCGGCGTCACGCGCCCGAACCGGGGCCCGGACCGGGGCCGGCACCCCATACCCGTACGGTCGTCGTCCCATCAGGGGGTTCGCACGTGAAGGCCATCGCCGTCCAGCGCTACGGAGGGCCCGAGGTCCTGGAACTCATGGACCTGCCCGAGCCGCGCCTCGGACCGGACGTCGTGCTCGTCCGCGTGCGGTACGCGGGCGTCAACCCGGCGGACTGGAAGATCCGCGAGGGCTACATCGACGACTGGTTCGAGTCCCACTTCCCCCTGGTGATGGGGTGCGACCTGTCCGGCGTGGTCGAGCGCACCGGCCTCGGCGTCACCGAGTTCTCCCCCGGCGACGAGGTCGTCGGCTACGTCCGCTGCGACCACATGCAGCGCGGTACGTACGGCGAGCTGGTGGCCGCACCCGTGAGGACCCTGGCGCACCGGCCGCCCTCCCTCGACCCGCGGGCCGCGGCCGGACTGCCGGCCGCCGGCCTCACCGCGTACCAGGCGCTCCGCCGTCATCTGCGGATCGCCGCCGGCGACGTGCTGCTCGTCCACGCGGCGGCCGGCGGGGTCGGCTCGCTCGCCGTGCAGATCGGCCGCGCCCTCGGCGCCCGGGTCATCGGGACGGCGAGCGAGCGCAACCACGACTTCCTGCGGTCGCTCGGGGCCGAGCCGGTGACCTACGGGCCCGGGCTCGCCGACCGGGTGCGCGCCCTGGCTCCCCAGGGCGTCGACGCCGTCTTCGACCTCATGGGCGGCGACACCCTCTTCGGCTCGCCGGCGCTGCTGCGGCCGGGCGGGCGGCTCGCCTCCATCTCCGGCGACGTGACGCGGCTCGGCGGACGTTACGTGTTCGTCCGCCCCGACCCGGCCGATCTGGCCGAGCTGGTGGCGATGGCGGAGCGGGGCGAGGTCCGGGTCCACGTCAGCGCCGAGTTCCCGCTCGCGGAGGCGGCGCGCGCGCATGAACTCGTGCAAACCGGCCATGTGCGGGGCAAGATCGTCCTCGCGGTCCAGCCTGACTGAACCGGAGCGGCACAGCCGTCGACAGCAGCGAAACCCGTACGAAACAAGGGCCGTCCCCACCCGGGGACGGCCCTTTGCGCATGTCCGGGGCGTCCGCACCCCGTCTCCAGTGAACCTTGAGCGGCTCTCGATCCAGCCATCCCGAAGCCGTCGGCCAGACCCTTCGCCGTTCGCAGACGAAACCCGAGGGGCCGCTGTGAGGCTGGTTCCACGCCCTCGGGGGGCGTCGCCGAACCCAGACCCACGGACGAACGGACGGGGCATGACCCTTGCTGAGCAGGAGCGGCCGGAGGCCGCTCCGGTCGCTGCCGAACTCGCCTACCAGCGACCGCTGGACCGCGTCCTGGTGCACCGCCGGGCCGTCATGGAGGTGTTCGTCACGGACGCCGTCCGGCTCGACGACGACACCTTCGCCGTGGCCGTCCAGGCGCCCCGCGCGCACGGCTACTACAACGACCACACGCAGCGGCCCGCGCTGCTCGACCCGCTGTTCCTCCTGGAGGCCGCCCGCCAGGCGGTCACCGTCGTCGCGCACCGGTGGCTGGACGTCACGTACGACACGTCCTTCCTGATCAGCGACTGGACCACCGAGTTCACGGACCTGGCCGCGCTGCGGGCCCGCGGCGACGCCCCGGACGAACTCGTCGTCGAGGTCACCACGCGCGACCTCAGGCGACGCGGCACCAAGCTGCTGGCCGCCACCCTGGAGTGCGCGTTCGTCGTGGCCGGCCGGCGGGCCGGGACCAGCTCCGTCGTGGCCGGCTACCTCAGCCGCGACGGCTACGGGGCGCACCGGGAGAAGAGCCGGGGCACCGTACCGCCGCTCTCCTCCGCGATGCCGCAGACCCGGGCGGGCACGCCCGTTGCGCCCGCCCTGGTGGGCCGCGAGCGGACCGAGAACGTCGTGCTGACGGATGTCGAGCGCCCCGGCGGGCCGGCCGTCCTGCGCGCCCTGCTCGACGTGCCCGTCCTGCACCCGGCCATGTACGACCACCCGCTGGACCACGTGCCCGCGATGGCGCTCATGGAGGCGGCCCGCCAGGCCGCCGTGCTCGCCGCCGGGGCGCCCGCCGAGCGCCGCTACGCCGCCGCCTTCGCGGCCACGTTCCGCCGCTTCGTGGAGCTGGACAGCCCGGTCACCGTCTCCGTCACGGCGACGGCCGACGACCGCTTCGCCGTCGACTTCCTCCAGGACGGGGCGTCGGTCTGCACGGCCACGGTCGCCGTCGCCGCGCTCCCGGAGCCGCCGGCCACCGTCGCCGCCCTTCCGGAGCCGCCGGCCGCCGTCGCCGCGCTCCCGGAGCCGGCCCTCGCCACGGACGGCCGGTGACGGCACCGTGCGACTGGACTCACCGCTCGCCCTGACCGCGACGGCCTGGTACCCGGAAGGGCGCCAGACCGTCGAGGAGGCCGTGGCCTCGGGTGACGTCCCCGCCAAGACCGCGCGCGAACTCGGCTACACATCGCTCCCGGTCAGCGAGGACACCGCACCCCCGGACATGGCCGTCGAGGCCGCCAACCAGGCCCTCGCGCTCTCCGGAGCCCGGGCCGAGCGGCTCTCGCTCGTCCTGCACGCGAGCGTGCACCACCAGGGTCACGACGCCTGGTCCGCCCCGCACTACGTCGCCCGCCGGATCGGCGCCGACAACGCCGTACCGATCGGGCTGCTCCAGCAGTGCAACGGCGGCGCCGTCGGCATCGAGCTGGCCGCGAGCCGCCTCCAGGGCGACCCGGACGCCGGGCCCGCGCTCGTCACCACCGCCGACCGTTTCCTGATGCCGAGCTGGCACCGCTGGCTCAGCGACTACGGCATGGCGGCCGGCGACGCGGCGACGGCCGTCCTCGTCGACCGCGCCGGAGGGCCGACGGGCCCCGGGCACGCCCCCGACCTGCTGCTCCACTCGCTCGCCACCCGGGCAGCCTCCGAACTCGAGGTGATGCACCGCGGCGACGACGAGCTCAACGCGACGCCGATGGGCCACAGTCCGATGATCGACGTGCGGCGGACCAAGCGCGCGTTCATCAAGGCGTACGGCGTCGACTTCTTCCTCAAGACCGCCGCCGACCGGATCCGCGGCGTCGTCGAAGAGGCCCTGGCCGGCGCCGGGCTCACCGGCGACGATCCGCGGCTGCGCCACGCCGTGATCCCACGCCTCGGGAGCAAGGCGATGGCGGAGGCGTACATCCCGCCGCTGACGGACGTCACCTCCGCGGAGGTGCTCGACCTCGGCCGCGCCACCGGACACGTGGGGGCCGGCGACCTGAACGCCTCCCTCGCCGACCTGGCCCGTACGGACCTGCTGCCCCGCGGGAGCCATGCGCTCGTGCTCAACGGCGGCGGCGGATTCACCTTCACCGCGGTGGTCGTCAGCAAGTGCTGACCCCGCCACGGCCCCTGACCCACCTTCATCCGCGACACACCACCTCCCAAGGAGCCACCACCATGTCCGCTTCCCAGGACCGTCTCTTCGCCCTCGTCTCCGACAAGCTCGGCGTCCCCGCCGAGGAGCTGAACACCACCGCCACCTTCGACGCCCTCGAACTGGACTCGCTCGCCCTGATCGAGCTCAGCGTCATCGTGCAGAAGGAGTTCGGTGTCGAGATCGACGAGACCGCGCTGACCCCCGAGAACACCTTCGCCGACGTCCTCGGCGAGATCGACGCCAAGATCGCGGTGGCCTGATGGCCGGCATACCGACGACCGGCGTACCGGTGACCGGCGTACCGACGAGCGCCCGCGGCGCGCGCACGCGACGCTTCGACGTGGCCGTCACCGGCGTCGGCCTGGTGACCCCCGCCGGCCTCGGCGTCGAGGCCAACTTCGAGACGGTGTGGGCCGGCCGGTCCACCGCCGCCGCCGACCCCGAACTCGCGGGCCTGCCCGTCGACTTCGCCTGCCGCGTGCCGGACTTCGACGCGGGAGCGCTGCTCGGGCGGCGCTCCGCCGTCCGCATGGACCCGATCAGCCACTTCGGCGTGGTCGCCGCCCGGCAGGCCGTCGAGGACGCCGGGCTCGACCCGGCGGCCTGGGACGGACCCCGCGTCGGCGTGGTCGTCGGCACCTCGCTCGGCGGCTGGTCCACCGTCGAGCGGGAGCACGGCAAGCACCTGGCCGACGGTCCGGGGTTCGTCTCCCCGCTCCTGATGGTCATGGGCCCGGTCAACATGACCGCCGGCTACATCGCCATGGACCTCAAGGCACTCGGCCCCAACCAGGTCGTGTCGACGGCCTGCGCCTCCGGCAACACAGCGATCGGCTACGCCCGCGCCCTGCTGGAGTCCGGGGTCTGCGACATCGTCCTGGCCGGCGGGGCGGAGGCGGCGATGTCCCCCACCGCGATGGCCAGCCTGGCCAAGGCCGGGGCGCTGTCCACCCGGCGCGACGACCCGGCGTCCGCCTCCCGCCCCTTCGACGCCGACCGCGACGGATTCGTCGCCGGCGAGGGAGCGGCCATGCTGGTCCTGGAGCGGGTCGAGGACGCGCGGGCACGCGGCGCGCGCATCCGCGCCCGGGTCTCCGGCTTCGGCGCCTCCGCGGACGGCCACCACGCCTCGGCGCCCGATCCGACGGGCGGCGGCGCCGAGCGGGCCATCCGGGCGGCGCTCGCCGACGCCCTGGTCGACGCCTCCGAGGTGGACCACGTCAACGCGCACGGCACCTCGACACCGCTCAACGACATCACCGAGGCCGGGGTCATCCGCCGGGTCTTCGGCGAGAAGCCGGCCGTCACCTCCACCAAGGGCGTCGTCGGCCACCTGCTGGGCGCGGCCGGGGCCGCCGAGGCCGTGTACACGGTGCTCGCCGTCGAGCGCCGGCTCGTCCCGCCGACGGCCAACCTGTCCAGCCTGGACCCGGGCATCGGGGTCGACGTCGTCGCCAAGGAGGCACGCCCGATGGAGATCGGCGCCGCGGTGAACGACTCGTTCGGCTTCGGCGGACAGAACGCCGTGATCGTGGTGACGCCGGCGTGACCACGACCGAGAACGCCGCGCCCCGCTCCGTGCTCGTCACCGGGGGCAACCGGGGCATCGGACTGGCCGTCGCCCGCTCGCTCGCCGCACGCGGCGACCGGGTGGCGGTCACCTACCGCACCGGCGAACCCCCCGAGGGCCTGTTCGGGGTGCGCTGCGACGTGACCGACGAGGCGCAGGTGGCACGGGCCTTCAAGGAGGTCGCGGCCGAACAGGGCGACGTCGAGGTCCTCGTCGCCAACGCCGGGATCACCCGGGACGGGCTGCTCCTCACCCTCGACGACGAGGCCGTGGACACCGTCCTCGACACCAACCTGCGGGCGGTCATCCGGGTCGCCCGGCACGCCTCCCGCTCCATGCTCGGCGCGCGCTGGGGCCGGATGGTGCTGATCTCGTCCGCCGTGGCGTTCACCGGCTCGCCCGGCCAGACGAACTACACCGCCGCCAAGTCCGGCCTCGTCGGCCTGGCCCGCTCGCTCGCCTGGGAGCTCGGCAGCCGTGGCATCACCGTCAACGTCGTCGCCCCCGGGCTCGTGGAGACGGACATGCTCCGCGAGGTGCGGCCCGCCCGCCTGGACCAGTACCTGGCGATGACGCCGCTCGGCCGCGCCGGGACCGCCGACGAGGTGGCCGCCGCCGTCCGCTTCCTGACCGGCGAGGAGGCCTCGTACGTCACCGGCGCCGTGCTGCCGGTCAGCGGTGGGCTCGGCATGGGTCACTGACGCCCCCTGCCGTACGCCCCTCACACCACGCACCACGCACAGCAAGCCACGCGCACCAAACCCACGCGCGGAACCCCCGCGCAGGAAAGGGAGACCATGGCAGTCGGCGTCCTGTCGATCGGCTCGTACACACCGGACAAGGTGGTCGACAACCAGCAGATCAGCGCCTGGACGGGCATGCCCGAGTCCTGGGTGGCCGAGCGGACCGGCGTGCTCGAACGGCGGTACGCCGAGCCGGGCACCGCCACGTCCGACCTGGCCCTCCCCGCCGCCCGCGAGGCGCTCCAGGGCGCCGACGAGTCCGTGCGCGAGAGGCTGGGCGCGCTCGTCGTGGCGACCAGCACCCCGGACGTGCCGCAGCCGTCCACCGCGGCGATCCTCCAGCACAAGCTGGGGCTCTCCTCACTGCCCGCCTTCGACATCAACGCCGTCTGCAGCGGTTTCCTCTACGGCCTCGCGGTCGCCGAGGGCCTCCTCAAGGCCGGCCGCCACGGTGACCACGTGCTGCTCGTCGGCGCCGACATGTTCTCCACGATCATGGACAGGACCGACCGGCGGACGGTGAGCCTCTTCGGTGACGGCGCGGGCGCCGTCCTGCTCGGCGAGGTGCCCGACGGCTACGGCCTGCAGTCGGTGCACCTGGTCACGGACGGGGAGTACCACCACTACGTGGGCGTGGAGGCCGGCGGTACCCGAACGCCGCTCGACGCCGAGGCCCGCGAGGCCGGCAAGCACCTCTTCCGGATGGACGGCCGCTCGGTGCGCGACTACGCGCTCTCGGTGCTCGCGAAGCTGACCGCCGTCACGCTCGACGACTGCGGACTCACCCTGGACGACGTGGACCGGTTCGTCTTCCACCAGGCCAACACCCGTCTCCTGGAGACGTTCGCGGCGGACGCCGGCATCGACCCGGAGCGTGTCGCCTACACCGCGCCCCACCTGGGCAACACGGTCGCCGCCTCCGTGCCGCTCACCCTGCACGCCACGCACCGCGAGAAGCCGCTGCGGCGCGGCGAGCGGGTGCTGCTCGCCTCGGTGGGCGGCGGCATGACCGCGGGCGCGGCACTGCTGACCTGGTACTGAGCCCGCCGCTCCCGGTCGCCCCCCTCTGCCCGTCCCGTCGGCGCAGAGCCACACACGCACACCACACGCACACAGCATCGGATGGAGGAGCCCATGAGGCTCGACGGACAGACGGCCGTCATCACTGGCGGGACGCGGGGCCTGGGCCGGGCGATCGCCGAGGCCTACCTCGCGGAGGGCGCCTCGGTCGTCGTCGCCGCGCGCAACCCGTACGACATCAAGGAGCTCGCCGACGACCACGGCGACCGGCTGCTCTACCACCACACGGACGTCACCGACGAGGGCTCCGTGGCCGGGCTGATGGACACCGCCGCCGAGACCTTCGGCGGCATCGACATCCTGGTCAACAACGCGGGCGTCAGCCGTGACGGCAAGATCGCCCGGCTGTCGGTCGCCGACTGGAACACCACCCTCGCGACCAACCTGACCGGTGTCTTCCTCTGCACGCGCGCGGTGATCGGCCCGATGACCGCACGCCGCGAGGCCACCGGGATCGGCGGGCGCATCATCAACCTGTCGTCCTGCGTGGCCGGCCGGGCGGCGATCGGCGCCTCCGCGTACAGCGCCAGCAAGGCCGCCGTGGAGATGTTCACCCGTACCTCGGCGGCCGAGCTCGCGCCCAAGGGGATCACGGTCAACTGCCTGTCTCCCGGCTACATCGACGAGGGCATGGGCAAGGAACTGGCCTCCAACGAGAGCGCCTGGGAGTACTACCGCGGCCGGCTGCTGTCCGGCCGCCTCGGCCGCCCGGCCGAGGTGGGCGCGACCGCCGTGTTCCTCGCCTCCCAGGACAGCTCGTACGTCAACGGCAGCGTGGTGGAGGTCAACGGGGGCCTGATGTGGGCGGCCTGACGCAGCATCACCCGGGTGCCGGGACGGACCGTCCGGTCCTGGTCGTCGGCGCGGGCCCGGTCGGTCTGCTCGTCGCCTGCGAACTGCTCCAGCGGGACATCCCCGTGCGCGTCGTGGACGCCGGGCGCGGACACTCGGCGCACTCCCGCGCGAACGTCATCTGGCCGCGCAACCTCGAACTGCTCGACCGGATCGGGGTGACCGACGAGCTCCTCGCCACCGGCCACCGTCTCGCGGGGACCGCGTTCTACTCGCGCGGCCGCCGCCTGGCGACCGCCTGGATGAGCAAGCTGCCGGACTCGCCGTACCCGTTCGCGCTCACGATCCCGCAGCACGACACCGAACGGGTCCTGCGCCGGCGGCTCGCCGCTCTCGGCGGCACCCTGGAGGAGGGCGTCCGGCTCACGGCGCTGGACAACGCGGCGGACAGCCCGGCCGTCAAGCTGGAGCACGAGGACGGCCGGACCGAGGAACTGGAGCCCGGCTGGCTCGTCGGCGCGGACGGCGCGCACAGCACCGTGCGCAGGGAGCTGGGCATCGCCTACGACGGCCCGCCGGTCGACGTGTCGTTCGCCATCACCGACGCCCGCATCTCCACCAGCCTCCCCGAGGACCTCTCGCACTACTGCTACGCGCCGAGCGGCGCCATCGTCCTCGGACCGATGGGCGACGGTGTGCACCGCATCGCCCTGAACGTGCCGCACGACGCCTACGACGAGCGGAACCCACCGCCGCGCGAGATGTTCCAGCAGGTCGTCGACGACCGGGCGGCGGGGCGCACCCGAGTCGAGGAACTGCTGTGGAGCGGGTCGTTCCGGGTACGGGTCAGGATTGCCTCCGCCTTCCGCAGCGGCCGCTGCTTCCTGGTGGGCGACGCCGCGCACGTGATCAGCCCGGCCGGCGGGCAGGGCATGAACACCGGCATGCAGGACGCGTTCAACCTGGCGTGGAAGCTGTCCGGCGTCCTCCACGGCGAGTTCGGCGAGTCGATCCTCGACTCGTACGACTCCGAGCGCCGCGCCGTCTCCCACGAGGTGGCGCGCTCGACGGAACTCCTCACCAAGGCCGGGCTGGTCAACACGCCGGCGAAGGTGGCTCTGCGGGACGCGGCGTTCATTGCGGCCGACCGGACCGGGCTCTTCCAGCGCAGACTGGCCCCGCAGCTCGGCCAGACGGCCGTCAGCTACGACGGAGACCGCCATCCCCGGCTGCCGCTGAAGGTGGCCTCCGGGCCCTGGGCGGCCGCAACGGCCGGGGCTGCCGGAGCTGCCGGGGCTGCCCCGGCCGCCGGGGACGGCGCGCCGGGGGTCGCGGCCCTGCGGTTCGACGGCGGCGGCTGGCCGGCGATCGACCGGGACCGGCACACCGTGCTGCTCTGGCCCGGTACGCGCACCCCGCCGGCGGACTGGCGGCGCACCCGGGACCGGGTGCGCCGCGAACTGCCCGACGGCACCCCCGTACTCGACCTGACCCGTGCGGTCCCCCAGGGCCTGGCCCGGGCCCTCGGCCCGCGCCCCGCCGTCGCGGTGGTGCGCCCCGACGGCCATCTGCTGGCCCGGCTGGATCCCGCACGGCCTCAGGACACCACGCGGCTGCTCGACCGAGCGGCACATCTCAGGAGCCGGTCATGACACCACCCCCCGCACTCCCGCCCCTCACCACGGACCACTCCCGACCGGTGGTGGCGTTCTTCGACGCCGACGAGACGCTCATCGCCATGAAGACCCCCTTCTCGCTGCTGCGCTACCGGCTGCGGCGCCAGGGGGACGTGACCGGCACCGCGTACGAGCGTCTCGTGGACCCGCTGCGGCGGCTGGCGTCGCTGGGCGTGACCCCGGTCGAGGTGGTGTCCAAGTTCTACGAGCTGCACGCCGGCATCCCGTGGGACGACGTGATCGCGGAGGCCCGTGAGTGGTACGCCGATCTGCGCGAGCGCGGGGCGCCCTTCATCGAGCCGACGGTGGCCCGGCTCCGCCGCCACCAGGCGGCGGGCCATCACACGGTGGTGATCTCCGGCTCGTGGCCCGCGACGCTGCACCCGATCACCGACGACCTGGGGATCGACCTGGTCCTGTGCACGGAACCGGAGCTGGACGGGGCCGGACTGATGACCGGTGCGATCCGGCACGCGATGTTCGGTCCCGCGAAGGCGGACGCGGTCCGGGAGGCGCTGGAGAAGTTCGGCGCCGACCCGGCGGACTGCTACGCGTACGGGGACGACCCGGGCGACCTGACCATGCTGGGCATGGTGGGCCGTCCGACGGTGGTCGGCGAGCACCCGAGGATGGCGGCGCACGCCGCCGAGCACGGCTGGCCCGTCGTCCCGGCGACGCTGATGCCGGGCACCCGGCGCCAGCCGGTGTAGTCCGCGCCGGGCGCCGGTGGGAACCGCCCACCGGCGCCTCCGGGGCGAACCGGGCGTCTCAGCGCGCGCCGACCGCCGCGGGCAGCTCGGCCAGCCGCTCCAGCGCGTCGGGCGGCAGGACCAGCGATCCGGCGGCCACGTTGTCCTCGAGGTAGCGGCGGGTCTTGGTCCCGGGAATGACGCCCACGTGCTCGCCCTGGGCGAGCACCCACGCGATCGCCACCTGGGCCACGGTCGCGCCGAGCCCGTCGGCGACGGACCGCACCCGCTCGACGATCGCCTGGTTGGCGCTGATGGCCTCCGGCTGGAAGCGCGGGATCCGGTGCCGCCCGTCCACCGCCGGCAGGTCCTGCGGACCACTGATGAGTCCGGACAGGAAGCCGCGGCCGAGGGGGGCGAACGCGACGAACGCGATGCCCTCGCGCCCGCAGAACTCCACCACCCCGTCCGTCAGCGCGTCACGGCTCCACAGGGACAGCTCGCTCTGCACGGAGGCAACCGGATGCACCGCGTGCGCCCGGCCGATCTCCTCCGCCGACGCCTCGGAGAGCCCGAGGGCGCCGAGCTTGCCCTCCTTCACCAGCTCCGCGAGCGCGCCCCAGCTCTCCTCGACCGGGACCTCGGGGTCGATGCGGTGAAGCTGGTAGAGGTCCACGTGGTCGACACCGAGCCGCTCCAGACTCGCCTCGACGGCGGCGCGCAGGTACTCGGGCCGGCCGTCCCGGTGGCTGCGGTAGGTGGCGGGGTCGTCCACGACGAGTCCGCCCTTGGTGGCCAGCAGCGCCCGGTCGCGGTGGCCCCGCAGCGCCTTGCCGACGAGCAGCTCGTTGGTGAACGGGCCGTACTGGTCGGCCGTGTCGATGAGGTCGACGCCGAGGTCGAGGGCGTGACGGATGACGCCGACGGACTCGCTCTCGTCCCGGCCCAGTTCGTCGTACCCCCACGACATCCCCATGCAGCCGAGGCCGACGGCCGCGAAGGTCCGCTCCGAGCCGCCCAGTTGGATCCTGCGCATCACGTGCGCACCGCCTTTCCCCTTGTGCCTGCGAGTCCTGTGCTCCCTGAGTCGAACAGCAGACCCTCGCCTTCAAGCAGAACTCTGCCATACGACATTGACATCCTCTATGTTCAGCCCCCTACTCTATGCCAGAGCTCATACACATAGCTGACTACGAATAAGACAGAGGTGATCCTCCGTGTCCACCGGCAACCCGCGGGCGACGCTCGCCGCGGCGTGCGTCGTCGGCCCGCTCATGACCCTGGTCGTGACCGGTCCCTCCGTGGCCGTCCCCGACATCGGCGCCGACCTGAACAGCTCGCTCGCCGCCGCGCAGTGGGTGGTCGACGGCTACATGCTGACCGCGTCCAGCAGCCTCGCCGCCATGGGCTCGCTCGCCGACCGCATCGGCCACCGCAGGATGTTCACCTGGGGCATGGCCTTCTTCGCCTTCTGGATGACCGTCTCCGGTCTGGCGAACAGCATCCTGCTGCTCGACGCGGCGCGCGCGATCGCCGGCTTCGGCAGCGGCGCGGCGCTCGCCTCCATCACCGCGATCCTGGCGCAGTCCTTCGACGGCCCCGCCCGCGCGAAGGCCTTCGGCCTGTTCGGCACGTTCCTCGGCGCGGGTCTCGCGTTCGGGCCGATGTTCGGCGGCGTCCTGGTCAACCTGTGGGGCTGGCGCTCGGTCTTCCTCGTCCTGGCCGCCGTCTCCGCGCTCGTCCTGCTGAGCACCCCGCTGCTGCCCCGCACGGAACCCCAGCGCGGACCGCGGTTCGACTGGCCCGGCACCCTCGCCTTCGGCTTCGGCGTCGCCCTGTTCGTCCTCGCCCTGGTGGAGGGCCCCGGCCGGGGCTGGACCGACCCGGTCGTGCTCGGCTCCTTCGCCGTATGCCTCGTCCTGATGGCGACGTTCGTCGCCGTCGAACGCCGAGCCGAGCACCCGATGTTCGACCTGGGCCTCTTCGCCCGCCCGCAGTTCCTCGCCGTCTGCCTGGTGCCGCTGGTCCTCGCGTTCAGCTTCGTCGCCCTCGTCATCGTGCTCCCGCCGTACCTGACCTCCACCAGCGGCCTGTCGGCCGTCCGCATCGGTCTGGTCCTGCTGCTGCTCACCGGCCCGTCGCTGGTGATGCCCGCCATCACCGGTGTGATCGCCCAGAAGGTCTCGCAGCGCGCCCTGTTCGTCGTACTCCTCTCCTTCTCCGCCGTCGGCGCCGCCTGGCTGACGATGGTGGACCCGGGCGCCTCGACGGCCGCGCTGGCAGGCCCGCTGCTCTGCCTCGGCATCGGCTACGGCATCTCCCTCGGCATCCTGGACGGCGCGGCGGTCTCGGCCGTCGAGCCCGAGCGGATGGGCATGGCCGCGGGCATGTTCAACACGGTGCGGCTCGCCTCCGACGCCGTCTCCATGGCCGGTCTGGCCACCCTCGTCACGGCCCTCACCAAGAGCGCCCTCGACAGCGACGCCGTCTCCGCCTTCCCGGGCGGCGCCGACGCACTGACCTCGCGGACGCTGCAGGGCGGCCTGACCGAGGCCGCGGGCGAACTGCCGGCCGGCGAGGTGCGGGACCGGGCCGTGGCCGCGATGACCGACGCGTACGGCAGCGGCCTGCACACCACCATGTGGATCGTGGCGGCGGCGTGCGTGGTCAGCGCGGTCGTCGTCGGCAGCCTGCTCAAGGGCCGTAAGGACTCCGCCGAAGGGTCCGACGACGCGTCCGACGGCGACCCGGCCGCGGCGGCGCCCGAGCCCGCCGCCGCGCACTGAGGGGGCGACCGTGACCCAGACCGCCCTCGGACCCGTCGAGGTCCTGCCGCCCTACGTCGACGAGCAGCTCGTGGAGCGCCTCGGCATCGAGATCAGCGTGTGCGAGCCCGATCTCGTGATCGGCACCATGCCGGTGTCGGGCAACCGTCAGCCCATCGGACTGATGCACGGCGGAGCCAACGCCGTGCTCGCCGAGACCCTCGGCTCGCTCGCGGCCTGGGTGCACGCGGGCGCCGACCGGATCATCGTCGGCCAGGAACTGTCCTGTACCCACCACGCCGGGGCACGCTCGGGCAAGGTCACCGGCCACTGCCGGCCACTGCACGTGGGCACCCACACCGCCACGTACGAGATCGTCATCACCGACGACCGCGGGCGGCGCACCTGCACCGCCCGGCTGACCTGCGCGATCCCGCCGGCCCGGCGCCGGTCGAGCCGGTGACCCGGGAGGCCCCGGGGAACGACCGCGGGCCTGCCCGAAGGCGGCAATGCGCGACTACTGCTTCGTCCTCTGCCGTATGCAAGACTATTGACATGGCGAACACGACGACGGAGACGGTCGCCGCCGGCCGACTCGGGCACACGATCAAGAGGGCGGAGCAGGCCCTCATCGGACGCAAGACCGAAGTGCTGCGCGAATTCGGACTGACGGTTCCGCAGTACTCGGTCCTACTGCTGCTGTCGCTCTCCGACGGCATGTCCGCGGCACAGCTCGCGCGTGAGTGCATGGTCACGCCGCAGACGATGGCCACGGTCCTGACCAACCTGGAGAAGGCCGATCTCGTGTTTCGCGAGCCCTCGGAGCTCCACCAGAAGGTCGTGGTCAACCGGGCGACCCGGGCCGGCCGCGCCATCGCCAAGAAGGCGGACAAGGCGGCCCTGCGTGTCGAGGGCTCGCTGAGCGCCGAGTTCACGCCCGAGGAGCTCGCCCACTTCCGGGAGTACCTGGAGCGGGCGATCACCGTCCTGGGGTCCTTGGAATAGCCCTCCGAATCCCTTGGCGTGACCTGAGGAAACCACGGTGAATTCAGCTACGACGAATCACCGCGGTTTCCTTTTTTCGCTGTTGCGGCCGAACTGCTGCGACCAAAGTAAATAGCAGGAACAGAACGTGTAAATGTTTGCCACCGAGGGCTGACCCTAAACAGTTTTAGGACAGGGTCCTGCTATGGTTGGCTGGTCTCGCGTGCTGCGCACCACGGGCTACGGGGGATGCAGGGATCAACCATTTCGCCACCGACGGGATGGATGGCCCAATTCAGGGGGAGTGGTGCAGACAAGGGGGAGTCGTGCAGATTCATGTCCTGGGACCGATGACGATCCTGAACGACGAGCTTGAACCGATCGTCCTGGCGCCCAAGCCGCGCCGACTGCTGGCTTTACTCGCTGTCAATGCGGACAGCGCCGTATCCGTCCACGCACTCGTTCAGGAGTTGTGGGGGAACAATCCGCCGCGAACGGCCACCGCCACAATACAGACTTACATCGGACAGGTCCGGCGTACCATCGCAGAATCCCTCGGAAAGAGCGCCAATCAGGTCGCCGAGGAAATCCTGATAACCGAGGGTGGCAGCTATGTGCTGTCCACCGCGAATGTCGCTCTCGACTCCACGGAGTACGAGATGCTCGTCGCGACCGGTAACGCGGCGATTCAGCGTGAGGAATTCGTCCAGGCATCGGACCTGCTGCACCGGGCCGTCGGACTCTGGCGCGGGCCCGCGCTCGTCAACGTGGAGGCCGGCGAGCTGCTCGGCGCCCGGATCGTCCACCTCGAGGAGTCCCTGCTGTGCGCGCTGGAGCACCGGATCTACGCCGATCTCCAGCGCGGAGCACACCACACTCTGGTGCCTGAGCTCACCGAGCTCACCACCCGCCACCCGCTGCACGAGAACTTCCACCGGCACCTGATGCTCGCCCTGTACCGCTGCGGCCGGCGGGCCGAGTCGCTCGCCGTCATGCGGCGGCTGCGCGCCCGGCTCGTGGAGGAACTGGGCCTGGAGCCCTCACCGTTCCTGGTCCAGCTGGAGCAGGACATCCTCCGCGGCGAACCGTCCCTGGACTGGCCGCGGCTGCGGGCCGCCGCCGACGTGGTCGTACGGCAGGCGGACCGCAGAGCGATGCGGCATGTGGTGCACCTGGCCCCCCAGATGCGGGCGACCGGCTGACGGGGGAGCCGTCCGGCCACGGGCGGCACGGAGACACGAGGACCGCGGGGGGGGGGGGGGGGGGGGGCCCCCCCCGCCCGCGGGGCCGCGCACCCCCCGCCGCGGGGGGGGGCCGGCCGCGGGGCCCCGCGGGGCGGGGCCCGCGGGGCGCCCGCCCCCCCCCCGCGCGCCCCCGGGGGGGGGCCCGCCCGCGGGGGGGGGGGGCCCCCCCCGCCCCGGGGGGGGGGCGCCCCCCCCCCGGGGGGGGGGGGGGGGGCGGGCCCCCCCCCCCCCCCCCCCGCGGTCCTCGTCATGCCGGGGCCCTCGGCGCGTCGGGGCCCGTCGAACCACAGGTCCTCGTCATGCCGGAGCCCTCGGCGCGTCGGGGCCCGTCGAACCGCAGGTCCTCGTCATGCCGGAGCCCTCGGCGCGTCGGGGCCCGTCGAACCACGGCCCTGGGGGCGCCAGGCGCGGGTGACCGGCGGGCCTGGGCACGGGGGCGGCGCCGCCGACCCGCGGTCCTCGGTTCCTCAGGTCCCGCTGACGAGCAGGCACGACCAGGTGAAGCCGGCGCCGGCGCTCACCACGAGGGCGTACTCGCCGGGGCCGAGCAGCCGCCGGGAGTGCAGGTCCGCGAGGCTGGCCGCGGCGTCTCCGGCGCCCAGGTGCCCGGTGTCGGCGCCGGGCCGCAGCAACTCCGCACCGGTGAGCTTCGTCAGCTCCGGCGCGTAGGCCAGGTCGACGGTCTTGCGGCCAAGACGCGGCGCCACCACGTACCGCAGCGCCACATCGCCCGCAGCCGCCAGGCAGTCGCCCACCGCCGACCGCAGCGCCGCGGCGCTCGCCCCGGTGAACGCCTCCATGCCCTCCGCCTGGAGGAACGCCTTCTTGGTACGGCGGATGTCGACGCGCGGCCCGAGGGAGCGGGCCGCCGGGCTGAACGGGTCGTCCCCCCGGTGCATCCGCTCCAGGCTCGGCGCGGCCACGGTGGAGAGGGCGTGCAGGACGAGGTCGGCCGGCCGGCCGCCTCCGGTCGCACCCGCCGCCCCGGCCCCGGTTCCGGGCGTGGTTCCGGGCGTGGTTCCGGTTTCGGATTCGGTCCGCGGCAGGTGGTGCAGGACGAGCGCGGTGGCCCCGTCTCCGTACGCGATGCCGTAGTCCCCGCTCCAGCGGTCGAAGCCCGGCTCCACGAAGGCATCGGCCGTGGTGATCAGGGCGTGGCCGAGCTCAGGTTCGACGAAGAGCCGGGCGGCGGCCAGCTCCACGGCCGCCGCGCCGCCGTTGCACACCTGCTGGACGCCGACGGGCACGGCGTCCCTGGCACCGATCCCGTCGGCGACGAAGTGCGCGGGGGACCACAGGTCGTGGCCCTGGTAGTGGATCCAGGCGTGCATGACCAGGCCCACGGCTGCGGCGTCCACCCCCGCAGTCGCGAGGGCGTGGCGGCCGGCCTCGACCGCCATCTCGGGCGGGGCGAGGTCGGCCACCGGAAGCCGGTCGTAGCCCAGCTCCTCGGCGGTCTCGGCGTCGACCAGCTCCCTCGCGACGGCCTCCTCGGAGCTCTGGCGCCCGGCGGGCAGCCAGACCGAGGGGGCGGAGATGCCCAACGGGCTGGGGAGACGCATCACTCGGCCCCGGCGGCCGCGCGCTTCCCGGCCGCGCTCTGCCCCGTAGCGCTCTGCCCCACAGCGCTCTGCCCGGGCACCTCGCAGCCCGGGTCGGGCGCCGCCTTGGTCGGGCCGGTGGCGTTCTTGGGGAGGATGTCGACGACGTACAGCTCGACCGGCTCCGTGCCGTTGTTGATGCCCATGTGCACGGTGTCGGGGCCCACGGGCTCCACGAGCGACTCGCCCGGGCCGTACTCCCGTACCGAACAGTCCGCGCCCTCGATCCGGGTGAAGGTACCGGAGTCGATGACGGCGATCTCCTCGCCGAGGTGGTAGTGCCAGCCCGTGGAGGCACCCGGCTGCACGACCGCCTTGCGGTAGAGGACCTTGCGGTCGCCGTTCGCCTTGATCTTGAAGGGTGCCGACGTGACGCCCTCGCTCAGCACGACCGCGCTCACCGGCGGTATCTCGGCCTGGGCGACGGGCTGGGTGGCGAATCCGACGCCGAACGCCACAGCGGCGACGGCACCGGCCGTGACGAGCTTGCTCTTCTTGACCACGGGAAACGTCCTCTGCTCACGGGAACCTGACCGCAGCCATGTTTATCAGAGCATTGGCACTGAATCGTGGTCTGTCTTGGCTTCCTGGGCTGGCCTCTTGTCGGCCTTCAGCGGTTCTTGTGCGGACCTCGCGGATCAGCCCGCCCCCACCCGCCTCAGCCGCCTCAACCGGCCTCAGCCCGTCTCAGCCCGCCCCACCCGACTCAGCCCGCCTCAGCCCGCCTCGACCAGCGAGATCCGGCCCTTCCGCTCGTCCCGCGCGAGCAGCTCCACGACCCGCTCGCGTACATCGGTACCGGACCGTGCCGTGTGAAGCATCAGACGGATGCCAGGGCGGTCCGGGATCTCGAGGACCGAGTGATCGAAGATCAGACACCCCGCCCACGGATGGTCGATCGCCTTCACGCCCTGGTTGGTCGCCGTCAGCTCGTACCGTGACCACAACGACGCGAACTCCGCGCTCTCCGCCTCGAGTCGGCGCGCGATCCGGGTGAACTCCGGCTCCTCGGGGTACCGCGCGGCGTCACGGCGGAACTCGGACACCAGGCCCGGCGCGACCTCCGCCCAGTAGCGATGGCGCGCCCGGAAGGCCTGGTTGGTGAAGAAGGCCACCAGGCAGTTGGTGTCACCCTCGCCGAAGCCGAAGACCAGCTCGGCGGCCCGGTTGGCCCCCACGATGTTCCAGCACCGGTCGATGACGTACGCCGGGCTCGGCATCCAGCCTTCCAGCAGAGCCGTCAACTGGGCCGGATCTCCCGGCTCGTCCGCCGCCGTGCGCCGCGGCGGGTTCATCCCCGCCAGCCGGTACAGGTGGTCCCGCTCCACCGCGTCGAGCAACAGCGTCCGGCTGATCGCGTCCAGGACCTGCTCCGACACCTTGATGTCCCGGCCCTGTTCGAGCCACGTGTACCAGGAGGCACCGATGCCGGCCAGCATCGCGACCTCCTCCCGGCGCAGTCCCGGAGTACGCCGGCGACCACCGGGAGCAAGACCCACGTCCTCGGGGCCGAGACGCTCCCGGCGCGTGCGCAGGAAGTGCTTGAGCTCCTCGCGTCGGCGGGGCTCCCGTACCGCGTTGAGGCTGGTGGTCATGAACCCATGATACTTTCGCGCTCCCCACGCCGTGGCGATATTTGCCAGCCTTCTGGCATGACTTCCGACTCCGCCACTTCGCAGGGCAAGGTGCCCTTCACGACCCGCCAGTGGCTCATCATCGCGCTCCTGTGCGGCGCGCAGTTCATGCTCGCCCTGGACTTCTCCATCCTCAGCGTCGCCCTCCCCGTCCTCGGCGAGGACCTGGGCTTCCAACTGAGCGACCTCCAGTGGGTCGTGACCGCGTTCGCCCTGCCGTCCGGCGGCCTGCTGCTGCTCTTCGGCCGGGCCGCGGACCTCTACGGCCGTCGCAACTGGTTCATCGCGGGCATGGTGCTCTTCACCGTCGCCTCGCTGGCCGGCGGCCTCGCCCCCACGCCCGGATTCCTGCTCGCGGCCCGTGCCGCACAGGGCGTCGCGGCGGCGATGCTGACCCCGGCGGCGATGTCGCTGCTCACCACCAGCTTCGCGGAGGGCTCGCAGCGCGACCGCGCGCTCGGCATCAACGGCGCCCTGCTGTCGCTCGGCTTCCTGTCGGGCGTGGTCCTCGGCGGGGTCGTCACCGACCTCACCAGCTGGCGGGTGACGCTCTTCATCAGCGTCCCGGTCGGGATCGTCGCCTCGATCGCCGCCCCGATCCTGATCAAGGAGAGCCGTAACGAGGAGACGCCGAGGCTCGACCTCCTCGGCGCGGTCACCGTCACCGGCGGCCTGCTGTCGATCATCTTCGGCATCACCTCCGCCGAACGCAACGGCTGGGCCTCCACCACGACCCTGCTCTCCCTCGGCGCCGGACTCGTGCTCCTGATCGCCTTCTTCGCCGTCGAGTCCCGCGTCACCGCCCCGCTCGTCGACCTGCGGGTACTGCGCCGGCGGACCGTCAGCTGGGGCAACACCACCGGCCTGGTCACCTTCGCGATGATGACCGGCATGGTCTTCCTGCTGACCCTCTACATGCAGCAGGTCCGCGGGATGAGCCCGCTCAACGCCGGATTCACGTTCGCCTCGCTGGGCGTCGCGGCCGTCCTCGGCGGCGCGTTCGCCGCCCGGATCATCGGCAGGATCGGTGTCCACCGCGCGCTCGTCTACGGTCTGCTGCTGCAGGCGGCGAGCACCGCGGCGCTCTACTTCCTCGACACCGAGGGCGGCATGCCGCTGCTGCTCGTCGCCACCGCGACCGGCGGCTTCGGCCACCTCCTCGCCGTCGTCGGCTACATGATCACCGCCACCTCGGGCCTGCCCGACCACGAGCAGGGCCTCGCCACGGGTCTCGCCTACACCGGCCAGCAGCTCGGTGTCACCGTCGGCACCCCGATCCTGGCCACGGTCGCCGCGGCCGGCATCGACTCGGCCGGCGGCAGCGGCCCGGCCGCGGTCCTCGACGGCGTACAGAACGGTCTGCTCCTCGCGGCCGGCGCGCTGCTCCTCGCGGGCCTGGTCGCCATCGCGTTCCTCCGACCCCGCCAGACGGTTACTGCGCCTGACGCGGGGGCCGGGACCGGGACCGGGACTCCACTGGCCGACCAGCAGATCGCGGCGCGCTGACAGACCGAGGAGCACGATCCGAATGCGTATGCGCTACCTGGGCCGTACCGGCCTGCAGGTCTCCGAGATCTGCCTCGGCACCATGACGTTCGGGGGCCGCCACGGCTTCCAGCACATGGGCCGGCTCAACACCATCGAGGCCCGACGGCTCGTCCACCAGAGCATGGACGCGGGCGTCAACTTCTTCGACACCGCCGACATGTACTCCGCCGGACAGTCCGAGGAGGTGCTCGGCGCGGCCCTCGGCGACCGTCGCGAGGACGTCGTCATCGCGACGAAGGTGCGCTGGCAGATGCCGGACGGCAGCAGCGGCCCGAACGACCGCGGGCTCTCCCGGCACCACATCGTCCGCTCGGTCGAAGCCAGTCTGCGCCGCCTGGGCACCGACTACATCGACCTCTACCAGACACACGGCTGGGACGGCCGGACACCGTGGGAGGAGACCCTGCGGGCCCTCGACGATCTCGTACGGGCCGGCAAGGTCCGCTACGTCGGCGCGTCGAACCTGACGTCCTGGCAGCTCACCCGGGCGCTGGCCACCAGCGAGCGGCAGGGCCTGGAGCGGTTCGCCTCGCACCAGATCCAGTACAGCCTGGCCGCCCGCGAGGTCGAGTGGGAGCTGCTGCCCATGGCCGAGGCGGAGGAGGTCGGCGTCATGGTCTGGAGCCCGCTCGCGGGCGGGCTGCTCAGCGGCCACCAGGAACGGGGCGGCAGGCCCCCGGCGGGCACGCGGCGGGCGGTCGGCTACTTCGAACCGGTCGACCCGGAGCGCACGTTCGACACGATCGAGGTCCTCCGCGAGATCGCGAAGAAGCGGGAGGTGTCCCCGGCCCAGGTGGCGCTGCGCTGGGTACTGGAGGGCCGCGGCGTCACCTCGGTCGTCATCGGCGCCCGCAACGAACGCCAGCTGGCGGAGAACCTGGCCGCGACGGCCTGGTCGCTGACCGAGGAGGAGCGTGCCGCTCTCGACGGGGTCAGCGCGCCGCCGCTTCCGTACCCGTACTGGCACCAGGAGTACTGCGACGCGGACCGCGTGAGGGAACCGGAGGAGCCGGCCGGGGAGTGAGGACCATCGTTCTGCGAGAGCCCCATGGGTCACGTACCCGTGGGGCTCGCGCGCATGCGGCCGCGGGACGGCTGTCGGTCGCCGACTGCTCGACGGGTTGCCGGCCGCCGACTGCTGGACGGTTGCCGACTGCTGGACGGTTTCCGGCCGCCGACTGCTCGACGGTTGCCGATCGCCGACTGCTGGACGGTTGCCGGGACGCCTGCCGACCGGCTGCAAGACGGTTGCCGGCCGCCGGCTGCTAGACGGTTGCCGGGACGCCTGCCGACCGGCTGCTAGACGGGGCAGGGCCGGTACTCGAGGCTCAGCTCGCGGTCGACCGCGTAGCTGGTACGCATCGACGCGTCGATGACCTGCTGCCAGGAGCCGTACTTGACGTAAAGCTGGTCGGCCGTGGGACCGAGAGGGTTGCCGTACTTGGCCATGTTCCGCTCCTCCAGGATGCGGACCTCCTCCTCGGTCATGCCGGCGCGGGTGATCGCCTTGGCCTGGTTGCGCATGTCGACCAGCTCACGGGCGATCTCCTCGTCCGACGCACCCGCCTCACGCATGTTGGCCTCGGTGCGGTGCATGTCCTCCAGGAGCTCGTGGTACTGCATCCGGGTCCGCTGGGCCTCCACCTTCTCGTCCATGGGAAGGACTCGGATCCGGCACACGACGGGGTCGGCGCTCGGACAGGGATCGTCGGCGGAGACGGGCCGGGCGAGCGGAGCCGTGATGACCGACCCGCAGGCCTCCCCGGCGATCGCCACGGAGGACCCGGCCGTGGCCAGCAACGCGACGGCGGCCACGAGGGGGAGGAGGGCACGGCGGGGCAGGGATGTGGGAATGCGCATGCCCGCATCCTTGGCCCCGAAGCGCCGACGCCTCACGCCGCCACACCGATGATCACTCCTACGGGGCGGGCCGGCCGGGGTGGGGATGTGGGTGAGGGTGGGGGTGGGGATGTGGTCGGACTCGTGTGGTGATGTCACCGGTTCGGGGGGTCCGCAGCGGCAGAGACGTTACGCCCGCGCATGCGCTACGTGATCACTGCAACACTCTGTGCAACACCCGGTGGGGGTGCTCAAGCAGGAGGAAACGTGCGGAAGTTGATGACGGCAGCGGTTGCGGCGGGGCTGTTCTTGAGTGGGGCGGGGGTGGCGGTTGCGGATTCCTGGCACGCCGTAGGGGGCCTTATGACTACGGGCGCCTCGTTCTCGGACTGGTCCTACACCTGGGAACCCCGGGGGCGTAACCACGGCGGCTTCCATTTCAAGGGGAGCCTCGTCGACAGGAAGCCCAAGGACGGACACAACGTGTACGTCCAGGCCAAGGTCGAGGGCTACGGATGGAACCGCTTCAACGGTGTCCAGACAAAGACCGTCAAGCTGGACAAGATCGTTTATGACGGTGCAGCGCGATACACAAGCACCGCGGACATTCGAGTCTGTCGCGATCGAGGTTCCCTGAGGCCGGACAACTGCTCGCACCCGAAGTCGTACAAGCGCCTGTAGTCGACGGCCACTCAACCCAGGAGCCTCGCCCATGAACGCCATTCTCCGCGCCGAGAGCGTGGATCTCTTCTACGGGACGCACCAAGCAGTCGGTGGTGCGGACTTCACGCTGAAGCGCGGGGAGGTGGCGGCAATCATGGGGAGCAGCGGTTCCGGAAAGTCGTCGCTGCTGTACTGCCTAGCCGGGGTACTCGCGCCCACGCACGGCAGGGTGGTTTTCGACGGTGCCGCGCTCTCGTCGCTCAGCAACGACGATCTGAGCACGCTGCGACGGGAGCGGTTCGGTTTCGTCTTCCAGTACGGGGAATTGCTTCCCGAGCTGACGGTCGAGGAGAACGCGGCCCTGCCGCTGAGGCTCGCCGGCCAGCGCAAGGCGCCCGCGCATGCGGCTGCCGGGGAGGTCCTCGGGCGGCTCGGGATGACCGAGCTGCTGCAACGCAGGACCTCCCAGCTCTCCGGCGGGCAGAGCCAGCGGGTCGCCGTCGCACGGGCTCTTGTCCACCGGCCGGACGTCGTGTTCGCCGACGAGCCGACCGGCGCGCTCGACAGCGTCAACGCCTCCGCCGTGCTGGAAGAGTTCCTGCGGCTCGCACGGGATCAGGGCACGGCCGTCGTGATCGTCACTCACGACGCGACGGTGGCCGAGCACGCCGACAGCCGGTACACGATGGCCGACGGGATCCTGAAATGAACCCCTTCCTGCTCGGCATGGTGCTGGTGTGGCGTGGTGGACGTAGGGGCCGCGCCCGCTTTCTCCTGATGACGTTCGGCTGCTCGCTTGGGGTGGCCTGCCTCGCCGCCGTTCTCGCGATTCCAGGAATTCTCGCTGCCCACGACGACCGGGCCGCCGCCCGTAGCCCGCAGGTAGTGCGCGAAGGCGAAGGCCCGTCAGCACCCTCGAACACCTTTGCCATGGACCCTCTGGTGGATTCCTACGGCTCCCAACCGCTACGTCGAGTCTTCGTCGCTCGCCCCGCTTCCGGTCCGTCCCCGGTTCCGCCGGGTGTGGATCGCCTGCCGGCTCCCGGCGAGGTACTTGTCTCTCCCCGACTGCGAGATGAACTAGCGATCCACCCCTCCTTGGCAGGCCTGTTGCCAGGAGTGGTCGTCGGCACGATCGGGTCGGCTGGCGTCACCGGACCAGACGAGCTCTTCGCGTATGTCGGCAGTACCCATGCTCACCTGCCCCAGGCAAGAGAGGTCGACTACTTCGGTTCGCGGTGGCCGCCCTACACGGTGGTTGATGAATCCACGCTCGACATCCTGCGTTTCACGCTCGCCTGCGTGGTCCTGCTCCCCCTCGCTGTGTTCCTGTCGGTGTGCGCCAGGCTCTCGGCCGAATCACGCACCCGCCGGCTCGCCGCACTGCGGCTTGTAGGAATGAGCGTCAAAGACACTCTCCGGGTCAACGCCGGTGAGACGGTCTCAGCAGCCTTCCTTGGGGCGCTGGTCGGCACCGGCGGATACCTCCTCGTCAACGAGATCATGGCGCGGATCGGCTTGCCTGGCCTTCACTGGTATCCCGCCGACGGCCGTCCCGGGGTCGGCGCACTCGCCGCGTGCTTGATCCTCTGCCCGACGATCGCCTGGTTCGTCGGACGCCATAGCGCCCGTGCGGCTGCGCTCACCCCGCTCAATGTCCGGCGCACCGCCGAACCCAAGCAGCCTCGGATATACGGGTCCCTGCTCCTGCTCCCCGGGCTCGGCGTCATCGCCGGCTACTGCGCGCTCAGTGTGCTGGGAAAGGATCCGTCTGGGGGATCCGCCAACTCGCTGCTCATCCCCGCCGCTGTCCTACTCACCGGAGCTGGGCTGGTTTTCGGGCTGCCGCCGATCACCATGTGGCTCGCTCGGAGGCTCGCCCGCACCACCCGATCGCTCCCTCTGGCACTCGCGATGCGCCGCGCCGAAGTGGAGCCGGGTGCCTCCTTGCGCGTGGTCACCGGGCTTGTACTCCTGATCTTCGCCGCCTCCCTGACCCAAGGTGTACTGGTCGAGCTCGATCAGGTCAGTCGACGTACGGCACCGGTTCAGGAGTACAACGTGGCGCACGACGTGCTGACAGCGGAGCAGGCGAAGAGGATGACAGAAGCCGAGGGCGTAAAGGCCCACGCGACCACTCTTTCCTCCTTCTCGCCGCCAGGCCCCGACGGCACTCGTCAGCCTTCCCTCCGCGCCGTGATCGCAACGTGCGCTCAACTGACTGCATTCGTAGAGTGGTCACGGGGGTGCGTTGACGGACAGGTTTTTCGCCTCCACGATGCGACGCTTTCGAGTAACGAGGATGCACAACCCGGGCGCAGCTTCCCGTTCCAGCTCGACGGCCGGAGGCTTAGCGTCACGGTTCCGAGCCAACAAGTGAGCGTGAGGGGGTTCGACCCCTCGGCCTTCGGAGCGGACGTGCTGATCCCACCTAACCTCATGCCCGCCCACGAGCTTCCTGCTCAGTCCACGCTCGTACTACTCAGTGACGCGGACTCAGAGTCAGTCCGCACCACCCTCGACGCCCTTGGCACCATCGCCCCCACCGCCACGATCCAACCCGTCGGCATCGTCATCAGCTCCCTAGCCCAACTCACCGTCATCCGCAGCCTCCTAGCCGCCGGCATGGTCCTCGGGCTCGTCATCAGCGTCGCTGCGTTCGTCGTGTCCGTCGCCGATCGGGCCATGGAGCGGCGGGCTCAGGTGGCCGCGCTCGCGTTGCTCGGGGCGCGGGCCGCGACCTTGCGGGTTGTGCAGTGTGCTCAGGTGGTGTTGCCGCTGGCCCTCGGGCTCGGGGCCGCCGTCGTCACCGGGTGGCTGGCCGAGTCCAGTTATCTGATCACCGGGGGTGGGGCCGTGCACTGGGACTGGAGTGGGCTTCCCCTGCTCCTTGCCTGCTGCCTCGGCGTGCTCGCCGCCGCCACCGTCGCCTCCCTGCCGCTCGTCCGGCGTCACGTCGACCCTGAGCACATCCGCCGCGACTGACCGGCCGCCGGGCGCCAGGGCGACGGGCGCCGGAGGCTCGTCGGAGGCCAACGGCCCCCGCGCCGGAGGCTCGTCGAGGGCCAAGGGCCCGCACGCCAAGAGCTCGTCGAGGGCAACGGGCCCGCACACCAGGGGCTCGTCGAGGGCAACGGGCCCGCACGCCAGGGGCTCGTCGGGGGCCAAGGGCCCGCGCGCCCAGGGGCCCCGCCCAGGGGCCCCGCCCAGGGGCCCCGCCCAGGGGCCCCGCCCAGGGGCCCCGCCCGGGGCCGGGTCCCTGGGCGCCAGGGTCTCCCTCCCGCCCCGGCCCCGCCCCGGGTCCCCAGGCGCCGGGGGCTCTCCCCGGCAACGGCCCCGCCCCGCCCCGGCCCGCCCCGCCCCGGCCCGCCCCGGCCCGCCCCGCCCCGGGTCCCCGGGCGCCCCGGCCGGCAACGGCCCTGCCCCGCCCCCGGCCCGCCCCTCACGCCGCCAGCGCGTGCGCCGTTCGCTTCGTCACCCGGCCCGTCAGGGCCAGCGTCGCCGTCGCCGCCGTCAGGCCGCCTGCCAGGGCCGTCCACCAGAGGGTCGACGGGCCCGCGCCCGTGTAGAGCGTGACGCCCACGGTGAGGGCCGTGAAGCGGGCCACGCCCCAGGTCCAGCTGAAGGCGCCCTGGTAGCGGCCGCGGGCGTGGGGCGGGGCCAGGTTGGCGACGACCGTCGCCGCGATGCCCGCGACCACGACCTCGCCCAGCGACCAGACGACCACCGACACCGTGAAGCCCACGATCCCGTCCGCGAGGCCCGTCAGTGCCACGCCGACCGCGATCAGGACGCTGCCCGCCGCCTGCACCCACAGCTGGGGCAGGCGGGTCAGCCTCGCCGTGACGAGGGGCTGGAGCGCGACCACCAGGATCGCGTTGACCGCCGCCATCGCCCCGTACACCGCCGGCGACAGACCGCTGTCCTGGACGGCGAGCGGCAGGGCCACCTCCGTCAGGGAGTAGACGAAGAGCTGGATCCCGAAGAGAGGGAGCAGTGCCAGGGCCAGCCGGTCCCGGAACACCACTCCGTAGCCGATGCCGTCCTTCGCGCCCCGTGCCGGCTCCTCGCGCCGCGCCTCCTTCAGGCGCGTCGCCACCACCACCGCGTAGATCAGCATCGTTCCCGCGTCCACCGCGAACAGCAGCCAGTAGCCCTGCGCCGCCAGGAAGCCGCCGAGGACGCCCGCCACCGCCGTACCGATGTTCACGCCCCAGCCGAAGAGGGCGTACGCGCGCTGCCTGCGCTCCGCGTCGACCGCGTCGGCCATCAGCGCGAACGCCGCCGGGCCGACCAGTGCCCCCATCGCGCTGATCAGCAGCGCCGCCACCGCCATCGTCCACACGCCGGGCGCCACGAACAGCGCGCCCTGCGCCGCCGCCGAGCCGACGAGGCCGAGCAGCATCGTGGGGCGGCGGCCCACGCGGTCGGCGAGGACGCCGCCCACGGCCGGGCCGAGGAGGTTGCCCGCGCCCAGGGCGCCGAGGACGTACGTCGTCTCCGGGCCCGTGACGTCGCGCGCGGCGAGGAAGAAGACGAGGAAGGGGGTGACCATGAAGCCGAGACGGTTGATGACCGTTCCGGCGAAGAGGGTCCACACGGTGGGCGGGAGTCCGCGGAAGGAGGAGAGCATGCGAGGACCATGCGCCCGGGACACCCGGCCCATCCAATGATTAAGCTCAGGCCGAATCCACCGTCGGTGACGAGGGGGCGCGTGTGGAGACCGGACTCAGTTTCTCGGCGGCCGATCTGGCCCAGACCCGCTTCGCGGTCTCCCCCATGTGGGAGGTCGTCACCAGCTTCCGGCTGCTCCGCGAAGCCGACGACCCGCCCCTGCACCGGCGTTGGGCCGCTCAGGTGCGGCCCCGGGTCGGCGGTGCCGGGCTCGACCACGGCTGGCTCGCCGAGCTGATCCCCGGGCACGGTTATCTCGCCGACTTCCTCAACCCGACCCCCACCACCCCCTTCCCCACCCTCGCCGCCGAGCTCGACGCCATCCGCGCCTCCACTCCCGCGCAGGTGCGCAAGGACCTGGACATCCTCCGCACCAAGGAGCCGCGCGGCCCCGGGCACCGCCCCTCCCCCCGTATGCGGCTGCTGCGCGAGGCCCCCGAGGAGGCCCTGGAGAAGGTCGTCGCCGAGATCGAGGCGTACTGGGAACTCGCCCTCGCCCCCTACTGGGCCCGCATCCGCCGCCTCCTCGAAGCCGACGTCTTCCACCGCGCCCGGCAGGTCGCCGAACACGGCTCTGCGCGCGTCCTGAGCGAACTGCACGAGACCGTACGGTGGGACGACGGCACCCTCCGCCTGGTCCGCCGCCACTGCGCGCTGACCCGCGACGAGGCGGGCTCCGGGCTGCTGCTCGTCCCCTCGGCGTTCGCCTGGCCCCGCGTCCTGACCCGCGCGGTGGCACCCGAACCGCCCCAACTCGCCTATCCCGCACGCGGTATCGGCAACCTCTGGGAGCCGCGCGCGGCCGCCGCGACCGATGCCGTCGCCGCCGTACTCGGCCGCTCCCGCACCCTGCTCCTCACCGAACTCGACACCCCGGCCTCCACCACCCGGCTCGCCGCCGACTGCGGCCTGTCGGCCGCCGCCGTCTCCCAGCACCTCACCGCGCTGCGCGACGCGGGCCTCGTCACCGCGCACCGCAGCGGCCGCTCCGTCCTCTACGCCCGCACCTCGGTCGCGGACGCCCTGCTCTCCCCCACGGAGGAACTCGTATGACCTGGTCGTGGTCCTGGTCCGAGCGTGTCGTCATACGCGACGGAGTACGGCTCTCCTGCCGCGACTGGGGCGGTGACGGCGGTGGTGACGGCGGCGACGGCGGTGGTGACGGCGACGGCGGCGACGGCTTCGGGACCTCGCCCGCCGTCGTCCTCCTGCACGGGCTCGCCGGGCACGCCGGCGAGTGGGACGCCACCGCCGTACGGCTCCGGGCCGAGGGCCACCGGGTCGTCGCCGTCGACCAGCGCGGGCACGGCCTCAGCGAGCGGCTCCCGCAGGACACCTCACGCGCCGCGTACGTCGCCGACGCCGTGGCGGTCATCGAGGAACTCGGCCTCATCCGGCCCGTGTTGATCGGGCAGTCGCTCGGCGGGCACGCCGCCATGCTCACCGCCGCCGCCCACCCCGGCCTGCTGAGGGGTGTGGTGCTCGTCGAAGCCGGGGCCGCGCAGGGTGACCCGGGGGTCGCCGATGACATCGGCGCATGGCTGAAGACCTGGCCGGTGCCGTTCCCCACCCGGGAGGCGGCCGCGCGCTTCCTGGGCGGCGGCCCCGTGGGCGAGGGCTGGGCGGCCGGCCTCGAGGAACGGGACGGCGGCGGGCTGTGGCCGCGGTTCGACGCCGAGGTCATGGTGCGCTCGCTCGCCGAGAACGCCACCCGGGCCTGGTGGGAGGAGTGGGCGGCGATCGACTGCCCGAAGCTCATGGTGATCGCCCAGAACGGGATCATCACGGCGGACGAGTTCGACGGCATGGTCGGCCGGCGCCCCGACACCTGGACCGCGAGCGTCCCGGCCACGGGGCACGACGTCCATCTGGAGCGGCCAGACGCACTCCAACAGCTGCTCGCCGCGTTCCTCCGCGACGTGGACGGCCGGTAAGGCCCGGACGGCTCGGACTGCCCGGACGGCCCGGACGGCCCGGACGGCCCGGAAGACCGGGAAGGCCCGGGCCGAGTCACCCCTTGCGCTGGAGTCCACTCCAACTTCTAGAGTGCGTCGCCGAAGCGGCCGCGCACACCCGGCCCGTACGCCCAACGGGGAGATGAGAAGCATGCGTTATCGCGTACTCGGCGGAACCGGCATCGAAGTCAGCGCCTACTGCCTCGGCACGATGATGTTCGGCGCCGTCGGCAACCCCGACCACGCGGACTCCGTACGGATCATCCACGCCGCGCTCGACCAGGGCGTCAATTTCGTGGACACCGCCGACATGTACTCGACCGGGGAGTCCGAGGAGATCGTGGGCAAGGCGCTGCGCGACCCGCGCCGCCGCGCCGAGACCGTCCTCGCGACCAAGGGGTACTTCCCGATGGGCGAGGGGCCGGCCCGCGGCGGGCTCTCCCGGCGCTGGCTCACCCGGGCGGTCGAGGACAGCCTGACGCGGCTCGGCACCGACTGGATCGACCTCTACCAGGTCCACCGGCCCGACCACCGTACGGACATCGAGGAGACGCTCTCCGTCCTCGGCGACCTCCAGGCCCAGGGCAAGATCCGTGCGTTCGGCTGCTCCACGTTCCCCGCCGAGGAGATCGTCGAGGCGCACGCCGTCGCCGAGCGCCGCGGCCTGCGCCGCTTCCGTACCGAGCAGCCGCCGTACTCGCTGCTCGCGCGGGGCGTGGAAGCCTCGGTGCTGCCGGTGGCGCGGCGGTACGGGATGGGTGTGCTGACCTGGAGCCCGCTGGCCTCCGGGTTCCTCTCCGGGAAGTACCGCAAGGGCCGGCCGGTCGATCTGACCGGCGGGCGCCCGGCGCTCACCCCGCACCGCTTCGATCCGGAACTCCCCGGCAACGCGGCCAAGTTCGACGCGGTCGAGCAACTGGCCTCCCTGGCCGAGGAGATCGGCTGCTCGCTGCCCGAGCTGGCCCTCGCGTTCGTGACGGCGCACCCTGCGGTGACGTCCGTGATCATCGGGCCCCGGACGGGGGAGCAGTTGGAGGGGCTGCTGAAGGGCGCGTCGCTCGTCCTCGACGACGAGGTCCTCGACCGGATCGACGAGATCGTCCCGCCGGGGACGAACCTCTACCGGGCGGACGGCGTCTGGCAGCCGGAGTCCCTGACGGACGTGTCGCTGCGGCGCAGGCCGACGACGGACCGCGCGGCGGGCTGACCAGGCGACCGCTCGCGCGCGAGACGGGCCGCCCGAGCGTGGGCTCACGCGCGCGGCGGCCGCCCGAGCACGGGTACGCGCGCGGCGGGCCGGCCACGCCGCCCGGAAGCCCGCCCCGGCGCCGTCCCCTGGTCCATGCTTGCTCGTATGGGGACGCACACACGCCGCCGTGTCGACGCCGACGAACGCCGGGCCCGCCTCGCCGTACGCCACCGGCTGGCGCCTTCGGCGCGGGCGTCGAGCGCCGAGGAGGTCGCGGCCTCCCTCGTGGCCCTGCACGCGACCGACCCGGCGAGCGTGTTCCTCGCCGTGGGGGCGCGGCTCGCCGGGGGCGGGAGTCCGGTGGCCGGGCTCGAACGGGCCCTGTACGAGGACCGGACGCTCACCCGGATGCACGGCATGCGGCACACGCTCTTCGTCTTCCCGACCGCTCTCGTCCCCGCCGTCCACGCCTCGACCACCCGCGACGTCGCCGTCCGCGAGCGCACGATGCTGCTCAGGGACCTGCGCAAGGGCAGCGAGTACGACGAGGCCTGGCTCGCCGAGACCGAGCGGCAGGTCCTGGCCGAGCTGACGGCACGGGGCGAGGCGACCGGGGCGGAGCTGGGCCGGGCCGTGCCACGGCTGCGCGCGCAGTACCTGTACGGGGTCGGCACCCGGCAGGAAGGGCCCCAGCCCCTCTCCAGCCGGCTGCTGCGGATCCTCGGCATGGAGGGCCGGATCGCGCGGGGGCGCCCGCTGGGGGCGTGGACCTCCAGCCAGTTCCGCTGGTCGCCGACGCCCCGGCAGCCCGACCCGAGCGACGAGGACGCCCACGCCGAACTCGTACGGCGGTGGCTGGCGGCCTGCGGTCCCGCGACCGAGGCGGACCTGAAGTGGTGGACCGGGTGGAAGGTCACCGACGTCCGCAGGGCCCTCGCGGCGACGGGCGCGGAGCCGGTGGAGCTGGCGGAGGGCACCGGCCATGTCCTGCCCGACGACCTCGAACCCGTACGGGCCGACCCCGAACCGTGGGCGGCGCTGCTCCCCGCCCTGGACCCGACGGCGATGGGCTGGCAGCACCGCGACTGGTACACCGATCCCGCGCACCGGGCCGCGCTCTTCGACCGCAACGGCAACATCGGCCCCACCGTGTGGTGGAACGGCCGTGTCGTCGGCGGCTGGGCGCAGCGCCCGGACGGCGAGATCGCGGTCCGTCTCCTGAGCGGCCGGGGTGACGAGGGCGGTGCGGAGGCGACGGCGGCCGTCGAGGCGGAGGCGGCGCGGCTGCGCGGCCGGCTGGGGGAGGTCCGGGTGACGCCCCGGTTCCGTACGCCGCTGGAACGGGAGCTCGCGGGCGCGCCGTAGCCCGTTCGCGTACCCGGGCGCGGGTACGCACCGGCGCCGGCGCAAGGGCGTCCGTGGTCCCCCCGGGTGGAATCCCGAAGAATCCCCTCCGGCTCCCGGCGAGGTGTCGAGAATCGGCACGCGGCTCCGACGTCCCCTGTGAAAGGCATCCGGGAACGGGTGAAGCGAAGCCACCACCTCCGAAGGAGAACATCATGAAGTACCTCGTCATGGTGCAGGGGTCCCAGGCCGACTACGACACGATGACCGGCAAGAGCACCGGGCAGGGCCCCGCGTGGAGCGAGCAGGACATGCAGGCGATGTTCGAGCACATGGGATCGATCAACAACGACCTCGCGGAGTCGGGAGAGCTCGTCGACGCGCAGGGTCTCGTCGAGCCGGCCAGGACCCGGTTCGTCTCCGTCGACAAGGCCGGGCAGCCGGTGATCACCGACGGGCCGTACAGCGAGACGAAGGAGCTGCTCGCTGGCTACTGGGTTCTCGACTGCGCGAGCCTGGAGCGGGTCACGGAGATCGCGGCGCGCGTCGCGCGGTGCCCGCAGCCCGACGGTGCGCCGGAGTACCCGGTGGTGATCCGCCAGATCGACGAGCGGTCCGAGTCCGAGTTCCTCGCCGGCTGAGCGTGGACGGGGAGGAGAGGGTCGAGGACCTGCTGCGCAGGCACGCGCCGCAGGTCCTCGGCGCGCTCGTGCGCCGGTACGGGCACTTCGACGCCGCCGAGGACGCCGTGCAGGAGGCCCTGCTGGCCGCGGCCCGGCAGTGGCCGGAGTCCGGGACGCCCGCGAATCCGCGGGGCTGGCTCATCCGGGTGGCCGCGCGGCGGCTGACGGACCAACTGCGGGCGGACGAGGCGCGGGCCCGGCGGGAGGAGACCGCGGCGCGTCTGGAGCCCCGCGAGACCCGGGCCGCGCCGTCCGACGACGACACCCTGACGCTGCTCTTCCTCTGCTGCGACCCCGCGCTCGCGCCGGCCGCCCGGATCGCGCTGACGCTGCGCGCGGTCGGTGGCCTCACGACGGCGGAGATCGCCCGGGCGCATCTCGTACCGGAGGCGACGATCGCGCAGCGGATCAGCCGGGCGAAGGCGAAGCTGCGGGACCACCCCTTCCATCCGCCCGGCCCCGACGACCGGGACGCACGCCTGGCGACGGTCCTGCAGGTGCTGTACCTGATCTTCAACGAGGGCTACACCGCCACCTCGGGCGCCGCCCTCCGCCGGGCCGACCTGGCGCAGGAGGCGATCCGGCTGACGCGGGCGGTCCGCAGACTGCTCCCCCGCGAGGCCACGGTGACGGGGCTCCTCGCCCTGATGCTCCTCACGGAGGCCCGCAGCGCCGCCCGCACGGGCGCGCACGGCGAACTGGTCCCGCTCGACGAGCAGGACCGGTCGCTCTGGGACCGGGCCGCGATCACCGAGGGCACGGCCCTGGTGGAGGAGGCCCTGACCGAGGGCCCGCCGGGGCCGTACCAGCTCCAGGCGGCGATCTCCGCGCTCCACGACGAGGCCCGCGTTCCCGAGGACACGGACTGGCCGCAGATCCTCGCCCTCTACGACGTCCTGGTCGCCGACTGGCCCGACCCGATGGCCGAACTCGGCCGCGTGGTCGCCGTCGCGATGACCCACGGCCCGGAGGCGGGTCTCACCGAACTCACCGCCCTGGAACCCCGCCTGAAGGACCACCACCGACTCTGGGCGGTCCGCGCCCACCTCCTGGAGCGCACGGGCGCGACCGAAGCCGCCCGCGCCGCCTACACCCAGGCCGCCGCCCTCACCCTCAGCCTCCCGGAACGCCACTACCTCCACACCAAGGCCGCCCGACTGAGCCGGTGAACGCGAGGCCGGCCGCCTCCGTCAGGGAGTTTCCGGGCCCGAGCTGAGGCGGGTCAGGGTGGTGTTCAGGTCCGACTCCCCGACCCTAGCAGAAGTACCCCCTGGGGGTATCTGGCCCGCTTGCCGGAACGGCAACGGGCCGGGCCTCCGCCGTACGGAGGCCCGGCCCTTGGGGACGCGGAAGGCGATGTGCCGCCGCGGGTCAGTCGGTCGCGAGGCCCTTCAGGCGCTTGGCGATCTTCGCGAGGCGGGCGCCCTGGTAGCGGGCGGCCTGGAGGGTGTTCTCGTCCGGGGCACCGTTCGCGGCGGGGTGCGAGGTGCCGTAGGGGTTGCCTCCCGCGGCGTAGACGGAAGCGTCCGTGTAACCGGGGGAGACGATGACCGAACCCCAGTGGTGGAAGGTGTTGTAGAGCGCCAGCAGCGTGGACTCGTTGCCACCGTGAACGTTGTGGGCGCTCGTGAAGGCCGTCGCAGGCTTGTCGGCGAAGGCGCCGCGCGCCCACAGGCCGCCGGTTGTGTCGATGAACTGCTTCAGCTGGGCGGCGATGTTGCCGTACCGGGTCGGCGAGCCGAGCGCGTACGCGTCCGCCCACTCCAGGTCGTCGAGCGTGGCGATCTCGACGTCACCGGTGGCGTCGACATGGGCGCGCCATGCCGGGTTGCCGTCGATGGCGGCGTCGGGGGCGAGCTCGGTCACGCGCCGCAGCCGGACCTCCGCGCCGGCCTTCTCGGCACCTTCGGCGACGGCCTGGGCGAGCTGGTGCACGCTGCCGGTGGACGAGTAGTAGATGACGGCGACCTTGACGGACATGGCGTACCCCTTCAACCGGATTCATTTCCGCTTCAACGGTTCCGAGCGTAAGCGGATAGCCATCCGCTTTGCAAGGGGAATCATCGAGGAACCGGATAGCGCTCCGTTATGCTCGTGGGCAGGGACCGACCGACGGGGATCGGAGCGAGCGAGCGGACAGGCGGAGGCGGAGGCGGACATGGCGCGCACGAAGGACACCGGAGCGGACCACCGCCAGGGCCGGGCGCCCGAGACGAGCCGGGCACCCGAGACGAGCCGGGCGCCCGAGACGAGCCGGGCGTCCGAGACGAGCCGGGCGTCCGAGACGAGCGAGGCGCCCCAGGCCCCCGCCCGCCCGGCAGCCCCCGCCGCGCCCCGGACTCCCGCCGTCGCGCCCCGGGCCGGCGGCGGTATACCCCCCGCCGTCACCCTGCTCCCCTCCGCCGGAGCGCCCGTCGTGACCGAGCGGGCCGATGCCGCGCGGAACCGGCGCAGGATCCTCGACGCAGCCGCCCGGATCGTCGCCGAGGTGGGGCCCGAGGCCGTGACCATGAACCAGGTCGCCCATGCCAGCGGGATAGGCGTCGGCACCGTCTACCGCCGCTTCGGCGATGTCGCCCAGCTCCTGTGGGCGCTCCTCGACGACCGGGAGCGCCAGTTCCAGGAGGCGTACCTCAGCGGCCCGCCGCCGCTCGGCCCCGGCGCCCCCGACGACGAGCGCCTGCGCGCCTTCCTCGACGCCCTCGTCGACCGGATCATCGAACAGCGCGAGCTGCTGCTCGCCGCCCAGGCCGCCGCACCGAGCGCGCGCTACACCAGCGGCGCGTACCTCGCCATGCACGCCCACGTCGCGATGCTGCTCGCCCGCGTCCGGCCCGAAACCAACCCGGCGCTCCTCGCGCACCTGCTGCTCGCCCCGTTCTCGCCGAGCCTGATGCACCACCTCACCGTCGAACGCGCGCTCTCCGCCGAGGAGCTCAAGGCCGGGGTCGACGCGCTGCTGAACCTGGGGGGATGAGCGCCGCGAGTCCGTCCAGGACGCGCGCCAGACCGAAGGCGTAGGCGTGGTCGGGGCTGTACATGCCCTGGTACGCGACGGCCGCCGCCTCCCCCACCCGCGATGCCAGCGGGAACCGCTCCGCGTCGAACATCCGGGCCAGCAGCGGCGCGTGGGCGTCCCACCACTCGTGGTCGGACATCGCGCTCTCCCGGTCGACGGCCCGCCCGTCAAGCTCCGTACGGGCGGCGGACTGCACGAACCCGAGCAGATGCGTCAGCGCCGAGTCCATGGCCACGTCGTCGAGGCCGAGCCCTTCGAAGGCGCCGAGTTCGTGCTCGTACTTCGTCATCACCCCGGGCCCGAGCGGGGGCCGGTGGACCCGCAGTTCGGCCAGCCAGGGGTGGCGCAGATACAGCGCGCGGTTCTCGTCGGCGACCGCCGTCACCCGCTCCCGCCAGGGCTCCTCCGGCGCGAACGGGGTTCGGGGCATCCGCCGGAAGACCAGGTCGAGCATCAGGTCGAGCAGTTCGGCCTTGCCGGGGACGTACGTGTAGAGGGTCATCGGGGTCACGGCGAGGCGCTGCGCGACCGCGCGCATGGTGAGCGCGTCGAGCCCGCCCTCGTCGGCCAGGGCGATCGCCGCGTCGACGACCCCGTCGACGGTCAGCCCCTGCCGCGGGCCGCGCCGGCCACCGGCGAGCGGTGGGGAACCGTCCCGCCACAGCAGTTCGAGGGTCCGCGCGGGATCGCCCGCGCCGCTGCTCCGCTCCTTCACCATGGCACCCATTCTCGCAGGTCAGACCTATTCCCCATTACTTTGTACGCTGTATAGAGTAACGTGGCTCGGGTACTGGGACCACCATCGGAGGGCGCAGCCATGACCACCCCCGCCGCAGCGGACAACCACCACGTCATCCAGGTCCGCGGGGCCCGCGAGAACAACCTCAGGAACGTCGACGTCGACCTCCCCAAGCGCCGTCTCACCGTCTTCACCGGCGTCTCCGGCTCCGGGAAGTCCTCGCTCGTCTTCGGCACCATCGCCGCCGAGTCGCAGCGCCTGATCAACGAGACCTACAGCGCCTTCCTCCAGTCCTTCATGCCGGCGCTCGGCCGCCCGGACGTGGACGGACTGCACAACCTCAGCGCCGCGATCGTCGTCGACCAGGAGCGGATGGGCGCCAACTCCCGCTCCACGGTGGGCACGGCGACCGACGCGTACACGATGCTGCGCATCGTCTTCAGCCGTCTCGGCACCCCGCACGTCGGCACCTCCGGCGCCTTCAGCTTCAACCTGCCCGAGGGCATGTGCCCGCGCTGCGAGGGCGTCGGCCGGATCTCCGACATCGACGTCGACGAGCTCGTCGACCGGAGCAGGTCCCTCAACGAGGGCGCGATCACCGTGCCGGGGTACGCCGTCGACTCCTGGATGTGGCAGATCATGGCCCAGTCCGGCTTCTACGACCCCGACAAGAAGCTGGCGGACTTCACCGGGCAGGAGTGGGAGGACTTCCTCCACAGGCCGTCCTGCAAGGTGAAGGTCGGCAGCAACAACTTCACCTACGAGGGTCTCGTGGTGAAGCTCCAGCGGACCGTCCTCTCCAAGGACCGGGACGCCATGCAGGCCCACATCCGCGCCTTCGTGGACCGGGCCGTCGTCTTCCGCACCTGCCCCGAGTGCGAGGGCACCCGCCTCACGCGCGCCGCGCTCTCCTCCCGTATCGACGGGGTGAACATCGCCGAGTGCTCGGCGATGCAGATCAGCGACCTCGCCGCGTTCGTACGCCGGATCGAGGACCCTTCCGTCGCCCCCCTCCTGGCCGGTCTGCGCGAACTGCTCGACTCCCTCGTCGAGATCGGGCTCGGCTACCTCAGTCTGGACCGGGCCTCCGGCACGCTCTCGGGCGGCGAGGCGCAGCGCGTGAAGATGGTGCGCCACCTCGGCTCCTCCCTCACCGACGTGACGTACGTCTTCGACGAGCCCACCACCGGACTGCACCCGCACGACATCCGCCGCATGAACGACCTGCTGCTGCGGCTGCGCGACAAGGGCAACACCGTCCTCGTCGTGGAGCACAAGCCGGAGGTCATCGAGATCGCCGACCACGTCGTCGACCTCGGCCCGCGCGCCGGGACGAACGGCGGCGAGATCTGCTACTCCGGCGACGTGCCGGGCCTGCGCGCCTCCGGGACGCTGACCGGCGAGCACCTCGCGCACCGGGCGAAGCTCCGCCCCGAGGTGCGCCCCCGCACCGGCGCGCTCTCCGTCACGGGCGCCTCGCAGCACAACCTCCGGAACGTGAGCGTCGAGATCCCGACCGGCGTCCTGACCGTCGTCACGGGGGTCGCCGGCTCCGGAAAGTCGTCCCTCGTCCATGGCAACCTGCCCGGCCGGGACGGGGTCGTCGTCGCCGACCAGTCCCCGATCCGCGGCTCGCGCCGCTCGAACCCGGCGACGTACACGGGGCTGCTGAACCCGATCCGTACCGCCTTCGCCAAGGCCAACGGGGTCAAGGCGGCGCTCTTCAGCGCCAATTCGGAGGGCGCCTGCCCGAAGTGCAACGGCCTCGGGCTCGTCTACACCGACCTCGCGATGATGGCGGGCGTCGCCTCCGTCTGCGAGGAGTGCGAGGGGAAGCGCTTCACGAGCGAGGTGCTCGCCTACACGCTCGACGGCAGGAACATCCACGAGGTCCTGTCGATGTCCGTCGAGGAGGCATACGACTTCTTCGCGGCGAAGGGCCAGGCCCGGACGATCCTCGGCCGCCTGAAGGACGTCGGCCTCGGCTACCTGCGTCTCGGCCAGCCCCTCAACACCCTCTCGGGCGGCGAGCGCCAGCGCCTGAAGCTGGCGATCCACATGGCCGAGAAGGGCGCGGTCTACGTCCTCGACGAGCCGACGACCGGCCTCCACCTGGCCGACGTCGACCAGCTCCTCGCCCTCCTGGACCGGCTCGTCGACGCGGGGAACACGGTCGTGGTCATCGAGCACCACCAGGCGGTCATGGCGCACGCCGACTGGCTGATCGACCTCGGCCCCGGCGCGGGCCACGACGGCGGCCGGATCGTCTTCGAGGGCACGCCGTCCGACCTGGTCGAGAAGGGCGACACGCTGACGGCGCGCCACCTGCGGGAGTACGTGGGCGCCTGAGCCAGGCCGCGGGCGCGGGTGCGGCGGGCGACGACGCGCTGCCGGTGACGCGAGGGGCCGGGGACGCGGGGGCGCCGGGGACGCGGGGGCGCCGGGGACGCGGGGGCGCCGGGGACGCGGCGGGGGGGGTGCCGGGGACGCGGCGGGGGGGGGTGCCGGGGACGCGGCGGGGGGGCCGCCGCCGGTACGCCTCCCGCACCCCGGCCCCGTCCACACCCTGAAACGATCTGGACCCGGCCACCGGCCGCGGCGCACCATCACGCCCATGGCGACCTTCCTCATCCTGCACGGATTCCAGAACCACCGTCCGCCGGGCCACTGGCACCACTGGCTCGCCGGCCGGCTCGCCGAGCGCGGGCACGAGGTGCGCTACCCGCAGCTGCCCGAGCCGGACGCACCGGTACTGGAGGACTGGACGGCGGCGCTCCGCGCACACCTCCACCGGCCCGCCGAGGGCGAGTTCGTCGTCATCGCGCACAGCCTCTCCGTCCTGCTCTGGCTGCGTGCCGCATCGCCGGACGTCGACCGGGTCCTGCTCGTCGCCCCGCCCTCCCCCGCCGTCACGGCCTCGATCCCGGAGATCGCCGCGTTCGCCGAGGGGCTCGACCTCGGCTCCGTGCGGCTCGACGCACCGGCGCGGCTCGTCTACGCGGCCGGGGACCCCTACTGCCCCGAGGGCGCCGACGTCCCCTACGGCACCCCCCTCGGCCTCGACATGGACGTGATCCCCGGCGGCGAGCACCTCACCCCGGACTCCGGGTACGGGGAGTGGCCTTCGGTCCTGCGGTGGTGCGAGGACCCGGAGACCCGGCTCGAGCCCCCCAGGTGAGGCCTCGGGGCCGGGCCGTCGCCCTCCCGGGCGAACCGTGACGGAGTCCGCCCGCGGCCCCGTCGGTGTTGCCTAGGGTGGCGAGCCATGAGGTGGCTCAGCAGGGCAGGAGCAGTCGAGAACACCGTCGTCGCCGGGCAGATGCGGGGCTTCTTCAGAGGGCTGTCGGCCGAGACCCGTAAGGACCCCGGGCTGGTGGCCCAGGCGTACGGCGCGCATCTCTTCCACCGGCGGCGGCGCAGGCTCGTGGACGAGAAGCGCTTCGCCGCCTCGCGCTTCCACGTCGGCATCGGCGTCGGGGCCGACGACTTCGCCGACCTGACCAAGCGGGCGGTGCTGGTCTCGGACACCCTGCTGCTCTCCCACAACGGGGCGGGCGGCCGCCACCACCTCAGGCAGCTCTCGCACAGCGACTCGTCCATTCCCCAGACGGAGGAGGAGGAGCGCACCGGCGTCCTGCCCACCGGGACGAGCACGACGGAAGACCTGTACATGAACTGCCCGGACCCGGACCGGCTGGGGCGCTGGCTCCTGCAGACCGAGCCGTTGCTGCGCGCGGGCTGCGCCTGGTACCTCCCCACGTACGCGGTGTCCCGCCACACCACGCGCTACGGCTACGCGGGGGCGCCGATCGACCCCACCTACGAGCAGCACTCCGGCCCGGTCACGGACTCCGACGTGCCGGGCCTGCTCGACTTCGCGGCCACCGGGCGCCGGGTCGTCGCGCAGAGCCACACGCCCGCCGTGCTCAGCCAGCTCGTGATCCCGGTGATCGAGGAACTGGAACTGCCCTTCATCGACGGCGTCTCCCTGGAGGAGTTCAGCAAGATCACCGTCGAGGAGTTCGACGCCTACCGGGCCCATCGCGGATGGCTGCGGATGGAGCTGGCGGACGTCGACGGCGCGCTCGACGCGGACGGGCGGCAGAAGGCGCTGATGAAGATCGGCCTCCGGATGCAGGACGGGGTCCGGGGCATGCAGGCCCAGATGAACCAGGTCCGCCGCAAGCGGGCCGTCGCCGTGACCGGCGCGGTCGTCGGCACGGTCACCGCCAGCCTGGTCGCCGTCTACGGCCCCGCCCTCCAGTCGGCGCTGACGGCCGTCGTGGGCGGGGCGGCCGGCGGGCTGTGGGGAGCGTTCCAGGCGGGAGCCGACAACAGCCCGCGCACGCTCCGCGAGAACGCCTGGTACTACGTCTGGACGCTCTCCCGCAAGGCCGACCGGAACCCCTGACACGGGTGTCGGCGGCGTGTGACGCGGGTGGCCGACGCGTGCGCGCCCCGGCCCGGGCCCGTGACCGGATCGGGTGTCAGGCCGTGCGGGGTGGGCTCTCGGGCGCGATCATCGGAGCATGACCACCGAGATCCACCTCGCCCAGCAGCCCGAGGCCGACGAGCTGCTCGGCCGCTCCCCGCTCGCCGCGCTCGTCGGCATGCTGCTCGACCAGCAGGTGCCCATGGAGTGGGCGTTCTCCGGGCCGTACACGATCGCGCAGCGGCTCGGCACGGACGATCTCGACGCGGGGCAGATCGCCGCGTACGACCCCGAGGCCTTCGGCGCGCTGCTCTCCGCGAAGCCCGCCGTGCACCGCTATCCGGGGTCGATGGCCAAGCGGATCCAGCAGCTCTGCCAGTTCCTCGTCGACGAGTACGGCGGTGACGCCGAGGCCGTCTGGGCGGACGTGGAGAGCGGGGCGGAGCTGCTCGCGCGGCTGAAGGCGCTGCCCGGTTTCGGGGTGCAGAAGGCGCAGATCTTCCTGGCGCTGCTCGGCAAGCGGTACGGCGTCCGGCCCACCGGGTGGCGGGAGGCGGCGGGTGCGTACGGCGAGCAGGGCTCGTACCGTTCCGCGGCGGACATCACCGGTCCGGAGTCGCTGGCGAAAGTTCGTGCCTTCAAGCAGGAGGCAAAGGCCGCCGCAAAGGCGGCGAAGGCACAGAAATCATCCGGGAATTGAACGCTCCGGATGTCAATCCTGCTAAATCCGACATGAATTGTGCCGGAGCTGTTCACAGGAGCCGTCAGAGATCGCTAGCTTCCCCTCTACCTCGTCCGAATCGGGAAGGACCTCTGTGAACGCATCCTCTCGCAGAGCCGCGGCCACCCTGGCCGCAGCCGCACTCGCGACCCCGCTCCTGCTGGCCAGCGCCTCCCCCGCCACCGCCGTCGCGGACCCCGGGGCCAAGCCCGCGCGGGACGCGGCGCAGCTGGCGAAGAAGCTGGTCCGCGAGACGTCCGGCAAGGACGCCTACGAGCACCTGCAGAAGTTCCAGGCGATAGCCGACTCGGCCGGCGGCCACCGCGCGGCCGGCTCGCTCGGACACGACGCCTCGGCTGCGTACGTCTACCAGCAGCTGAAGAAGGCCGGCTACAACGTCTCGTACCAGAAGTTCGACTTCATCTACACCCAGACGCTGGCGGAGAAGGCGTCCGTCGTCTCCCCCGCGCCGCGCGACATCGCGATCTCGGCGATGACGTACACGAAGTCGACCCCCGTCGGCGGCATCAAGGCCGACCTCGCCGCCGTCCCGGTCGACGCGGACGGCACGACCGGCTGTGAGCCGGCCGACTTCGCGTCGGGCACGTTCACCGGCAAGATCGCGCTGGTCAAGCGCGGCGGCTGCACCTTCGCCGTCAAGCAGGAGAACGCCGCCGCGGCGGGCGCCGTCGGCGCGATCGTCTACAACAACACCGACGGCGCCCTCTCCGGCACCCTCGGCGACCCGGCCGCCGGCAAGATCCCGACGGGCGGCGTCACCCAGGCCGAGGGCGTGAAGCTCGCCGCGGACCTGGCCAAGGGCCCGGTGAACATCTCCTTCGAGATCCGCCAGCTCCAGGAGAAGCGTTCCACCAACAACGTCATCGCGGAGACGAAGCGCGGCAACGCCGCCAACACCGTGATGCTCGGCGCGCACCTGGACTCCGTGACCGCCGGCCCCGGCATCAACGACAACGGCTCGGGCTCCGCCGGTCTGCTCCAGGCCGCCCTGGAGCTCGCCGAGTCGAAGGACAAGGTCCGCAACAAGGTCCGCTTCGCCTGGTGGTCCGCGGAGGAGAACGGGCTGCTCGGCTCCGAGCACTACGTCGCGAACATGAGCGAGCTGGACAAGAAGGAAGTCAAGCTCTACCTCAACTTCGACATGATCGCCTCGCCGAACTACGGCCTGTTCGTCTACGACGGCGACAACTCCGACAACGTCGGCGCGGGCGCCGGTCCCGAGGGCTCCGCCCAACTGGAGCGGGACATCACCGACTTCATGGACAAGCGCGGCCTGCCGCACGAGGGCACCGACTTCACGGGCCGCTCGGACTACGGCCCGTTCATCGAGATCGGCATCCCCTCCGGCGGCACCTTCACCGGCGCCGAGGGCATCAAGACGGCGGCGCAGGCGGCCAAGTTCGGCGGGACGGCGGGTGTCGCGTACGACGTGAACTACCACGCGGCCGGTGACAACCTGTCGAACGTCAACATGAAGGCCTTCGACGCCAACATCGACATCATCGCCAACGCCGTGGGCACCTACGCCCACGACATCAGCTCTCTGAAGCGCCCGGTCGTCAGCGTCCCGACGGAGGGCGACGCGGGCAGCGGCGGCGGCCTCCACGACGGCCACGGCCACGAGGTCACGGAGTAGCACGGATCAGCACGGAGTAGCACCGAGTCCGGGCACCGAAGGCACGAGGGGCGGGGCGGGAGACATCCCGCCCCGCCCCTCCGCCTCTCCCCTATCTCCTCCGCCGTGCGGTGCCGAAGAGCGACCGGGAGATCTCCCGCCCCAACTGCGTCCCGATCGAGCGCGCCAGCGACGTGAACATCCCGCTGTCCACCACCTGCTCGACGAGCGACTCGTCCTCCTTCGGCGCCCGCGCCGCCGGCTTCGCCCGCTGTTCCTGCTGCTCCTGCTGCGCTTGCCGCTCCTGCCGCGCCGAGAGGCGCTCGTACGCCGACTCCCGGTCCACCGCCTCCGCGTACCGCCCCCACAGGGGCGACTCCTTGACCGCCGCCTCCAGCGCGTCCGCCGCGATCGGGCCCATCAGGGACTCCGGCGCCCGCAGCCGTGTCGCCGCCACCGGGGTCGGCGCGCCCGTCTCGCTCAGTACGGTGACGACCGCCTCGCCCGTGCCGAGCCCCGTCAGGACCTCCTCCAGGTCGTATGCCGAGGTCGGGAACGTCCGCACCGTCGCCTTCAGCGACTTGGCGTCGTCCGGGGTGAACGCCCGCAGCGCGTGCTGCACCCGGTTCCCCAGCTGCGCGAGCACGTCACCCGGCACGTCCTTCGGCGTCTGCGTCACGAAGAAGACGCCCACGCCCTTCGAGCGGATGAGCCGTACGGTCTGCGTGATCGACTCCAGGAACGCCTTCGACGCCCCCTTGAAGAGCAGGTGCGCCTCGTCGAAGAAGAACACCAGCTTCGGCTTCTCCAGGTCCCCGACCTCCGGCAGATCCCCGTACAGGTCCGCCAGCATCCACATCAGGAACGTGGAGAACAGCTGCGGCTTGTCCTGCACGGCCGGCAGCTCCAGTACGGACACCGTGCCGCGCCCGTCCGCCGCCGTCCGCAGGAACTCGCCCGTGTCGAACTCCGGCTCCCCGAAGAACCCGGCCGCCCCCTGCTGCTCGAACGCCGTGACGGAGCGCAGGATCACCCCGGCCGTCGCCGTCGAGAGCCCGCCGATCCCCTTCAGCTCCGGCTTCCCCACGTCCGACACGAGGAAGGCCACCACCGCCCGCAGATCCTTCAGGTCCACCAGCTCCAGACCCTTCTGGTCCGCGTAGTGGAAGATCAGCCCGAGCGACTGCTCCTGCGTCTGGTTGAGCTGGAGCACCTTCGACAGCAGCACCGGCCCGAAGCTCGTCACCGTGACCCGTACGGGAATCCCCGCACCGATGCCGCCGAGACCGTAGAACTCGCAGGGGAAGCCCGTCGCCTTCCACTCCTGCCCGACCTGCCCCGCCCGCTCCCTGGTCCTCTCGGAGTCCGCGCCCGGGGCCGAGATGCCCGAGACGTCGCCCTTGACGTCGGCGAGGAAGACCGGCACGCCGTTCGCGGACAGCTGCTCGGCGACGAGCTGCAGGGTCTTGGTCTTTCCGGTGCCCGTCGCACCGGCGACCAGGCCGTGCCGGTTGAGCATCGGCAGCGGGACGCGGATACCCGCGTCCGGGTGACATTCCCCGTCCCACAGCAGCGCGCCCAGCTCCAGCGCCGGTCCGGAGAAGGCGTACCCCGCCGCGATCCCGCCGGCCGGAGACTGCTCGCTCACGCTCATGACAGGACCTCTAGTTCCGGAATCGTGGCGGTTTGCCCCAGCATCGCACCGGCCCCGCGTGGCTGCGCCGGGAGCCGCTTGCCCGGTAGGCTTTCCGTGTGATCTTCAAGCGCATCGGACAAGGCCGGCCGTACCCCGACCACGGCCGGGAAAGCACCCGGCAGTGGGCGGACGTCGCCCCGCGCCCGGTCCGCCTCGACCAGTTGGTCACCACGAAGGGCCAGCTGGACCTGGAGACGCTGCTCGCGGAGGACTCCACGTTCTACGGCGACCTCTTCGCGCACGTCGTGAAGTGGCGGGGCGACCTCTACCTCGAGGACGGGCTGCACCGCGCGGTGCGCGCGGCGCTCCAGCAGCGCCAGGTGCTGCACGCCCGCGTACTGGAGATGGACTAGCGGCGACGCGCCGTTCTGACCCTTTCGGGGGCCCTGCCCGTCCATCCGGACGCGATCACATGATCGTCAAGTATCCAACCTCGACGGACGGCATTACGCTGCGTCCATGAGCATGCTCACTCCCCCCGGAATGGGCGGAAAATACCGCATCACGGGCGACAAGTACCCCCGTATGCGCCGCCCCCGGCACCGTCGCAGGATCGTCCTCGCGGCCGCGGCCGCCGTGGTCGTGCTCGGCGCGGCCGGGTGGGGAACCGTGCAGCTCGTCGACGTGTTCTCCGGCGGTGACGAGGACACGAAGACGACGGCCGGTCACCGCACCGACTGCAAGCCCGCGCCCAAGCCGACGACCGCGGTCGTCGCCGCGCTGCCCAAGCCCGCTCAGATCACGGTGAACGTCTACAACGCGACCCCGCGCAGCGGGCTGGCGAAGACGACCGCCGACGAGCTCAAGAAGCGCGGCTTCCTCATCGGCAAGATCGGCAACGCCCCCGCCGCGTACGACAAGAAGGTCGTCGGCGCCGGGGTCCTGCTCGGTGCTCCCGGGGCGGCCAAGGGCGCGTTCCCGGTCCTCGGCACCCAGCTGAAGGGCGTCACGACGAAGACGGACACCCGCGCGACCGCGGACGTGGACCTGATCATCGGGACGGCCTTCAAGAACCTGGACCCCAAAGCGACGGCGGACGCGGCCCTGGTCGCTCTGAACAAGCCCAAGGCCCCGCCCGCCGGGAAGTGCTGAACCGGTATCTCTCGCCCGGTACGGCCGGCTAGTCGGCCGTACCGTACATGCGGTCGCCCGCGTCGCCGAGGCCGGGGACGATGTACCCGTGCTCGTTGAGGCGCTCGTCGACCGAGGCCGTCACGACGGTCACCGGCGTGCCCGCCAGCTCGCGCTCCATGATCTCGACGCCCTCGGGGGCGGCGAGCAGCACGACCGCGGTGACATCGTCCGCGCCGCGCTTGATCAGCTCCCTGATCGCGGCGACGAGCGTGCCGCCGGTCGCCAGCATCGGGTCCAGGACGTACACCTGGCGGCCCGAGAGGTCCTCCGGCATCCGCGTCGCGTAGGTCGACGCCTCCAGCGTCTCCTCGTTGCGGATCATGCCGAGGAAGCCCACCTCGGCGGTCGGGAGGAGCCGGACCATGCCGTCGAGCATGCCGAGGCCGGCGCGGAGGATCGGGACCACCAGCGGCCGCGGGTACGACAGCTTCACGCCGGTCGTCGGCGTGACGGGGGTCTCGATGTCGACCTGCTCGGTCCGCACGTCCCTGGTGGCCTCGTAGGCGAGCAGGGTGACCAGCTCGTCGGCGAGCCGGCGGAAGGTCGGGGAGTCCGTGCGCTTGTCGCGCAGCGTGGTGAGCTTGTGGGCGACCAGCGGGTGATCGACGACGTGGAGACGCATGGTCACACAGTAGCCCGCACTGGCATCAACCCATGCCCTGGAGGGAAGGTGGGGGCACAGGACCCAGTCGTGGGGTGGTGTGGCCCATGCCCGACCCGGCAGACCCGGCGCAGTCGCGGGGCGCCAGGAACGAGGACGGCGAGAAGCCGCCGGAGACGGACGCGGAGCGCCGCAGGCGCCGCGCCCAGTTCCTGCGCGAGCTGCACGAGGCGAAGGCGCTCCGCGACCGTGTGCAGCCCCGGCGCGCGCGGGCGGCGCGGATGCGCCAGCAGATGCGGATGAGGACCTTTCGCTGGTGAGGGCCACGGCGCCGGGCCCGCGCCGTGCGCCTCCCGTGCGCCGGTCCGTGCGCCGGTCCGTGCGCCGGGTCTGCGTACCCGCCCGATGGGCGTCAGGATCAGACTGATGCACGACGCAAGAGCCGAAGACCTCTCCTGAAGCCGCTGTTTCTGCCACGATGCCGATTGGGCGGGGCATCGGAAGCGCGCCGCCGGATCGTTCACCTCTGATCAGTGGGAGAGTCACGGTGTACTTCGCCGCACTGCTCGCGCGCACCGAAGACGGGTGGGAAGCGAGCGACACAGAGCTCGACGACGTGGAGACCCTGTCGGATCTGATCGATCTGGCCCGCGAGGCCTCGATCGACGACGACACGGTGATCGTCTTCATCGAACAGGAGGACGCCTGGTTCGGCGTCCTGCGCATCGAGGGCGAGGACGACCCTCGCATCTACGTGTCGGACGGGGCGGCCGCCGCCCGCTCCTCGTACGGAGAGATCCTCACCAAGGAGATCCTCGGGGACGACCTGGACGACGACGACACGCTGGACGACCTGAACCTCGACGGTACGGAGGACGGCGAGCCCCTCGACCGCGACGACGACGAGGACGAGGCGGGTGCGTCCGTCGACGCGGTGCCCGCCGCACCGGTCGGCGACCGGCTGCTCCTCGCGGACCTCGGCATGTCCGAGAGCCAGCTGCAGGAGCTCGACGGCGACGCGCTCGCCGAGATCGCGGACGCGCTGGGCGCCGCGGAGGTCCTGGAGACCGTGCGCTAGTGACCGAAGCAGTACCCGATCCCGATCCCGATCCCGTGCCCGACCCCGAGGCAGTACCCGATCCCGTACGGGATCCCTGGCGGGAGTCCATGCGGCTCGCCCTCGCCGAGGCCGAGAAGGCCGCGTCGGCCGGTGACGTGCCGGTCGGCGCGGTCGTGCTGTCCCCCGACGGCACGGTCCTCGCCCTCGGGCACAACGAGCGCGAGGCGACCGGCGACCCGACCGCCCACGCCGAGGTCCTGGCCCTGCGCCGGGCCGCGGCGCGGACCGGGGAGTGGCGGCTGACCGGCTGCACGCTCGTCGTGACCCTGGAGCCCTGTGTGATGTGCGCCGGCGCGCTCGTGCAGTCCAGGGTCGACCGCCTGGTGTTCGGCGCACCCGACGAGAAGGCGGGCGCGTCCGGTTCGCTCTGGGATCTCGTACGGGACAGGCGGCTGAACCACCGTCCCGAGGTGATCCGGGGCGTCCTCGGCGAGGAGTGCTCGGCGCAGCTCACGGCCTTCTTCAGGACCCGCTGAACCCACCTCCGACCTGCGGGGCGATACGGATTTCATCGCAGAGCCTCTTTGGGCTAAGCTCTCTCTCGGTAGCGTGTCCGAGCGGCCGAAGGAGCTCGCCTCGAAAGCGAGTGTGGCGCAAGTCACCGAGGGTTCAAATCCCTCCGCTACCGCTGGTAGATGAAGGGCCGGTCCCGTAAGGGACCGGCCCTTCATCTCGTTTCCGACCATGGCGCGTTGCCGTACAACCGCCTTCTTGGCGCTTCGACCCCCGTCTGTCTCGCCGTCACCCTCGGGGCCGCTGGACTCCGTACGGGGGGCGGCGCGACGCGCGACACGCTCTACGACACGGTCTAGGGCAGGGCCGACCCGTCCGGGGACATGGTCGTCACGGTGAGCGCGACAAGGACGGCGTGCTCTGGCTCCACCTCGGGAAGGGCGACGGCACCTTCGTCCAGCGCACGAGAATCGGCGGCGGCTGGCAGACGTACTCCCAGCTCGTCCGGGCGGGAGACGTCGACCACGACGGCAGGGCCGACCTGTTCGCCGCCCACCCGGGCTCGAAGACCGTCTACCTGTACTCGGGCACCGGCGACCGGCACAGGCCCTTCAAGGCCCGCGCGGCCTCGGATGTCCACCGGGGGGCACGTACAACCACATGAGCTGACGGCTCTCCGCACGAAAGGCCCCGGCCGCGCCTGTGTGCGCGGCCGGGGCCTCTTCGTCGGACGGGGGGAGCGGCATCGGGGGGACAAGCCGCTCCCCCCGATGCGAACCGGTCCTGCAAGTCCGCGCCGCTGTCAGGGGGGAAGCTCGCGGCGCGGACCCCGCAGTGAGGGCCGGTTCCTCGACCCCTGCGGACTCCTGCCAGATCCGCCGGGCTCGACATCCATACTGCTCTGCCGTCACCCTTCCGGAGGGCGGCAAAGGACCCCGATCACCGGGCCCTTGGTCCATAAAGGCCCGGTGAAGTGGCTGAGACGGCTCCGTTAGACTCACGCGTCCACGCAGGGGCAGCAGACAGGGGAGGGCGCGGCAGATGGCGCAAGCGAAGAAGGTCGCGCTCTACGCGCTCGTGGTCTTTGTGCTGTACACGATCATCAATTCCCCGGACAGGGCGGCCGATCTCGTCCAGGTAGGGTTCGAGGGCATATCGTCCGCCGCACAGGGCGTCGGCGAGTTCATGACCGAGCTCGTCAACTAGAACCACCGACGAGGAGTCCTGCTGTGATCCGCCATCTGGTCCTGTTCAAGCTCAACGAGGGCATCACGAAGGACGACCCGCGTGCCGTCGCCGCCGCAGAGGCGTTCGACGGGCTGGAGAAGGAGATCCCGGAGCTGGGCTTCTGGGAGTGCGGCTGGAACATCTCCGAGCGGCCGATCGCGTACGACTTCGCGATCAACTCGGCGGTCGAGGACACGGATGCGCTCCAGCGCTACCTGGACCACCCCGCCCACCAGGCCGGAGTCGCGCTCTGGCGCGAGATCGCCACGTGGGTGATCGCGGACTACGCGTTCTAGACACGTTCGGTTCCGGAAGGCCCCCCGCCACCGTGGCGGGGGGCCTTCCTGCCGTCCGCGTCCGCCCCGACGCCGTCAACACGTGGTTATGCGGTGCTTGCACACAGTGGACATGTCTTGTGATGCTATGACCGCTTTTGACGGATGAGTTGACCGTAGTTGACCAGCAAAAGGGGTGGCGTGAACGTGCCGGCCAGTACAGCGCCTCAGGTCCCGCCCCAGAACGAGGCCGGCGACCCGGACAACACCCCGCGCCCCCGCCCCCAGAGCAGCCGGCCACAGGGCAGCCGCCCCCCGAGCACCCGGGGAGCCGACACCCGCGCGCTCACCCAGGTGCTCTTCGGGCAGCTCAAGGGGCTTGAGCCGGGCAGCCCGGAACACGACCGCGTCCGAGGGGCGCTGATCGAGGCCAACCTCCCGCTCGTGCGGTACGCGGCGGCCCGGTTCCGCTCCCGCAACGAACCGATGGAGGACGTCGTCCAGGTCGGAACCATCGGCCTGATCAACGCCATCGACCGTTTCGACCCGGACCGCGGCGTGCAGTTCCCGACGTTCGCCATGCCCACCGTCGTCGGCGAGATCAAGCGGTACTTCCGCGACAACGTCCGCACCGTGCACGTGCCGCGCCGCCTCCACGAACTCTGGGTCCAGGTCAACGGCGCCACCGAGGACCTCACCACGGCCCATGGCCGCTCCCCCACCACCGCCGAGATCGCCGAGCGCCTGAAGATCGGCGAGGACGAGGTGCTGGCCTGCATCGAGGCCGGGCGTTCGTACCACGCCACCTCCCTGGAGGCGGCCCAGGAGGGCGACGGACTGCCAGGACTGCTCGACCGGCTCGGTTACGAGGACCCCGCGCTGGCCGGGGTCGAACACCGGGATCTCGTACGGCATCTGCTCGTCCAGCTGCCCGAGCGCGAGCAACGGATCCTGATGCTCCGCTACTACAGCAATCTGACGCAGTCCCAGATCAGCCAGGAACTCGGCGTCTCGCAGATGCACGTGTCAAGGCTCCTCGCCCGGAGCTTCGCCCGATTGAGATCCGCAAACAGGATCGAGGCGTAACCGAAACGGGTAGACCGGTTCGGAGCAGTTCCACGACGGCCCAAATGCCGTACACCCCCTGTTTCCTGCGGATATTCACCCACGTCATGTCGACAAGTCACTACAGCGTGTTGCCGACATGTGACATTCTGCTGGAACCGCGTTTGGCGCAGCTCCGCCTCCGGTATTCAGGTGGAGGCTGCGTTCCTCCGATGGTCGTGGCCGCCGCGACCGTCCGCGACCTCAAGGGGGTGGCATGTCCGCAGAACAGGGCAGCTCGAAGGTGCTCACGCTCACGCCCGCGCAGACGCCTGTACCGATGCCGGTCCAGCCGACGGCCGAGAGTGCCGAGCCCGCCGCGCCGATCGTCGTCACGCCGGAAGCCATCGACACCCGCACGCTCTCCCGCTCCCTCTTCCTGCGGCTGCGCGCCCTGGACGACGCCGGCGCCGCCGCGGACAGCCCGGAGCGGACGTACGTGCGCGACACCCTCATCGAGCTCAACCTGCCGCTCGTGCGGTACGCGGCGGCCCGGTTCCGCTCCCGCAACGAGCCGATGGAGGACATCGTCCAGGTCGGCACGATCGGTCTGATCAAGGCCATCGACCGCTTCGACTGCGAACGGGGCGTGGAGTTCCCGACGTTCGCGATGCCGACGGTCGTCGGCGAGATCAAGCGCTTCTTCCGCGACACCTCGTGGTCGGTGCGCGTCCCCCGCCGGCTCCAGGAGCTGCGGCTCGCCCTGACGAAGGCCAGCGACGAGCTCGCCCAGAAGCTCGACCGCTCGCCCACCGTCCCCGAACTCGCCGCTGTACTGGGGGTGTCGGAGGAGGACGTCGTCGACGGCCTCGCGGTCGGCAACGCGTACACCGCCTCCTCGCTCGACTCCCCCTCCCCGGAGGACGACGGCGGCGAGGGCTCGCTCGCGGACCGGCTCGGGTACGAGGACACGGCACTCGAAGGCGTCGAGTACCGCGAGTCGCTGAAGCCGCTGCTCGCCAAACTCCCGCCCCGCGAACGGCAGATCATCATGCTGCGCTTCTTCGCCAACATGACGCAGTCGCAGATCGGCGAGGAGGTCGGCATCTCACAGATGCACGTCTCGCGGCTCCTGACGAGGACGCTGGCGCAGCTTCGCCAGGGCCTGATCGCCGACTGAAGTTCGCCGTTCCGGTTCACAACTGACATGGTGTCAGCAACACTGGCGCCATGCGGCGACAGAAGTCACTTCTGACAGTGGTCGCGCTCTGCCTCGGCGGAGCGCTGACCGCGTGCGGCGGAGGCGAGGGCGAGGGCTACGCGGCGGTCGGCGCGGGCTCCACCCCGAAGGACGCGGTGCGGCCATCCGGGGCGGTCACGCTGATCCCCCTGGACTCCCCGTCGGCAAGCGGTACGACATCGAGCACGTCGTCCCCCTCACCACGCCCACCGGGCGCGACCCCAGGCCCGACACCGGCACCGTCCGCCGGCGGTACGGACGGGGACAGGGGTACGGACGGAGATACGGGCCCGGGCACGGGTGCGACTCCCGGCACCTCGCGCCCCGGGACGACACCCGCCCGGCCGGGCACGACCCCGCCGCGCACCGCGACCGCCCCGCCCCCGGGCGCGCCGACCTCCCCGCCACCACCGGCGACCCCCGCCACCCCCGCCGCGCTCACCCTCTCGGCCCCGGTCCTCACCGACGCCGACAAGCGCTGGTGCGAGCGCGTGACGGTCACCTTCCGCAACACGGGTGGCAGGGCGGCCACTTCGGGCGCGGTCACCTTCGCCACCCACATCATCGGCGCCCTGGGCGTCGACTGGGCGACGATCGAGTCCACCCAGCCGCTCCCCGCGCCGATCGCCGCGGGGGCGGCCAGGACGCAGACGTACACGGTCTGCGTGGAGTCATGGCGGGTCCCGCTCGGCATGCACGTCGACACCCGGAAGGTCACGGCGACATGGAAGTGACAGGGGGATCGTCCGGGACGTGATCCCCGGCACGGTGCCGGCGCAGCAGCACGTTGGCGTCGGTCTCCGCGCTCCAGTCGAACCGGACACGTGCCGCCGTCCGCCGCGCGGCGAGCTCCGCGCACTCCGCACAGCCCGGCACGGGCACGGGCGGCCGACTCAGCCCGTACACCGCCTCCGCACGCCCGTTCGCGGCCCGCACACCCGCGCTGAGCCGCTCGGCGGCCGTGGCGGGCCGCAGCCGCTCCGGATCGGCCTGCCACTCCCGCCCGCCCCCGACGGGCCGCAGCATCGCGTACGGCCCCGCCTCGCCCCGGTACTCGCCGACCTTGCGGGCGGCGGGGTCGTAGACGAACCCTCCGCACTCCATCTGCCCTGCCATTCCACAGCTCCTCACCCGATCGGGCGACTACTCTCGGTGGCTACAGCGTTGCTCAATGGAGAGGGCGGCCACAACGCTCGACGCGTGCCAAGGGCCCACTGTCACAAGGGGGGACGGAGTGAGCCGACGTAACGCCACCGGGGGTACGGCCGCGACGACGGCCGGAGTCTTCGGCGAGCTTCTACGGCACTACCGGGAGGCGTCGAGCCTCACCCAGGACGCCCTGGCCCGCCAGATCCCCTGCGACCGCTCGCACGTGGCCCGGGTGGAGGCGGGGACGCGGGTCCCGCAGGACACGCTCGCGAAGGCGTGCGACGAACTGCTGGAGACGGGTGGGGTGTTACTGAGGCTGTGGCGCCGGATCGACTGGTATCCGGAGGTCCAGCACCCGGACTGGTTCGAGCGGCGGGCGGAGATGGACGCCAAGGCGGTGTCGCTGCGGGAGTACCAGGTGCATGTGATCCCGGGTCTGCTGCAGACCCCGGAGTACGCCCACGCCCTCTTCTCCCGGGCCACGAGTGGCGCAGAGCTGGAAGAGCGGGTCCGTGCCAGGTTGAGCCGCCAGCAACGCTTCCTACTGCCAGGCGGCCCGCTGTACTCGGTCGTCCTGGACGAGAGCTGCCTCCGGACCGTCATCGGCGGTCCGGACGTCATGAGCGCTCAGTGCGCTCACCTGCTGCAGGTCGGCAAGCTTCCCAACGTCTTCGTGCAGATCGCACCGGCTCGCGATCACGACCTGCACCGCCCGAACACGTCGTTGTCGCTGATCAAGCTGCCCGACGGTCACGAATGGGTCTACTCGGAGTCCCTCGACAGCGGGCACTTCAGCGACGATCCGTCCATCTTGCGGCGGCACGCCCAGACCTATGATGGGCTGCGGGCGGACGCGCTGTCTGCCCGCGAATCCGCCGCTCTGACAAGCGACTTGATCGAAGGGTACGGGCAGCATGGAGAGGCACGATCTGGGCGCCGCGACATGGATCAAGAGCAGCTACAGCGGAGACAACGGCGGCAACTGCCTCGAAGTCGCCCCCGGATTCCCCGGCCTCGTCCCCGTGCGTGACAGCAAGGCCCCCGAGGGGCCCGCTCTCGTGTTCGGCCGTACGGCGTGGGACTCCTTCGTGGGTGCCCTGTGACCGCCGTGGGGCACACCAGGGTCCTGTCCATCGGGCTGCACCCCCGCTCGCTCGACTACAGCAGCCTGCCCGACGGCATCGACGAGGCGTCGCTCACCGCGCGCATCGCCGCCGGGAACGCCGCGCTGCGCGAGGCCGGGTTCGACGTGGTGACCTGTCTGGTGGACCCCTCCCCGGACAGCGCCGAGGACGCCGTGCGGGAACTGCTCAAGGGCGACGCGTTCGGTCTGGCGATGATCGGTGGCGGGGTGCGCATGATGCCCGAGCACACCCTGCTCTTCGAACGGCTCGTGAACGTCCTCACCGAGGCCGTGCCCGGGATCCGGCTCTGCTTCAACACCTCGCCGGAGACCACCGTCGACGCGTTGCGGCGCTGGATCGAGCCGTAGCGGTACGCCCCCGGGTTCAGGCGAGGAACAGCGCGGCGACCGCCGGCGCCGCGTACATCACCGGCCAGACCACGTGCGCGTACGAGCGGGCGCGGATCACGGTGACGAGGGCGCCGGTGAAGTACAGGGCCACGCCGATGCCCGCCGCGAGGCCGATCGCCGGGATCCACAGGCCGACGACGAGGCCCGCCGCGCCGGCCGCCTTGGCCAGGCCGAGCCGGGTCCACCAGGACCGGGGGACGCCGTACTCGGTCAGCGGCTGGGTCACCCACGGGGCCTTGACGAAGATCGAGAACGCCGAGAAGCCGACCATGAACGCGGCGACGGCGGTGACGACGATGTGGGTGGTGGACATCTCGGGCTCCTCGGTTCGGCGGTGGCGAGCGCTGCTCGCTCGTACACCCCACTGACGGAGCGCGCCGCTCCTGTGTGACCGGTGGGGGCGGAGAAATAGGGTCGCGTTCATGGATGCCAGTGCGGAGCACGCGATGATCGCGGTCCCGGCGGGGCCAGTGGCCCTCTCGGACCGCCGGACACAGCGCAGTTGGACGGTCGAGGTCGCCCCCTGTCTGATCGCGGCGTACCCGGTCACGCAGGCCCTGTACGCGCGGGTCGCCGGCGAGTGTCCCGGCGCCGTCCGCGGTGGGGAGCTGCCCGTCGAAGGGGTGTCCTGGTGGGACGCGGCCCGGTTCTGCAACGTCCTGTCCGAGCTGGAGGGGTTCACGCCCGCCTATCTGATCCCGTCGGACGACGGCGGGGACGACGTCACGTGGGACACCTCGGCCGACGGCTACCGGCTGCCGACCGAGGCGGAGTGGGAGCACGCCTGCCGGGCCGGGACGGCCGGGCCCCGGTACGGGCCGCTCGACGAGATCGCCTGGCACCGCGGCAACTCGCAGGAGCGGATCCACGAGGTGGGCGGCAGGCGGCCCAACGCGTGGGGGTTCCACGACATGCTGGGCAACGTCTGGGAGTGGTGCTGGGACGTCTACGACGCCGAGGTCTACGGCAGTTACCGCGTCCTGCGCGGCGGCGGATGGTTCGACGAGCACTGGAGCTGCCGGGCCTCGGTGAGGCGCCGCAGCCACCCCACGTTCCGTGTCGACGACGTCGGATTCCGCCTCGCGCGGTCCGTCGCGCGCTGACCGGAGCACGCCGGCGCGGAGGCCCGGCCGGTCCTCACCCAGGTGAGTGGATCACACCGTCCATGCAGCTCAGCGCGGCCGAGCCGTCGGCCTGCGGGCGAGCGGCGGGGCCGGAGTCTGTGGACCGTCACGCAGGACGGCCCGATACGGGAGGTCTCCCCCATGTCCACATTCACCGGTCTGCGAAGAGCCCTGGGGCGCGGAGGACTCGCGGCCGCCGCGAGTCTGGCGCTGGTGCTCGCCCTTCCCGGAGCGGCGCTGGCCGCCCCGGGAGATCTGGACCCCGGCTTCGGGGGCGACGGCACCGTCCTCACCGCCGCCGGGGGTGAGGAGTCCGGCAACGACGTGCTGGTGCAGGGCGACGGCAAGATCGTCGTCGTCGGCACCGACGCGCCCGACTCCGTCGGAAACTACGCGCTGGTCCGCCATCTCGCGGACGGCAGCCTGGACTCCACCTTCGGCGACGGCGGAAAGGTGTCCACCGACCGCGGCTTCATCGAGACCGCCGAGGCGGCCGCGGTGCAGGCCGACGGCAAGATCGTCGTGGTCGGGAGCGCGTCGACGGACTTCGAGACGTGCTGCAGTTTCGCGGTGGTCCGCTACACCGCGGCAGGCAGCCTGGACACGACGTTCGGCGACGGCGGCGTCACGCTCCTCACCGCGTTCGGCGAGCCCGCGGGAGGGCAGGACGTGGCGGTGCGTCCGGACGGCAGGATCGTCGCCGCCGGCTATGCGGGCGGACGGTTCGCGGTGGCCCGTCTCCTCGCGGACGGCACCCCGGACGCCACCTTCGACGGCGACGGCGTGGTCGCCACGGACCCGGACCCGACGAGTCCGGAAGCCGGCGGGACGGGCCGGTCGCTCGCGTTGCAGTCCGACGGCAAGGTCGTCGTCGGCGGCGAGGTGGGTACCACCCGCTTCGACTTCATGCTGATCCGGTACAACGCCGACGGCAGCCTGGACACCGGGTTCAGCGGTGACGGCATGGTGCGGACCGACTTCGGCGCGTACGAGGGAGCCGAGGAAATCGTCGTCCAGGCGGACGGCAGGGTCGTCGCCATCGGCAACACCGACGGGGACGCGGCGGTGGCCCGGTATCTCGCCGACGGGAGCCCGGACACGAGCTTCAGCGGTGACGGCAGGGTGACCACCACCGGCGGAGCGGCCAGGGACGGGGTCGTGCAGGCCGACGGCCGGATCCTCGTCGCGGGCAGGGGTGGCACCACCGGCGGCGACTTCGGGCTGATCCGCTACAACCCCGACGGCGCGCTCGACCCCGGTTTCGGGACCGGAGGCCGGGTGACCACCTCGTTCGACGGTTCCGACATCGCCAACGCGGTGGCGCTGCAGTCCGACGGCAAGATCGTCGCGGCGGGCACCGGGGGGCCGGACAGCGACTTCGCGGTCGCCCGCTACGAAGGAGGCGGAGGTGCGCCGACGCCGCCGAGCGTGGACGTCTCGGTGACGAAGACCGGGCCCGGCACGATCAGCATCGGTGACCAGGCCACGTACACGATCCGGGTCACCAACAACAGCACCACGGCGACGGCCACGGCGGCCTCGGTCTCCGACACGCTCACCGGCGGTTCCGGGACCCTGCTGTCGGCCACGCCCAGCCAGGGCGGCCCCTGCACCGTCAACCCCACCACGATGACCTGCCCACTGGGCAACCTCGCCCCGGGCGCGTCGGCCACCGTCACCGTGGTCGCCGAACCCCGCGCCACCGGCACCCTGACCGACTGGGTGGCGACCGCGGCCCTCGAGACAGACCCGGCGCCGGGCAACAACAACGCCAACGCCGCCACCACGGTCAACAACGCCCGCGGCTGCACGATCATCGGCACGAGCAACTACGAGACGCTGAACGGCACCTTCGGCAACGACGTCATCTGCGCCCTGAGCGGCAGCGACACCGTCAATGGCGGAAGCGGCAACGACACCGTGTACGCCGGACCCGGCAACGACCTGGTCAGCGGCGGCAACGGAACCGACCGGCTCATCGGCCAGAGCGGCAACGACCGCCTCAACGGCGACGCCGGAAACGACAGCCTCGACACCCGCGACGCCGTCACCGGCAACGACGCCGCCTACGGCGGAACCGGCTTCGACACCTGCTCCACCGACACGGGCGACTTCCGCAACAGCTGTCCGTGACGGAACGACCCTGACGGAACCGGCACCGCGGCCCCGGAGGGCTGCGGTGCCGGTTCGCGTCTCCGCCGTACGGGGTCCGGGCTCAGCCCAGGGCCAGCCAGGCCACCGCGGCCACGACGACGATCGCCGCGATCACGCCGACGATGAGGCCCACGCGGGGGCCGGAGGACTGGGGGGCCGGCGCGGCCTGGCGGCCGCCGCCGCCCTGCGGGGCGCCCTCGTCGACGAAGGCGCGGAACATCTGGGTGCTGCCGGCGGGGTCGTAGTTGCCCTCGGGGCCGGGGCCCTGACCGTACGGAGCTTGGGGGTTGTGTGCCATGAGCCAGGACCCTAGCGAACCCCGGCTTCCGGCCCCAAGCCCCGGCGTGGGCCGAGCACCGGTCCGGCACCGGTCCGGCACGGGACTTCACGGGACTGCACGGGACTGGCACCGATCCCCCGCAGGCCTCCTCCCGGCCTCCGCTCCCCCTTTGCCGATTCTTTAGCGCCGTTTGACCGATTTAGTTTGCCTGAAGCAACCATCCATCTCTATGGTTGCCCTAAGCAACAAGATGCATCGGGTCATGGGGTCACAGTGGACAAGCCGAACCGGTACGAGAACCTCGCCCGACAGGTCAGCGCCATCGGCGCGGTCAAGCGCGGGATGGCCCGCTCCCTGCCCGCCGACTGCCCCAGCGGATCAGCCATCGTCCTCGCCCTGCTCAAACACGACGGGGACATGAGGATGAGCCGGATCTCGGAGCGGATGGCCGTCGACATGTCGGTCAGCAGCCGCCACGTCTCCCACGCCGTCGACCGCGGCTGGGTCGAGCGGCTTCCGGACCCGGCCGACAAGCGCTCCCGCATCCTGCACCTCACCGACGAGGGCAGGGCGAAGCTCGACGAGCTGGACCGCCGGCTGACCGCGATGCTCACCCGCAACCTCGCGGACTGGTCCGACGACGACGTCGAACTCCTCACCCACCTGCTCGCCCGCCTCCGCGACTCCTTCGGGGACTGCCGGGCCCACCACGCGTAACAGCAAAGGACGTTCATGGCCACGACCACACCCGCCCCGCCAACGCAGGCGGGCGGCCACGCCGCTGCCGGTGCGCCCATGTCGCACCGGCAGATCATGGAGGCGCTCTCCGGGCTGCTGCTCGGCATGTTCGTCGCCATCCTGTCGTCGACGATCGTCTCCAACGCCCTCCCGCAGATCATCACCGACCTGGGCGGCGGCCAGTCCGCCTACACCTGGGTCGTCACGGCCGCACTTCTGTCGATGACCGCGACCACCCCGCTCTGGGGCAAGCTCGCGGACCTCTTCTCCAAGAAGCTGCTCGTCCAGATAGCCCTGGTCATCTACGTCGCCGGCTCGGTCGTCGCCGGTCTCTCCCAGAACACCGGCATGCTCATCGCCTGCCGTGTCGTCCAGGGCATCGGCGTCGGCGGTCTGACCGCCCTCTCCCAGATCATCCTGGCCGCCATGATCGCCCCGCGTGAGCGCGGCCGGTACAGCGGCTACCTCGGTGCCACCTTCGCCGTCGCCACCGTCGGCGGCCCGCTGCTCGGCGGCGTCATCACCGACACCGACTGGCTCGGCTGGCGCTGGTGCTTCTACGTCGGCGTGCCCTTCGCGCTGATCGCGCTCCTCGTCCTGCAGAAGACGCTGAAGCTCCCCGTCGTGAAGCGCAAGGTCAAGGTCGACTGGGCCGGCGCCTTCGTCATCAGCGCCGCCGTCTCCCTCCTCCTGATCTGGGTGACCTTCGCGGGCGACAAGTACGACTGGATGTCCTGGCAGACGGCCGCGATGGTCGGCGGCTCCGTGGTCCTCGGCGCGCTCTTCGTCCTCGTCGAGTCCCGGGCCAGCGAACCGATCATCCCGCTGCGCCTCTTCCGCAACCGCACCATCACCCTCGCCTCGGTCGCCTCGCTCTTCGTGGGCGTCGCGATGTTCGCCGGCACGGTCTTCTTCAGCCAGTACTTCCAGCTGGCCCGCAACGAGTCGCCGACGATGTCCGGCGTCCTCACGATCCCGATGATCGCCGGTCTGTTCGTCTCCTCGACCGTCTCCGGCATGGTCATCACCAAGACCGGCCGCTGGAAGGCCTGGCTGGTCAGCGGCGGCGCCCTGACCACCGGCGGACTCGGCCTGCTCGGCACGATCCGCTACGACACGGAGTACTGGCACATCGCCCTCTTCATGGGCGTCATGGGTCTCGGCCTCGGCATGATGATGCAGAACCTGGTGCTCTGCACGCAGAACCAGGTGGCCCCGGCCGACCTCGGCTCCGCCTCCTCCGTCGTCACCTTCTTCCGTTCGCTCGGCGGCGCGATCGGTGTCTCGGCGCTCGGCGCGATCCTGGCCCACCGGGTCACGAACTACGTCCAGGACGGCATGGCCGCGCTCGGCCCGAAGGCCGCGGCCATGGGCGGCGGCGGCACGGGCGGCGGCATCCCCGACATGGACAAGCTGCCGGCCCCGATCCGTACCGTCATGGAGGACGCGTACGGCCACGGCGTGGGCGACGTCTTCCTCTACTCGGCCCCCTTCGCGCTGCTCGCCTTCCTGGTGACGCTGTTCATCAAGGAGGTCGCCCTGAAGAGCGGTTCGGCCCCCAAGGCCGACGAAGCCCCGGTCACCACCGAGGAGCCGGCGGCCGACACGGTCGTCGCCGTCTCCACCGGCCTGACCGTCGGCGGCACCGTCCGCACCGCCGAGGGCACCGACCTCGCCGGCGCGACGCTCACGCTGATCTCGCTCGCCGGGCAGCAGCTCGGCCGCGCGGTCGTCGACGGCGAGGGCCGGTACGCCCTCGACGCGCCGTCTGCCGGTTCGTACGTCCTCATCGCCTCCGCCGACGGCTTCCAGCCGCAGGCCTCCACGGTCGTCGTCCACGACGGACCGCTCGGCCACGACGTGCTCCTGACCGGCACCAGCGGGCTCAGCGGCACGGTGACCTCCGCCGAGGGCGGCGCGCCCGTGGACGGGGCGATGGTCGTGATCACGGACGTACGGGGCGAGGTGCTGGCCACCGGCAAGTCCGGCGCGGACGGCGGCTTCGTCTTCGGCGAGCTGGTGCCGGGCGCGGTCACGGTCGCGGTCACCGCCGCCGGGTACCGGCCGCAGGCGCTGCCCGTCGAGATCGGCGGCCAGGGCACGACCCGGCTCGACGTGGCCCTCGTGGCCGGAGCGGTCGTCCACGGCACGGTCCGCGCGGGCCTGGACCACCGGCCGCTGGCCGACGCGCGGGTGACCCTGGTCGACGCGGCCGGGAACGTGAAGGCCTCGGCGACCACGGACACCGAGGGGGCCTACGCCTTCGCGGACCTGGACACCGGCGAGTACACGCTCATCGCGACCGGCTACCCGCCGGTGGCGGGGCGGCTCACCGTGACCGGAGCCGGGGTCGACGGCCACGACATCGAACTCGCCCACCCGGGCGAGTGACCGACTCCCGGCCGCGCTCCGAGCGGAGGCGCGACCGGGTCCGGGGCGGCAGGAGTCATGGGGACGGCCTGCCGCCCCGCTGTTCTTCGTACTGAGGGTTGAGGATTCGGATGGGACTGCACGCACAGGTACGGACCCGCGACGGATGGCCGGTCGAGCACGCGGTGGTGACCGTGACCGACGCTTCGGGCGCGCAGGTCCTGCGGGCGGCGGCGGACGGGGACGGCGTCGCGCGGGCGGAGGGCTCGCTGGCGCAGGGGGCGTACACGGTGGTCGTGACCGCGCTCGGCTACGCGCCGGACGCGCGTACGGCGCTGGTCGGCGGGACGGGCCGGGCCGACGTGGGGACGGTCGTCCTCGCCCGAACGGGCGGTACCGAACTGCCGCCGCCGGGCGTGTGGACCGTGGACGCGGCGCACTCCTCGGTCGGCGCCGTGGCCCAGCACCTGGGCATCTCCAGTGTGCACGGCCGCTTCACCGAGTTCACCGGCCGGATCGAGATCGCGCCCGACCTCCCGGCCTCGCGCGTGGAGGCCGTCGTCGCGGCCGGGTCCATCGACACCGGAAACGGTCTGCGGGACAAGCACCTTCGGTCCGCGGACTTCCTCGACGTGGACCGTTTCCCGGACCTCACGTACCGCTCCACGGCCCTGCGGGCCGCGGGCCCGGACCGGTGGACCGTGAACGGCGAACTGACGCTGCGGGGCGTCACGCGGGAGGTCCCGCTGGACCTCACCTACCTGGGGACGGGCGCGGACCCGTGGGGCGGGACGCGGGCGGCGTTCCGCGCCGAAACCGAACTACGGCGCGAGGACTTCGCGATGACCTACAACCAGGTGGTCGCGGCGGGCATCGCGGCGATCGGCGCGACGCTCCGGGTGACCCTGGACATCCAGGCGGTACGGGAGGGCTGAGCACCGCCTCCCGAGGTACGGGCGGGGGCCGGCGTCCTGTGACGCCGGCCCCCGCCCGTTCCCGTGGCTACACGCCCTGGGGCCTGCCGCCCTCGCGGGCGACCATGACCTCGATGCCGGCGACCAGGATGTCGAGGGCGTACGCGAAGTCCCGTTCCCAGATGTCGCTGACGCTGCCGTGCGAGGCGCGTTCGTCGAGGATCTCCGCGATCGGTTCGAGCGCCTCCGTGAACTGCGGGTCGTCCCGGAAGGCCTTGATCGACTCGCCGTAGAAGTCGTCCTGGGACATCCCCGCCTCGGCCGCCCGGCGCTCGAACTGCGACTCGATCGTCCCGTAGCCGTACACGAACTGGAAGACCGCCGACATCGCGCTCGGCTGGCGCTGCATCGGCAGACCGGTGTCCCCGATCGCCTCCTGGATCTTGGCGCCCACGGCGATCGCGTGCGGGCCGATGTTCAGGTACCGGCCCGCGCTCGGCGACATCCACGGGTGGCGCACCAGCATCCGCCGGTAGTCCAGGGCGAGGACGCGGACCCGGTCCTGCCACCCCCCGGCGGCGTCGACCGCGGAGAGGTCGATCTCGCCGTAGACCGAGTCGACGGCGTACTCGATGATGTCGTCCTTGGTGTCCACGTACCAGTAGAGCGACATCGCCGTGACGCCCAGCTCGGTCGCGAGCTTGCGCATCGAGAGACCGGCCAGACCGTCCTGGTCCAGCATCCGGATCGAGGTCGCCACGATCCGTTCGCGGTCGAGGCCGGCCGGCCCGCCTCCGCTGCGCGGGGCCCGCTGTTCGAGCCACACGCTGGAACCCGCCGGGTTCTTGGCCCGATCGGCGGCCTTGACCATCGCGTTCCTCCGTGCGCTCACCTGTCAGCGGTCCTTCACCATGCTATGCAGCCGCGCCCTTCGTCTCGGACCGCTCCGCCCTGCGCAGCAGCGCCGCCGCGACCAGACCGCCCGCGAAGACGGCGACCGCGCCGACCAGCTGGCTGGTCTGGAGGCCGGAGGCGAAGGCGTCGGAGATCTCCGCCCGTTCGGACTCGCTTCCGGCCGCCGCGAGGGCCGCGGGCAGGGAGGTCGCGGTGACGGCGACCAGGGCGGCGAACCGGGCGTTGAGCACGGCGCCCAGGACGGCGACGCCGAGACCGTTGCCGAACTCGGCGAGCGTGCCGTTGATTCCGGCACCCACGCCCGCCTTCTCCGGCGGGATCGCGCTCATGATCGCGTTGGCCATGGCGGGGGACGAGACGGCGATGCCCGCTCCCATCAGGACCAGGCCGAGGAGCATGCCCCAGTAGCTGCCGTCGGTGCCGCCGCCGAGCACGGCGATCGAGGTGAGACCGCCGGAGACCAGCGTCATGCCGATCAGGACGGCCATGGGGGTGCCGATCCTCATCACGAGCTTCGGGCCGAGGCCGGTCAGGTTGAGACCCACGATCGTCAGCGCGAGCGGCGCCATCCGCAGACCGGCCTCCAGCGGCTCGTACCCGAGGACGAACTGCAGGTGCTGGGTGAGGAGGAAGAGCGAACCGCCCATGCCGAAGACGACGAGCAGCGAACCGCCGATGGCGCCGATGAACTTCTGGTTGCGGAAGAAGTGCATGTCGAGCATCGGGTACGGGGTGTGCAGCTCCCACAGCGCGAAGGCGCCGAGGACGGCGGCACCGACGGCGGCCGGGACCAGCACCTCGGCGGAGGTCCAGCCGTGCTCGGGCCCGGTGATGATCGCGTAGACGACGGCGGTCATGCCGATCGTGGAGAGCAGCGCGCCGAGCAGGTCGGGGCGCTCGCCCTGAGGGTTCTTCGACTCCGGTACGAGCTTCACGACGGCGACCAGGCCGATCAGCGCCACCGGGATGTTGATGAGGAAGATCATTCCCCACCAGAAGTGGTTCAGGATGGCTCCGCCGATCAGCGGGCCGCCGGCGAAGCCGAGCGAGCTGACGGTGGACCAGAGCGCGATGGCCTTGACCCGCTCCGAGTCGTCGAAGATCTGCATGACGACGGCGAGCGTGGTGGTCATGAGCAGCGCGCCGCCGACACCCATGCCGGCCCGGGCCGCGATGAGCTGCCCGGTGGAGCCGGCGAGTCCGGCCGCGAGCGAGCCGAGGCCGAAGAGCGCGAGGCCGACGGCGAGGAGCTTCTTGCGGCCGTAGCGGTCGGCGGCGTTGCCCGCGGTGAGCAGCAGACCGGACTGGACGAGCGAGTACGCGTTGATCATCCACTGGATGTCGGTGGTGGACGCGTGGAGTTCGGAGGTCAGCGAGGGGATCGCGACGCTCAGGACGGTGTTGTCGAGCAGCACGGTGAGCTGGGCGAGACAGATGACGCCGAGGATCAGCCAGCGCTGCGGGTGCCCACCGGTGGTGGTGGGCGAGGAGGCGGCGGTCGTCGCCGTCATGGTTCCCCCTTGTACGGTGTACGGGACTAGGTCTCGTACACCGTACAAGGGTCTCCCTTACGCTGTATAGCGATTACTTCTGGCGGGTCAGGTCGTAGAAGGTGGAGCCGTCGACGGCGACCTGTTCGAAGGTGTCCGTGACCCAGGCGGAGATCTCCGAGCCGCTGCCCGTTCCGCCGCCCGGCCCGCCGCCCATGCCGCCACCCATGCCGCCCCCGCCGACGAAGTAGTGGATCTTGCCCTGGGCGACGTGCTGCTTGAACTGGGCCAGGGTCGGGGACGGATCGCTGCCGTTGAAGCCGCCGATCGCCATCACCGGCTCCGCGGTGGCGAGCTGGTAACTGGCCGCGTTCTGGGCGCCGATGGCCGCCGCGACCCAGGTGTAGCCGTCGGCGCCGTCGAGGAGCGCCGCCTTGGCCTCGGCACCGACGGTAGCGCCGTTGAGCAGGCCGCCCATCCCGCCGCCACCGCCCACGCCTCCGCGCTCCATGCCCCGGGGCGGGGTGCCGCCGGGCATCTGGCCGGTGGGGGGCCGGCCCTGGCCACCGGGGCCGGCGGGCATCTGACCGCCCTGGCTGCCGGGACCCCTGCCGCCCTGACCCTGGCCCTGTCCCGGCCACTGGCCCTGGACCTGGCCCTGGACCTGGACCTGGCCCTGGCCGTCCGGCATCCGCATGCCGCCGCCCGGCCGGCCGCCCATCGCGCCGCCCGCCGGGCCCGCCGTCACGATCGAGCCCTGGTGGCCCGTGCTCAGCGTCTCCAGCGTGTACGCGAAGGGACCCGCGAGCCCCGCCGCCAGACCGAGCCCCGCGATCCCGAGCCCGATCCGCCGGTCGAGCCGACCCGCGAGGAGCAGCCCGAGCGCGGCGGCCGAGCCGGCGGCCAGGACCGTCCAGCGCAGCCACGGCAGCCAGTCGGGCGTCCGGCCCAGCAGCACGTACGCCCAGACCGCCGTCGCCGCGACCGTCACCGCGAGCGCCGCCGAGGCGGGGATTCGGCCGCGCTCCTCCCAGAGGACCCCCGCGCCCATGCCGACGAGCGCCGCGACGTACGGGGCCAGGGCCACCGTGTAGTACTCGTGGAAGATGCCGGCCATGAAGCTGAACACGGCCAGCGTGATCAGCAGCGAACCGCCCCAGACCAGGAACGCGGCACGGGCCGTGTCCGTACGGGACGCACGCCGGGTGACCGCCAGACCCGCCACGAGCAGGATCAGCGCGGCGGGCAGGAGCCAGGAGATCTGGCCGCCGACGGCATCGCCGAACATCCGCCCGATGCCCGTCTCGCCCCAGCCGCCGCCCCGGCCCCCGCCACCGCCACCGCCACCGCCACCGACGGAGCCGGTCTCGTTGCCGTTGATCCGGCCGAGGCCGTTGTAGCCGAAGGTGAGTTCGAGGAAGCTGTTGTTCTGCGACCCTCCGATGTACGGGCGCGAGGTCGTCGGCCAGAGCTCGACCAGGGCCACCCACCAGCCGGCCGAGACGACCATCGCGAGCCCACCGAGCGCCAGTTGCCCCATCCGGCGACCGAACCCGGCCGGCGCGCACACCGCGTACACGAGCGCCAGCGGCGGCAGGATCAGGAACGCCTGGAGCGTCTTGGCGAGGAACGCGACGCCGAAGGCGACCCCGGCCCACACCAGCCACTTCGCGCCGCCCCTCGCGTCCTCCAGCGCCCGCAGCACGCAGTACACGGCGACCGTCATCAGCAGCGCGAGCAGCGCGTCCGGGTTGTTGAAGCGGAACATCAGCGCCGCCACCGGCGTGAACGCGAGCACCGCGCCCGCGATCAGGCCGGCGCCCGCGCCGAAGCGGCGCCGTACCGCCGCGTAGAGCACGCCGACGGTCGCCACCCCCATCAGCACCTCGGGGAGCAGGATCTGCCAGGACCCGAGCCCGAAGAGGCGCACGCTCAGCGCCATCGGCCAGAGTGCGGCCGGCGGCTTGTCGACGGTGATGGCGTTGGCGGCGTCGAGCGAGCCGAAGAAGAAGGCCTTCCAGCTCTCGCTGCCGGCCTGGACGGCGGCGGAGTAGAAGGAGTTGGCATAGCCGGAGGCGCTCAGGTTCCAGGCGTAGAGCGCGGTGGTGACGGCGAGGAGGGCGAGGAGGGCGGGACGCACCCACGGAGCGTCCTCGGCCCGCCCGCGCCACAGGCGGGCGAGACGGCCGCCGGGAGGCGACGACGCGGCGTTCGCGGCCGGTGGGAGAGCCGGGTCGTAAGGAGTCGTGGTCGTGGTCATCGTGTGTCCCTGGAGAGCGAGGTGTCCGGGAAGACCCAGAGCCGGAAGAGGAGGAACCGCACGACGGTCGCGGCGAGGTTGGCCACGATCAGCACGGCGAGTTCGGTGGAGTGGTCGGCCCGGCCCGTGGCCGCGCCGAGCGCCGCGAGCGAGCCGCTGGTCAGGGCGAGACCGATGCCGAAGACGACGAGCCCCTGCGCCTGGTGGCGTACGGCACGGTCCCGGCCGCGCACGCCGAAGGTGAGGCGCCGGTTGGCCGCCGTGTTGGCGACGGCGGAGACCAGGAGGGCTGCGGCGTTGGCCTGTTGGGACCCCATGCCGAGCCGGAAGGACGAGTACAGCGCCACGTAGAAGAGGGTGGAGAGCGCGCCCACCACGCAGAATCCGAGGAGCTGCCGGGCCAGCCCGCCGGGCACGCCCGCCAGTCGCCGGTCGCGCGGATCGTCCCCGAAGGGGCGGGCGAGCCGGTCGAGCGGCAGCGAGCCGGTGGCGAGCGCCCGGCCGACGCGCCAGACGCCCTTCAGGTCGTCGGTCGCGGTCCGCACGATGTGGACGGTGGAGTCCGGGTCGTCGACCCAGTCGACGGGCACCTCGTGGATGCGCAGGCCCGCGCGCTCGGCGAGGACCAGCATCTCGGTGTCGAAGAACCAGCCGGTGTCCTCGACCATCGGCAGCAGCCGCTCGGCGACGTCACCGCGTATGGCCTTGAAGCCGCACTGCGCGTCGGAGAACCGCGCGGCGAGCGAGCCGCGCAGGATCAGGTTGTACGCCCGCGAGATGAACTCCCGCTTCGGACCGCGCACGACCCGCGAGGAGCGGGAGAGCCGCGAGCCGATCGCGAGGTCGGAGTGACCCGAGATGAGCGGCGCGACGAGCGGGAGGAGGGCGTTGAGGTCGGTGGAGAGGTCCACGTCCATGTAGGCGAGGACGGGCGCGTCCGAGTGCGACCAGACGGTGCGCAGCGCCCGGCCCCGGCCCTTCTGCTCCAGCCGTACCGAACGCACCTCGGGCAGCTTCGCCGCCAGGGCGGCCGCCACCTCGGGGGTCCGGTCGGTGGAGGCGTTGTCGGCGACCGTGACGCGGAAGCCGTACGGGAAGGTGCGGGAGAGGTGGTCGTGGAGCCGCAGCACGCACGGCTCCAGGTCCCTCTCCTCGTTGTAGACGGGGATCACCACATCGAGGACGGGCCGCCCGGCCGTCCCCACGGGCAGGTGGTCCCGGGCGGGGAGCGTGCCCGCGATCGTTTGGGTTCGCATGGCACAGACCCTCGCCAGGGTGGCTGTCACGGCTGTGTGATCGGCCTGTGCCCCGCCTGTGAGTCGTGCCGGTTCTCCACCGGGAGGGCCACCGTGAAGACGGTCTCTCCCGGCCGGCTCCGGACGGTCACCTCACCGCCGTGCGCGACCGTCACGGCCCGCACGATGGCCAGCCCGAGCCCGGTGCTGCCGCCGCCGCCGGCACGGCGGGTGCGGGAGGCGTCCCCGCGGGCGAAGCGCTCGAAGACGACGGGCAGCAGCTCGGCCGGGATGCCGGGGCCGTCGTCCACGATCTCGACGAGGGCGCGGAGAGGGCCGGGGGCTCCTTGGGCTCGGACGCCCTCCGTCCGTACGCGTGCGGTGACGTGCGTGCCCGGCGGGGTGTGGGTGCGGGCGTTGGCGAGCAGGTTGACCAGCACCTGATGGATGCGCGCGGCGTCCGCCCGTACCGGCGCGGCGGAGTCGGGGAGTTCGAGCCGCCAGTGGTGCTCGGGTCCCGCCGCGCGGGCGTCCGAGAGCGCGTCCACGACGAGCGCTGCGAGATCGGTGCTCTCGTACGAGAGCGGGCGTCCGGCGTCCAGCCGGGCGAGCAGCAGCAGGTCCTCGACGAGGCCCGTCATCCGGGTCGCCTCGGACTCGATCCGTCCGAGCGCGTGCCGGGTGTCGGGCCCGCACTCCTCCCGGCCGCGCCGGGTCAGCTCCGCGTACCCCCGGATCGAGGCCAGCGGCGTCCGCAGCTCGTGGCTTGCGTCCGCGACGAACTGCCGTACCCGCGTCTCGCTCTGCTGACGGGAGTGGAGCGCGGAGTGGACGTGGTCGAGCATCCGGTTGATGGCCGCGCCGACCTGCCCCACCTCGGTGCGCGGATCGGCCTCGGGGACTCGGTGGTGGAGGGCCGGTTCGCCGCTGTGCAGGGGCAGTTCGGAGACCTGGGTGGCGGTGGCGGCGACCCGGCGCAGCGGGCGGAGCGCGATCCCGACGAGCGCCGAGCCCGCGAGCGAGGCGGCGACGAGGCCGGCGCCGGTGACGCTCACCTCGACGAGGATCAGGGTGGAGAGGGTGTCCTGGACGTCGGAGAGCGGGAGCCCCACGAGATAGTCCCCTCGGCTCCCGGAGGCGTACTCGACCCGGTAGTCGCCCATGCCCGGCAGCTCGACGGTGTGCGGAGCGCCGTCGCGCGGGGCGGCGGCGAGGGCGGCGCGCTGGGCCGCGTCCAGATCCTGTGCGCGGTACCTCGGACCGTACGTCCCCTGCTCCTCCTCCTCGGAGACGGCGGCGTCCCGCAGCTCGCCGTCCAGGACCGAGGCGCCGACCGTGCCGAGCGGGGCTCCTGGACCGGTGAGGAATCCGAGCGCCTCGAAGGTGCCGCCCGGGACGGGCACCGGCATGTCCTGCGGCGGCCCGGCGGCCCGGTTGGCGACGCCCTGGAGCTGCCCGTCTGCCTGGTCGTAGAGGTAGGACCGGAACGCGATCGTCGTCACCGCCCCGATCACGGTGGCGACGACCGCGATGAGCGTGACGGCGGAGACGACGAGCCGCGTCCGCAGCGACCACGAGCGGGGGCCTCGCATGGGTCGGTCTACTCCCCCGGCTTGATGAGATAGCCCGCCCCGCGCCGGGTGTGGATCATGGGGGCCCGCCCGACGTCGATCTTCCGGCGCAGGTAGGAGATGTACAGCTCGACGACGTTCGCCTGGCCGCCGAAGTCGTACGACCACACCCGGTCCAGGATCTGCGCCTTGCTGAGCACCCGGCGCGGATTGCGCATGAGGTAGCGCAGCAGCTCGAACTCGGTCGCGGTGAGATGGATCGACTCGCCACCGCGCGTGACCTCGTGGCTGTCCTCGTCCAGGGTCAGGTCCCCGACGACGAGCAGCGAATCGCTCCGCGCCTGCGCCGCGCCCGACCGCCGGATCAGCCCGCGCAGCCGCGCTACGACCTCCTCCAGGCTGAACGGCTTGGTGACGTAGTCGTCGCCGCCCGCCGTGAGCCCGGCGATCCGGTCCTCCACGGCGTCCTTGGCGGTCAGGAACAGCACCGGCACATCCGGCTGCTCGCGGCGCAGCCGGCCGAGCACGGAGAGCCCGTCCATGTCGGGCAGCATCACGTCGAGGATCACCGCGTCCGGCCGGAACTCCCGTGCCGCGCGCAGCGCCCCGGCCCCGTCTCCGGCGCTGTGCACCTGCCAGCCCTCGTACCGCAGGGCCATCGAGAGCAGTTCGGCGAGCGAGGCCTCGTCGTCCACGACGAGGACGCGGACGGCGGAGCCGTCGGGCCGGAGCATGTCGGTGCGCCCGCGCCCGCGGGGCTTCGTGGCAGTCATGACGCCACGCTGGCCCGGGGTACTGAGAGCTCCCTTTCCCTTACCTGTGAATTCCCTGAGAAACCTGGGGGAAGAGCGCGGCCCCGTTCTCGTACAGGACGCGGCGCAGCCAGTCGTCCCCGAGGCCGAGCCGTTCGAGCGCGTCGAGCTGGTGGACGTACGGATAGGGGATGTTCGGGAAGTCGGAGCCGAGGAGGATCCGGTCCCCGAGCGCGCGCAGCCGGGGGAGTTCGGCGGCGGGGAACGGCGCGAGGCGTTCGCTGAAATCGGTGAACGCCATGGTGGTGTCCAGATGGACGCCTTCGTACCGCTCGGCGAGGTCGAGGAAGTCGGCGTACTCGGGCATGCCCATGTGGGCGACGATCAGCCGCAGCCGGGGATGGCGGGCGAGCACCCGCCCGACCGGCGCGGGCCCGGTGAACTTGCCGGGGGTCGGCCCGGAACCGCAGTGGACGACGACGGGCGTGCCGGCCTCGGCGAGGAGTCCCCAACTGTCGTCGAGAAGAACATCGTTCGGATCGAACCCGCCGACCTGGAGGTGCACCTTGAAGACACGGGCTCCGGAGTCGAGGGCGTGCCGGACGTAGCCGGTGGCGCCCGGCTCGGGGAAGAGCGTGGCGGTGTGCAGACAGTCGGGCGTACGGGCGGCGAAGCCGGCGGCCCAGCTGTTGAGCCACTCGGCCATGCCGGCCTTGTGCGGATAGAGCATCGAGGTGAAGGCGAGGACCCCGAACTCGCGGAGGAGGGCGACCCGCCGGTCCTCCTCCTCGCGGTAGGTGATGGGCCACTCCACACCGGTCAGCGGGCCGACGGCGTCGAAGTAGGCCCACACCTTGTCCAGGACGTTCTGGGGCATGAAGTGGGTGTGGACGTCGACGAGCCCGGGGATCCCGAGCCGCCGGGCGAGCTGCCGCGTCGGGTCAGCCGCGCTCAAAACCGTAGCTCCGCTCGACCTTGCCGATGTGGACGCTGTAACTCTCGTACCACTGTTCCCGGCCGCGACGCTTCGCGGCCTGGTGCTCGGCATTGTCCCGCCAGGCGTCGAGGGACGCGAGGTCGCGGAAGTACGCGACGGTGATGCCGATGCCGCCCGGGGTGCGGGCACCCTCGGCGCCGAGAAAGCCGGGGAGCCCGCTGACGATCTCCAGCATGCGGGCATCGGTCTCGGCGAAGCCCTCGGGGTCGTCGGGACGGATCGAGGTGAAGACAGCGGTGTAGTAGGGCGGTTCGAGGCCCGCCACCAGGTTCGGGGTCATGTGGATCACCCTCCGCCGGGCGGGGCGGGTGTGTCCATAAGGGCCGCCGAAGGGGATCCAAGTCTTTACGCAAGAGGCACTACGAGGCCCACGGGGGCTACGAGGCGCTGCGGAAGCCGCGAGGCGCTTCTGCGGGCTACAGAGGGAACAACTCGTCCTGGACGTCGGTGTCGGCCTTCCGTACGGGCACGGTGACGGGGTGCCCCGGGTCCGCGGAGACGAGCCCCCATCCGCGGACGACACGGGTGTCGACGGCGAGGCAGCGCCCCGCGGAGTCGCGAAGGTGCAGGTCGGGCCCGGCGGCGGCGAGGAGCCGCCCGGCGACGACACCGCCGTCGACGAGTTCGGTCACGGTGCCGGAGAGCGGGGGCAGGCCGTCGAGCCCGAAGGCCTCTGCATGGTCGTACGCCTCGAACTCCACCCGCTCCAGGGTCTCGGCCCAGCCGGCGAGCCCGGTGGCCCGCCCGTACAGCTCCTCGATCTCCCGCCTGCGCGCCTCGGGTCCGGGCAGGCCGTGCCGTGCGGCGCGCTTACGGGCGTACGGGATCCGGTCGGGCACCTTCAGGGCGTGCCGCAGCAGCTCCTCGGTCCGGCGGGCGGCCATGAGCGGCCCGCGCCCGAGCCAGCCGAAGGCGACGGCCCCCTGCTCCAGGAGCCGGGCGTCACCGCGCTCCTCGGCCGTGATCCCGACCTTGGTCATCCCGGGCCCGAACCAGGCGAGATACACGCGGTACGTCCGGGGGTCGTCGGCGATCGTGTCGGCGGCGACCGAGTGGACCCGGTCGAGCCGCGCGCACTCGGGGCACTGCCCGCCGGTGGCGCGGGCGGGCACGGTCGCGTCGAGCGGGCAGGCGTTCCCGCGGGCGCCCGGACAGAGCCGCGGCCCGACGACCCGGAAGGCGACCTGCTGCCCGTACGCGAGCACGGACACCCGCCCACCGTCCCAGCGAAGCCCGGGCACACCACCGCTCCACCGCATCCCGACACACCGCCACGTCACGGAACCAGTCTGCTCCGGGCCACTGACAACGGGGGCACGGCGGGTCTCAGGACGCGGGAGGGCGTGCGCCGAGGTCTCTGCCATGGGGACACCGTGCCGTGCCGCGTACACACGAAGGGCGTCCGGGAGCGGGACGGCGGACCGGTCGGGAACGAGCGCCTCGCCATGGATCCGCAGAGCTCCGTCGGCGGGGGGCGCCGGCCATCCAGGGCTGCGGTACCGGCCGCTGGGTGTGCCCGGAGGGACGCTATCGTTCGGGGCGGTTGCCCGGGTTGCTGTACCTGGCTGCCGACCGCACGATCCACACGGGGGGTGAGCATGGAACGTCATGTGCTGGAATCGCTGTTGACCGGTGATGACGAGGCGTCCGTGAGAGCTCTGGCCGCCCTCCGCAGCGGCGCGCCCTACTCGGTGGAGGAGCGGGTACAGCCCACCGGTGTGCATGCCGGAGTCTTCGGCCACCGACTTCAGCGCATGCGGATGCGCGGATACGAACCTCCTGGCCTGGAGCGAGCAGTGCAGCTCGTCAGGGAACATGGCCGGCCGGTGCGCACAGCGCTGATCGATCCTGACAACCGGACATGGTTCACCCTGCTCTTCCTCACCGAGGACCGCAGCGCACTGGTGGCCTGCGTTGGCTGGCCGCTGCCGCTGCCTGCCAGGAAACCACCGCTCTAGAGCGACGTGGATGCGCTTCGCGTTGTCACGATGGCGCGCCACCAGCAGGCCGTTGTCAGTGAGGGCCGCTATCGTCTCCACCGCGCGGTCGGCTTCCGGGGGTTCCAGCTCTGAAGGAAATGGTGGCATCCCCGACCTGTCCGGGGGCGGCCCGGAGACTCGTCCGGGACCTAACCGACGATCGGGCTTCGTCGATGGCCAGGAGATCACCTGCCAGAGCCGGCCGCGCACCCCGCGTACGCGGACACCTCGATCGGGCACGGGAGGGGCACGCGGCTATTCGTCGAGCCATGGGCCTCGGGTGATCTGCTCGTGAAGTCGCTCGTCCATGCAGCTCATGTGGGCCCAGAGGAACTGCACGCTCTGCTCCCCGGCCCGAGTGATCTCCAGCATGACGCCATCACCGGAACGGCCGACGTCGGTGGTTCCCATACAGAACGCGCAGCTCACTGGCTTCTCGGTACTCACCCGGTGAATGTAGCCCGCTGCCGTCCTCAGCCACCCAGGAGCCCAGGGCGGGGCGTCGATGGTCCGGCCGTGCCCGTCGCAGAGGGGGACCTTGTCGGCGTAGTTGTCCCAGACGGCGGTCCTTCGGTGCCCGGGGCGCTCATGTACGGCCCGCTCTCCGATGGCGGCCGGATCATGTGGGCGCTCCGTAGGTCGTGTTGCCCGCCAATCGGCTTTTGCTCGCCGCACACTGAGGTTCTTCAGCGCAGCAACGTCGAGAAATGGAGCCCAGATGGCGAGCCAGCCCATTCTGTTGTTTGACGGAGACTGTGGCTTTTGCAGCAGAACAATCGAGAAGGTTCGACGCATCGTTCAGCCGGGTGTGCAATTCGTCCCCTGGCAGTACGCCGACCTCGCCGCCCTGGGCGTCACCGAAGCCAGAGCCGACCGCGAGGTCCTCTGGATCGGCCCGGTCGACGGCGAGGTCTACGGTGGACCACGCGCCCTGTCCGCTGTGCTGATGTGCGGACGAAGGCGCTGGCGGTGGCTCGGGCTTGCCCTGCGAGTGCCGCCCGTCAACTGGCTGGCAGGCGGCGTCTATCGAGTCGTCGCGAAGAACCGCCATCGCCTACCGGGCGGCACAGCCACCTGCTCTCTCCCTGCCCACATGCGCGGGGAACCGGACTGTTGACTCCTACTCCGGTGAGGGCTGCGGCGGTACCGCAGCGGATGCCGTCCCGACCGTGGCTTCCGCTCCCGTGCTTCCTGTGCGCCGGAAAGCGCGCCGCCACAGCCCTCCCAGGGCGCGGTAGAAGCGGTCCGGCAGGAACGCGGCGTCCGCGACGATCATCGCGCCCGAGAAGAGTGGCAGCCCCATGAGCACCGCGATATTCACGTGCATGCCCAACAGCAGGATGAGGACGGGGTATTTGAGCCTGCCGAAGAGAACGAACGGAAAGGCGACCTGCACCAGCACTGTCAGATAGCCGACGACGGCAATCAGCACGTGATGGCTGGCGACCATCTGAGACAGCTCGGGCCAGGGCCGGAACAGGTCGATGTTCAGGACGTAGTGGAGGGCGGTCCCATCACCCCACCTGGGTCCCTGCACCTTGTACAGGCCAGCGCATCCGTAGAGGAAGCAAACCTGGGCGGCGATGACGAGCATGCCGCAGTTGTGCAGCACCGTGGTCAAGGCAATGCGGGCGCCGCCGAGATGGTGCCGGAGATCGCCGCCGCGCGGATCTGGCGACTTGCCCGCCGGCGCCCGGAGCCGGGCCCTTCGGGCGTCGAGGGACCAGCGCCGGCCGCACGCGGTGAAGACCAGGTAGACAGCCATGAGGACCATGAGGTTGTCCCCGCCGTCCGCCATGAAGAGTGCCCTGGCGTGGAACGACACCACCACGACCGCGAACAGCACGGACACCGCCCGTGTCCGCCAGCCCAACAAGAACAGCGCACACGTGATCAGGGCCGCCGCGTAGCAGACCTCGAAGTACACCTGGCTGTCGGACAGGGTGAGAATGCTGGCCCAACCGCTCTGGTCGAACATCTGCCTGGCCAGCGTGGGGGTCCACGGTGACCCAGGGCCCCACATCTCGTCGCGGTGTGGAAACTCGCGGAGCAGGAAGACGAGATAGAGCAGCCCGTAGCCGATGCGCAGCACCGCCGCCGCATACAGAGACACCGGCCGTTCGGTCAGAAGGCCGAGGCACGCGTGAACTCGGTCCAGTACGCGTTGCGGCATGCGTACGGCTGCCCGCTCGGTGGCACGCTGCGACACCTTCGGCGCCACGACTGGTTCCTGCTCAGTCCGTTGCATGGGAGGCTACCTTCCACCAGGGCAGATACCGGGTTGCGGCCCGCGCCGGTGCCGCTGCGGCCGGGCGGGATTCAACCGCTGCGCCGGGCGCGGCGATAGGCCGCGTGATCACCCGCAGCTGGATGGAATCGAAGTGGCCGCCCTGCTGGGCGGCGACGCGATCCGCCGCGATGTTGCGCAGATACTTCTCGATCATCACAGCCCGTTCCGAGCGCGGCTGATTGTCGCTGCCGTGCGTTTTGAGGAACGCGTTCCAGGCCTGGCGCAGCATGTTCTGTGCCGTATGGCTCGGGAAGACGTTGTGCTTGACGGCGGAGTCGTCCGTAGCCGTCAGGTCGATCCAGTCACTCACCTGGGCGGTGCCGTCCGGTGCTGTCCGCTTGACCCTCGCCGAGATCTGCCGGTTGACGGACTGGGGATTCGGGGCGAAGAGCCGCCAGTTCTGCTCGAACACGGGCCGGACCCACGCGTTGACCTGCTGGCTGTACGCCTTCGAGACGGCGTTCGGAGGCGCCACGTACAGAAACACCAGAAGTACATGGACCAAGGTCACTGCCAGGCACAGGGCCACTGCGGCTCCTGTTCCAGCGCTCAGCAGGCGGGGTGGCCCCGAGATCTCACGGGCGCTCCCCGACCCCCCGCCGCCGTCCTGCGTTGCCGGCTCAGCGCCGGTCCGCTGCGGATACTCCACGTTTGTCGACTCAGCACCGCTCAGCACGGCCCCACCGGGTCCTTCCGATCCTGACTGTTCGCACCTGCTGCTCCTGCTCCGCCGGCGGTGCGCGACGGCATCGAAGACGATCCGCCGCGCACCACCCGTCTCACACCCAGTGCGGAACGTGCCACGCGTACTCGCCGTGCTTGCCCGGCTTGTACGGCCCGTCGTGGTGGCCGGGCTTGTGCGGCCCGTCGTGGTGGCCGGGCTTCCCCGGCTTCACCGGGGAGTCGCACGCGCAGTCGCCGTATCCGCCCGTGTCGTGCCCACCCGTGTCGTGCCCACCCGTGTCGTGCCCGCCCGTGGCGTGCCCGCCCGTGGCGGCGTCACCCGTGGCAGCGTCACCGGTCGCGGCGTCACCCGTCGCGGCGTCACCCGTGGCGGCGTCACCGGTCGCGGCGTCACCGGTCGCGGCGTCACCCGTGGCAGCGTCACCCGTGGCAGCGTCACCCGTGGCAGCGTCACCCGTGGCAGCGTCACCGGTCGCGGCATCACCCGTCGCGGCGTCACCGGTCGCGGCATCACCCGTGGCAGCGTCACCGGTCGCGGCGTCACCGGTCGCGGCATCACCCGTCGCGGCGTCACCCGTCGCAGCGTCACCCGTGGCAGCGTCACCGGTCGCGGCATCACCCGTCGCGGCATCACCCGTGGCAGCGTCACCGGTCGCGGCATCACCCGTCGCGGCGTCACCCGTCGCAGCGTCACCCGTGGCAGCGTCACCGGTCGCGGCATCACCCGTGGCAGCGTCACCCGTGGCAGCGTCACCGGTCGCGGCATCACCCGTGGCAGCGTCACCCGTCGCGGCGTCGCCGGTGGTCGTGGTGGTCGCGGCGTCGCCGGTGGTCGTCGTGGTGGTGTCCTCACACAACGGCCTGGTGATCACGTTGTTGTTCAGCGTCACGGCCGCGTTGCGGGCCAGCACGCGGCCCTCGATGGTCGCTCCACTGTTGACAGTGATCGACGTGAGCGCCATGAGGGTGCCCACGAAGGTCGAGCCGGATCCGAGCGTGGCCGATTCGTCGGTCACCCAGAACACGTTGCACGCCTGGGCGCCGTTCTGAAGGACAATGCTGCTCCCGGATGCCGTGGTCAGCCCCGCAGGCACCTTGAACACCCAGACGGCGTCAGGGTTGTTCTGGGCATCCAGGGTCCACGTCCCGTTCACCAGGAGACCGGACTCGACGGCGTAGGTACCCGGAACCAACGTGGGCGTCACGGGTGCCGGGGAAAGGTTGAATTCCGTGGGCTGACCGAAGGCGTTGTCGTACGCGGTGCCGAGATCGGCCTTCGCTCCTGCAGCCGCCGCGCCTGCGTAGATCGTCCCGTCCATCACCGTCCCGGGCGGGAATCCCGTAACGGCCGTCCCCGGAGATACACCGACATCGCCGGTGACCACGGAATTTCCGTCGTTGGTGACCGTCGAACCGGCCAGTACCGCAAAGCTTTCCGCTGTACCCAGCGGGACAACTGTTGCTGCATTTGCTCGTGTAGGCGTAACTGCCACGACGGCAACAGCGACCAGCAGGGTGAGTACCCCCGCGATCCAAGCCGTCATCGTGCGCCGTTGCGGCGCATCGGGAATGTTCAGTGTCATCGAGGAGCCAACTCCTGTTAGGGGGTGGTGGCGTCCGGCGTTCCTCGCAAAACGGAATCGCCTCTTGTCGGCGGCATATTACGCAGTCACTCAACCCAGGCGGCCATTCACTCGGGTGATGTCGCCGAAATCATCAATACACATCAAGGAATGTACGATCAATATTGAGCCGATTGGCTTCCCCCCATCTGTGCGGCGATCCGACGTTGATGCGGTAATCCCTCCTGCCATGCCGATCGTCGACCGCTGTTCAGAGGAGCCATAAATTCGCCGTAGCGGAAACCCCCCTCACCCGGAAGGCGCGTCCGGCGCTGGGCGGACGACTCGGGGACGGCGAGGCCGGAAACGCTGTCGGCAGGGCCGGTCCCGAGGGGTGCGTTCCGGTCGCGCGGCATGGCCGGCTGTTCTTGCCCCGCCGGTCGTCGCCCCCTCCCTTACGGCGTGGAGCACCGCTCTGTTCGAGGCCTCATCGAGCGGCAAATTACATGGTCACAATCCGTTTCCACCGCGGCTGAAGCCGACGGCACGGCGGATGATCAACGGTCGGTGCTCCATGCCAACCTGCTGGCTCACGCATGCATGGGAGCTGGAGGTACACCGACCGTGGCGGCGAACAACAACCCCACCGTCAGGGGACGACGACTGGGAGCGGAGCTGCGCCGGCTCCGTCTGGCCAGCGGTCTGACCGGGATGCAGGTGGCGGCGCACCTGCTGGTTTCCCAGGCGAAGGTCAGTCACATGGAAACCGGCCGCCGTGCCGTCAGTCCCCGCGACGTGCGTGATCTGTGCACGCTCTACGGCGTCTCCGACCAGGATGTCGTAGATTCCCTGACGGAGCTCGCAAGGGAATCGAGCCGGCACGGTTGGTGGTACGCGTACGGCGACATCCCCCACAGCGTGTATGTCGGCCTTCAGGCGGAGGCCGCCTCCATCGATACCTTCGAGGCCATGGTGATCCCCGGTCTGCTGCAGACGCCCGCCTACGCGGCCGCGGTCATCGAGGAGACGATCCCCCTGGTCACGGTCGAGCAGGCCGCCGCGCGCCTGAGGGTGCGGCTTCGCAGTCAGCACCGGCTCTACGACCCTGCCCGCCGCCTTCGCCTGGGGGTGGTCCTGGACGAGTCGGCCCTGCGGCGCGTCGTCGGCAGCCGGGAGATCATGCGCGAGCAGTTGGAGCACCTGCACACGCTGAGCACCGAGCCGCACATCACTGTGCAGGTCCTTCCTCACACGGCGGGTGCTCACCCTGGCCTTACGGGACAGTTCTCCCTCCTGCGGTTCCCCGACAGCCGCGAGGCACTGGTGTATCTGGAGAGGTTCACCAGCGGCCTCTGCCTGGAAAGGCCGGCCCACGTGCAGCAGTACGGCGCGGTGCACGCCCACCTGCAGACTCAGGCCCTCAGCCCCGGCGACACCCGCCACCTCATCACCGACACCATCAAGCTCTACGCATGATGCTGAGCACCTGGGTTGACGAGTCGAGCTGCGCTCACCCAGCCTGGCCAGCGGCCACCCGAACCCCACCGTGACATCGCCGACGAGGCCACGAGTGGCACCCGGAGGCTTTACGCGTGCGGGAGTGCGGGGTCGTAGCCGACCGGCCGGCACCCGGACCGAGCGCTCCCGGCCCAGGAACAAGGCGCCTGGTGGTGACCCCTGATCACGCGGGCGAAGCCCGGTCGCTCCTCAAGACCGCCCGGGTCCCACCGCCTCTACGCGCTGTGGCTCCTGCTGTTGTCAACCGGCCTGCGCCGTGGCGAGGCCCTCGGGCTCACGTGGGCGGACGTCGATCTCGCACAGGGCAGCCCCGCGTCCGGCGGAACCTTCAGCGGATCAAGCGGGAACTCATCGTTCGGCACCCCGAAGACGGCCCGGTCCGTCCGTACGGTCTCGCTCCCCAAGCGGTGCGTGGACGTGCTCGCCGCCCACCGGGCCGTCCAGGAACAGGAGCGGACGGTGGCCGGAGGGAAGTGGCATGCCGACGGCCGCCTGCCGGTCCCGTCGTTCGCGTTGATGTCACCCGCTGATATCAAAGGCCCCCTGGACGATGTCCAGGGGGCCTTTGAGCTGTGTGCACTCGGCAGGATTCGAACCTGCAACCTTCTGATCCGTAGTCAGATGCTCTATCCGTTAAGCTACGAGTGCTTGTGCTTCCCGGCTTTTTTCTTGCCGGTCGGCGTTGCGTGGACAACATTACATGACCTGCGCCGTAGCGCGAAATCCATTAGCCAAACCCCCTCTGACCTGCGGAAACGCCATCCTGAGGGTTTCCCTCCACCCCGCGGTACCGCCAAGCGGGGGATCCCGTTCCGCGGCGAATCGCCGATCCGGACGCCGGAACGGGCGCGCACCGGTGCGCGGGTCTGGTTCCGATCGGCCGACGTCCCGCCCGGCTCACCCCGGACCGGTCCCGGCCCAGGAACGGGCGAAGCCCCGGCCTGTGGGGCCGGGGCTTCGGGTGGGGCGGAGGCGGAGGGATTTGAACCCTCGATGGGCTTTAAGGCCCAAACCGCATTAGCAGTGCGGCGCCATAGACCGGACTAGGCGACGCCTCCATGCACCGTCACGCGGGCGTGAGTGGTGCGTGCAGATGATGACACAGGCAGGCTCGGTGTCACCAATCGCTTCTCACCGTACTAGCCCTCCGGGGCGGAGAGCAAAGCCCCTCGGCGCACCCCGGTTGCGCAACGAACGGCAGTACGGAGCGTTAGAGGAGATGGGGCCCGCGCCCCACGGCCCCGTCCGCCTTCCTGGAGTTCGCATGCTGCGCAGCCTCGTCCTCGCCACCCTCGCCGCCACCACGACCACCGCCGCCGGCCTCGGGGGTGTCGGTGAGCTCGGGCCCCTGCCGTCCCTGCCGTTGCTCTCCTCGTCCTCGCCCGACACCTCCTCGCCCGACACGCTCACCGTGACGATCACCAAGAGCGGCCACCGGAACGCCGACGGCACCTTCGAGCTCGAGTGCGGCGACAGGCCCGGCGGGACACACCCGGCCGCAGCGCGTGCCTGTGCTCGCCTGGACGGGCACGCCAAGGCGGGGAAGAACCCCTTCGCGCCCGTCGCCGAGGACCGGATCTGCTCCCTCCAGCACGGCGGCCCCGCCACGGCCCGCATCACCGGCCAATGGCGCGGCCGCACCGTCGACGCCCGCTTCTCCCGGGCCGACGGATGTGAGATCGAGCGGTGGGAGAACCTGGAGCCCGTACTGCCCCACGTGCGGTGATGAGGTGAGGATGCCGTCGGGATGTTGCCGGGGGCACGCGACCGCACCCCGAGACCGGCGGGCCTGCCTTTAGACTCCCTCTCAGTGACAGGCTGCGGTCCGGAGGGCAAGATGGGGCCGGCCAGCCGGGGCAAGGTGCAGTGGGTCAGGGAGGAAGCGTCGTCGTGAGCAGCAGGCCATCCCGAGGCGCTGCTCGCCTCGCAGCCATACTTGACGCCCTTCCCGACGGTCTCGTGCTCGTCAACTGCAACGGCACGGTCGTCAACGCCAACACCATCGCCCTCGGCATGTTCGAGACCCCCGGCACCGCTCTCGTCGGGCGCGGGCTGCTCGACCTCCTGCCCGGCTTCGACTCGCGCCTGATCCCCGGCTCCATGCGGCGCCCCGAGGGCACCGACGAACAGGGCCGTACGAAGCCGACGCGGATGATCGCGCGCCGGACGGACGGCGGCGAGTTCGCCGTCGAGGTGACCAGCGCCAGCCTGGAGGACGGCCGCGAGGCCTACGACTCGTACACCGCCTACACCGGTGACGAGCTGCTCATGCTCGTCGTCCGCGACCTCACCGGCACGCTCGACACCGAGGCCGAGCTGGCCCGCTCGCAGCGCCAGACCGAGATGATCCTGCGCGCCGCCGCCGAGGGTGTCGTGGGTACGGACACCGACGGACGGGTCGTCCTCGTCAACCCCGCCGCCGCGCAGATCCTGGGCTACCGCGCCAGCGACCTCGGCGGCAAGGACCTGCACCCGCTGATCCTGCACTCCCGCGCGGACGGCGAGCCCTTCCCGTACGAGGAGTCGCCGCTCGCCGACACCCTCAAGTCGGGGCGCAAGCACCGCGTCCGCGGCCAGGTGCTCTGGGCGAAGAACGGCTCCCAGGTGCCGGTCGACCTCACGACCGCGCCCGTACGGGACGGGGACCAGCTCGTCGGCGCGGTGATGACCTTCACCGACCGCCGGCCGTACGAGCAGCTCGCCAAGGAGCGGGCGACCGAGGTCGCGACGCTCGCCGAGGAGCACGCGGCCGAGCTCGCCGAGCTGAAGAAGAGCCACGAGGAGCGGGCGGCGGCGGACAAGGAGCGGTACGAGGCGCTGGCCGCCCGGCACGAGCAGCTGACGGCCGTCCTCGGCGAGTCGCTTCGCGGGCCGCTGGAGGAGCTGCGGAACGAGCTCTCCACCCTGGCCGCCGACGACGCCGGACAGCTCTGGCCCGAGGCCAACCAGCTCCTGCACCACCTGGCCGCCGGATACGCCCGGATGACCACCCTCGTCGACAACGTCCTCGGCTACCAGCGGCTGGACTCCGGGACGGAGACGCTCGGCAGGTCCGTCGTCCTGCTCGACACGGTCGTCACGGCCGGCGTCGACGGGGCCGTGGAGCTCATCGGGCCCGGCCGCGCGCAGTTCGCCGTGCACGCCCCGCCGATCGAGGCCGAGGTGGACGCGGGTCGGCTCGCGACCGCGCTCGCCCATCTCGTCGCCGACGTCGCCGGCGTCGACTCCACCGGCAAGGCCCGCGTCGTGCCGGGCGCCGGGTACGCGGACTCCACGATCGTGGTGGCCGCGGCACAGCGCGGCGACGTCGTACGGATCGAGGTCCGCGGACCGTACGCCGGTGGGGACCCCGTCCACCAGCCCATCGTCCGCGGCATCGTGGCCGCGCACGGCGGTGTGGTGCAGACGCACGAGGTGCCGGGGATGAGCGGCAGCGCGTACGTCCTCGAGGTGCCGCTCGGCGCGGGGAAGGGGACGGTCACGCCCCCGCCCGCGCCCCCCGCCGCACCGGCGCCCTCCGCCGCCTCCGCCACCTCCTCCGAGCTGGAGGTCGCGTCGTCCGACGGGGCCGCGCTCGCCCTGCCCGCGCAGGCCTCCGACACGAACGGCGGCGGACGGCGGCGCGCCCGGCGGGCGTCCACCGACGCCTTCCTGGAGAGCCCGGTGGCCGCCGAGGCAGGCAACGCCGGTGCCGTCGAACCGACCGGCCGCCGCCGAGGCCGTACGGAGCAGGCTCCGGCCGCTCCCGCCGAGCTGATCCCCGCCCAGAACGCTGGGACGGCGGGCGGTATGACGGCGGGCGGTATGCCGGCGGGCGGCACGGACGGGGGCGGCACCGGGATCCCCGGAGTCCCCGGGATCTATGGGACCCCCGGAACCCACGGGACCCCCGGGACCCCCGGCGTCGCCGAGCCGACCGGGCGTCGTCGCGGCCGGCCCGCCGAGGGCTCCGTGGTGACCGCCGCCGAAGGCGCGCAGGGCCGCGCCGCGCTGGGGGCCGCCGTGCCCCCGCAGGGTGTGCCCGTACCCGCCCAGGGCGCCCCCGCCGAGGCTCCCGCGCCGGCCCGGGCCCTGCCCGCGGCGCCCGTGGCGGGTGGCGAGGAGACGGGCGCGCCGCAGCCCACCGGGCGCCGCGCGCGCCGGGCGCTCGCGGCGCAGGAGCGGAGCGCGGCCGCCGAGGCCGGGCCCCGTACGCCGTTCGCGCTGCCTCCGGCCGACGCGGACCGCGCGCCGGAGGCGGGGAGCGAGCAGCCGCAGGCCGTCCTCGCGCCGCAGGTGGCACAGCCGCAGCCGGCGCCCATGGCCATGCCCATGGCAACGCCGATGCCCATGCCGATGCCCCTGCCGATGCCGATGCCCGGCACCGACGAGGGTCGGCACGACGCCGTTGGATCCGTGCCGGACGCCGAACACACTCCGCCGCAGCCGCACCCCCTGCCCGAACCGACCGGTCGCCGCCGGAACACGAGCGGGCCGCAGGAGACGCGGAGCGGTACCGGTACCGGATCCGTACCGCTGCCGCCCGAGATCCCCGCGCCCGCCGCCGCTCCCGCGCCGTCCCCGGCCGTGCCCCCGGCTGCGGCCGCCGCAGCCGCGGCCGCCGTGCCGAAGGAGCCGAGGGACGGCACGCAGGGCGGACGGGCGTTCAGCGTGCGGACGCTCGGGCAGGGCGTCCCCTTCGCCCAGCAGCTCGCCGCGCAGCAGAACGCCGCGCAGCCGAGCGGGCAGAACGCGCAGAGCGGGCAGACCCCGCCGCCCGCCGGGAGCAACGGCTCCGGGCGGCGACGCAAGCTCGCCACCCCGCCCGAGGGCGACCGCCCCGCTCCCGCCGCCGTGACGGCGGCGCCGACGGCACCCGCCGAGCCCGCGGCCAAGCCGCACCCGCAGCCCAAGCTGGCCCCCGCGGCCCCCGAAGGCCGCTCGTACGCCATAGGAGCGCCCGCCGAGGGCGCCGACGAGGGCCCGGAGCCGCTCGACGGTCCCGGCGGCGCGGTCGAGGTCGCGCACCAGCCCGTGCCGCGGCCCCTCGACGACGAGCTGCCCCCGGAGCCCCTGGACAACCCGCGCAGGCTGCTCGTCTGGCCCGCGCCGGACGTCTCCACCCAGCAGGCGCTGAGCGACCGCGGCTACCGGCCGGTGATCGTCCACTCCCGCGAGGAAGTCGACGCCCAGATCGCCGCCTTCCCGGCCGCGCTCTTCGTCGACCCGCTGACCGGGCCCATCACCCGTACCGCGCTCCAGTCGCTCCGCCAGGCGGCCGTCGCCGCCGAGGTGCCCGTCCTGCTGGCGGCCGGACTCGGGCAGGCGACCCGGGAGGCTGCGTACGGCGCCGATCCCGCCGTACTCCTCAAGGCGCTGGCGCCCCGCGACAGCGAGCAGCACCCGTCGCGCGTGCTGCTCATCGAGGAGAACGAGCACATCGCGCAGGCGCTCGCCGCGACCCTGGAGCGACGCGGAATGCAGGTGGCGCGGGCCTCGGCCGACACCGAGGCGGTCACGCTGGCCACGCAGATCCGGCCGAACCTCGTGGTGATGGACCTGATGCAGGTACGCCGCCGGCGCGCCGGGATCATCGACTGGCTGCGCGCGAACGGGCAGTTGAACCGCACCCCGCTCGTCGTCTACACCTCGGCCGACCTCGACGAGGCCGAGCTGCCGACGCTGTCGTCCGGCGAGACGGTCCTCTTCCTGGCGGAGCGCTCGAACAGCAACGAGGTGCAGGCCCGGATCGTCGATCTGCTCGCGAAGATAGGGACCAACTGAGGTCCGTACGGACGGAGAAGCCCTGTACGGATGAAGAAGGGGGAGCGGTGCACCTGCACCGCTCCCCCTCCTCGCATCCTTGCGTCTGCGCGCGGACTACAGCTGGGTGACGTCCAGCTCGCCCTCCGCGTACTGCCTGCGGATCACCTTCTTGTCGAACTTGCCCACGCTCGTCTTCGGCACCGCCTGCACGATCGCCCAGCGCTCCGGGAGCTGCCACTTGGCGATCCCGCCCTCGGTGGCGAGGAAGTCCTTCAGCGACTCGTAGTCCGCCGTGGCACCGTCCTTCAGGACGACGGTCGCGAGCGGACGCTCACCCCACTTCTCGTCCGGTACGGCGACGACGGCGGCCTCGGCGACCTCCGGGTGCGCCATGAGGGCGTTCTCCAGCTCGACGCTCGAGATCCACTCGCCGCCGGACTTGATGACGTCCTTGGCGCGGTCGGTGAGGGTGAGGTAGCCGTCCGGGCTGATGACGCCGACGTCCCCCGTCTTCAGCCAGCCGTCTTCGCTGAACTTGTCGGCGGGGCGCACCGGTTCGCCGTCGACACCGCCGAAGTACGAGCCCGCGATCCAGGTTCCGCGCACCTCCAGCTCGCCCGCCGACTCGCCGTCCCAGGGCAGGATTTCGCCGCCGGGGCCGACGAGGCGACCCTCGACGCCCGCCGGGAAGCGGCCCTGCGTGACGCGGTACGACCACTCCTCCTCGGGGGTCAGACCGGCCGGCGGGTGGGCCATGGTGCCGAGCGGGGAGGTCTCCGTCATGCCCCAGGCATGGCAGAGGCGGACGCCGAGCCGGTCGTAGGCCTCCATGAGCGAGGGCGGACAGGCCGCGCCGCCGATGGTGACCTGCTTCATGGAGGAGAGGTCGCGGGGGTTGGCGGTGACCTCTGCGAGCAGGCCCTGCCAGATGGTGGGGACGGCTGCGGCGTGGGAGGGCTTCTCGCGCTCGATCATCTCGGCGAGCGGGGCGGGCTGGAGGAAACGGTCCGGCATCAGCATGTTGATACCGGTCATGAACGTGGCGTGCGGCAGGCCCCAGGCGTTGACGTGGAACTGCGGGACGACGACGAGGGTCGTGTCCGCGGCCGTGAGACCCATCGACTCGGCCATGTTGACCTGCATGGAGTGCAGGTAGATCGAACGGTGGGAGTACACGACGCCCTTGGGGTCGCCCGTGGTGCCGGAGGTGTAGCACATGGCGGCGGCGGCGCGCTCGTCGAGCTCGGGCCAGTCGAAGGTGGTGGGGCGGCCCGCGATCAGCTCCTCGTAGTCGTGCACCCGGGGCGCCACTCCTTCCAGCGCCGAACGGTCGCCGGGGCCGGAGACCACGATGTGCTCGATCGTCGGCAGGTGGGGCAGGAGCGGCACGAGGAGGGGAAGCAGCGAACCGTTGACGATGACCACCCGGTCGTCGGCGTGGTTCACGATGAACGCCAGCTGCTCGGGGGGAAGCCGCAGGTTGAGGGTGTGCAGGACCGCGCCCATGGAGGGGATCGCGAAGTACGCCTCCACGTGCTGCGCGTTGTTCCACATGAGCGTCGCGACGCGCTGGTCACCGGTGACTCCGAGCTCGTCGCGCAGGGCGTTCGCCAACTGGGTCGCGCGGGCGCCCGTCTCCGCGAAGGTCTGGCGGTGCGGCTCGGGCTCCCCGGTCCAGGTGGTGATCAGGGACTTTCCGTGGATCGTCATCCCGTGGTTCAGGATGCGGGTCACGGTCAGCTGTACGTCCTGCATGGTGCTCAGCACGGCGTCCTCCCGGTGGGCGCTACGTGGCAGTAAGGGTGTGGAGATTCTGCGCACGTACCGCTCGGTATGTCACTACCCGGGAGTAGGGAAATTGCCAGTGCTCGCTGGCAGAGGCGGAGACGGGAGGCGGAGACGGGAGGCGGAGGCGGAGACGGGAAGGAAAACGGGAAGCGGAAACCGGAAGCGGAAAACCGGGGTGACGGCGTGGGGCCCGTCAGCGTACGGGGGAGAGCTCCGGGTCCTCGCGGAGCTTGCCGAGCGCCCGTGACACCGCGCTCTTGACCGTACCGATCGAGACGCCCAGCACCTCGGCCGTCTGCGCCTCACTGAGGTCCTCGTAGTACCGCAGGACGACCATCGCCCGCTGGCGGTCCGGGAGCTTCATCACCGCTCGCCACATGGCGTCGTGCAGCACCTGCCGCTCGGCCGGGTCCGGCTCGGGCAGCACGGCCGGCTCCGGAAGCTCCTCGCAGGCGAACTCGTCGACCTTGCGCTTGCGCCACTGGGACGTGCGGGTGTTCAGCAGCGCGCGTCGCACATAGCCGTCCAGGGCGCGGTGGTCCTCGATCCGGTCCCAGGCGACGAACGTCTTGGTCAGCGCGGTCTGCAGCAGGTCCTCGGCGTCCGCGGGGTTCGCGGTGAGCGAGCGCGCGGTGCGCAGCAGCACGGGCCCGCGAGCCCGTACGTAGGACGAGAACGACGGGTAGCCGGCGGCCGTGGAGGCGCCGACACAGACGGGGCCGGAAGGTGGCGGAGTCATGACTCCACGCTAGGAGCGGGTACGTGGGCGGCGGATCGGCCCCAGGTCCCGAACCGCACTCCCCCTCAGGTTGTAGGGGTGGGGACGGCTGGACCTCCTGAAGGTGGAGGTGGGATGAGCCTGGAGTCAGGGTCGGGCCCGGCCGGCGCCTCAGCCGTCCGCGCCCAGGATCAAACCGGACGTGGGGACTCCGGTGCCCGCCGTGACCAGCGTCCTCGCCGCGCCGGGTATCTGGTTCACGGACGTACCGCGCACCTGCCGCACAGCCTCCGCGATCCCGTTCATCCCGTGCAGATACGCCTCCCCCAGCTGGCCTCCGTGGGTGTTGATCGGCAGCGCGTCCGCCGCGACGAAGTCGGCCGCCTCGCCGGGGCCGCAGAACCCGAACTCCTCCAGCTGCATGAGGACGAAGGGGGTGAAGTGGTCGTACAGGATGGAGACGTCGATGTCCCCGGGGGCGAGCCCGGAGGTCTGCCAGAGCTGTCTCGCCACCACGCCCATCTCGGGCAGGCCGGTGAGGTCGTCGCGGTAGAAGCTCGTCATGGCCTCCTGGGCGCGTCCGGCTCCCTGGGCGGCGGCAACGATCACCGCGGGCGGATGGCGCAGGTCGCGGGCGCGCTCGACGGAGGTGACGACGATCGCCTGTCCGCCGTCGGTCTCCTGGCAGCAGTCGAGGAGCCGGAGGGGCTCGACGATCCAGCGCGAGGCGGCGTGGTCGGCGAGCGTGATCGGTCTGCCGTGGAAGTACGCGGCGGGGTTGGTGGCCGCGTACCGGCGGCCGGTGACGGCGACCTGGCCGAAGGCGTCCGGGGTCAGCCCGTACGTGTGCAGATACCGCTGGGCGGTCATGGCGACCCAGGAGGCCGGGGTGAGCAGCCCGAAGGGCAGCTGCCAGCCGAGCGCGGCGCCCTCGGCGGAGGGCTCGCGCTGCTGGACCCCCGAGCCGAAGCGGCGCCCGGAGCGTTCGTTGAACGCCCGGTAGCAGACGACGACGTCGGCGACCCCGGCCGCCACGGCGAGCGCCGCCTGCTGGACGGTGGCGCAGGCGGCCCCGCCCCCGTAGTGGATGCGGGAGAAGAACGACAGCTCACCGATGCCCGCCGTCTGGGCGACGGTGATCTCCGGGCTCGTGTCCATGGTGAAGGTGACCATGCCGTCGACGTCGGCGGGGGTCAGCCCGGCGTCGTCGAGCGCCGCGTGCACCGCCTCCACGGCGAGCTTGAGCTCGCTGCGGCCGGAGCCCTTGGAGAACTCGGTCGCCCCGATCCCGGCGACGGCGGCACGCCCTCCGAGCCGATCGGCCCTCCGGATGCTCATGCTCCCGCCTCCCCGGCCTCGGGGGCGGCCGCCGACACAGAAGGGCCGACCGGAGTCGACTTCGACACCGGCCCCGGCACCGGCACCGGCCCCGGCTCCGGCTCCGGCTCCGGCTCCGGCACCGGCACCGGCACCGGCACCGGGAGGCTCACCGTCACCGTGCCCGTCACGTGGTGGCCGAGCCCGTTGGCGCCGACCACCCGCACCTGGGCCGTGGCGCCGTCGACCTCCGTGACCGTGCCCGTCAACGTCATCGTGGCCCCCGGGTAGTTGGGCGCGCCGAGCCGTATCGCCACCTTGCGCAGGACCGCGCCCGGGCCCAGACGGTCGGTGATGTACCGCCCCACCAGGCCGTTCGTCGTCAGGATGTTCATGAAGATGTCGGGGGAGCCCTTCGCCCTCGCCGACTCCGCGTCGTGGTGCACGTCCTGGTAGTCCCGGGAGGCGACCGCCCCGGCGACGATCAGCGTGCGGGTGATCGGGATCTCCAGCGGCGCGAGCGTGTCCCCGGCCTTCATGAGCGCTCTCCGTTCGCGATCAGGTCACCCAGTTCGGCGAGGAGCTCGGTACCGCAGCCGAGGTACGCGTCGAGCTGCCTGCCCCAGAGGAAGTGGCGGTGGACGGGATGGTCGAGGTCCGCCCCCATGCCGCCGTGCAGGTGCTGGCCCGCGTGGACGACGCGCTTTCCCGCCTCCGACGCCCACCAGGCGGCGGTCAGGGCGTGCTCGGCGGCCGGCAGCCCCTCGTCGAGGCGCCAGGCCGCCTCGTAGACGGTCACCCGGATCGCCTCGGTGTCCATATGGGCGTCGGCGGCCCGGAGCTGGACGGCCTGGTGGGTGGAGAGCGGGCGGCCGAACTGCTCCCGTACCGAGGTATACGCCACGGCCCGGGCCAGCGAGCCGGCACAGACACCGGCCTGCAGCCCGGCGAACACGATCCGGGCCGTGGCCAGCACGTCGGCGAACGCGCCCGGGCCCCCGATCCGTTCGCCCCGCGCGCCGTCGAGGACGAGCCGGCCGGCGGCCCAGGGAGCCGTGAGCTCAACCGGCACGACGGAGGCTGCTGAGGATGGCTCTATGGAGGCCGCTGTGGAGGCCTCCACGGACGCCCCTGCCATGGGCACGAGCCGGAGCGCGCCGTCCTGGTCCGGCACGAGGACGTGCGTGGCGTCCCTGAGCCAGGGCACCCACTCCACCGTCCCCGTCAGCCGGCCGTCCCCGTCGGCCCGCACCTGTCCGGCGGGCGGGAAGGCCCCGGTCGCCACGCTCGTACCGTCGCGGAGCCCGGGCAGCAGCCGCTCCCGCTGCTCCTCGGTGCCGTGGCGGGCGACGGCGAGGAGGCCGAACACCCCGCTCGCCGCGAACGGCACCTGCGCCGTCGTACGGCCCTGCTCCTCGGCGAGGAGCACCATGCCGAGCAGCCCGATCTCCTCGACCGCTCCGGGCAGCCCCGCCGCGCACAGGGCCTTCCACAGCTCGGCGTCCGTGCCCGTGCCGGCCGCCGCGAGCCGCTCGTGCGTGGCGAGGTCGCCGAAGATCCGCGCCGCCAGCTCCTGCGCCGCGCTCTGCTCCTCCGTGGGCGTGAAGTCCATGTCAGCCCTCCCCGCCGTCCAGCGCCCGGAAGACGGGCAGCTCCAGCTCCTCGTCCACGCGGAGGAACTCCAGCCGGACCGGCATCCCGATCCGGACCTTGTCGTACGGCACCCCGACCACGTTGCTGATCATCCGTACCCCTTCGGTCAGTTCGATCAGACCGACCGCGTACGGGGGATCGAAGGCCGGGAAGGGCGGGTGGTGCATCACCACGTACGAGAAGACGGTCCCTTCGCCGCCCGCCTCGACGGTGTCCCACTCCGGCGAGCCGCAGGCGTTGCACCCGGGCAGCCAGGGGAGGCGCAGCGCCGCGCAGCCCGCGCAGCGCTGGATGAGCAGCCGGTGCGCCGCGACTCCCTCCCAGAACCCGGCGTTGTCCCTGTTGATCACCGGCCTGGGCCGCCTGGCGGAGGGGGCGCCGCTCTCCTTCGGCCGCGGGGCCCTCGGCGCGTACTTGAGGATGCGGAAGCGGTGGGTGCCCGCGAGCTCGCCGTCGGCTCGGATGTCCATCCGGGTGGTGACGAAGTGCCCCGTGCCGAGCTTGGTGGTCTTGCGCTCCGACACCGACTCGATCACGGCGTCGAAGGTGATCGCGTCGCCCGGTCGCAGCGGCCGCGGGTACTCCTGCTCGCAGTCGGTGGCGACCACGGAGGTGAACCCGGCCTCGTCCAGGAGCGTGAGCAGCTCGTCGTACGCCCCCGACCGGTCCGTGTGGCCGGAGAGCCCGCCCATCGTCCAGGCCTGGAGCATGGTGGGCGGCGCGACGGCGTCCGGCCCCCGGTACGCCGGGTCGGCGTCCCCCATCGCCTCGCACCAGTGCCTGATCATCGGCTCGTTGACCAGGTCCTTGCCGACGCCCGCGGTGGCGGCGGGCCGTCCTTCGTACCCCTTCAGCCGCTCGTACAGACCGTCCGTCACCGCCGCCCCCTCCCCTTCATGCCGAGTCGCATCGTCGCGACGATCTCGCGCTGCACCTCGCTCACCCCTCCCCCGAAGGTGTTGATCTGCGCGGCGCGGTTCATCCGCTCGAGCTCACCGCCGTCGAACTCCCCCGGCGACCCCGCCCGCACGAGACCCGCTCCGCCCGCGATCTCCTGACATATTCGGTACACCTCCACCGCCGATTCGGTTCCCGCGAACTTCACGCCGCTGGCGTCTCCCGGGGCCAGTCGGCCCGCCCCCACATCCCCCACCAGACGCCAGTTGAGCAGGCGCGTCGCCGCCAGCCGGGCATGTGCCTCGGCGGCCCGAATCCGAATCCACGGCTCGTCAATGCGGCGCCGCCCCGTCACCGGATCGGGTGTACGCGCCCGGCGGAGGGCGGCCTCGTAGAAGTCCTCGGCCTGCATGCCGATGGCTGCGAGGGCCACGCGTTCGTGGTTGAGCTGGTTGGTGATCAGCCCCCAGCCGCCGTGCTCCTCCCCGACGAGGTTCCCGGCGGGGACGCGGAGGGAGTCGTAGTAGGTCGCGGTCGTCGTCAGTCCGCCGACCGTCTCGATCGGCGTCCACGAGAAGCCGGGGGAGTCCGTGGGCACGAGCACGATGGAGATGCCGCGGTGTTTGGGCGCCTCGGGGTCGGTGCGGCAGGCGAGCCAGATCCAGTCGGCGTTCTGGGCGTTCGAGGTGAAGATCTTCTGCCCGTCGATCTGCCAGGCGTCCCCGTCCCGCACCGCCTTCGTACGGAGCGAGGCCAGATCGGTGCCGGCCTCCGGCTCGCTGTAGCCGATGGCGAAGACGGTCTCGCCGCGCAGGATGCGGGGGAGGAAGTACGCCTTCTGCTCCTCGGTCCCGTACTTCATCAGGGTCGGGCCGACGGTGTTGAGCGTGACCATCGAGACGGGGGCACCGGCCCGGTAGGCCTCGTCGAAGAAGACGAACTGCTCGTCGGGGCCACGCCCCTGGCCGCCGTACTCCGGCGGCCAGCCGAGCCCCAGCATCCCGTCGCCGCCGATGCGGCGGAGCAGCGCGCGCTGCGCGGCGGTGTCGCCGGCGGACGGCGGACCGTCGGGCATCACGTCGCGGAAGTATGCGCGGAGTTCGGCGCGCAGCCGCAGCTGCCGCTCGGTCGGGGCGAGGTGCACGGCGACGGCCTCCCGGGGGTACGGCTACGTTTTCTGACTGTCCGTCAGATACGGGAGCCGTGTCAAGGTCACGGACGAGGCGAGCGCGCGCCCGGAACGCGCGGCGGCCCGTACGCCGGCGCCGAAGCGCCGTCGCACGGGCCGCTGTTCACCCCGCGGTCGTTCCCCCCGCGGTCATTCCCCCCGTCGGGCCGGACCCCAGCTGACGGCTAGAACCACCAGGGGTGGAAGTTGACCGTGGCGTTCGACTGGTCGATGGCGGTGAGCCCGGAGCCGTTCACGCTCGCGGTGTTGTTCTGATTGGAGGCACCGGAGCCGGTGGCCACCTGTTGCGTGGTCGTCGAGTTGCCGAAGTTGTCGCCCCCCACGCCGCTGCCGATGATGGAGGCGACGCTCGTGTTCGATCCGTCGTCCGCGAATCCGCCGTTGTCGGCCTGCGCGACGCCGCTGAAGAGAGCGGCGGCCAAGGGCAGCGCGGCGGCAGCGGCGAGAACGCGGGCGGTACGGATGCTTGCCATGTCTTTTCCTCCGTGAGCTGAGCTGAAGCTGTCGTGCCGGAGCACTGAAGTACGGCTGATTCCAAGGCAGTTGGCCGACCGCCTCGGTCGTTGTGCTCGACGTCGCGACTCCAGAGTTGCCCACACAATCCCCGGCGAACCACCCCTCAGCAGCCGATTCCCCCTCAAGCGTGAGGACAAGTCGATAAACCCCCTCCACGCACCCGAAGGCGCAGCTCACAGGGGTGGAGGCCGTATCTCGCCGCCGGAACCGCACCCTCGCAACGGGGGAAGCGTTCCGGCAGATTTTCAGCCAATCCTCCCCTCTTTCTTTTTTCGAACGAGTGTACGAAACTGAGGTCATGGCCACCTCCGATCGGCGCTCCGCCACCCTGGCCCTGGCCCACGCCCTGTCTGCGGCAGAGCGCGGGCTCCCCGTCATCCCCCTGTCGGCCTCCAAGCTCCCCGCCCTCCGCTCACCCCACCGGCACGAACCGCACCCCGTCGTCTGCCACGGCGAGTGCGGCCGACCCGGGCACGGCGTGCACGACGCGAGCAGCGACCCCGCGGCGGTACGGGCCCTCTTCGCCGCCGCCCCCTGGGCCACCGGCTACGGCATCGCCTGCGGACGCCCGCCGCACCACCTCATCGGCGTCGACCTCGACGTCCTGCACGGCGACGCCGCCACGACCGCCACGACCGAGCTGCGCCACCTCGCGCTCCAGCACCTGTTCACGCTGCCGCCCACGGTCACCGTCCTCACTCCGTCCGGCGGCCGCCACCTGTGGCTGACCGGCCCGCCGGACGTCGTCGTCCCGAACTCGGCGAGCCGCCTCGCCCCCGGCATCGACATCCGCGGCGCCGGCGGCTACCTCGTGGGGCCGGGCTCGGTCACGGCCAAGGGCGCGTACCGGCTGGCTCCGGGCAGCGAGCACCTCGATCCCGCGCCCTGCCCGCGCGCCCTCCTCGACCTGATCGCGCCCCCCACCACGCCCTCGCGCCCCCATCACACTCCGCCGAGCCCACGCCACGGCCGCGGCCTGATCCACTTCGTCCGCAGCGCCCACGAGGGCCAGCGCAACACGCGCCTGTTCTGGGCGGCCTGCCGGGCGTACGAGAACGGCCTCGGCGACTCCCTCGCCGAAGCCCTCACCACGGCGGCGGTCCACACGGGCCTGACCGAACACGAGGCCCGCACGACGATCCTCTCGGCGGCCCGCCTCACCCGGAACGCCCAGCCGGCAGACCCCCCGAACGCCACCGCCTCACGAAGCGACACCCGCCCATGACGAAGGGGCACCCCGAAACCGGGGTGCCCCTTCTGATCAGTGCGTTCTCTGATCCGCTGCGGTGGGTGTGGGATTTGAACCCACGGTGACTCGCGCCACGACGGTTTTCAAGACCGTTCCCTTAGGCCGCTCGGGCAACCCACCCACGCCCCGCCTCACCTGCTGCGGAGCGGCTACAGCCTACCGGGTGGCCGCATCCGGCAGGGAAGTCTGACCACAGGTTGACCACAGGCCGTACGGCTGACCACGGAGCCCGTCCGCCATGAGTCTCCCACCCCGCGGCGCCGGCCCCCAGTCAGGATGCCTGCGAACCGTCCTCGCTTCGGGCAGACGGCAGGAGGAGATCCCGCTCGGGGTGCTTCTCGCCGGAGACCGGATGGGCGAACTCGACCCCGAAGCAGCCAAGGACGAGCACGAGGACGAGGAGACCGAGCCTCCGAAGCCCCGGCCACGGCGCCGCACCGCGCGCGACAAGAACAGTCCCCGCATGAGCTGGGACGAAGCGCTCACCAAGGCCCGTTCCCTGACGGCCGACTGGTCGTACGAGCACCTGGACGCCGAGCGGATCCGCAAGGCCGTCGGGTGCAGCCAGGACCGGTCACGTCAGGTTGAGGACGTCCTCAGGACCGAGCGCGAAGAACAGGCGCTGCCCGACCCGGACAAGGAGGTCGGACTCGCCTGCGTCCGTGCCTACAACGACTGGATGGTGGAGGAGTGGTGCGGTGACAGCGGGGGCCGGCCGATCCCGCTCTGCCTGATCCCGCCCTGGGACGTCACCCTGGCGGTAGCGGAGATCCGACGGAACGCGGCCCGGGGCGTGCGCGCGGTGACCTTCTCCGAGATCCCCACCTACCTCGGGCTGCCGTCCATCCACTCCGGCTACTGGGACCCGTTCTTCGCGGCCTGCGAGAAGACCGGGACCGTGGTGAACATGCACATCGGCTCGTCGTCGCAGATGCCCGCCGCATCCCCCGACGCGCCGCCTGCGGTTCAGGCCGCGCTGAGCTTCAACAACGCAATGGCCTCGATGGCGATGGACTTCCTCTTCAGTGGGGTCCTGGTGAAGTTCCCCCGACTCAAGCTGGCCTACAGCGAGGGCCAGATGGGCTGGATCCCGTACGCCCTGGAGCGCGCCGACGACGTGTGGGAGGAGCACCGAGCTTGGGGTGGGGTCAAGAATCTGATCCCCGAGCCGCCGTCGACGTACTACTACCGGCAGATCTTCTGCTGCTTCTTCCGCGACAAGCACGGAATCGAGGCGATCGAGACGGTCGGCGTCGACAACGCCACCTTCGAGACCGACTATCCGCACGTCGACTCGACGTGGCCCCACACGAAGCAGGTGGCGGCGGATCACGTGGCCGGCCTTCCCGACGACGTCACGTACAAGCTCCTGCGGGGCAACGCGATCCGGATGCTCGATCTGCCCTTCGATGGCAACACCACCGCATCACGGTGAGGTATCCCGACACCGTGCGTTTTCGGCGTCCGCAGGAGAGCTCTGCCTTCCCACTCCGCGGGCGCCCGGAACGGTAGATTCCTCAATCTCCGCGGACCGTAATTCCCGGGTCCCGCGATAGGTTCCTCTCGACCGATCGTCCTGACCAGACGATCACCTTGAAGGGGGATTCATGCGTACGAACATCAGGAACACCTTGGCGGCGACCACCGTGGCCGTTGCATTCCTCGGGGGGACCAGTACGACGGCATTCGCCGAGACCGTTCCTCCGACGCCGATCGAGGAAGGGGTTCTGCAGCCGGGCCCGCCCGTCGAGGAGGACGAGAGCGGATTCGTGGAAGCCCCCTTGGAGGAGGCGGAGCTTCCGCCTTTCTCGGGCAAGCCCTCAGACGGCCCGAACGCGGAATACTGCGGCCCGCCGAAGAACATCTACAAGCCGACCGCCAACAAGGGCAAGAGCCACAAGGCCGTGAGCGTGACCCAGGCCAACTACAACGGCACCAGCAGGACCGCGCGTTCGTGGTTCAAGGCCGGAGTGGGAGGCACGGTCAAGCTCACCTACTCCGGCGAACTCAAGGCTTCTGCCGGAGTCGTGGTCGCCGAACTGGAAGCCAAGTACGGAGTGGACCTCTCCGTCGAGGTCACGGCGAAGGTCGGCAACGAGGTGCAGATCGACACACCGCCCCGGAAGACCACCTACGGTTCGTACGGGGTGTGGCGCATGCACAACACGGGGACGAGCTACACCATGTACAGCAACTGCAAGACGTCGGCGAAGAGCACCGTAACCAGCTACACGCCCTGGCACGTGGGGTGGAACCTTTGGGAAAAGTGATGAGCGAAGCGGTGCGGACGCAGGCCCTGAGGTGTCTGATGGTGGGCGCTGCGGTTTCCGCGACGCTCGTTTCCGTCGGATGCACCCCCGAGGACAAACCCAACTCTTCGCCCACGAATTCGTCAAGCACGTCGCCGACCGGCAGGCCCTCGGAATCTGGCGCGGATAGTCCTGCGGGATCGGTCGCGGTGGCACCCAAACTCCCGGACACGACCGCGATAGCGACCGTGGCGAACGTCGCGGGGAATAGGGAGATCCCTCTTAAGGAAGGCGTTAAGAAGGGCCCGCTCGGCATCATGGTGGCGTGTCAGGGGAAAGGGACGATCAACGTCTCCTTCACGCCCGCCGGGCTCTCCTTCCCGCTCAAGTGCGTGGACGGTGAGGTCAGTAACACCTATAACCAGATCGAGCTCAAGCACGACCGCGACTCCGCGTCCATCAACGTGCAGGCTCCCAGCTCCGTGCGCTGGGCAATGAGCGTCGGTCAGTGACCTGAACAGGGCCCCCGGCTGCAGCGATGCAGCCGGGGCCTGAAGCGCCGGGCTCGCCGCGCCACCCGCCCCGTACCCATCCCGCCGGTTCTCGTCCAGATGCTCCGCGACCACATCGGGACCCAGGGACTGGCTCTTGACGGCCGCCTCTTCCGGGCCGTGCGCGGGGGCCGGGTCCGGTCGAACGAGTACACCGAGATCTGGCAGAAGGCCCGCCGCAAGGTCCTCTCCGAGGAGGAGGTGAAGACGCCGCTCGCCGACGTGCCCTACTCGCTCCGACACGCGTGCGTCTCTCTCTGGATCAAGGCAGGAGTCGACCCGGTCGAAGTCGCCCGCCGCGCCGGCCACAGCATCGCGGTCCTGTGGCGCTTCTACGCGAAGCTCCTCCGCGGCCAGCAGCACAAGGCGAACGAGCTCATCGATGCGGCCCTTGGGGAGCAGACCAATCTGCCCCCGTCCTAGCCCCGGAAACGGAAGTGCCCCTGCCCGATGGCGGGGGCACTTCCGTTTCCGGGGTCTTCTCACGGTCTTTGGATGCCCCTCACAGCGTCCAACACATCGAGTCCACGGTGAGCCCGACGCCCATAAAGAAGCGCGACAACAGCGGCGCCAGCGCCACCAATCAAGTACGTCTCAGCCATGCCAGGGAGATCGAGCAGGGCAACTCCCTTCCCAATACTGGCGACTACCACCGCCGTGACGGCCATTCGCAAGGGCTCCCGGTCTGCGACCGGCGTAAGGCCGTCAAGTTGGTCCTCGTCCAGGAGCCCTCCGAGCCTCCCCGCCGCGTATCGATCCGCAATCCTGACTAGCATCCGAGCCAGATCCTTCACCGCCTGGTCCGGGTCGTGGTCGATTCGCGATTCTGCTGCGTAGAGCGCAGCGACAACGAGTCCGGCGTGCTCCTTCAGCAACCGGTGCCGGTCGGACCCATTGGGGACCGACCCCCACGCGCGGCGGGCCACGGTAACTTCGTGTGCCACCGTGCCCACTTCAACCCCGGACGGGCGCACGGGGCCTCCGCGAGAGCGCGGCGCGCTCGTCTGTCGGTCCGCGGCCGGGTGGGTCCTGGGGCAAGTGCCCCCGCGCCTGGTCCTGTTCAGGACGGCGCGGGGGGGGGCGGCTCAGCGGGTCAGTTGTCGCCCGTGCGTTCGCCGAGGGTGACCGTGGTGGTCGCCTCCTTGCCGCCGCGCTCGTAGGTCAGCTTGATCGAGTCGCCCGACTTGTGGGTCCAGATCTCGCTGATCAGCGTCGGGCCGCTGTCGATCTGGCGGTCGCCGAAGCCCGTGATCACATCGCCGGGCTTCAGGCCCGCCTGCGCCGCCGGACCGTTCGGGACGACGGCCGGCGTACCGCCCGCGCCCTCGTCGGCGATCGTGGCGCCCTCGCCCTTCTCGGTCATGTTCACCGTCGCGCCGATCACCGGGTAGACCGGCTTGCCCGTCTTGATCAGCTGCTCGGCCACGTTCTTGGCCTGGTTGACCGGGATGGCGAAGCCGAGGCCGATCGAGCCCGCCTGTGTCTGGCCGAGGCCGTTGCCGGTCGACTGGATCGCCGAGTTGATGCCGATCACCGAGCCGTTCGCGTCCAGCAGCGGGCCGCCGGAATTGCCCGGGTTGATCGAGGCGTCCGTCTGCAGGGCGCTCATGTACGAATTGCCGCCGCCCGAACCGTCGCCCGAGGCCACCGGGCGGTTCTTGGCGCTGATGATGCCCGTCGTCACCGTGTTCGACAGGCCGAAGGGCGCGCCGATCGCGATCGTCGAGTCGCCCACCGCGACCTTGTCGGAGTCGCCGAGCGCGAGCGGAGTCAGCCCCTCCGGCGCCTTCTTCAGCTTCAGGACGGCCACGTCGTAGCCCTCCGCGCGGCCCACGACCTCCGCGTCGTACGTCTTGCCGTTCGAGAAGGTCGCCGAGAGCGTGCCGCCCTCCGCCGCCGACGCCACCACGTGGTTGTTGGTGACGATGTGGCCTTCCTTGTCGTAGACGAAGCCGGTGCCCGTACCGCCCGCGCCCTCGCTCTCACCGCCGGCGCCGCCGGACTTCGCCTGGATGGTGACGACGCTCGGCAGCGCCTTGCCCGCCACCGCCGCGACCGTGCCCGGGTCGCGCTTGAAGGACGCCGGGGAGTCGCCCGCGGCGACCGTCGTCGAGCTGATCGACTCGTCGCCGCGCTCGGCAGCCCAGTAGCCGATGCCGCCGCCGACGCCACCGGCCGCCAGCGCCGCGACGAGGACCGCCGCGACCAGGCCGCCGGTCCGCTTGCGCGGAGCCTGCGGCACGGGCGGGACGGGCGCGCCCCAGGCCGGCACGGCCGGCGGAGGCGGCGGCCAGCCACCGGCCCCGGCCGCGGGGGCGGCCTGGGCGGGGGCATGGGCAGGGGCCTGGACATGCGCGTGCGCCTGGGTCTGGGCCTCGGGGTGCACAGGCGGCTGGGGCTGGGTGTGCGCCTGGGTGTCCGCCGCGCTCTGGGCACTCTCCGCCGCCGGCTCGGGGGCGGCGGGCGGGGCGACGGGGGGCATGGGAGGGGCGGGAGGGGCGGGAGGGGCGGACGGGGCACTCGGGTCCGCCGGAACCTCGGTGCCCTCGTTCTCGGTGCTCACAGCTCTCTCCTCGTTCACTGCACGGGTGGATGCCATCTCTAGGGTGCTGCGAACAGCTTTTCCCACAGGCCGTCAGGCCACTGTAAGACGGAGCTGTGCATCCGCACCCCATTCTTTATATACGGACAGAACGGACGCGGTCCGATACGTCCGCCCCGCCAATGGCACCATGACGCGGTGACCCACGCACGGCAGCACCCCCGGCCGCACCCGAACCCCGCCCCCGTCCAGGTGGTGGCGCACCGCGGAGCCTCCGAAGACGCCCCGGAGCACACCCTCGCCGCCTACGTGAAGGCCATCGAGGACGGCGCCGACGCCCTCGAGTGCGACGTCCGGCTCACCGCCGACGGCCACCTCGTCTGCGTCCACGACCGCCGCGTCGACCGCACCTCCAACGGCCGCGGCGCCGTCTCCGCCCTGGAGCTCGCCGACCTCGCCGCCCTGGACTTCGGCACCTGGAGAGGCCGGGACGAGGCGGGCGAGAGCCCGGACTGGAAGGACTCCGGACTCACCTCCGTACTCACCCTCGAACGCCTCCTGGAGCTCGTCTCCGACGCCGGGCGCCGCGTCGAGCTGGCCATCGAGACCAAGCACCCCACCCGCTGGGCCGGCCAGGTCGAGGAGCGGCTGCTCCACCTGCTCAAGCGCTTCGGCCTCGCGGAGCCGGAGGCCCCCGAGGACTCTCCCGTACGGGTCATGAGCTTCTCGGCGCGCTCGCTCTCGCGGATCGCGACCGCCGCGCCGACCCTGCCCACCGTCTCCCTGGCACAGTTCGTCACCCCCCGGCTGCGGGACGGAAGGCTGCCCGCCGGCGCGCGGATCGCCGGACCGTCGATCCGGATCGTCCGCCACCACCCCGCCGTGATCCTTCGCCTCCAGAAGGCCGGTCACCAGGTCCATGTATGGACGGTGGACGAACCGGAGGACGTCGAACTCTGCGAGCGGCTCGGCGTGGACGCGATCATCACCAACCGACCCAAGCAGGTGCTGTCCCAGTTGGGCCGCCTTTGATTCCATATGCCTCCCCACGCGTTTCCTCCTTTCCCACCCGTCACACGGTTAACAGGGAGTGCACCGGCGCGTTCGGTCCGTACTCGATCGTCACGAGTGCGTCACCGCGCGCTCATGAGGCGGTTTCCGGTCCAGGCCAGCGGGGCATCCACACCGTGGCGTGGGGCAAAGGAGGTCTCGGGGGTGGCGTTTGTGGTGGCACAGGAGGTGCCCACGTCGTCGAGCATGGCCGTACCCCATGGCCCTGCGGGCGTGGGTGAGGCGAGACACCGTATGCGGGAGCAGTTGAGCCGCAGCGGGATGTCCGAATCGGTCGTCGACGATGCGGTACTGATCCTTTCCGAGCTGCTCAGCAATGCCTGCCGGCACGGCAGGCCGCTGGGGCGGGCGGAGGTGGGCGACGGGGACGTCCGTGCGGCCTGGCGCGTCGATCCGTCGGGTGGTCTGACGGTCGAGGTGACGGACGGCGGTGGTCCGACACGGCCTGTTCCGTCGACGCCCTCGGTCACCGCGCGCGGCGGCCGCGGGCTGAACATCATCAGTGCGCTGGCCCAGGACTGGGGCGTACGGGACAACGCGGCCGGCGAGGTGACGGTCTGGGTGGTCGTGACCGAGGGCCATCGCCGCGAGGACTTCGCAGCGCGGGTCGGCGGCGGCCAGGGCTTCGAGTTCCTGGACGCTTACGACGACCTGGACTGACCCGGTCCCCGGCGGCACCGACCGCGCCCCGGGCGAGCCACACGCGGACCCCGCGCCGTGAACGTGTCCGCCTGAGGCCCTCGGTGCTTCCGTACGGCTAGGCTCGCCCGACACAGAGCCGTGCACCGAGCGCGGCCTGCACCACACGCACTGCCGCTATCGGGAGAAGCCACACCATGGCCAAGAAGCGCCCCCAGACGAAGGCCGTCAAGGCACAGGTCACGAACGGGGAGATCCCGGTCGTCGGTGCGCGCGAGCCGTGCCCCTGCGGATCGGGCCGCCGCTACAAGGCGTGTCACGGCCGGGCCGCCGCGCACGCCGTGACCGAGCTGGTCCAGCGCCCCTTCGAGGGGCTGCCCGGCGAGTGCGACTGGGTCGCGCTGCGCGAGCTGGTGCCCGCCGCCACCGTTCCGCTCACCCTCAAGGACGGGCTGCCCGAGGGCGTGCCGTCCGTGACGCTCGCGACCGTACTGCCCATGGCCTGGCCCGCGCTCCGCCGTGACGACGGCTCGGTGCTCCTCGCCCTGCAGAACGACTCCTCCTCCGGCGACCTCGCCCGCGATCTCGCCGACACCCTCCAGCGCGCCCTGGAGACCGAGCCGGGCACGCCGGTCTCCGGCCGTCGCGTTCCGGCCGAGGGCCCGCGTCTGCAGGATCTGCTCGACCCGAACGGCGATTTCGCGCCGGTCGTGCACACGGGCTTCGAATTCTGGGTTCCGGAGTCCTCCTCCGAGAACTCCAACCCCGAGGTCAGCGCCTCCCTGGAGCGCGCCAACGCCGCCGCCATCCCGACCGTCAAGCTCACCGGCGTGGACGCGGCGTACTGGTGCGAGACCCCGGAGAAGAACCACCTGCGCTGGGTCATGCCGCACCCCGAGGAGAAGCTCCTCGACGCGCTCGCCCGGCTGCACGCCGCCGGTACGTCCTCCCTCGGCGACGACACCCGTCTCGTCGGCTCCTTCCGGGCCCACGGCCTGATGGTCCCGGTCTGGGACCTGCCGACCGCGATGCGCGCCGAGGACTGCGAGAAGCCGGCCGCCGAGTTCGCCGAGCGGCTCGCGGCGGCGCTCGCCACCGACGCCCCGCTCACCCCGGAGGAGCGTCGCGCCCGCGGCGGGCTCACCAACCGTCAGGTCACTCTGAGCTGACACCCCTGGTGTCTGTGGTGACGGTGGGGACTGACAGACCAACCAGTCGGTGACATCCGCCACAACTCCTCGTGCGGCCAGGTAAATCCCTGTCCGAATAACCGAGATCGAATTTGCGAACCGCAGATCTCTTGTTACCGTTCTAGAAGCCCGGTCGCTGGTGCATCCCCCGTCGCCAGCGATCGGGTCTTCTCATGCCCGGACGGATCCCGTCCCGAGGCTCAACTGCCGCCCGTCGCGGCCATGTTGCTCCCCGCTCGCAGCAGCAGCGGCGTACTTCCGCCCTCTCCCGAACCGGCGAATTCCGCCACGGCCGAATATGCGGAAGCGGCGCCCCGTGAGGGCTCGCGCGGCGTCTCGCACGCCCCCGGTTCATCCTGTGCCGGAACAGCGCAACGCACTTGTACGGTCCGCCCCCCGGGGCCCATAAGGGTGAGCAGAGAGTCGAGCTGCTGGCCGCCCGCGTTGCGGTAGTACGTACGCGCCCAGGTGTCGGGTCCCTCCGTCAGCACGCACGTCTGCGCCTCGATCCCGTCGGGGGACGTCAGATCGGGACCGCAGTGCGAGGCGCGGCCGGGAACGTCCGACGGGGCCCGCGCGGCCGAGGGGGAGGAGGGCTCGGGCGGCGCGGGGGCCGGAGGGGCCTCCTGTGCGCCGAGGCCGAGCCCCGGCAGCAGTCCGTCGTCGGCCCGCCGTCCGGCCTCCTCCGCGCGCGGCTTGGCGTCACCGTCCGGGCCAGGGCCGACGGCCTCGCCGGCGAGGGCGACCAGCGGCAGGAGCGTGGCACACACCACGACGGCCCCGAGCCCGATCATGCGGAGATTCATGGGACCCACCTGCCCGGCTGGCTGCGACGTGTGAAGGGCGTGTACTGCGTGCACTGCGTGTACTGCGTGGAGGAACGCGCGCTACGTGATCAACGTGAGCGGTGGGCCGAAGATATCGGCGGATCGGTGGCGCACAGCGCGCCGCGCGCCCATTTCCGGTACAAGTCGGGCGGCCTCACACCCGTACGGGTGAGGCAGACCCGCGAGCACGCGCATCCGGCCCCCGCGCCGCGCCCCTCGGGGTCGGTACGCGCCCGTCACCTCGGGGTCGGTGCGCGCCCGTCACCTCGGGGTCGGTGCGCTCCCGTCACCCGCCCGGTCACCCGCACCGTCACGTGCCCGGCGTCAGTACGCGAGCCTGCTGCCGCCGCCCGGCGCTCCGGTGCTCGCCTCGACCAGCGCGTCCACGACCGCCTCCACGTCCGGCAGCCAGGGCCGGGCCGAACCCTCCAGCGGCGCACGCTCCCAGCGCACCTGTCCCGTCCCGGCGACCGACGGCGGCAGCATCAGGTAGCCGCCCTCGCCGTGGAACCTCAGCGAACTGGGCACGCTGTCCTTCGCGTAGAGGAGTTCGCCGAGCTGTTCCAGGCCGTACGGGGCGACCAGCAGCGACCAGCGCGTGGGCGTCGCCACCACCGGTCCGAGCCGCATGCCCATCGCGTCGAGCTCGACCAGGGCACGCGCTCCCGCGACGGCCGGCAGGCTCACCGCGCACGGCGCGGCGCCACCCGTGGCCAGGACCACCGGGGCGTCCGGGCGCCGGGTCCACCACCAGCGGATCATGCGCTCGTCGGTGGTCGCCGCGAGCAGTCCGGGGTCGAAGGGGTGCGCGCCTGGGACGACACACTCCGGGTCGGGACAGGCGCAGCCTGGCCCTCTGGACGTACGGGTCGTCGCCTTCAGCCCCACACCGGGCAGTACGGGCCAGCCCCACTCGCCGGCGCAGACGAGCGCCGCGTCGAGCTGGACGGTCCTTTCCCTGCGCCGGAACCGGAACCTGCGTCGCCTTCCGAGGATCTCGCGCATGAGCGCTCGTTCCTTTCCGTTGAACGCCGAATCCACATCACACCATGTGCAGATCACTTCACTGTGCGTATCAGCGCGTACAAGGTCGGCGGTTCACCGCCCCGTGGTGGGGCGGGAGGGGCCGAGCTGAGGCTCGTCGTCCATCGAAGGGGCGCGGCCTGCGGCGGTGAGGACGCCCAGGCACCCTGCCAGGTTCCGGGGCGGTTCCAACTGCCCCTGGCCATCACCGATTACGTACCCGTCACGTTCAAATCAACGCGCTTTCAAACGACGCCAGTCGACCGCAAAAGGTGCGCCGAGGGGGCAATTTTCAGCCAACTTGGCCTGCACTTCAACCCCTCTGCCAAACCTCACGGACACCACAAGTCCCGTGGGGACAATGCTGGACATCGCTCCTCTTGTGCGTGTACATGTGGATGCATTGCTAGCGGCGCAGATTGACATGGGGGTTTGCGATGCTATTGAGCGAAACGCACCCGTCGGAAAGCCGTCCGACATGAGCGCCCCGCACCTGCCGAAAGTGGCTGGAATCGATTCCACGGTTCCCTCGCCCGCGCACACTACCGCGCCCGTTCCGCCCGTACACCCGTCCGCGTCGGCCCTCCCCGCCATCCCCGACGCGATGATCCAGGACCGGCTGGCCGGCTGGGTCTCCGACCTCACCACCCTCCACGAACTCACCGAACGCCTGATCAAGACCGGTTCCCTGGACGAAGCGCTGCGCGAGGTGCTGCGCGCCGGAGCCGCCCTCGTCGGCGCCCGTCGCGGCATGGCCGTCCTCGAACCGGGCGACGGTCTCGGCCCCACCTCCACCATCGGACTCGGACTCGCCCACGCCGACCTCGGCACCATCGAGACCGTGCCGCGCAGTGCCACCTCGTACGGCCGCATCCTCGACGGCCTCCCCGAACCGGCCCCGGCCCCCACCCGGGCCGCCACGGACCCGGCCGGCGTGCCCGGCGCCCCCGGCTTCCCGGACCCCACCGCCGTCCCGGGCTTCCCCGAACCCACCGGCGTCCCCGGCTTCCCCGATCCGATCGCCGTCCCCGACCTGCTCGGGGAGGCGGAGCTCGACCCCCGCCACCGCGAGGTCGCCGCCCGGCTCGGCTACGCCGCCAGCTACGCCCTCCCCCTCGCCACCGAGGCCGCCGGGAAGCTCGGCGCCGTCGTCTGGCTCTACGACGAACCCGCCGAACCGACCGAGCGCCGGCGCCACCTCGTCGGTCTCTACAGCCGCCACGCCACCGAGCACCTCGCCCGCCTCCTGGAGCTGGAGCGGGCCCGCGCCCAGGTCGCCACCGTCGCCGAGGAGTTGCTGCCCAGCCGCCTCCCCCGGGTCCCCGGCGTCCAGCTCGCCGTCCGCCACCGCACCGGCCCCCAGGGCGGCGGCGACTGGTACGACGCGCTGCCCCTGCCCGAGGGCGCCCTCGGCCTCGCCGTCGGCTCCGTCTCCGGGACCGGTCCCAGCGCGCTCGCCGCCATGGGCCGGCTGCGCGCCTCCCTGCGGGCGTACGCGGTCATGGAGGGCGAGGACCCCGTCGCCGTCCTCTCCGATCTGGAGCTTCTGCTCCGCCTCACCGAGCCCGCCCGCTCGGCCACCGCGCTCTTCGCCTACTCGGAGCCGCAGGAGCGCAGACTCGTCCTCGCCGGGGCCGGACACACCCCGCCGCTGATCATCGGCGACCACCGCACCGAGTTCGTCGAGACCTCGCTGTCGGCGCCGCTGGGGATGCTCGCCTGCTGGGAGGCGCCGAGCATCGAGATCGCCCCCGCCCCTGGAGAAACGGTGCTGCTCTACACCGACGGGCTGCTCCGCAGGACCGGCGACCCCATGGACCGGGCCTTCGCACGTCTGCACGCGGCCGCCGCGAGCGTCCCGAAGGCGGACCGTACGGATCCCGGGGCCATCGCCGACCACGTCCTGCGGACGCTGCTGCCCGAAGGGCTCGACCACGGCGTCGACGGAGCGGACGTCGTCCTGCTCGCGGCCCGCTTCGAATGAGCGGCCCGCGCTCGGCCGGCTTCGAATGAGCGCCGCGTAGCCCGCAGGTGACTCAGCGGTAATGGGTCTTCCGGCCCTGGGCCCCCTTCCGTACGACCGTACGATGGAGGGGGTTCAGTGTCGTACCAAAGGAGACCCCCGTGGCAGACGAGCTCACCCCGGAAACCCCGGACGAGACCGAAGAGCCGATCAAGCAGCGCAAGAACGGCCTGTACCAGGGCGTATCCGACGAGCTCGCCGAGAACATGAAGTCCGGCTGGGCCGACACCGAGCTGCACGGCCTGGAGCCGATCGCCCAGGCGGGGCACACGGCCGACCGCCGCGCCGCGCTCTCCGCGCGCTTCCCGGGCGAGCGGCTCGTCATCCCCGCGGGCAACCTGAAGACGCGCTCGAACGACACCGAGTACAGCTTCCGCGCGTCGACCGAGTACGCCTACCTCACCGGCGACCAGACGCAGGACGGCGTCCTCGTCCTGGAGCCCACGAAGAACGGCCACAAGGCCACCGTCTACCTGCTGCCGCGCTCCGACCGCGAGAACGGCGAGTTCTGGCTCGACGGCCAGGGCGAGCTCTGGGTCGGCCGCCGCCACTCCCTGACCGAGGCCGAGAAGCTCCTCGGCATCCCGGCCAAGGACGTCCGCGAGCTGGCCGCCGCGCTCAAGGAGGCCACCGGGCCGGTCCGCGCCGTCCGCGGCCACGACGCCGGCATCGAGGCCGCGCTGACCGACAAGGTCACCGCCGAGCGCGACGAGGAGCTGCGCGTCTTCCTCTCGGAGGCCCGTCTCGTCAAGGACGCCTTCGAGATCGCCGAGCTCCAGAAGGCCTGCGACGCCACCGCGCGCGGCTTCGAGGACGTCGTCAAGGTCCTCGACAAGGCCGAGGCCACCAGCGAGCGCTACATCGAAGGCACCTTCTTCCTGCGCGCCCGCGTCGAGGGCAACGACGTCGGCTACGGCTCCATCTGCGCCGCCGGCCCGCACGCCACCACCCTCCACTGGGTCCGCAACGACGGCGCCGTCCGCTCCGGCGAGCTGCTGCTCCTCGACGCCGGCGTCGAGACGGTCGAGCTCTACACCGCGGACGTGACCCGCACCCTGCCGATCAACGGCCGGTACAGCGAGCTCCAGCGCAAGATCTACGACGCCGTGTACGAGGCGCAGGAGGCGGGCATCGCCGCGGTGAAGCCCGGCGCCGCCTACCGCGACTTCCACGACGCCGCCCAGCGCGTGCTCGCCGAGAAGCTGGTCGAGTGGGGCCTGGTCGAGGGTCCCGTCGACCGTGTCCTGGAGCTGGGTCTCCAGCGCCGCTGGACGCTGCACGGCACCGGACACATGCTCGGCATGGACGTCCACGACTGCGCCGCCGCGCGCACGGAGGCGTACGTCGACACCACCCTGGAGCCGGGCATGTGCCTGACCGTCGAGCCCGGGCTCTACTTCCAGGCCGACGACCTGACCGTGCCGGAGGAGTACCGGGGCATCGGCGTCCGGATCGAGGACGACATCCTCGTCACGGAGAACGGCAACCGGAACCTCTCCGCCTCGCTGCCGCGCCAGGCCGACGAGGTCGAGGCGTGGATGGCCGGCCTGAAGGCCTGACCCGCCGCACGACGAAGGCTCCCGCGGACCGTCACGGTCGGCGGGGGCCTTTTCGTACACCGTGTCAGGTCACACCAGGCGGGGTCAGGTCAGCGCGAGCGGCGCGTCCGTCCGCCACTTCACGATCTTGTCGAAGCTGACCAGCGCCCCGCCCCGGCCCGTGCGGCCGAAGTGGACGTGGTCCGCCAGCTCCTCGATCAGCCGCAGACCCCGCCCGTTCTCGGCATCCGCGGCGGCGGAGGCCACCGGGAACCCGGCCGCGGAGAAACCCGGCCCCGAGTCGGCCACCTCGATACGGCAGGTCTCGCCGTCCAGATAGGCCGTGACCCGGTACTCCTCCGAGGACGGGCCGGAACCGGAGTCCCCGCCGTGCTCCACGGCGTTGGCGCACGCCTCGGTCAGCGCGACCGACAGTTCGTAGGAGACGTCGGGGTCGACCCCGGCCGTCTCCATCGTGCCGAGCAACAGCCGCCGGGCGAGCGGGACGCTCGCGGCCTCGCGCCTCAGATGGAGGGACCACCAGATGCTCATGCTTCAGCCTCCTGGCTGCGGCTCGACATGCTGCGGCGCGACATACCGTTACCTATTGCCGCCCTAAGGGGTCCGTAAGCCCCTCGCAACCACAACAGCCCTCGTTCGGCGGATGTGGACGCGCCGTGCGGCGGTGTATGCCCGTCCAGAGCCCCGCCAAAGGCCCGCCCAAGCCCGCCAAAGGCCCCGCCCAAAGCCCCGCCCAAGGCGCACCCGAGCCTCACTCGAGCCGCGCCCGAGGCCCACCCGAGGTACGACCCGGCACCCCGTCCGAAGTCGGCCCGAAGGCACCAAAGGTGATCTTCCGGACCTGCCTCATGTGAGCCATGGGGCTGGTGCGATGATGGGCCCGCCATGTCTGCCCCCGCGCTCGCGCCACGCATGCTGAGGGCCGCGGTCTTCACCGCGGTCTGCGTCGTGCTGTCCGGGCTCGGGCACGCCCTCGCCGCGTGCGCGGGCATCGCCCTGTGGGCAGTGGCCGTCGGCTTCCTGGTGATCTTCGGCGTCACCGTGCTGTTCGCCGGGCGGGAGCGTTCGCTGCCCGCCATCGTCACCGCGCTGGCCGGCGGACAGCTCGGCCTGCACGTCCTGTTCGGGCTCGGACAGCGGCCGCTCGCGGCCGGCTCCCTCGGCCCGGTCACCGAGGACGCGCTGATCCGGATGGCCGCCAAGATCGTCTGCGGCGGCGGGGCGACGTCCCTGAGCGCCGCCGACGCCACCCGCATCATCAGCGACGCCGGCCTCGACCCGGCCGACGCCGCCACCGCGCACGCGGCCCACGGCCCCCACCTGGCGACCGGCGCGGCCGGAGCGGCCGGCGTCGACCTCCTGCCCGACCTGCCGATGGTGCTCGGCCACCTCCTGGCCGCACTCGCCACCGGCTGGCTCCTGCGCCACGGCGACCTCGCCCTCGGCCGGCTCGTCCGGCTCTCCACCCACGGCGCGACCGAGCTCGCCGAATGCGCCCTCGTCCGCTCCCTGCGCGTCGCGCTGACTCTCGTACGGGCCCTGCTCGCCGGCCTCCCCGGGCTTCCGGCCGCCGGTTCGCTCCGCGCCGCCCGTACCGCGGACGACACCTCGCCGCCCACCGGCGCCGAGGCACTCCAGTACACGGTCGTCCGGCGCGGCCCCCCGGCCGCCGACTGCGTCCTCGCAGCCTGACGCGGACCGCTCGACACGGAGCGGACCCGCGGCCCTTCGTACGCCCGCACCACCCGGAGCACACCCTTCCGGCCGTCGGCGTGCCGGAACCCCGACCCTTCTTACGAGCTGGAGTGTCCTGAACCATGAACGTTTCCCGTATCGCCCTCACCGGTGGCATCGCCCTCTCCTCCGTCGTGCTGCTCTCCGGCACCGCCTTCGCGCACGTCGGCGTCCAGCCGCAGGGCGAGGCGGCCAAGGGCGGCTACGCGACGGTCAACGTCAAGGTCCCGAACGAGCGCGACAACGCCTCCACCATCAAGGTCGAGGTCAACTTCCCGGCCGACCACCCCCTCGCCTCGGTGATGCCGCAGCCCGTCCCGGGCTGGAAGCCCGAGGTCACCAAGTCCAAGCTCGCCAAGCCGCTCGAGCTGCACGGCAAGTCCATCAACGAGGCCGTCACCAAGGTCACCTGGACCGCCGAGGGCGGCGCGAAGATCGGCCCCGGCCAGTTCCAGCAGTTCCCGCTCTCGCTCGGCCAGCTGCCGGAGGACACGGACCAGCTCGTCATCAAGGCCATCCAGACGTACGACAACGGCGAGGTCGTCCGCTGGATCGAGGAGCCCAAGGACGGCGCCGAACTCCAGAACCCCGCGCCCGTGCTGAAGCTCTCCGCGGCGAGCGACGACCACCACGGCGGTGGCGCGAAGGCGGACGACAAGGCCGGCCACGACGACAAGGCCAAGGACGAGGCCAAGGGCGACAAGGCCCACACCGAGAGCGCCGCCGACTCCGGCAGCAGCGACACCACGGCCCGTGTCCTCGGCGTCGTCGGCATCCTCGTCGGCGTCGCGGGCGTCGCCTTCGGCCTGCTCGCCGGCCGCCGCCGCTCGGCCTGAACCGAAGAGAACCACGAGAGAACGAGTTCCATGTCCGTCCAGAAGACGAACGATCCCAGCACCGACGCGCGGCCCCGGCCCAGCCGCCGCGCACCCCTGATCGTCGCCGCCTCCGCGATCGTCGCCGCCCTCGCGGTGACGGTCGCGGTCGGCCTCGGCGGCGGAGACGACAAGACCCCCGGCTCCGGCAGCGGAACGGTCGCCGAGGTCTCCGGCGGCAGCGACAACGCCAAGGCGGCGACCGTCCTCGACCGCCCCTTCACCAAGCCCGACCTCGTCCTCACGGACACCAAGGGCAAGCCGTTCGACCTCCGCGCACAGACCAAGGGCAAGCCGACGCTGATCTACTTCGGCTACACGCACTGCCCCGACGTCTGCCCGCTGACGATGAGCAACATCGCCATCGCCAAGAAGCAGCTCCCCAAGGCCGACCAGGACAAGCTCCAGGTCGTGTTCGTCACCACCGACCCCGAGCGGGACACTCCGGCCGAGCTCGGCAAGTGGCTGCCCGCCGCCGGCGACCCGTCCTTCGTCGGGCTCACCGGCGACTTCACCACGATCCAGGCGGGCGCCCGCCAGATCGGCATCGGCATCGACCCGCCGAAGAAGGAGAAGGACGGCTCGGTCGTCTCCATGCACGGCGCCCAGGTGATCGCCTTCTCGCCCACGACCGACCAGGGCTACGTCCTGTACGGCGAGGACACGAGGGTCGAGGACTACGCCGAGGACCTGCCGAAGCTCATCAAGGGGGAGAACCCGTGAACCGCCGCACCACCACCCTGATCGCCGCCCTCGCCCTCACCTCCGGGCTGGCGCTGACGGGGTGCTCGACCGACAGTTCCGCCGGGGCCGCCGGAGCCGACGGCAAGCCAGAACTGAAGGTCAGCGGCGCGTTCATGCCGCAGCCGGTGATGGACATGGCCGGCGGCTTCCTGACCATCGAGAACGACGGCGGCGCCGCGGACAAGCTGACCTCCGTCACGAGCCCGATCTCGGACGACGTCCAGATCCACGAGACGAAGAACCAGAAGATGCAGCAGGTGAAGTCCTTCGACATCCCTGCGAACGGCGAGCTGAAGCTCGAACGTGGTGGCAGCCACATCATGTTCATGGCGCTGAAGACCAAGCCCAAGCAGGGCGAGAAGGTCAGCATCGAGCTGCACTTCGAGAAGTCCGACCCCATCAAGGTCGACCTTCCCGTCGAGGCCGCCACCCACAACCCGAAGCAGCACTGAGCTACTTGAGGGACTGACAACACACATGCCCACCACCACCGCCCCGCGCCTCGGAACCGCCCTGGTTCGGCTGCTGCTCGTCGCGGCCACGCTTCTCGGCACCCTGCTCGCCGCAGCGGCGCCCGCGTCCGCGCATGCCGCGCTCACCGGCAGCGACCCGCAGGACGGGGCGGTGGTCGCCACCGCCCCCAAGGACGTCAACCTCACCTTCTCCGAGCAGGTCGCCATGAGCGACGACTCGATCCGGGTCCTCGACCCGTCGGGGAAGCGCGTGGACACCTCCGAGATACGCGACCTGTGCAGCGGCTCGATCGTCAGATACGGGGTCGGACTCCGCGCCGGGCTGCCCGAGGGCACGTACACCGTCGCCTGGCAGACCGTCTCCGCCGACAGCCACCCCATCGCGGGCGCCTTCACTTTCTCCATCGGCGCCCCCTCCCAGACTTCCGTCGCACTCCCCGACCAGGAGGTGGGCGGCGGACTCGTCGGCGCGCTCTACGGCATCGCCCGCTACCTCTCGTACGCCGGTTTCGTCGTCCTCGTCGGCGGCGGCGCCTTCGTCCTGGCCTGCTGGCCGCGCGGCGCGAGCGTCCAGGCCCTCCAGCGGCTCGTCGTCAGGGGGTGGCTCACCCTCACCGCGGCCACCCTGGCCATGCTGCTGCTCCGCAACCCGTACACCGGCTCCGGCGAACTCGCCGACGTCTTCGACCTCGGCGGACTGGGCTCCGTCCTGGAGACGAAGACGGGCGCCTCGCTCATCTCCCGGCTGCTGCTGCTCGGCGCCGCCGCGCTCTTCATCGCCGTGCTCTTCGGGACGTACACCAAGCGGACCGACGAGAAGGAGAAGAAGGACCTCACCTTCGGGCTCGCGATCGGCGGCTCCGTGGTCGCCGCCGGAATCGCCGGCACCTGGGCTCTCGCCGAGCACGCCTCCACCGGCATCCAGCCGGCGATCGCGATGCCCGTCGACCTGCTGCACCTGCTCGCTGTGGCGTCCTGGCTCGGCGGGCTGACCGCCCTGCTCGTCGCGCTCTACCGGGCGCCCGGCATCGAGCGGGTGGCGGTGGAACGCTTCTCGAAGATCGCCTTCGGCTCGGTCGTCGTCCTCGCGGCCACCGGGCTCTACCAGTCGTGGCGTCAGGTCGGCTCCTGGTCCGCTCTGACGGGCACGTCCTACGGCCGGCTGCTCCTGGCCAAGATCGGGCTCGTGGCCGTCCTGGTCGGCATCGCCTGGGTGTCCCGACGCTGGACCCAGCGCCTCGGCGACCCGACGGTGTCCGAGGACTCGGAGGAGTCCGGGGAGCCCGGAGAGTCCAAGGCGTCCGGAGAGTCCGGGGAGCCCGAGGCGTCCGGAGAGTCCGGAGAGTCCAAGGCCGAGGCGTCCGAGGCGTCCGAGGCGTCCGAGGCCGAGGAAGCCCCCGGGGCGGAGGACGCCGACCGGCCCGAGGAAGCCACCGTGGCCGAGGCCGGCACGGAGCCGACCGCCGTCGGCGTGGCCGCTCAGGGAGCGAGCAGCCGGGAAGAAGAGGCCGTCGACCCCGAGCGGGCCGCCCAGCTCGCGCGGCAGCGCGCCGCCGTGGCCACCGCCCGCACGAAGCGGGACCGGGACGCCGACCCCGAGCGCACCGGCCTGCGACGCTCCGTCCTGACCGAAGCCGTCGTCGCCGTCGTCCTGCTCGCCGTGACGACCGTCCTGACCTCGACCGAACCCGGCCGCACCGAGGAGGAGGCGGGACGCTCGCAGTCCGCCGCCGGCTCGACCGCCGTCCCGGAACGGCCCGTCGACATCCGGCTGCCCTTCGACACCGGAGGCGCAGCGGGCAAGGGGACCGTACGGCTCAGCCTCGACCCCGGCCGGACCGGCGCCAACGTCCTGCACCTCTTCGTCGACGACCCCGACGGCCGCCCCCTGGACCTCCCCGAGATCAAGGTCGCCTTCACGCTGAAGGCGAAGGACGTCGGCCCGCTGCCCGTCGTACCCGAGCGGATCCAGGCCGGACACTGGAGCGCCAACGGAGTGCAGATCCCGATGGCCGGGGACTGGCAGATCCAGGTGACCGTCCGCACCTCCGACATCGACCAGACCACCATCGACAAGAACGTGAAGATCGGCTGACCGACGTGAGCAACGACGACAACCTTGAACTCTCCCGGCGGCGGCTTCTCGGCACGGTCGGCGCGGCGGGCGCGGCCGGCCTCGCACTCGGCGCGGCCGGCGGTACCGGGGTGTACGCGGCGGTCGCCGACTCCGGCACGTCCGCTTCGTCCGCCGGCGACGGAACGGCACTGGCGACGGTCGGCTCGACCCGGGCGATGTTTCACGGGAAACATCAGGCGGGGATCACCACTCCGCTTCAGGCGAGGGGCCATCTGATCGCCTTCGACCTCGCGCCCGGAGCCGGCCGCAAGGAGGCCGCCGCGCTGCTGCGCCGCTGGTCGGCGACGGCCAAGGCCCTGATGGCGGGCGAACCATCGACCGACGACACCGGCATCGCCCTGGACGCCGGCCCCTCCTCCCTGACGGTCACCTTCGGCTTCGGTCACTCCTTCTTCGGCCGTACCGGACTCACCGGCCGCCGCCCCGCGCAGCTCGACGCTCTGCCCGCCTTCTCCGCCGACGCCCTCGACCCCAAGCGGTCCGAGGGGGACCTCTGGGTGCAGATCGGCGCCGATGACGCGCTGGTCGCCTTCCACGCGCTGCGCGCCCTGCAGAAGGACGCCGGCTCGGCCGCCACCGTCCGCTGGCAGATGAACGGCTTCAACCGGTCCGCGGGCGCCACGGCCCGGCCGATGACCGCCCGCAACCTGATGGGCCAGGTGGACGGAACCGGCAACCCCAAGCCGTCCGACCCCGACTTCGACCAGCGGATCTTCGTCCCCGCCGGGGGCGGCACCGGCGCGTCCGGAGCGCAGGAGTGGATGGTCGGGGGCTCGTACGCGGTCGTCCGCCGGATCCGCATGCTGCTCGACGACTGGGAGAAGCTCCCCCTCGACAAGCAGGAGAAGGTCATCGGCCGCCGCAAGTCCGACGGCGCCCCGCTCACCGGAGGGTCCGAGACCACCGAACTCGACCTCGACAGGACCGGACCCGACGGCAAGCTCGTGATCCCGGACAACGCCCACTCCCGGATCTCCGCCCCCGAACAGAACGGCGGAGCCGCCATGCTGCGCCGCCCGTTCTCCTTCCACGACGGCATCGCGCCCGACGGCACCCCCGACGCCGGGCTGCTCTTCATCTGCTGGCAGGCAGACCCGCTCAGGGGCTTCGTGCCCGTCCAGCGCAAGCTCGACCGGGGCGACGCGCTCTCCCCTTTCCTCCGGCACGAGGCGAGCGGTCTCTTCGCCGTACCGGGCGGGGCGGCGGAGGGCGAGTACGTGGGCCAGCGGCTTCTGGAGTCCTGAAAGCCGGGCGCCTATTAGGGTGACCGTATGTCAGCCACCCGGTATACGTATCTCGGCCCCGAAGGCACGTTCACGGAGGCCGCGCTGCGTACGCTGCCCGAGGCCGCGACCAGGGAGCTCGTCCCGATGGTCTCCGTCCCCGCCGCGCTGGACGCCGTACGCAACGGAGAGGCGGCCGCCGCTCTCGTACCGATCGAGAACTCGGTGGAGGGTGGCGTCACCGCGACGCTGGACGAACTGGCCTCCGGCGAACCGCTGATGATCTATCGCGAGGTGGTCCTGCCGATCGCCTTCGCCCTGCTCGTCCGGCCGGGCACCGAGCTGTCCGCGATCAAGACGGTCACCGGTCACCCCGTGGCGCAGCCGCAGGTGCGGAACTGGCTGCGCGGCCACCTGCCCGAGGCCCTGTGGGAGTCGGCGGCCTCGAACGCGGACGGGGCCAGACTGGTGCAGGAGGGCCGGTTCGACGCCGCCTTCGCCGGCGAGTTCGCGGCGGCGACCTACGGCCTGGAGGCCCTGGTCACCGAGATCCACGACGCGGAGAACGCCGAGACCCGGTTCGTCCTGGTGGGCCGTCCGGCCCGGCCCGCGGCGCCGACGGGCGCGGACAAGACGTCGCTGGTGCTGTGGCTGGGTGATGACCATCCGGGTGCCCTCCTTGAGCTGCTGCAGGAATTCGCGGTGCGCGGGGTGAACCTGATGCTGATCCAGTCCCGTCCGACGGGCGCGGGGATCGGCAACTACTGCTTCGCCGTGGACGCCGAGGGCCATGTCTCGGACCGGCGCGTGGGTGAGGCGCTCATGGGTCTGAAGCGGATCTGCCCGAAGGTGCGGTTCCTCGGTTCGTACCCGCGTGCGGGCGTGGCGGCGGAGGACGTACGAGCGCTGCGGCGCGGTACGTCGGACGCGGAGTTCATGGCGGCCTCCGATTGGCTGGCGAGGGCCCAGGACGGTCGGGCCTGACCTGATCGTGCCCCACCGCCTCCATCACCGGAGGCGGTCGTCCACAGGTGCGAACCATCGGTCCTACCTGCATATTTTCCTTCCGCGCACATAGTTATCCACAGGCTGCGCGCTCGACCTGGGGACAAGTCGATATGGCTGGGGAGTGAGGTCGACAAATCGCTCCGGTCGGCTCCCGGTCACCCACAGGGCGCAGCCCGCCTGCCGTCACCCCCATTCCGTTGATCAACTCTTTAGGGCGAGTGAGAACGAGGAATTCCCACCCGGAAGAGTGCCGGGGGGTGGTTTGATCATGATTGCGCCCAGGAATTCGTTCACCATCCACAGAAGTTCCGCACAGCCTGTGGAAAACTCCGTCGGGTCGGCATCCGCTGTGGAGGAGTCCGTGTCCCCGCAGGGCGGTTCGGTCAGCGGCGCGCACCGGTCCGCCCCTTTTCGGGGGCCCCTGTCCTGTTTATTGACGAATAGGGGGAGCATTTCCCAATACCGGCAATTCGGGCATAGCGACACGCACGGCTATATCGGGTGGGGTGGGGCGAGCACGCACCGGTAGCCTGGTGGGGTGATTGACCTTCGCCTGCTCCGTGAGGACCCCGACCGTGTTCGCGCCTCCCAGCGCGCCCGTGGAGAGGACGTCGAGCTCGTCGACGCCCTGCTCTCCGCCGATGAGCGGCGCAGGTCGTCCGGCGTCCGCTTCGACGAGCTCCGATCCGAGCAGAAGGCGCTCGGCAAGCTGATCCCCAAGGCCTCCCCCGAGGAGCGCGTCGAGCTCCTGCAGAAGGCGGAGCAGCTCAAGACCGACGTCAAGGCCGCCGAGGCCGAGCAGAACGAGGCCGACGAGACGGCCCGCGCGCTCCTGCTCCAGCTCGGCAACATCGTCCACACGGACGTGCCCGTCGGCGGCGAGGAGGACTTCGTCGTCCTGGAGACGCACGGCACGATCCGCGACTTCGCGGCCGAGGGCTTCGAGCCCAAGGACCACCTGGAGCTGGGCGAGGCACTCGGCGCCATCGACGTCGAGCGGGGCGCCAAGGTCTCCGGCTCGCGCTTCTACTACCTGACGGGCGTCGGCGCCCTGCTGGAGCTCGCCCTCGTCAACGCGGCGATCGCGCAGGCGACCGAGGCCGGGTTCATCCCGATGCTGACGCCGGCGCTGGTCCGCCCGCGCGCCATGGAGGGCACCGGCTTCCTCGGCCAGGCCGCGGAGAACGTGTACCACCTGGAGAAGGACGACTTCTACCTCGTCGGTACGTCCGAGGTGCCGCTCGCCGCGTACCACATGGACGAGATCATCGACGCGGACAAGCTCCCGCTGCGCTACGCCGGCTTCTCGCCGTGCTTCCGCCGCGAGGCCGGCACGTACGGCAAGGACACCCGGGGCATCTTCCGGGTCCACCAGTTCGACAAGGTCGAGATGTTCTCGTACGTCGCCCCTGAGGACGCCGAGAACGAGCACAAGCGGCTCCTGGAGTGGGAGAAGCAGTGGCTGACCAGCCTTGAGCTGCCCTTCCAGGTCATCGACGTGGCCACCGGCGACCTCGGCTCCTCCGCGTCGCGCAAGTTCGACTGCGAGGCGTGGATCCCGACGCAGGGCAAGTACCGCGAGCTGACCTCCGCGTCGAACTGCGACGGTTTCCAGGCGCGCCGCCTGTCCGTGCGGATGCGCGACGAGCGGGGCGGCAAGAAGGTCGTCCAGCCTCTGGCGACGCTGAACGGCACCCTGTGCGCCGTACCGCGCACGATCGTGGCGATCCTCGAGAACCACCAGCTCCCGGACGGTTCGGTGCGGGTTCCCGAGGCCCTCCGGCCGTACCTGGGCGGCCGCGAGGTCCTGGAGCCGATCTCCCGGTGAGCTCCTTCCCGTACAAGCTCGTCGCGACGGACCTCGACGGCACGCTGCTGCGCGCCGACGAGTCCGTCTCGGAACGGACGCGTGACGCTCTCGCCGCCGCGGTGGCGGCGGGGGCGGCGCACATCGTCGTCACCGGCCGCTCCGTGCCCTGGACGCGGCACATCCTCGACGACCTCGGTTACGAGGGACTCGCGGTGTGCGGTCAGGGCGCGCAGGTCTATCACGCCGGCGAGCACCGGCTGCTGACCTCGGTGACCCTGGACCGGCAGCTGGCCGGTCTGGCGCTGTCGAAGATCGAGGCCGAGGTGGGGCCGCTGGCCCTGGCGGCGAGCAGGGACGGTCTGGACGGCGAGGTGCTGGTCAGCCCCGACTACCGGGTGCAGGAGGGACCGCTGCCGTACGTGCCCTTCAAGGACCCGGCGGAGCTGTGGTCCGCCCCGCTGAACAAGCTCTACATCCAGCACCCCACGCTGTCGGACGACGAGCTGGCGGGCGCCGCACGGCTCACGGCCGGCAGTCTGGTGGACGTGGTCATGGCGGGCCCGGGGATCGTGGAGATCCTGCCGCTGGGCCTGAGCAAGGCCACGGGCCTCTCGCTCGCTGCGCGCAGGCTCGGCGTGAAGGCGGCGGAGACGATCGCCTTCGGCGACATGCCGAACGACATCCCGATGTTCGGCTGGGCGGCGCGGGGTGTGGCGATGGCGAACGCGCACGACTCCCTGAAGGCGGTCGCGGACGAGGTGACGGCCTCGAACGAGGAGGACGGCATCGCGGTGGTGCTGGAGCGCCTGCTGCGGGCGTAGGCGTGAGTGCCGGTGCCGGCGCTGTTCCTGACGCAGGCCCAGTGCACGCGTCGGAGCAGGCGTCGTGCGCACGTCGGAGCGGGCGTTGCGCGGAGGATGCGCGAATCGAACGCGCGCGGGGGTGACCCCGACCATGGCTTAGCAAGCCAGTGCCTTACCGCTCGGCCAATCCTCCGGGTGGGCGGCCTCGCGCGGAGAACCCGCGCGCTCGAAGCGGCCGCCCCGGCGGCGCTAGGGGGCGCCGCCCTGCAGGGAGCTCGACGGACTCGAACTCCGGCTCGAACTGGTGTCGGTCATCGTCGTGCTCCTCCCCGGTCTCGTGGCCGGCCCTGCGGCCTCATGGCGGGCATCTCCCGCACAACTAGTGTGCGCGCGGGGGCGGTTCGGAGGCCACCGGTTTTCCCGGCGGCTCGCCCCACGTCAGCGGCCAGCAGGCCAGCCCGATGGCGAGCGAGATCGCGTGCCCCAGATCCGTGTACGTGTGGCTCGTGAAGAGCGGTACGGCGAAGAAGGTCACCGCTCCCGCCAGATAGAGCCACCGCCACGGCCGCGGGATCCGGTACGTCAGGATCCCGACCGACGCCGCGATCCCGTAGCTGACCCCGATGTCCACCACATGCGCCATGCTGCGCGGCACGTCGTGGTCCTGGATCGCCTCCAGGACGACCTTCTGGCTGATGAGCGTGGCCGCGATGTGCGCCGTGGCGACCGTGACGAGCCAGCGCAGTGTGCCGAGCCAGCGCTCGACGGGCGCGTGGAAGACCTCGAACAGCAGCGCGTACAGCAGGAAGTCCGCCGGGTCCTCGATCCAGAACGCACTGCCGAGCAGCGCCCGGATCGGGTGGTGGGAGAGCTGGTAGAGGTTGCTGCTGTTGCGGTGGAGCAGGTAGTGCTCCACACCGTCGGACGACAGAGCGATGACGATGCTGGTGATCGCGATGACGAGCAGCCACACATGCGTACCGGGTGACGAACGCACCCACGACCTGATCGGTCGGGACGGTTCGCCACCCGGCGTCGCACCACCGGGGAGGGTTTCACTCGGCACGTTTCAGTGCCTATCACCCTGCGCCGGGAGAGTTCTCAGAAATTGATCATGTGTCCGGCAAGACCGTGGATCGCTTCCTTCACGGCCTCGCCCAGCGTCGGGTGCGCGTGGACGTTCCGCGCGACCTCGTGGACCGTCAGGTCCCACTGCTGGGCCAGCGTCAGCTCGGGCAGCAGCTCGGTGACGTCGGGGCCGATCAGGTGGGCGCCGATGATCTCGCCGTACTGCGCGTCGGCGATGATCTTCACGAAGCCGGTGGAGTCGCCGAGGCCGTGCGCCTTGCCGTTCGCGGTGAAGGGGAACTTGGCGACCTTGACGTCGTACCCCTTCTCCCGCGCCTGCGCCTCGGTCCAGCCGAAGCTGGCGATCTGCGGCTGGCAGTAGGTGGCGCGCGGGATCATCGGGTAGTCGAGCTCCATCGTCTCGGCGTCCCCGATGGTCTCGGCGGCGACGACACCCATGGACTCGGCGGTGTGCGCGAGCATCAGCTTCGCGGTCACGTCGCCGATGGCGTAGATGTGCGGCACGTTGGTGCGGCAGCGGCCGTCGACCTCGATCGCGCCGCGCTCGGTGAGCGCCACGCCGGTGGTCTCCAGGCCGAAGCCGGAGATGTTCGGGGCGAAGCCGATGGCCTGCAGGACCTTGTCGGCCTCCAGGACCTTCTGCGCGCCGTCCTTGCCGGTGACGGTGACGCGGACCTGCGGGCCGGACTCGTCGATCGCCTCGACGCGGGTGGAGGTGAGGACGTCGATGCCGAGCTTGCGGTACTGCTTGGCCAGCTCCTTGGAGACGTCCGCGTCCTCCAGCGGCGCGATCCGGTCGAGGAACTCGACGATGGTGACCTTCACGCCGTAGTTGTGCAGGACGTAGGCGAACTCGACGCCGATCGCGCCGGCGCCGGCGATGATGATCGACTGCGGCACGTCCTCGGCGAGGATCTGCTCCTCGTACGTCACGACGCGCTCGCTGCGGGCGGTGCCCGGCAGCAGGCGCGGGGTGGCGCCGGTGGCGATGATGCAGTTGTCGAAGGTGATCGTCTGCGTGGTGCCGTCGGACTTGGCGACCTGCATCGTGTTCGCGTCGACGAACGTGCCGCGGCCGTCGAGCTCCGTGATGCCGTTCTTCTTCATGAGGAAGTGGACGCCCTTGACCCGGCCGTCCGCGACCGTCCGGCTGCGGCTGAACGCCTCGCCGTAGTCGAAGGAGACCGTGCCGTCGACCTTGATGCCGAAGGTCTTGGCCTCGTGGTTGAAGATGTGGGCGAGTTCGGCGTTGCGCAGCAGCGCCTTGGTGGGGATGCAGCCGACGTTCAGGCAGACACCGCCCCAGTACTTCTCTTCGACGACCGCGACCCGCTTGCCCAGCTGGGCGGCGCGGATGGCGGCGACGTAGCCGCCGGGGCCAGCTCCGAGTACGACGACGTCGAAGCGGTCTGACATGACTGACTCCCGAGGGTGGTGAGGGTGTTCGTGTCCCGTACGGAGCCACAGTAGTCCGGCGCTCCCCGGAGGGCCCCGAGAGTCAGTTGTAGGATGACTGGGCAACCGGGCCAATCGAGGTGGAGTGATGATGGCGCTCAAGGCGGCGGGGCGTACCTCGCTGGTGGATTCGGTGGTCGAGCAGCTGCGGGAGCAGCTCGCGCAGGGCGAGTGGGCGGTCGGCGACCGCATCCCCACCGAGCACGAGCTCGCCGAACAGCTCGGCGTCGGCCGGAACACCGTCCGTGAGGCGGTCCGGGTCCTGGTCCACGCGGGCCTCCTCGCCTCGCGCCAGGGCAACGGCACGTTCGTCCGCTCGACCGCCGACCCCGCGGCCGTCCTGCGCGGGGTCCGCCATGCCGGCGCGCGGGACGTCCTGGAGCTGCGGGTCGCGCTGGAGGCGGAGGCCGCGCGCCTCGCGGCGGTACGGCGGGACACCCACGACCTGCTGCGGTTGCGGGCCGCCCTCACGACCCTCCGCGAGGAGGGCGACCGCGACGCGGACGCGGACCTGGCCTTTCACCTGGCCGTCGTCGCGGCCACGCACAACACGGCTTTCGGCGAGGTGTACCGCTTCTTCTCCACTCAGGTGCACGAGGTGCTCGTCGAGGCACTCGGCGACCGGGAGATGCCGCCCGTCGACATCGACGCGCACGAGGCGCTGATCGCGGCGATCGAGTCGGGGGACGCGGACGCGGCGGAGGCACAGGCCCGCGAGCTGCTGCGCGTACCGATGGAGACGGTGACGGCTCTGACGGGGGAGTCGCGGTGAGGCCGGAGTCCGGACGCCCGGCCCTCGGCGCGCCGAGCGGGGACGCCGGGACGACCGTGGTCCCCAGGGCGACCGGGGTCACCGAGGCCCTGGCGACCGATGCCCCGGCGACCGCGGGGCGCCGCGCACGGCTCGCCCACCCGCTGCTGCTCATGACCGCGATCGTGCTCGCATCCCTCAACATGCGGGCCGCGCTGGCGAGCGTGGCTCCCCTGGTGGGGGAGATCGCGGAGCAGTACGGCCTGTCGTCCACGGCCAGTTCGCTGGTGACCTCCGTGCCGGTCCTCTTCCTGGGGGCGGGTGCGCTGGTCGCGCCGTGGCTGGGGCGGCGCTTCGGTGTCGAACCGGTCCTGCTCGCGGCGCTCGTGCTGCTCGGCGCCGGCATCCTGGTGCGCGTCCTGCCGTCGGTGTACGCGCTGTACGGCGGCGGTGTCCTGGTCGGTACGGCCATCGCCCTGCTCAACGTGTTGATGCCGGGCCTCATCAAGCGTGACTTCCCCGACCGTGCCGCGCCGATGACCTCGCTCTACACGGGCGCGATGATCGCGGGCGCGACGGTGGTCGCGGCGGCATCGGTGCCGCTGGAGGATGCCTTCGGCGGGAGCTGGGAGGCCTCGCTCGCCTTCTGGTCGCTGCTGGCGGCGCTCGCCGCGGTGGCCTGGCTGCCGCAGGTGCTGCTCGCCAAGGGCCGTACGGGACAGGCGGGACAGGCGGAACAGGCAGGACGGGCGGAACAGGCGGGGCGGGGCCGTCGTCCGCACGATGGGCCTGGGGCCCTATCCGTGGTGGCGGCGGCGCCCGCGCGGAGCGTCTGGCGCTCGGCGCTCGCCTGGCAGGTGACCCTTTTCATGGGCCTGCAGTCCCTGTGGACGTACGTCCTGATCGCCTGGATGCCGACGATCTTCACGGACCACGGCATGAGCCGGTCCACGGCCGGTGTCATGTTCGCCTTCAACACCCTGACCCAGGTGGCGGGGGCCTTCGCGGTGCCGCTGCTCGCGGGCCGGATGCGGAGTCAGCGCCCGCTGGTCGTCCTGGTCACGACGCTGGTCGCGGCGGGTTACGCGGGGCTGCTGGCCGCGCCCGTGCAGGGCGCCTGGCTGTGGTCCGCGCTTCTCGGCGTCGGACAGGGCGGAGGCGTCGGACTCGCCCTCACCCTGATCGTGCTGCGGGCCGGGGACGCGGTGACCGCGTCCCGGCTCTCGGGGATGGCCCAGACGGTCGGCTATCTGCTGGCGGCGGCCGGGCCGCTGGTCGCCGGCGCGGTGCACCAGGCGACCGGCTCATGGACGGTGCCGATCGTCCTGGTCCTGGGAGTCTGCGCGACCGCCCTGGTGGTGGGCCTCCTCGCGGCCGGGGACCGCAAGGTCTGACCCACCGCAGGCCGCGAACGTGACCCCCGGGAAGCGGCGCACCGGCCCCTTCGGGGCTCCGGTGCGCCGCTTGCTCGTGCTCTCCTCGTCCTACTCCTCGCCCGCCAGCTTCAGCGTCCGCAGCTTCTGGCCCGCGTACCAGGTCGCCAGGACCGTCACGCCGATCAGCAGCGACACCGCCGTCGCCAGGCCGACGTCCGAGGTGATCAGACCCTCGCCGCTGACCTTCTGGGCGACCGCGAGCGACCACTGCTGCACGCTCAGCGTCTTCGCTCCGGAGATCAGCGAGCCGAACAGGGCCTCCCAGACCAGTGCGTAGACCAGCCCGATGACCACCGCATGGCGGCTGACCGTGCCCAGCAGCAGAAAGAGCGCGCTGTACGCGATGGAGGCGACCAGCGCCGCGACGGTGTACGCCACCGCCACCTGCTGGCCGTTGCCGTTGAGGATCATGCCGGCGACGAAGGTCGGCACCGCCGAGAAGACCATCGTCACGGCGATCGCGACGATCAGCTTGGTGAAGATGATCGACGGCCGTTTCACCGGCTTGGACAGCAGATAGACGATCGAGCCGTCGTCGATCTCCGGGCCGATCGCGCCCGTTCCGGCGATGACACCGATCAGCGGCACCATCGTGGCGAGCGCGAAGCCGCCGAGGACATCGGCCGCGACCTGGTCGTCAGCGCCGTTGAACACCCGTACCGCCGCGGCGATCGCCAGCAGGAGCGCGGGCAGCAGGAAGAGGATCAGCGCCCGCCGGCGGCCGAGGAGGGCCCGGTAGGTGAGCCGGGCGACTGTGGGGTTGTACATCGGTCAGGCTCCTTTCAGGCCGCTACGAGGTACGAGAAGACCGATTCGAGGGACTCGTCCGAGGGCGAGACCGTCAGCAGCCGGATCCCCTGCGCCCGGGCGACCCGGGGCAGCAGCTCCGTGAAGCGGCCGAAGTCCACCGCCTGGATGCGCAGGGCGCCTTCGGCGAGGTCGACCTCGATGCCGGAGGTGGACGGGTCGGCGATCAGCGCGGCCGCGAGCGCCCGGTCGTCGCTGGACCGTACGAGATAGCGGTGCGGCCGGTCCGTCATCAGTCGGCGGATCTTGCGGAAGTCGCCGGAGGCGGCGTGCCGCCCGGCCACGATCACCTCGATGTGCGAGGCGAGCTGCTCGACCTCCTCCAGGATGTGCGAGGAGAAGAGCACCGTGCGCCCCGCGGAGCCCATGCGGCGCAGCAGGTCCATCAGCTGCATCCGCTGACGCGGGTCCATGCCGTTGAACGGCTCGTCCAGCAGGAGCACCGACGGGTCGTGGACGAGGGCGGAGGCCATCTTCACGCGCTGGCGCATGCCCTTGCTGTACGTCGCGATCTTTCGGTCCTGCGCGTACTCCATCTCGACCGTGGCGAGCGCGGCCTGGGCCTCCTTGTCCCCCAGCCCCTGCAACTCGGCGTTGGCGACGACGAACTCACGGCCGGTGAGGAAGTCGTACATCGCCTCCCGCTCGGGCACGACGCCGATCTGCCGGTAGACGGACTCGTTGCGCCAGATCGCCGCCCCGTCGAGGGTGACCGTGCCCGTGGAGGGGGCGAGGAAGCCGCCCATCATGTTGATGAGGGTGGACTTCCCGGCGCCGTTGGGGCCGAGGAGGCCGGTGACGCCCGGGCCGATCGTCATCGTGACGTCGTTGACGGCCACGACGTTGCCGAACCACCGCGAGGTGTGGTCGATGTTGAGCGTTGTCACAGCCCGACCTTTCGGTAGCGGCGCATCAGGACTCCGTACGAGCCGGCGATCAGCGCGAGGACGACCAGCAGATAGATCACGCCGACCGCGGTGCCGGGCGCGGCGGCCTCCCCGCCGGGGGCGGCGGTGGGCGCGCCGAGGAAGGCGTCCTGCACTCCGCCGATGAGGGTGATCGGCGAGAACAGGCCGATCCACTTGACGGCGCCGACGTTGTCCGTGCCGTAGGCGATGCCCTGGAGGGTGGAGACCGCTCCGTAGGAGATCACCAGGACGGCGATGACGGCGGCGACGCCGAAGCCGCGGCGCGGGGTGAGCGCGGCCATGACGAGGCCGATGCCGCCGAAGAGCAGCGAGAGGAGCGTCACGGAGACGAGGCCCTGGCCCAGCATCTGCGTCTGCTCGGCGAAGTCCATCTTGGCGAGCAGCGAGCCGATCCAGAGGATCAGCAGCGGGGAGACGGTGAGGATGAACATCGCGGAGGCCATCGCGCCGTACTTGGCGACCACGTAGTCCACGCGCTCGATGGGGCGGGCGAAGTAGAGCGGCATCGTGCGGAACCGCAGGTCGCGGGAGACCGACTGCGGTGCCTGCGCGGCCAGGAAGATGGCGATCACCATCTGGAGGAAGATCGCGTACTGGGTGTACTCGATCGGCAGCTTCGACGACTTGGTGACGACCGCGACGGCGACGATGATCAGCGCGGGCACGCACATCACCGCGAACAGCAGCATCGGCAGCACCTTGGACTTCGCGCTGCGACCCAGTCCGTACGCTCCGCGCAGCGACTGGGAGAAGAGCGCACGGCGCGCGTAGGCGCGGCCGAGGCGCGGCCCGTCGTAGTTGCGGTAGCCGATGTTGTGGATCTGCGTGGTCTCGGGGGCCTGGGAGCTCATCGCGCCGGCACCTCCTCCTGCTGCTGGGCGTCGGGGCGGAAGACCTCGGCGATGTGGTGCCGCCGCTGCTCCATCCGTACGAGACCGAGGCCGAGGTCGGCGACGGTGTCGCGGACGAGGTCGTACGTCTCCTCGCCCACGGCCTCCACCAGGAGGATGTGGCCTGCGCCGGGCAGCCCGTCCTCGAGCCCCTCGTGGAGGGTGACGCCCGCGGCGGCGAGCGCGGTGCGCAGCGCCTGGGAGCCGTCGGGGTGGGAGTCGGAGTCGGTGACCTCGACCGCGAGGGTCGTGGTGATCTGGGTGAAGTCGCTGGTGGAGCTGGAGCGCAGCAGCCGGCCGCCGTCGATGACGACGACGTGGTCGCAGGTCCGCTCCAGCTCGCCGAGGAGATGGGAGGTGACGAGCACGGAGATGCCGAAGTCGGTCCAGATCCGGCGGATCAGGCCGAGCATCTCGTCGCGGCCGACCGGGTCGAGGCCGTTGGTCGGCTCGTCGAGGAGGACCAGCTGCGGGTCGTGGACCAGCGCCTGGGCCAGCTTCACCCGCTGCTTCATACCGGTCGAGTAGCCGCCGATGGGGCGGTACCGCTCCTCGTACAGACCGACGTGGCGCAGGGTGTCGGCCGTCCGCTCGCGGGCGGCGGTGGCGGGCAGGCCCGACATCCGCGCCATGTGGACGACGAACTCGGTCGCCGAGACGTCCGGCGGGAGGCAGTCGTGCTCGGGCATGTACCCCACCCGTTCACGGATCTGCGCGCCGGAGGTGGCGACGTCCAGGCCGAGCACGTGGGCGCTGCCCTCCGTGGCGGGGGACAGGCCCAGGAGAATTTTGATCATCGTGGACTTGCCGGCTCCGTTGGCACCCACCAGTCCGGTCACACCGGGCCCGATGTCCAGGGAGAGCCGGTCGAGAGCGGTCACCCGGGGGAACCGCTTGCTGAGGCTTTCGGTGGCGATCACAGTCACGGTTCGACGGTAGTGGCGCGCGCCACAGGAGTCGTCAGCCCAACGGCTCGATCCTTGTACGACTCCAGGCGTACAGATCCTTAGGGGAAGTCGAGACCAAAGTCTTTCCGCGAGCGCCCCCGACGAGTTTTCCACAGGCGCCCTGCACACCTCTTGACGTAGCCGCCGGGCATTGTCACATTCATCAGTGTCAAGTTACGACCACGTAGCGCACACACGGATGTTCATGGGACGGACGGGTGGCATGGCCTCAGCAGTGACAAGCGAACTGACCGCGGAGCTGCGCGGGTTCCGGGAAGTGCAGCGTCTCTCGTACGAGTGCGCGGAGGCCGTCGCGGGGCAGCTCAGGCCGGGCGTGACCGAGCGCGAGGCCGCGAGGATGCAGCGCGACTGGCTGTACGAGCGGGGGGTCAGGGACTGGTTCCACCGGCCGTTCGCATGGTTCGGCGACCGCACGGCCTTCGTCGACTTCAAGATCCCGCTGCAGTTCTTCCCCACGAACCGGCGGCTCGAAGCGGGGATGCCGTTCATCCTCGACATGGCCCCCGTGTACAAGGGCTACACCTCGGACATCGGCTACTCCGGCTGTCTGGGCCTGAACCCGGTCCACGACAAGCTCCTCGCCGACCTCCGGGCCCACCGCGATCTGATCCTGGCCGAGGTGCGCGAGCGCCGCTCGCTGCGGGAGATCTACGAGGACGTGGACCGGCTCATGGTCCGCCAGGGATACGCCAACCGGCACCGCGCGTATCCCTTCGGAGTGATCGCCCACAAGATCGACCGGGTCAGGGAGCGCCGCTGGTCCCCCACCCTCTTCGGCTTCGGCACCCAGTCGCTGAAGGGCCTCGTGAGCGACGCGATCCACGGCCACCGAGACGGCTGGTCGCCGCTCTGGTCGCCGTACACGTTCTCCGACCACCCGCCCCGGGCAGGGCTCTGGGCGGTCGAGCCGCACCTCGGATTCCGGGGTACGGGAGCGAAGTTCGAGGAGATCCTCGTCGTCACCGACTCGAAGGATCCCGAGCAGAGCGCTTTCTGGCTGGACGACGACCTGCCGCACGTGCGGCGCTGGAACGAAGAGGGGGCGGCGGCATGACGGCGGCACTGAACGGGGCGCGGGAGCACTGGGTCCGTACGGGCGGGATCGAGCTGTGCGTCGCCGAGCTGGGCGACTCCGCGCGGCCCACCGTCCTGCTCGTGCACGGCTACCCCGACTCCAAGGAGGTCTGGTCGGAGGTGGCCCACCGGCTCGCCGAGCGGTTCCACGTCGTGCTGTACGACATCCGGGGTCACGGACGGTCCACGGCACCCGCTCCGCTGCGCGGCGGTTTCACGCTGGAGAAGCTGACGGACGACTTCCTGGCCGTCGTGGACGCGGTGAGCCCCGACCGGCCCGTGCACCTGGTCGGACACGACTGGGGCTCGGTCCAGTCCTGGGAGTTCGTGACCGTCCCGCGCACCGAAGGCCGCATCGCCTCCTTCACCTCCATGTCCGGCCCGTCCCTCGACCACTTCGGGCACTGGATCAAGCAGCGCATGACCCGGCCCACCCCGCGCAGGGTCGGCCAGCTCCTCGGCCAGGGCGCCAAGTCCTGGTACGTGTACATGCTGCACACCCCCGTCCTGCCCGAGCTGGCCTGGCGTGGACCGCTCGGCAAGCGGTGGCCCAAGCTTCTGGAGCGCGTCGAGAAGGTCCCGAGCGGCGACTATCCGACGCCCTCGCTGCCCGAGGACGCCGCGCACGGTGCCTGGCTCTACCGGGACAACGTCCGCTCCCGGCTGAGCCGGCCGCGCGCCGACGCGTACGCCCACGCGCCCGTGCAGCTGATCACGCCCACCGGCGACGCGTTCCTGTCCGAGCGGCTCTACGACGACCTCGCCGCGTGGGTCCCGGACCTGACCCGGCGCTCCCTGCCGGCCAAGCACTGGGTCGCGCGCACCCGGCCCGACCAACTGGCTTCCTGGATCACCGAGTTCGTCCGGGCGAACGAGGATCCGGCCACCAGGGCACCGAGCACAGCCGCGAAGAGCACGGCCGATCCCGTGTACGCCGAGCGGTTCGGCGGCCAGCTGGTGCTGGTCACGGGCGCGGCCAGCGGTATCGGCCGGGCCACCGCGTTCGCCTTCGCCGAGGCCGGCGCGAGGGTCGTCGCCGTCGACCGGGACGGCGAGGGCGCGGCGCGCACGGCGGAGATGGCCCGGCTCATCGGCGCCCCCGAAGCCTGGGGCGAGACCGTCGACGTCAGTGACGAACAGGCCATGGAGAAGCTCGCGGCGAAGGTCGCGAGCGAGTACGGAATCGTCGACGTCCTCGTGAACAACGCGGGGATAGGCCTCTCGGGCTCGTTCTTCGCCACGACCAGCGAGGACTGGAAGAAGGTCCTCGACGTCAACCTGTGGGGCGTCATCCACGGCTGCCGGATCTTCGGCGGCCAGATGGCCGAGCGCGGCCAGGGCGGCCACATCGTCAACACCGCCTCCGCCGCGGCCTTCCAGCCCTCGCGCGCCCTGCCCGCGTACAGCACGTCGAAGGCGGCTGTGCTCATGCTGAGCGAATGCCTGCGCGCCGAGCTGGCGGACCGGGGCATCGGGGTGTCGGCGATCTGCCCCGGGATCGTGAACACGAACATCACCGCGACGGCCCGGTTCGCCGGTGCCGGCGAGGAGGAGGAGAGGCGCCGCCAGAAGAAGGCCTCCCGGCTCTACGGGCTGCGCAACTACCCGCCGGAGAAGGTCGCGGACGCGATCCTGCGCGCCGTCGTCCGGGATCAGGCCGTCGTCCCCGTGACCCCCGAGGCGCGCGGCGCCCACCTCCTGTCCCGCTTCGCCCCGAAGGCGCTGCGCGCGATAGCCCGGCTGGAGCCGCCGGCATGAGGGCCGGTGCGGGCGCCGGCCGGCGGTCGTACCATCCCTCGCGGGAGAGCTCCCCGCGCAGGACCGCGATCGGGTAGCAGGATCGAGCGTGGGAGTGGGTTTGTCGGAGCAGACAGCGCAGGGAGGCGGGGCCGCCTCGGCACAGGCCTCCCCGGCGGAGTACCGGATCGAGGATCTCGCCCACCGCAGCGGCGCCACGGTCCGGACGATCCGTGCCTACCAGGACCGGGGCCTGCTGCCCCGGCCCGAGCGCCGGGGCAGGTCCAACGTGTACGGGGACACGCATCTGGCCCGGCTGCGGCAGATCGCGGACCTGCTGGACCGGGGCTACACCCTGGCCTCGATCAAGGAGCTCCTGGAGGCCTGGGACGCGGGGCGCGGTCTCGGCGGCGTCCTCGGCCTGGTCGCCGAGGTCGACGGCCCGTGGACGGACGAGGAGGCCGACCGGATCTCCCGTGCGGATCTGGACGCCACCTTCGGCGGCAAGCCCGACGAGGACGCGATCCGCGAGGCGATCGACCTCGGTGTCCTGGAGCGGATCCCGGACCGGGAGGACGAGTTCCTCGTCCCGAGCCCCCAAGAGCTGGCGGTGGCGGCCGAGTTGTACGAGGCGGGCGTCCCGCTCCCTGCGATCTCCGGGCATCTGCGGGAACTTCGCGTCCAGGTCGAGCACATCGCCTCCCGTTTCCTGGAGTTCACGACCGAGCACGTCTTCGCGCGATATCTGGAGCACCGGCCGCCGACGGACTCCGACGCGGTCGAGGCGGCGGCGATGGTACGGCGGCTGAGACCGCTCGCCCAGCAGACCGTGGACGCCGAACTCGCCCGGGCCATGCGCCTGTTCGCCACGCGGCATCTCCAGCACCACCTGTCGCCCGAGCCCCCGCCGGTGCGTGACGAGGAGCCCCGCCCGGTGGTCCTGCCGTCCGGCACGATTCGAGCCGTACAGCGTCTGGTTGGCGCCGAGAACGTGGCCGCCTTCATCGCGGCGGCCGCCGAACGCGAAGTGCAGACAAGGACATTGGACACGCTCGCCTCAAATCACAATGAAAGTGGCGGAGTAGCCCAAATGCACTGATACGGAAGGCTCGTTGTCCACAGAATCGTCAATTCCCCTGTGGATAACTACAGTTCGCTGTGGATCAAACATCCCCGGCGAATTCATTGGTCGACAGATCCGCGCTCCGGCATCCTGGCCTCATGAACAGACCGATGGACGAGAGACGCACCGTGAAGGTGTCGAAGTACCTCTCGAAACACCTGCGGCACCAGCCCGAGCGGATCGGGCTGACCCTCGACGCGCACGGCTGGACCGAGATCGACGACCTCCTGCGCGCGACCGCCGCCAACGGCTTCCCGATCACCCGCGCCGAACTGGACCATGTCGTCGACTCCAACGACAAGAAGCGCTTCGCGATCGAGGGAACGCGGATCCGCGCCAGCCAGGGCCACACCGTCGAGGTCGATCTCGACCTGCCGCCCGCGGAGCCGCCCGCGTACCTCTACCACGGTACGGTCGCCGCCCGGCTGGACGCCATCCGGACCGAGGGCCTGCGCCCCATGGCCCGCCACCACGTCCACCTCTCCCCCGACCGGGAGACCGCCACCCGCGTCGGCGCCCGCCGCGGCCGCCCGGTCGTCCTCGGCGTCGACGCCGGAGCGATGCACCGGGCGGGCCATGTGTTCCATGTCAGCGCCAACGGCGTCTGGCTGACCGACGCGGTTCCCCCGGAGTTCCTCCGCCTTCCTGGCTGAGGCATGGGCCGGGCCCCGCCGGGACACCCGGACCGGGCCATGCCTGAGGCATGATCGTTCCCATGGCGCACCCTCATCTGCCCACCACCGAGTCGGCCGTCACCGCGATCCGCGAGATCGCCCGTGAGTACGACCTGGAGATGAACGTCACCGACGACATCGGTGCCGACCAGACCACCCGGCGCACCTCCGCGGGTGTCTTCACCGTCCTCGACCGGGACGGCTCCCTCCCGCACGAGGCCTTCGTCGAGCTCGGCGGCTCCCCGGCGGTCACCGTCCGCCTCTTCCCCGAGGACGATGCGAAGATCACCGTCGACGGCGTGGACTTCGAGGACGTCCCCCGCGACCACGTCCCTGCCTTCGTACGCTCGGTCCACGGCGGGCTCGCCCATGTGAAGGGCAGGTTCTTCCCGCCCGGCTGGCGTCTGATCGTGCCGCTGCCCGGCGACGAGACGTACAGGGAACTCATCCTGGACGACAGGCTGACCCCCTGGCTGAGCGGACGGGTCCGCTGACGCGGATCGGCCTCCCGCGCCCTGCGCGCTTCCCGCCGGCCGCCGTAGGCTCGTGTGCATGACCTTGCGCCTGAGCACCGTGATCCTTCCCGTCCACCGCTGGCACGACGGCGGCCGCGAGCGCTGGCAGCGCGCCGAGGAGCTCGGCTTCCACGCCGGCTACACCTACGACCACCTGTCCTGGCGGACCTTCCGCGACGGCCCCTGGTTCGGTGCCCTGCCCACCCTCACCGCCGCCGCCACGGCCACCGAACGGCTCCGTCTGGGCACTCTGGTCACCTCGCCGAACTTCCGCCACCCGGTGACGCTCGCCAAGGAGCTCATCTCCCTCGACGACATCTCCGGCGGCCGGGTCACGCTGGGCATCGGAGCCGGCGGAAACGGCTTCGACGCCACCGTGCTCGGTCAGGAGGCCTGGACTCCGAAGGAGCGGGCCGACCGGTTCGGAGAGTTCCTGCCGCTGCTCGACCGGCTGCTCTCCGAGGACGCGGTGACCCAGCCGGGCACGCACTACGCGGCGGAAGAGGCCCGCAACATCCCTGGCTGCGTCCAGCGCCCGAGGCTTCCCTTCGCGGTCGCCGCGACCGGCCCGCGCGGGCTGAAGCTCGCTGCCCGGTACGGCCAGGCCTGGGTGACGACCGGTGACCCGAAGCTGTACGAGGAGGGCACGCCGGAGCAGTCCGTCGAGGCGATCCGCGGCCAGGTCGAGAAGCTCGGCAAGGCGTGCGCGGAGACCGGCCGGAACGTGGACGACCTGGACAAGATCCTGCTCACCGGCTTCACGCCGGACCGCGGCCGGCCCCTGGAGTCCGTGGACGCGTTCGTCGACTTCGCGGGCCGCCACCAGGCGCTCGGCTTCACCGAGCTCGTGATCCACTGGCCGATCCCCGACTCGGACTTCGCAGCCGACCAGCGCGTCTTCGAGCAGATCGCCACCGAGGCCGCCGCTCAGCTCTCCTGACGCCGAGGCGTCGGGGCGCAGGGGCGGGTGCCGGGAGCGCAGGGGCGGTCCCCGGAAGCGCAGGGGCGGGTGCCAGAGGCGCGGAACAGCGGCGGGGGCGCACGGCGGGGCGGTGAATGCCCCTCTCAGATGTGCGCCCCCTCGCACGCACGTGCACCACGTGCGGAAGAATGGATCGGTGACCTCACCCCACTCCGCGCGCCGCGCGGCCCCGGCCCCCCGACTGATCGCCACCGACCTCGACGGCACGCTGCTGCGGGACGACAAGTCCGTGTCGGACCGCACGATCGCCGCGCTCGCCGCCGCCGAGCGGGCCGGCATCGAGGTCTTCTTCGTCACCGGCCGCCCGGCCCGCTGGATGGACGTCGTCAGCGACCACGTCCACGGCCACGGCCAGGCGATCTGCGCCAACGGCGCGGCCGTCGTCGACCTCCACTCCGGAGGAACGTTCCTGGAAGTGCGTCCGCTGGCACGCGACGTCGCCCTCGACGTCGTGTCGACGCTGCGTGCCGCCGCGCCCGGCACCTCGTTCGCGGTCGAGCTCACCACCGGCATCCACTACGAGCCGCAGTACCCGCCGTTCTTCCTCGACCCGGGTGCGACCGTCGCCTCCGCCGAGAAGCTGCTCTTCGAGGAGGAGCCGGGAGCCGCCGCCCCGGTGCTCAAGCTCCTCGCCCAGCACCCGGACCTCGAGCCCGACGACTTCCTCGCGACGGCCCGCGCGTCCGCCGGCGCGCTGGCCTCCTTCACCCGGTCCAGCCCGACGGCGCTGCTGGAGATCAGCGGCCTCGGGGTCTCCAAGGCGTCCACGCTGGCGCTGTGCTGCGCCGAGCGCGGGATCTCCGCCGATGAGGTCGTGGCCTTCGGGGACATGCCGAACGACATCGAGATGCTCAGCTGGGCAGGCCGTTCGTACGCGATGGGCAACGCGCACCCGGACGTGTTCGCCGCCGCCTCCCGCCGCACGGTCGGCAACAACGAGGACGGTGTGGCCGTCGTGATCGAGCGCGTCCTCGCGGGCACGATCGACGACTGACGCCCCGGTGGCGGATCCGGCACGGGCCGGCGGGCAGGCCTCGGGCAGGCCGACAGCCGTACGGGGACGGTCGGCCGTACCGGGCCGGTGGGCCCTACGGGGACGGTCGGCCCATGGGGGACGGTCGGCCCAGGGGAGACCGTCGGCCCAGGGGGGCGGTCGGCCTGCGGGGACGGGCGGCCCTACAACGGGGCCTGCCACACCACCGTCGTACCGCCGCCGTCCTCGCCGATGCCCGGGTCGCACCAGCTCGACCCGCCCAGCGACTCCGCGCGCCGCGCCAGGTTGCGCAGTCCGCTGCGCCGCCCGCCCTCCGGGATGCCGACGCCGTCGTCCGCCACCGAGAGCCGCACCCCGGCGGCGCCGTCGGGGAGTTCGACGCCCGCGTCGACGACGACCTCGATCCGGGTCGCCCGCGCGTGCCGGAAGGCGTTGGACAACGCCTCGCGCAGCGCGGCGATGAGGTTCTTGCCGGTGAGTTCGCCGACCGTGGAGTCGATCGCCCCGAGGAAGCGGTGCGCGGGTTTGAAGCCGAGCGGCACGGCGGCCATGTTGATCTCCCGTAGCACCCGGGTGCGCAGCCCGGAGGGGGCCTCGGCGGGCCCCTGCTGGAGCGCGAAGATCGCCGTACGGATCTCCTGGATGGTCACGTCCAGTTCGTCGACGGCCTTGCCGACGCCGTCGCGCACCGCGGGCACGACCGACCTCCGCTGGGCGCTCTCCAGCATCATCCCGGTGGCGAAGAGCCGCTGGATGACCAGGTCGTGCAGGTCACGCGCGATCCGGTCGCGGTCCTCGTAGACGGCCAGCCGCTCCCGGTCGCGCTGCGCCTCGGCCATCATCAGCGCGAGCGCCGCCTGGGAGGCGAACTGGGTGGCGAGCGTCCGCTCCGCCTCGGTGAACGGGCGGCCGCCACGCGCGCGTGGCGTGGCGAGCGCGCCGAGCACCCTGCCGCCGCTGTGCAGGGGCAGCAGCATGCTGGGGCCGTACCGGGCGGCGAGGCGGCTGACCATGCGCGGGTCGGTCGAGGCGTCGTCGACGAAGACGGCTTCGCCTTCGAGCAGCCGGTCCACCACGGCGCTCTCGGGCGGGATCACCGTGCCCAGCGCGGGGGACACCGGTTCTGAGGAGACGGCGACGATCTCGAGCCCGCCTTCCTCGGCGGGCAGGAGCACGATCCCGGCGGCAGCGTCCGCCAGTCTGCGGGCCTGTTCGGCGACCACCGAGAGCGCGTCGTCCGCGTCGCCGCCCGAGAGCAGGGCGGTGGTGACGGCCACCGAACCGTCGATCCAGCGTTCGCGCTGGCGGGCGGCCTCGTAGAGGCGGGCGTTGCCGATGGCGATGCCCGCCTCCGTGGCGAGGACGCGGACCATGTGGACGTCGTAGTCGTTGAACTCGCCGCCGTCGTTCTTCTCGGCGAGGTAGAGGTTGCCGAAGATCTCGCCCTGGACCCGGATCGGGACCCCGAGGAAGGTCCGCATCGGCGGGTGGCCGGGCGGGAATCCGGCGGAGCGGGGATCGGCGGACAGATCGGCGAGCCGGATCGTGCGGGGGTCGCGGATGAGTGCGCCGAGCAGTCCGGCGTGACCGTCGGGGCGGCGTCCGATCCGGCGGGCGACCTCGTCGTCGACCCCGTAGGTGACGAAGTCGGAGAGGCCCTCGCCCTCCTCGTCGACGACGCCGATGGCCGCGTAGCGGGAGCCGGCGAGTTCGGCCGCCGTCTCACAGATGCGGTCGAGGGTGGAGTGCAGTTCGAGCCCGGTGCCGACGGAGCGCATCGCCTCCAGGAGCTGGGGCACGCGCGCGGTGAGCTCCGTGGACAGGCCCTGGAGGCTGCGGGTGGCCTGGGTGGCGGCTTCCAGGGGGTCCGGGAGATCAGGCACGGCGGCGGTCATGGCCTTGAGCCTAGTAAGTCCTATTTGCCAAGAAAAGTCGGGTGCCCCGCGGTATGCCCAGAAGCCTCACCCGAGGTCCCGCCCGGGGCGTCTCCCGGGGTCTCCGCCGAGACCTCACCCGAGGTCCCGCCCGAAGCCTGTCCCGGAGTGAGCAGGAGATCGGTCGCGCGCTCCTGCTCCAGCATCCGCCGCAGCGGGCCGTCGACACGTGCCAGCTCCGCGTAGGGCCCGCGCTGCACCGTCCGTCCCTCGTCCAGGACCACGACCTCGTCGACGGCATGGAGGCCGTGCAGCCGATGGGTGATGAGAACGGTGGTGCGCCCCTCGGTGGCGAGCAGCAGATCCTCGGTGAGGGCGTCCGCCGTGGCGAGGTCCAGATGTTCCGCCGGCTCGTCCAGGACGAGGACCGGGAAGTCCGCGAGGAGGACCCGGGCGAGTGCGAGGCGCTGCCGCTGGCCCCCCGAGAGCCGCGAACCGTGCTCGCCGACCAGGGTGTCGAGCCCGTCGGGCAGCCCGTCCACCCAGTCGAGGAGGCGGGCTCGGTCCAGCGCCGCACGCAGGTCGTCGTCGCTCGCGCCGGTCCGCGCCAGGCGCAGGTTCTCGCGGAGGGTGCTGTCGAAGATGTGGGCGTCCTGGGCGCAGAGACCGACGAGACGCCGGACGTCGTCGCCGTCGAGCTCGGCCGCCTCCACCCCGCCGATCCGGTACGAGCCGGTGTCGGCGTCCAGGAACCGGAGCAGCACCTGGGCGAGTGTGGTCTTGCCGGAACCGGAGGTGCCGACGACGGCGACCCGTCGCCCGGCCCCCAGAGTGAGCGCGAAGTCGCCGAGCGCCGCCCGCTCCTGGCCCGCGTACCGCGCCGAGAGGCCGACGACCTCCAGCGGGAAGGGGCTTCGCGGCGGTGTGGCGGGCCGTGCGGGCTCGTGCACGGGTGCGGGGGCGTCGAGGACCTCGTACACCCGCTCGGCGCTCCGCTTGATCCGCTGGCGGTACTGGACGGCGAGCGGGAGGGCGGTGACGGCCTCGAAGGCGGCGAGCGGGGTCAGGACGACGACGGCCAGCGCCACGCCCTCCAGGCGGCCGTCACGGAGGGCCTGGACCCCGACGAACGCGGCCGCGGCGACGGTCAGACCGCAGACGAGGGCGGAGAGGCCGGCCCCGAGCGCGGTGGCCGCCGCCTGCCGGCGGGCGATGGCCGTGAGCGTACGGTCGGCCGCTCCGGCCCGCTCGGTACGGTCCTTCAGTGCCCCGGCCACCGTCAGTTCGGCACAGCCGCGCAGCAGATCGACGACGGTGGCGGTGAGGGCGCCGCGGGCGGGGGCGAGCTGCCGCTCGGCGCGGCGGGCCAGCAGCCCGCTCAGCAGCGGCACGGCGACACCCGCGGTGAGCAGGCCCAGGGCGAGCACGGCCCCGGCCTCGGGGAGCAGCCAGGCGGTGAACCCCACGGAGCCGACCCCCACGACGAGCGCCGCGCCCGCGGGCAGCAGCCAGCGCAGCCAGTAGTCCTGGAGCGCGTCGACGTCCTGGACGAGCCGGGAGAGCAGGTCGCCGCGACGGGTGCGGCGCAGCCCGGCGGGGGCGATGCGCTCCAGGCGCCGGTAGACGGCGACCCGGAGTTCGGCGAGCATCCGCAGCACCGCGTCGTGGGACACGATCCGCTCGGCGTACCGGAACACGGCCCGGCCGATGCCGAAGGCCCGCGTGGCCGTGACGGCGACCATCAGGTAGAGCACCGGGGGCTGTTCGGAGGCCCGGGAGATGAGCCACCCGGAGACCGCCATGAGTCCTACGGCGGATCCGAGCGCCAGGCTCGCGAGCAGCAGGGCGAGGCCCATCCGCCCCCGCAGCTCCCCGGCCATGGCGCGGACGCGCCCGAAGGCCGATCGTCCCTCTTCCGTCTCGGGGATGTCTGCCACCGCTGCCCCTGCCTCGACGGGCGCGGCCGGCTCCGTCGCGGCGGGAGCGGCCGGCTCCGTCGCGGCCTGCGCGGGCACGGCGGAGGCCCAGGACGAGCGGTCGAGGGGCCTGGCGGGCCGCTCCTCAGGGGCGGTCGCCGGCACGAGCTCCACCATGCGGTCCGCGACCGCGAGCAGTGCCGGCCTGTGGACGACAAGGAGGACCGTACGGCCCGCGGCGAGGCGGCGGACCGCCTCGACCACGCCGGCCTCGGTCGCGCCGTCCAGCGCGGCCGTGGGCTCGTCCAGCAACAGCACGGGCCGGTCCGCCAGGAACGCGCGAGCCAGGGCGAGTCGCTGGCGCTGGCCCGCCGAGAGACCCGCGCCGTCCTCGCCGAGCACGGTGTCGGCCCCGGCCGGGAGGGCGCGGACGAACCCGTCCGCGCCGGCGTCTCGCAGGGCCTCCCGTACCGCCTCGTCGGAGGCGTCGGGGCGCGCCAGACGGACGTTCTCGGCGATCGTCCCCGCGAACAGATAGGGCCGCTGCGGCACCCAGGCGATCCGCGAGCGCCACTCCTCCATGTCGAGCGTGCCGAGTTCGGCGCCCCCGACGCGGACCGAGCCGCTCTCATCCGGGGTCGCGAACCCCAGCACCACGTCGAGCAGCGTGGACTTGCCGACCCCGCTCGGCCCCACGAGGGCGACGGTCTCTCCAGGCTCGACGAGGAGCGATGCCGCGTCCAGCGAGGGTTCGGCCCGGCCCGAGTGACGGACGGTCACGTCTGTCAGCTCGATCCGGGGCGCCGTAGGCACCGTGCCCCTGCCGTTCTGGGGCGCCGGGCTCTCCAGGACCTCGAAGATCTCCTCCGCGGCCGCCAGCCCCTCCGCCGCCGCGTGGTACTGCGCCCCCACCTGCCGGATCGGCAGATAGGCCTCGGGCGCCAGGATCAGGATGACCAGACCCGTGTACAGGTCGAGGTCGCCGTGGACCAGCCTCATGCCGATCCCGACCGCGACCAGCGCCACCGAGAGCGTCGACAGCAGCTCCAGGGCGAAGGAGGAGAGGAAGGCGATGCGCAGCGTCTTCATCGTCGCCCGCCGGTACTCCGACGTGATCGCGCGGATCGAATCGGCCTGGGCCTTGGCCCGTCCGAACACCTTGAGCGTCGGCAGCCCGGCCACCACGTCGAGGAAGTGGCCCGAGAGCCGGGACAGCAGCTTCCACTGCCGGTCCATCCGGGCCTGGGTGTACCAGCCGATAAGGATCATGAAGAGCGGGATCAGCGGCAGGGTCACGACGATCACCGCGGCCGAGACCCAGTCCTCGGTGACGATCCTGACCAGGACCGCCACCGGCACCACCACCGCGAGCCCCAGCTGCGGAAGGTAGCGCGCGAAGTAGTCGTCGAGCGCGTCCACTCCGCGGGTGGCGAGAGCAGCCAGCGAGCCGGCCTTCTGGCCGCTGAGCCATCCCGGACCGAGTGCGGCCGCCCGGTCGAGCAGCCGCCTCCGCAGTTCGGACTTGACCGCGGCGCTCGCCCGGTGGGCCGCCAGCTCGGTCAGCCAGGAGACCAGCCCCCGGCCCCCCGCGACTCCGGCGAGCAGGAGCAGGGGTGTGGTCAGGCCGGAAACCGACAGGCCCTCCTGGAAGGCGCCCACGACCACATCGGCGATGAGCATCGCCTGGGCGACGACCAGCGCCGCCCCGGCCAGGCCGAGCACCACGACCGCTCCGAGGAAGAAGCGGGTGGCCCTGGCGTACCGGAGCAGACGCGGATCGATCGGTTTCACGTGAAACATCTCCCCCTAGTGAGCGGCGTCGCCGGCGATGTGCTGCGTACCGATGCGCTTGCGGAACACCCAGTAGGTCCAGCCCTGGTAGAGCATCACCAGCGGAGCGGCGATCGCGGCGCACCAGGTCATGATCTTCAGGGTGTACGGGCTCGACGAAGCGTTCGTCACGGTAAGACTCCACTCGGGGTTGAGCGAAGACGGCATGACGTTCGGGAACAGGGTGAAGAAGAGCATCGCCACCGCCGCGGCGATCGTGACACCCGACAGTGCGAACGACCAGCCCTCACGCCCCACCTTGATCGCCACGATGGCGCCGACCAGCGACACCACGGCGACGAGCATGGCGCCCAGGCTCCAGCCGTCGCCCTTGTCCACCTGCGTCCAGACGAGGAAGACCAGCGCGAGGACGGCCGTCAGGAGCCCCAGCTTCAGCGCGAGCGCCCGGGCACGGGCCCGGATGTCCCCCACCGTCTTGAGCGCGGCGAATACCGTCCCGTGGAAGGTGAAGAGGGCGAGAGTGACCAGGCCGCCGAGGAGCGCGTACGGGTTGAGCAGGTCCCCGAAGGTGCCGACGTACTCCATCTCGCTGTCGATCTTCACGCCCCGCACGATGTTGCCGAAGGCGACACCCCACAGCACGGCGGGGATCAGGGAGGTCCAGAAGATGGCCTCCTCCCAGTTGCGCTGCCAGTTCTCATCGGGCCGCTTCGCGCGGTACTCGAAGGCGACGCCACGGATGATCAGACAGACCAGGATGATCAGCAGCGGCAGGTAGAAGCCGGAGAAGAGCGTCGCGTACCACTCGGGGAAGGCCGCGAAGGTCGCGCCGCCGGCCGTGAGCAGCCACACCTCGTTGCCGTCCCAGACGGGACCGATGGTGTTGATCAGGACCCGCTTCTCGGTGCGGCCCCGGGCGAGCAGCTTGGTAAGGACGCCGACCCCGAAGTCGAAGCCCTCAAGGAAGAAGTAGCCGATCCAGAGGACGGCGATGAGTACGAACCAGACGTTGTGGAGTTCCATGCCTCGATCTCCTGAGCCTCAGTACGAGAAGGCCATGGGCCGGTCGGGGTCACGGTCGTCCCCGCCGATCTTGGTGGGCGGGTTGAGGTCGGACTCGCTGAGCTCGGGCGGTCCGGCCTTGACGTACTTCACCAGCAGCTTGACCTCGATCACGGCGAGCACCGCGTAGAGCAGCGTGAAGACGATCATCGAGGTGAGGACCTCGCCCTGGGAGGTGCCGGGGGAGACCGCGTCCCTGGTGCGCAGCACGCCGTAGACGACCCACGGCTGGCGTCCCATCTCGGTGAAGATCCAGCCCCATGAGTTGGCGATCAGCGGGAACGCCATGGTCCAGAGCGCGATGATCCAGTACCACCTGCCCAGACGGGGGCTGAGCGCCTTCCGCTTGAACAGGACCAGATTCGGCACCTCGTCCTCACCGGTCCGCATCCCGGGCGCCAGCATGAACTTCTTCCGGGTCAGCCAGAGGCCCACCATGCCGATGGTCAGCGAGGCCATGCCGAAGCCGATCATCCAGCGGAAGCCCCAGTACGCGACGGGGATGTTGGGCCGGTAGTCGCCGGGTCCGAACTTCTCCTGCTCGGCCTTGTTGATGTCGTTGATGCCCGGGACGTACGAGCTGAAGTCGTCGTTGGCCAGGAAGGACAGCAGTCCCGGGATCTCTATGGCCACCTTGTTGTGGCCCTTGTCGACATCGCCGTACGCGAAGATCGAGAACGGCGCGGGCGCCTCGCCGTCCCAGAGGGCCTCGGCGGCGGCCATCTTCATCGGCTGCTGCTTGAACATGACCTTGCCGAGCAGGTCGCCGCTGATGGCGGTGCCGAGTCCGGCGATGATCAGGGTGATCAGGCCGAGCCGCAGCGAGGTCCGCATCACCGGGACGTGCTTCTTGCGCGCCAGGTGGAAGGCGGAGATGCCGACCATGAACGCGCCTCCCACCAGGAAGGCGGCCGTCATGGTGTGGAAGAACTGCGTGAGCGCGGTGTTCTGGGTCAGCACCAGCCAGAAGTCGGTGAGCTCGGCCCGGCCGCGCTCCTCGTTGATCCGGTAGCCGACCGGGTGCTGCATCCAGGAGTTGGCCGCCAGGATGAAGTACGCCGAGAGGATCGTGCCGATCGACACCATCCACATGCAGGCCAGGTGGATCTTCTTCGGCAGCTTGTCCCAGCCGAAGATCCACAGGCCGATGAACGTGGACTCGAAGAAGAAGGCGATCAGCGCCTCGAAGGCCAGCGGCGCCCCGAAGACATCGCCGACGAAGCGCGAGTAGTCGGACCAGTTCATGCCGAACTGGAACTCCTGCACGATGCCGGTGACGACACCCATGGCGATGTTGATCAGGAACAGCTTGCCCCAGAACTTCGTCGCCTTGAGGTACTTCTCGTTCTCCGTGCGCACCCACGCGGTCTGGAGACCGGCGGTGAGGGCGGCGAGGGAGATCGTCAGGGGGACGAAGAGAAAGTGGTAGACGGTGGTGATGCCGAACTGCCATCGCGCCAAGGTCTCTGGCGCCAGAGCTAGGTCCACGTCGTCTTCTCCTTACCTTGCCGTGATCACATCGGCAGTTTGCCCCTTTAATCCCACCAATCCAGGGATGAACGGGACACGCTTGTGAACGCGTTCACATTCACAAGCATTATGGCTCATACGAAATCCGTATGTAAGACCGGGGGCCCCCCTACCGAAGGTCACCCCTTCCCAGGGCCTTCAACATATTGTTGAATCCTGGCTATGACCCTTCAGATCCGTATCTCCTGGCCCGCCGGGCACACCACGGCGACCCTCGACGAAACCCCCACGAGCAAGGCGCTCGTGGGGGCTCTGCCGATCTCCTCCACCGCCCGGACCTGGGGCGAGGAGGTGTATTTCGACACTCCGGTCTCCACCGCCGTCGAGGCCGGCGCGCGGCAGGTGGTGGAGCCGGGCACGGTCGCCTTCTGGACCGAGGGCGACGCCCTCGCACTCCCCTACGGCCCCACCCCGATATCCCGGGGCTCCGAATGCCGGCTCGCGAGCCCCTGCAACGTGCTGGGCTCGCTCGACGGCGACGCGCGCGTCCTGGCCACCGTCAGGGACGGTGACCCGATCCGCGTCGAGCGCGTGGAGGTCTGACCTCCCGGCGCGCCGATCAGCGTCCGCCGATCACCTCCGTCGATCAGCGTCCGTCGATCGGCATCCGTCGATCAGCCTCCGTTACGGAAGCCCTCCGCCGTCTTCAGGAACAGGTCGTTGGCCTCGCACTCACCGATCGTGACGCGCACGCCCTCGCCCGCGAACGGCCGCACCACCACGCCGTGCCGCTCGCACTCCGCCGCGAAGTCCAGCGTCCGCTCACCGAGCCGCAGCCAGACGAAGTTCGCCTGAGTGTCCGGAACGGTCCAGCCCTGGGCCACGAGCCCCGCGTGGACCCGCTCGCGCTCGCCCACCAACGAGCCGACCCGCCCGAGCAGTTCGTCCTCGGCACGCAGCGAGGCCACCGCCGCGTCCTGCGCGAGCTGACTCACACCGAACGGCACCGCCGTCTTGCGCAGCGCCGCCGCGACCGGCTCATGGGCGATCGCGAAACCGACCCGGAGCCCGGCCAGGCCGTACGCCTTGGAGAACGTCCGCAGCACGGCGACGTTCGGCCGGTCGCGGTACAGCTCGATGCCGTCGGGGATGTCGGTGTCACGGACGAACTCGCGGTACGCCTCGTCGATCACCACCAGGACGTCGGAGGGCACCCGGTCCAGGAAGCGCTCCAGCTCGGCGCGGCGCACCGCCGTGCCCGTGGGGTTGTTCGGATTGCAGACGAAGATCAGCCGCGTCCGGTCGGTGATCGCCTCGGCCATCGCGTCGAGGTCGTGCACCTCGCCGTCGGTCAGCGGCACCTGCACGGAGGTGGCCCCGCTGATCTGCGTGATGATCGGGTACGCCTCGAAGGACCGCCAGGCGTAGATGACCTCGTCACCCGGGCCCGAGGTGGCCTGCAGCAGCGACTGCGCCACGCCGACCGACCCCGTACCGGTGGCCAGGTGCGAGACCGGGACCCCGAAGCGGTCTGCGAGCTCGTTCATCAGGCCCGTGCAGGCCATGTCGGGGTAGCGGTTGAAGGCGGCGGCCGCGGACAGCGCGCTCTCCATCACACCCGGCAGGGGCGGATACGGGTTCTCGTTGGAGGACAGCTTGAAGGCGACGGCACCTCCCGCGGCGGCGGGCTTGCCCGGCTTGTAGGTGGGAATGCCGTCCAGAACGGCACGCAGCCTGGGGCTGCCCGCGCCCGTCCCGCCGGCCGCGCCGTCTCCGCCGGTCTCGCTCACTGCGCTCACTGTGGTCCTCCTCGACCGTCCGTACCACCAATACTCCTCACCTTATGAGGATTCGCCTCCGCTGCGAATGGGCTGTGGACAACGGAGTGGGGAACCTGTGGACGAGTGGGGGAGCGCGGGGTCGGGTGGCGCGCGCCGGTGGCGAGCGCCGTGGCGCGCGTCCCTCGTAGAGGTGAGTTGAGACCTCTTCGAGACATGGCCTCCTTGGCAGGCCCATGCGGGTCGGCAACCGCAGATCACACCCAAGAGGCCTTAACTCGCTTGAATTCCAAGGTAATTGACAGTTTTTGATCATGCAAAAACGTGCCTGTCAACGGGTGCATATGCGGGCGTCCCAACCACCCGGCCTCGCCCTACTATCGGCTCGCCATGACAGCAGCAGGGAAGCACCAGGTGAGCCGGGCACAGACCCGGGGAAGCCGGCAGGGGCGAGCGGGCATCCGGGATGTGGCCGCCGCCGCCGGGGTCTCCATCACGACTGTCTCCGACGCGCTCAACGGCAAGGGCCGGCTCCCGGACGCCACCCGCCGCCACGTCCGCGAGGTCGCAGACCGGCTGGGCTATCGCCCATCCGCTGCGGCCCGCACGCTCCGTACCGGCAAGTCCGGCCTCATCGGCCTGACCGTGACGACCTACGGGGATGAACCTTTCACCTTCACCGAATTCGCGTACTTCGCGGAGATGGCCAGAGCCGCCACATCGGCCGCGCTCGCCCGTGGCTATGCCCTGGTCATCCTGCCCGCAACCTCCCGCCATGACGTCTGGTCGAACGTCGCCCTCGACGGCACCGTCGTCATCGACCCCTCCGACCACGACCCGGTCGTCACCGAGCTCGTCCGTCAGGGCCTGCCCGTCGTCTCCGACGGGCGCCCCGCCGGCACCCTCCCGGTGACCGCCTGGGTCGACAACGACCACGAAGCCGCCGTACTCGACCTCCTCGACCACCTCGCCGCCGCCGGCGCCCGCCGGATCGGCCTTCTCACCGGAACCACCACCGACACGTACACCCGCCTGTCCACCACCGCGTACCTCAACTGGTGCGAGCGGGTCGGGCAGGACCCCGTCTACGAGGCCTACCCGGCGCACGACCCGTGCGCGGGCGCCGTCGCGGCCGACCGGCTGCTCGCCCGCCCCGACCGTCCCGACGCCGTCTACGGACTCTTCGACCCGAACGGAACCGATCTCCTGGCGGCGGCCCGCCGCTACGGACTGCGCGTACCGGAAGATCTGCTGCTGGTCTGCTGCAGCGAGTCGACCGTCTACGCCACCACCGAACCGCCCATCACGACCCTTTCGCTCAAACCGCGCCGGATCGGCACGGCCGTCGTCCAGCTCCTCATCGACGCCATCGAGGGGATCGACACCGACGGACCGGTCGAACAGGTGATACCGACCGAACTCATCGTGCGGACGTCCTCCCAGAGGCGTTCTCCGCGGACGACGGTGAGTCCTCCCCGGTCACCCTCGAAGGACTGAAGAAGAACACGTACGCGCCGAAACCCGGCCCACGCCGGGTCGGGTGGGGGTCGGGTACGAAGCGGGTACGGAGAGGGCACGGACCCGAAGCCGGACACAAACCAGGCCTCGGCCCTGCCCCAACCCTGGACTGGACCTTCTCAATTCGGGCGAAACAACCGGTGAACCCGGAGTGGACCCGGATTCACCACCCCTGGTGCGTCACACAGGCGGACCCTCATTCCTATGATGGGCGCACGACACCGCGGACCACCCCGACCAGGCCGGTCCGCGATGTGCAGGGCATCGCGACGGTGGTGGAGGGGTCGATGACTCAGGGGGCCGGGCAGGAACCCGTGGTGCGCACGGCGACATTGCGTGATTTCCGCGTACCGCCGTACGCCCGGGTACCCGTGCAGGGTCAGGCCCCGGAGCCTCCGTCCGGGCACCCCGTCGTGCCGTACGAGCCCGGCGCACCCGTCGAGCCGGGTGCGCACGGCGAACCCGTCGCGCACGGGGACTCCTTCGAACGGGTCGAATTCGCGAAGCGCGTCGACTTCGTCGAGCCCGTGGAACCCGTCGAGTACGTCGAGCCGACCGAAGCGGTCGTACCGTCCGAGCCGGTACCCCCCGCCCGCGTCACCGTCGCCGACCCCACGCTCCTCCTCGGCCGGCCCTCCTCCGCGCTCTCCGCCCTGACCACCCTGGTCACCCCCGCGGCCGCGACCCCGGGCCACCCTGGGAACGCCTTTCCGGACGACCAGCTCCCCGAGGGCTACACCCCCACCGAACGCGACCTTCCGGTCATCAACCGGGGCGACACCCTCCAGGTCCACGTGGACCCGGACGCGGCCCCCGCGCCCGCCCCGAACGGCGAAGGCCCCGGCCCCCTCTGGGTGGTCGGTGACGTCCACGGATACCTGGACGAGCTCGTCGCAGCCCTGCACGAGCGGCGCCTCATCGACGAGAACGGCGCCTGGGCCGCGGGCAACGCGCGCCTGTGGTTCCTCGGCGACTTCACCGACCGCGGCCCCGACGGCATCGGGGTCATCGACCTCGTCATGCGGCTCTCCGCCGAGGCCGCGGCCGCCGGCGGCTACTGCAAGGCCCTGATGGGCAACCACGAGCTGCTCCTCATCGGCGCCAAGCGCTTCGGGGACACCCCCGTCAACTCCGGCGCGGGCACCGCCACCTTCCAGGCGGCCTGGCTGCTCAACGGCGGCCAGAAGCACGACATGGACCGCCTCCAGGACGTCCACCTCCAGTGGATGTCCCGGCTCGACGCCGTGGTGGAGGAGGACGGGCATCTGCTGATGCACTCCGACACCACCGCCTACCTCGACTACGGCTCCACCATCGAGGACGTCAACGAGACCGTCCACGAGATCATCAACCGGAACGACGCGGACGAGGTCTGGGACCTGTTCCGCAAGTTCACCAAGCGCTTCGCCTTCCGTGACGACGCGGGCCCCGAGGCCGTCCAGGAGCTCCTCGCCACGTACGGCGGCGGCCGTGTCGTGCACGGTCACAGCCCCATCCCGTACCTCCTGGGCCAGGTCGGCACAGAGGACGCCGAGGGCGGTTCGGACCCGATCGTCGACGGTCCGCACGTGTACGCGGACGGTCTCGCGATCGCCATGGACGGCGGAGTGACCATGGCCGGAAAGCTGCTGGTCGTCCAACTCCCCCTGCAGGGCTGAGGGATAACCCTCCGCATCCGGGGAAGTCGATTTCGGGAAACCCCCTGTCACCCTGTGCCATAACCGCAATACCATCGGATCATCCGTAGCAGGCTCTCCTCCGTTTCCGCCCAACCGGCCGTTCCTCGCGGCCGGCCAGGCCCTACGGAGCATCGGGGGATGCACATGAACGTGGCTCCGCACCTGCTGACCGAGGATCGTGCCGAGTACGTGCGACTCCTCGACGACGCACTGCGCAACGCGCACGACCATCCGGATCTCGCCGAGACCGGGAAGCGGCTCACGGCCGAACAACTGCGCACGATGGCACTGAACGCGACGGCGCTGATCACCGCCGCGGCGGCGGTCGAGTACGACCACTTCGTGAAGGTCCGCGAAGAGAGTCGCTCACCGAGCGGTTCGAGTGTGGTGAACGCCGTCCTGGCGGCGGAGGGCGAGGGGCCGAGCGCCGGACCGGGCGCCGGCATCGTCGCGATCGTGACGGTCCTCGCCCCGGTTCTCGCCGGCACGGCGGCGGTGATATTCCTGCTGGTCGGCGCCGTACTGAAGGTGCTGGCGCCCACGCTCGCCTTCGCCGACACGCTGCTGACCGCGGGGTGGTTCTTCGGCGCCGTCGCCGCCGCCGGTCTCTTCTGCGCCGCGGTCGGGCTGCTGGTCACGGCGCTGGGCAACCGGTCCACGCAAGTGGCCGCGAGTGATCCGCCGCCGGCCGAACCGGACGACGAACTGTCCCGCGCGCGCCAGGCCTGGCGCCGCGCGCTGGTGGACCGGGGCATCGTGCCGTTCCTGCGCGACGCCCTGGCGGCCCCGGGCCCCCTGCCGGCGGCGCCGCCCCTCGCGCCACCCCGCACCGATCGCATACCGAAGATCGGTTACAGCGGCCCGGACTTCAGCAGCCCGAACGAGGGTTCTCCGGGCACCCGTCCGACGTTCAGCAGCCCCGACTTCTCCAGCCCGGACTTCGGATCGCCGGACCACGGCCCGGAGTAGGCGAACCGGCGCAGACGGCCGGGCGGACGGGCCCGGAACAGACCAGCCCGAGCAACCGGACCGGAGCAGAGGGGCGCCCGGCGCCCACCGGACCGGCCGGGTGCGGGACCCGCCGCCGCCACAGACGCCGCGGCGGGCGCGAGCCACACGGCCCCCCGACCATGCGGTCCACACCCGCCGCTTCATGCGACCCGACAGGACGTACGTACGAAAGCCCTCGGCTACTCAGCCAGCGGCAGGTACACCCGGTTGCCCGCGGCCGCGAACTCCTTGGACTTCTCCTCCATGCCGGCCGCGATCTCGTCGGACTTGAGGTCGCCGCCGTGCTCCCGGCGGATGTCCTGCGAGATCTTCATCGAGCAGAACTTCGGACCGCACATCGAGCAGAAGTGCGCGGTCTTCGCCGGCTCCGCGGGCAGCGTCTCGTCGTGGAACTCGCGGGCCGTGTCCGGGTCGAGCGCCAGGTTGAACTGGTCCTCCCAGCGGAACTCGAACCGCGCGTCCGACAGCGCGTCGTCCCACTCCTGCGCCCCCGGGTGCCCCTTGGCCAGGTCGGCCGCGTGTGCCGCGATCTTGTACGTGATGACACCGGTCTTCACATCGTCGCGGTTGGGCAGGCCCAGGTGCTCCTTGGGCGTGACGTAGCAGAGCATCGCCGTGCCCCACCAGGCGATCATCGCGGCGCCGATGCCCGAGGTGATGTGGTCGTACGCCGGGGCGACGTCCGTGGTGAGCGGGCCGAGCGTGTAGAACGGCGCCTCCTCGCAGATCTCCTGCTGGAGGTCGATGTTCTCCTTGATCTTGTGCATCGGGACGTGGCCCGGGCCCTCGATCATCGTCTGCACGTTGTGGCGCTTGGCGATCGTGTTCAGCTCGCCGAGCGTGCGCAGCTCGGCGAACTGCGCCTCGTCGTTGGCGTCGGCGATCGAGCCGGGCCGCAGGCCGTCGCCCAGCGAGTACGTGACGTCGTACGTCGCCAGGATCTCGCAGAGCTCCTCGAAGTTCGTGTAGAGGAAGTTCTCCTTGTGGTGCGCCAGACACCAGGCGGCCATGATCGAGCCGCCGCGCGAGACGATGCCGGTCTTGCGACGGGCCGTCAGCGGCACGTAGGGCAGCAGCACGCCGGCGTGGACCGTCATGTAGTCGACGCCCTGCTCGGCCTGCTCGATGACCGTGTCCTTGTAGATCTCCCAGGTCAGCTCCTCGGCCTTGCCGTCGACCTTCTCCAGGGCCTGGTAGAGCGGCACGGTGCCGATCGGCACGGGAGAGTTGCGCAGCACCCACTCGCGCGTGGTGTGGATGTTGCGGCCGGTGGAGAGGTCCATGACCGTGTCGGCGCCCCACTTGGTCGCCCAGGTCATCTTCTCCACCTCCTCCTCGATGGAGGAGGTGACGGCGGAGTTGCCGATGTTGGCGTTGACCTTCACCAGGAACCGCTTGCCGATGATCATCGGCTCGATCTCCGGGTGGTTGACGTTGGCCGGGAGGACGGCCCGACCTGCCGCGATCTCCTCCCGTACGACCTCGGGGGAGACGTTCTCGCGGATCGCGACGTACTCCATCTCCGGGGTGATCTCGCCCCGGCGGGCGTACGCGAGCTGGGTCACCGCCTGGCCGTCGCGGCCCCGGCGGGGCTGGCGCGGACGGCCGGGGAAGACCGCGTCGAGGTTCTTCAGGCCACCACGCGGCGAGGTGTGCTTGATGCCGTCGTCCTCGGGGCGGACCGGGCGGCCCGCGTACTCCTCCGTGTCACCCCGCGCGATGATCCAGTTCTCGCGCAGCGGCGGAAGGCCCCGCCGTACGTCGGTGTCGATGGTGGGGTCGGTGTACGGGCCGGACGTGTCGTACAGCGTCACGTCCTTGCCGTTGGTGAGGTGCACCTGGCGGACGGGCACCCGGAGGTCGGGGCGCGAGCCCTCGACGTATCCCTTGTGCCAGCCCGGCTTGCGCTCGTCCTGGGCCGCGTTCTCGCTGGTGGCAGGCGTGCGTGCATCCTGAATGGTCATGAGACCGATCTCCCTACGCCGGCATTACCCGGTAACAGGTTCGGCGGTCGGCGCAGCCTCCTCCCGTACGTACATCGGTACGCGCGTACGGTGATCAGCGCCCTCTCAGCCCGGTGCTCCGAGCTCCCGCGTGTGCAAAGGTGGCACCACGCTAGCGTCAACCCGGCCGTGCTGAACAGTGGGCCCCCGCCGTTCTTGCGATGATCGGTCGGTGACTTCCTCGCAGCAGACCCCGGAACCCGACGGCCATGACGGACACGGCGACGTCGGTCACGGACCCGGCGACGCCGGTCACGGGCACGGCCACACCCACAGCCACGGACCGGCCGCACCCGTCTCCCGGCATCTGCGCAGAGTCATCGCCGCCGTCCTGATCCCGTTCGCCACGGCCGTCGTGGTCGGGCTCGTCGTCCTGTGGCCCGGCGGGGCTCCCGAGCACGAACGCACCGGCGTCGGCTTCGACCGGCAGACCTATCAGGGCCAGGTCACCTCGGTCGAGCAGGTCGACTGCCAGGACGTGAACGCCGGTCAGGTGCCGCCGACCGAGAACCCCTCCGCGCCCCAGGGGCGTGAGGCGCTCAACGCGCAGCAGGGGCAGTGCGAGAGGGCGACGATCGAGGTCACGAGCGGTCCGGACAAGGGCCGTACCTTCACCGAGATCGTGCAGCCGGACGCACCGCGTCAACTGGACGAGGGGCAGGGCGTGGTGGTGGCGTACGCGCCCGACGCCCCCCGCGATCTGCAGTATTCGGTGACGGACGTGGACCGCAAGATTCCGCTGGCCGTCCTCGCCGGGATCTTCGCCGTCGCCGTGGTGCTCGTCGGACGGATGCGCGGCGTGATGGCTCTGATCGCGCTGGCGATCAGCTTCATGGTGCTGACCTTCTTCATCCTGCCGGCGATTCTGCAGGGGTCGAATCCCCTGGTGGTGGCGGTGGTCGGGTCGAGCGCGATCATGCTGATCGCTCTCTACATGTGCCACGGACTGTCGGCCCGCACATCGGTCGCGGTTCTGGGGACGCTGATCTCGCTGCTGCTGATCGGGCTGCTCGGCTCGTACTTCATCAGCTGGGCGTCGCTGTCGGGGAACACCGACGACAACACCGGGCTGATCCACGGTCTCTACCCGGAGATCGACATGTCGGGGCTGCTCCTCGCGGGCATCATCATCGGTTCGCTCGGTGTGCTCGACGACGTGACGGTGACACAGACCTCGGTCGTGTGGGAGCTGAACCAGGCCGACCCCCGTATGGGGCCGCGCGCGCTGTACCGGGCCGGGATCCGGATCGGTCGCGACCACATCGCGTCCGTGGTGAACACGCTGGTGCTGGCGTACGCGGGTGCGGCCCTGCCCCTGCTGCTGCTCTTCTCCATCGCTCAGAGCAGCGTGGGGACCGTGGCCAACAGCGAACTGGTCGCGGAGGAGATCGTCCGCACACTGGTGGGATCGATCGGGCTGGTCGCCTCGGTTCCGCTCACCACGGCTCTCGCTGCCCTGGTGGTCTCGGCCGACCGGCCGGGCGGCACGGGGAAGCCCGTGGCGAGGGGTGGCCGCCGCCGTCGCGCCAAGTGAGTACGCCGGTTCAGCCGGGCGCCGGTTCAGCCGGCGTTCTCCTCCGCGAGGATCCGGCCGAGCGCCGCCTCCAGATTGTCCTCGAAGTCACCCAATGTCCGTTCCTGGCCCAGCGGAACGAGCTTGTCCGTACGGTCGAGGAACGCGACGAGGGGCGGAGCGCTGGCGCGGAACAGGGCGCGGTCGCTGCCGACCTGGAGCCGGATGGCGACGTCCGAGAGGGCCTCGGGTTCGGTGGGCGCGATGTGCACATCGCCGTCGCCGCTCGGCCCGTTGATGCCGTCGAGCAGCAGCTCCCTGCCGAACGCCCAGGTCACCGGGGCGTCTCCGGGGAGGTGGAACGTCATCCGCACCGCGTAGGGATCCCGGGTCTCGTATCGCAGCTCCACCGGAATCCTGAAGGAGAGCTCCTCGGAGACGAGGAAGCTCATCAGGACCTCGGCCTGCACCGACTCTCGCATGATGTACCCCGCTGTAGATGAAGCACGTGTGTAAACACAGCAGCTGAAAGCTGTTAGCAAAACGGCCAGGAATGATCCCCCTGGCCTGCTTGACGCAATCGTGCTGCACGCACTAGCAGATCACAAGGAGTGATTTTTCAGATACTGATAGAGAAAGCGAAGGAGCTGAAGAGCCCTCCGATTTCGTTGCGTAGTCGGTTGACTGCGGGCAGCAACCGTTCCTCCTGGTGAAGGGGGAGGGAAATGGCCATCGTGGCCGCTGTGGAGCCCGCGGTGATGGGGATTGCGGCACAGACCGTGCCCAGTGCATATTCCTGACGCTCCACCAGGGGTTCCATTCGCCCCATACCGCCCAAACGATCCAAAAGGGTACGGCGGTTACGCACCGTGTACGGAGTGATGGATTCCACCGGATGGCGATCGAGGTGGTCTTGACGAGATTTCAGATCCAGTTGACTGAGCAGACACTGACCGATCGCATGCGCATGACCCGTCTCGCGGAAGTCGGCCCATTCGTCCACGGCAGGGGCGGACGGGGTGTCGGCGACGGCGACGAGCTCGATCTCACCCTCGCGGTAGATCGCGAAGTAGACGGGGACCCCGATTTCGTCCCGCCAGCGCGCGAGGGAGTCTTCGATCTTGGTGCGACGATTCTGCAGAACTCCGCCACCGGCCAGTCGACCTGCCGCGTCGCCGAAGACGAACACGCCCTTCTCGCGGCGGAGATAGCCCTCGTGCGTCAGGGTGCGGAGCAGGTGGTACGCGGTGGGCAGCGGGAGGCCCGCCTCACGCGCGAGTTGCTTGGCGGGGGCTCCGTCCTCGTGGGAGCCCACGGCCTCCAGTAGTCTCAGCGCCCGCTGCACCGAGCCGATCAGGGTAGGAGCGGCGGACTGCGTAGCCGTGGCCAAAGGTCACCCCCAGGCGTGACGACGGGTGCCGAACACCCGCCCGCGGGGGCCGCCCCCGCGCCCGCCGCGGCCTGGGAACCGGTGGGGTCCATGGCGGACCCGCCCGGGTCGGGTGGGCCACCGCAGGACGATGCGGAGGTCTACGCCGGCTTTCCCCGGGGCGGCAGAGATCTGCACTCTAATGGCAGCTCTCAGGCCCGAGCCTGGATTCTCGGGCCGCTTCCCTCGCCCGGGCTAACACACCCCCGGCCCACGTTTACCGCTCGGTAGCGTGTTCTACCAGTCCTCGCGCGACGACGACGAGGACATGAACTTCCGTACGACGTAGATCAGTCCGCCGACGAGGGCGACGAAGATCAGCGCCTTGAAGAGCAGACCGATCACGACCGTCGCGATGCTGGTGATCAGGCCGCCGAAGACGAACAGGGCGATGACGGGTATGGCGACCCACTTCACCCACCAGGGCATCCCCGCGAGAATCTCTCGTACCGCCATCGCGCTTCCCTCATCTCCGAAGAATCCGTCCCGCGCACTCTGCGCCGGACACTCTCGATGCTAGGCGTGACACCTGTGCCCGCGGGGGCCTCGGAGCCCTTGCTCTCCCCTGATCCGCCCCCTAGGGGAGTCCGGCCCTCGACGGGGGCAACCCGATCGTTCCCCGGCTCGGCTCTCCGTCGACTCAGCTCTCCGGCGGCGAGAACACCACCATGACCCGCAGGTCCTCGGTGATGTGGTGGAACTTGTGGGCGACACCCGCCGGCACATAGACCACGCTGCCCCGCGCCACCTGCGTCGTCTCCATACCGACCGTGATGGCGGCCCGCCCGCTCACGACGAAGTACACCTCGTCCTGACCGTGCGGCTGCTGAGGGTCGAGCGAGCCCGCGTCGAGGGCGTACAGGCCGACGGACATGTTCCGCTCCCGCAGGAACTGGAGGTACGCACCGTCGTTGGCGGCGCGCTCCGCCTCCAGTTCGTCCAGTCGGAATGCTTTCATCGGTCGTCTGCCCCTGCCGTTGGCCCGATCATGTCTGCCACGATCAGACACATGATGAATTTCGTAGTCAAGACACTCGCGAACGCGGGTGCCCTGGGCGTGGCCGTCTGGCTGCTGTCGCCGGACATCGAGCTGACCGGTGACAGCACCGCCGACAAGGCCTGGACGCTCATACTCGTCGCCCTGGTCTTCGGCCTGGTGAACTTCCTGGTGAAGCCGGTCGTCAAGCTGATCTCGCTTCCCCTGTTCATCCTCACCCTCGGGCTGATCACCCTGGTGATCAACGCCCTGATGCTTCTGCTCACCTCCTGGCTGGCCGACACCGTCGGGCTGGACTTCCACGTCGACGGCTTCTGGACCGCCGTCCTCGGCGGTCTGATCATCTCGATCGTCTCCTGGGCGCTCAACGTCGTCCTCCCCGACGGGGACTGAGTGCGGACGATGACGTACCGCGTCTGCTTCGTCTGTACCGGCAACATCTGCCGCTCGCCGATGGCCGAGTCCGTCTTCCGCGCCCGCGTGGAGGAGGCCGGCCTGGCGGGCGCGGTCGAGGTGGACAGCGCGGGCACCGGCGGATGGCACGAGGGTGACGCCGCCGACCCGCGCACGATCGCCGTCCTGGAGGAGCACGGCTACGCCTCCGGACACACAGCCCGCCAGTTCCGCGCCTCGTGGTTCACTGCCCTCGATCTGGTGATCGCCCTCGACGAGGGACATCTACGGGCACTGCGCGCGCTCGCGCCGACCCCGGAGGACGCGGCGAAGGTGCGGCTGCTGCGCTCGTACGACCCGGCGGCCGGCGGCCTCGACGTGCCCGACCCGTACTACGGGGGGTCGGAAGGCTTCGAGGAGTGTCTTGAGATGGTGGAGGCGGCGAGCGAGGGACTGCTGGCCGCGGTGAGCGAGAGTGTGGAGGGTCGGGCGGCATGAGCACGGACACGTTCGGGGGCGCCGAGGACCTCGGTGCCGTCGGCGACGGGACACGGGCGGTACGGGCGGGACTCCCCGAACCGGTGAAGCACGAACCGACCCTGCCGGGACCGGTCTTCGCCGCCCACTTCCATCTGCCGGGCGACCCCACCGGCCCCTACACGTACGGCCGGGACGAGAACCCCACCTGGACGCACCTGGAACGCGCCATCGGGGAGCTGGAGGCGCCGGGGGAGCCGGGCGTCGAGACGCTCGTCTTCGCCTCGGGCATGGCCGCCATCTCCGCCGTCCTCTTCTCCCAGCTGAAGGCGGGGGACGCGGTCGTCCTGCCGGATGACGGCTACCAGGCGCTGCCCCTGGTGCACGAACAGCTCAGGGCGTACGGGATCGAGGTCCGCACCGCGCCCACCGGCGGCGACGCCCAGCTGTCCGTACTGGAGGGTGCGCGGCTGCTGTGGATCGAAACGCCCTCCAACCCCGGGCTCGACGTCTGCGACATCCGCCGTCTGGCGCGGGCCGCCCACGAGGCCGGGGCGCTGGTCGCCGTCGACAACACCCTGGCCACTCCCCTCGGCCAGCGGCCCCTGGAACTGGGGGCGGACTTCTCCGTCGCCAGCGACACCAAGGGCATGACCGGCCACGGCGACATCCTCCTCGGCCATGTCAGCTGCCACGACCCGGGCCTCGCGGCGGACGTCCGGCGCTGGCGCAAGATCGTCGGGGCCATCCCCGGCCCGATGGAGGCGTGGCTCGCCCACCGTTCCCTGGCCACGCTCCAGCTCCGCATCGACCGGCAGTGCGCCTCGGCGCTCGCTCTCGCGGAGGCGCTGAGCAAGCGCGGAGAGGTGACCGGGCTGCGTTATCCCGGGCTGCCGGGCGACCCGTCCCATGCGGTCGCGGCGACGCAGATGAGGCGCTTCGGGCCCGTGGTCTCCTTCGTCCTCGCCGACCGGGAGCGGGCGGAGCGGTTCCTCGGCGCACTGCGGCTCGTGGACGACGCGACCAGCTTCGGCGGTGTGCGCTCGACGGCCGAGCGGCGCGGTCGGTGGGGCGGCGACGCCGTGCCCGAGGGTTTCATCCGCTTCTCCGTCGGAGCGGAGGACCCGGAAGACCTGATCGCCGACGTCCTGCGCGCCCTGGACGCGGCGGAAGCGGCCACGGTCGGCTGAGAGCCGCCCCGCACAGAACCGGGGCGCTCCGAGCCTCCCCCCTCATGGCTCGGAACGCCCCTGGTTCCACGCGCGGAGAACCGCCTGCACAAGGCTAGTTGACTCTGCGTCAGTGTCCAATCACGGTAGCGACAGAGACCTATCGACTTATTTATAGTTGGACGGTCCTGAGGCGTAGTCAGCAGACCGTCTGAGTCGAGGCCGACACGGCCGGGAGGGGGCGGACATGGATCTCGCCCTACTGCGCACCTTCGTCGCGGTGCACCGGGCCGGTTCCTTCACCCGTGCCGCGGCCCTTCTCGGTCTCTCCCAGCCCGCGGTCACCAGCCAGATCCGCACCCTGGAACGTCAGCTGGGCCGGCCGCTCTTCCTCAGACAGGCTCGTGGGGTCACCCCCACCACCATCGGCGACGAGCTCGCCCACCGCGCCGCCCCGCACCTTGACGCCCTCGTGGAGATCGCCGAGACCGGCCTGGACGAGGAGAACGGCGTCCGCACCCTCCATCTCGCCGGGCCCCCCGAGTTCACCTCCGCGCGGGTGTTACCCGCCCTCACCCCGCTGGTCGCCCAGGGGCTCGCCGTGCGAGCCGGGTTCCCCGCCACGACCGAGGAGATCCTCGACGGGCTCGCCGCGGGCCACCACGATCTGGCCGTCGCCACCGCCCGCCCGCGCGGAGGGCTGTTCCACTCCACTCCGCTCTGCGACGAGGAACATGTGCTGGTCGCCGCCCCGCGCTGGGCCGCCCGGCTGGCGCCCGACCTGCTCCTGCGCAGGGGTGCCGTGGTCCTGGAGCAGCTGCCGGTGGTCGAGGTGCACGAGTCGCTGCCGTTCGTCGCCCGCTACTGGGCGGCGGTCTTCGAGACCAAGCCCGCCGCGACCGCCACCGTCGTGGCGCCCGACCTGCGGGCCGTGCTGGAATCCACGGCCTCCGGGGCGGGCCTTGCCGTCCTGCCCCGCTATCTGTGCGAGGAGGCCCTGGACCAGGGCCGCCTCGTGGCACTGCTCGATCCGCCCGTGCCGCCGCTGCGTACGTACTTCCTCGTCGTCCGCACCGGGACCCTCGCGCTGCCGCACATCGCGCGGGCTCACGAGTGGCTCCTGCGAGCCTCCGGCGACTGGTGAGTTTCAGGACACCTGTTGCGGGCCATTTTCTTCCCATGACCGAACGTCCTGTGGTCAAGCGCACCGCACGCGCCATCCTGCTCGATGGAAACGACCTGATCCTCATCAAGCGCACGAAGCCGGGGGTGGATCCCTACTGGGTGACGCCCGGCGGCGGGGTCGAGCCCTCGGACACCACCGTCGTCGAAGCCCTGCACCGCGAGGTGCACGAGGAGCTCGGCGCCAAGGTCACCGATGTGGTCCCCTGCTTCGTCGACACCGTCGAGCACATCGTCGACGGGGGAGTCTCGGGAGTGAAGGTCCAGCACTTCTTCGTCTGCCGGCTCGAGTCGATGGACCCGTCGCTGAGGCACGGGCCCGAGGTGGAGGAGCCCTGCGGCGAGTACCAGATCGTCCGGGTGCCCTTCAGCCGGGTCGGCATCGCCGCCGTCCATCTCGTGCCCTTGTCCCTGCGTCACTACCTGGACGGCAACATCGAGGGCGTCCGCGCGATGCACGCCCCTGACCTGGGCTGACCGGGCCGAGGAGCGCTTTCCTGGGGCCCTGATCGGGCCTCCGGGCTAGGACGCCAGCTCTGTCAGAAGGTCGTGGCGGATCCGCTCTGCGGGGATACCGGCCCCCCGCAGGGCGTCGAACCCACGCCGGATCATGCCGGGCGGGCCCGACAAGTAGGCCTCGTACTCGGTCCACGGGCCGTACTGGCGCACGGCGTCCGGCAGCTGTGCCTGATCCTCGGTGACCGGCCGCACGGACAACCAGGGGTAGGTCTTCTGGAGCCGCATCATCGTGTCGATGTCGTAGAGGTCGTGTCCGCTGCGCGCGCCGTAGAACACCTCCACGGGGCGTCGGTCCCCGTGCTCCGCAACGTCCTCGACCAGCGCCTTGATGGGCGCGATCCCGGTACCGCCGCCCAGGCACAGCAGCCCGTTGTCCGTGGAGTGGTCGACCGTCATCGACCCCGCGGGCGGGCCGAGACGCAGGACGTCGCCGGGGCGCGCGTGGTGCACCAGGGCGTTCGATACCCAGCCGGCCGGGACGGCCTTGACGTGGAGGGTGAGCAGCCCGTCGGGGCGAGGAGCCGAGGCGAAGGAGTAGTGCCGCCACACCCGCGGCCACCACGGCGTCTCCAGCGTCGTGTACTGGCCGGCGAGGAAGGTGTACGGCTGGTCGGGCCGTAGCGTGATCACCGCGACGTCCGGGGTCCGCAGATCGTGGGAGACGACCTCGGCCTGCCACCAGGCGGGCGCGTGCCGCTCGTTCTCGGCCGCCGCGTCGATCATGATCTGCGAGATCGTCGTGTACGTCCGCACCCAGGCGGCCTCGGTCTCCTCGTTCCAGGTCAGGGTGGCGTACCGGATCAGCGCACCGATCAGCGCCTCGCCGACGGCCGGGTAGTGCGTCGGCCGGGTTCCGTACTTGCGGTGTCCACGGCCCAGGTTCTGGAGGTAATCCGTGAGTACGGCCGCGTCGTCCATGTGCTCGGCCGCCGTCAGCAGCGCCTTGAGGAGGCGGTCGCGCTGGGTGTCCATCGCCGCGGGGAACATCGCGCGCAGCTCGGGGTGGCGGATGAAGAGCAAGGCGTAGAAGTACGAGGTCACCTTGTCGGCGACGGGAGCGATCTCGGCCAGGGTGCGGCGTATGAGGATCGCGTCGGGGGACGGGGTGTGGGGGGACGGTTCGTCGGGAGACGGTCTGTCCGGAGACGGCGGTCTCTCCGGAGCTATCCCGGGCGGCTCTTCGCCGTCGTCGTGCACGGCCTCTTCCATCGTGTGCCTCGCCTCACGCATGCGGCTCTTGTCGCCGCAGCTTGACAGGTTCGGCCCCCGGTTCGGACAGAAAGTGGAATTCTCGGGCATTAGCCCCGTGGTGCGGGCTAGGCTGCGCTCTTTCGGATCAGGTCGTAGGCCTCGCGCAGATCGCCCCCGGTGTAGGTGTGACGCGACAGCCCGGCAAGGTGGTGATCGGCGTTCACCGCCACGGTGAGCGGCACGGCGGCGAAGAGCTCCGCGTCGGACATCGAGTCGCCATAAGCCACGCAGTCCTCCAGGCCCAGGCCGTACTCCGCGCAGAGTCGGCGCGCGATGCTCACCTTCGCGGCGGCGGTGAGGATGCCCGGACGGTGGATCGGCGCGGCGAACGGAACCGCCGGCCACCGGGAGCCATGGGTCGCGTCAGCCCCCCAGTCGAGGAGACGCTCGACGAAGAAGTCCGGCGAGAGCGAGATGACGGCGCAGCGCCCTCCCTGAGCGTGGATGTCGGCCCAGACCTCACGAATGCCGGCCAGCCAGGGAGCCCCCTCGAAGGCGGCCGTGACCTGCTCCTGAGTCAGAGCGGACCAGAGGGCATGGGCCTGGACCGCGAACTCGTCGGGCGCCATCCCGTCCAGCAGGAACCTGCGCTCCAGAGCGGCGATCTCCTCGGTGACGCCGAGCTGCCGCGAGATCTCCACCGCGGCCGCCGAGCCCTTGATCAGGGTGCCGTCGAGATCGAAGAGATGGAGCTTGCCCGCGCCCGGAGAAGTGGTCATGTACGCCGAGGCTAGTACCTGTGGTTACTCCTCCCGTCAGACGCGGAGTGAGGGCGCCGGGCGCCACGGTGTTTCACGTGAAACATCTCCAGCGCCCCGCTCGGCGGGCTCTCCTCGTCGTCCATGTCGCCGTCTCCGTGGCGTGGCTCGGGCTCAGTGTGGGACTGCTGACGCTCGGCATCGCGGCCTATACGACGGGCGACTCCTCCCTCACGGAAGCCTCGTATCGCGCGATGAAGGTCTTCGCGGACTGGCTGCTCGCTCCCGTCGCGGTGGTGACGCTGGTGAGCGGGCTGGTGCTCTCGCTGGGAACTCCCTGGGGGCTGGCGCGGCACCGCTGGGTCTGGATCAAGTTCTGGATCACCCTCGCCACCGCGGCCGCGACCGTCTTCGCCCTGCGCCCGCAGATCGAGCACGCGGCCGCTGCCGGGGTGCCCGATCCCAGCCTGGTGTCGGCACCGACGGTGTCGACGACGGCCTATCTCTTCATGACCGCCATCTCGGTGCTGAAGCCCTGGGGCCTGACCCGCAGGGGCCGTCGCCGGCGGGCACTGACCACTTCCCGTAAAGGGCTGGACGAACGATCATCGCGTCAGAGAGCCTGAGCCTCATGCCGACCTCGCTCGCCCCGCTCGACCAGCTCCCCATCCGTGTCCTCACCTCCGCAGACCTCACCGCCTGTGCCGATCTCTCGGAGGACCGGGGCTGGCCGCGCGAGGAGCACAAGTGGAACCTTCTACTGACCGCGGGAACCGGCTACGGCATCGACGACCCCGACGGCAAGGGGCTGATCGCGTCGAGCGTCGTCACCTCGTACGGGTCCGAGCTCTCCGCGATCGGCATGGTGCTGGTCGCCGAGCGCTACGCCCGCCGGGGAGTGGGCATCCGCCTCATGCGGCACCTGGTGGCGGAGGCCGGAGACACCCCACTCACGCTCCACGCCACCCCGAACGGTCAGCCGCTCTACGAGCAGCTGGGCTTCGCCCAGACGGGCCGTGCGGAGATGCTCCGCGGCCACTTCACCGCGACGGAGCCGATCCCCGAGATCGCGACCCGCGCCGCCACGGCCGAGGACCTCCCGGCCGTGCTCCGGTTGGACGCCGAGGTCTTCGGCCTGGACCGCACCCACATGATCACCCGGCTGCCGGCCTTCGCGGACCACCTTCGTGTCGCCGAGGAGAACGGCGAGATCACCGGCTTCGCAGCGGCCTGGCCCAACATGGACACCCATGTGGTCGGCCCGCTGATCGCTCGGAACACGGCCACCGCACAGGCCCTTGTCGCTGCCCTGGCCGCCGCCACCGACCGTCCCCTGCGCACGGACGTCGACGTACGACACGAGGCGCTGCTGACCTGGCTCAAGGCGTGCGGCCTCGCCCCGATCGCGTTCAACGCGGTCATGATGCGCTCCCGGCCCGACCTTCCGGGCGACTGGAGCCGTCGGTTCGCGCCCCTGAGTGTGGCGGCGGGATAACCAGCAATTGCACACGCGGGCTTTTGCGCGCATCGTCTACTCTGGGAGAAGCCGCTCCGGACCGAGGAGAGACCATGACCGCGACCGCCCCCGCACTCACCGCCCTCTCCCAAGGCTGGTGTGCCCTCTCGTTGCTGCACGGCAGGATCGAGTCCCACATCGAGCGCGCGCTGGAGTCGCAGCACGGCCTGAGCGTTCGCGAGTACTCCCTCCTCGATGTGCTCAGCCGCCAGCACAGCGGTCCCGGCGGGCATCTCCAGATGAAGCAGGTCGCCGACGCCGTCGTCCTCAGCCAGAGTGCCACCACACGGCTCGTGACCCGTCTGGAGGACCGGGGGCTCCTGACCCGCTATCTCTGCGCCACCGACCGACGCGGCATCTACACCGACGTCACCGAGGCAGGCATGGAACTCCTCACAGAGGCCCGGCCCACCAATGACCGAGCGCTCCGCGAAGCGCTCGACGAAGCGGCCAAGAACCCGGAGCTGGCGCCCCTGGTCCGCGTCGTCGAAGGCGCCCCCGCTCCCGCCTAGCCGCCCTCGGTGTCCTGTTTCACGTGAAACAGCCGCTCAGAGGCCGCGCCAGCCCGCCTCGTCCACTCCGCCCGGAACCGCATCGCTCTGCTCGTACGGCTCCCGGGTGAAGACGAACGACCCCAGATCGAGATGGCTCACCGATCCGTCCGGACGACGGACCGGGCGGAGCGTCTCCCCCAGGTAGTAGCCGTTCAGGCCGATCCAGCCGCCCTCCGGCAGCGCCCGGAAGGTCGCCCGCCGTCCGACACCGCTCAGCGGTTCGAGGGTCACACCCCGGTCCACACCAAGGCGTAGCCCGAACGCGTACGTGCCCCAGTACCAGGGCCCGGCAAGCTCCAGCAGCTCCCGATCGACCTCGGCCTCGGGCATCGGCCTCCACGGCTCGGGGAACCCGGGCTCGGCCTCCGCCACGATCCGTACGAGATCGGCCGCCACGGACGCCATCAGCGGCCCGGACGTGGCATTGGCGAGGGTGACCGCCGCGACACCGTCCTCGATGCACACCCACAGACAGGCGACGAAGCCCGGCAGCGAACCCGTGTGACCGATCAGCGTCCGGCCGTCCTTGCGCAGCAGCTGGACACCGAGCCCGTAGCCGCCCTCCCAGTCACCGGCACCCGGCGCCGACGCCGGGGTGCGCATCTCCTCGACCGTGGCCGCGCCGAGCACCCGGTCGTCGCCCCGCGCGAGGAACACCGCGAAGCGGCAGAGATCCTCGGCTGTCGACCAGAGCTGTCCGGCCGGTGCCATCAGCCCCAGATCCTCGGAGGGTTCGGGCAGCATCACGTCGGCCCACGGGTGCACGGCCCAGCCGCCGGCGTGGGGAGCGACCGGCTGCACGCTGGTTCGCGTGAGCCCCAGCGGCTCCAGGATCTCGCCCCGAAGAGCCTCCTCCCAGGAGACCCCGCGCACCGTTTCGACCAGCGAACCGAGCAGCGTGTAGCCGGGGTTGGAGTAGTGGAAGTGACGCCCCACCGGGTGGAGCAGTGGCTCCTCACCGAGCACATCGGCCAGCTTCGGCCTGACCGCCGCGGGCGTCCGCTCCCACCAGGGAGCGGGGCTCTCCGCCGCGAGACCTCCTGTGTGGGCGAGGAGTTGGGCGATGGTCGTCTCGCCCACGCCTGTACCCGGAAGATGCTTCTCCAGAGGGTCGTTCAGATCCAGGAGGCCCTCGTCACGCAGCCGCATCACCAGCACGGCGGTGAACACCTTGGTGAGCGAGCCGATCCGGTACTGCGTGTCGGCGTCCGGATCGTGCCCGTCGACGCAACTGCGCGCACCGGTCCACACCATCCCCCCGTCGCGGGCCACAGCCCCGACGAAAGAGGGAGTACGACCCTCGGACTGGGCGACCGCGACACGGTGCAGGAGCGCCCGTTCGGTACTGGGAAGCAGAGCTTCGAGAGGTGAGGTCATGCACTGATCCAACGCTGTGACCGAGCGGGCGTCGACCACATTTCGCGTCGGATACCCGTGTGGCGAGGACGAGTTCGACTCCGGCGAAGCCTCGGACACGTCCCACGGCAGCGTTCCAGGGCATGGCGTTTCAGCAGGTCAGAACCGCATCGGCATTCCAGCGTCCCTGATGCCGCAGGTCCGCTTGCCCGCGGTCCGCTGGAACGGATTCTCTGTTGCCGAGCCGGACGGAAGCACCGACCGGCCGCGATCACCACCACACTCCACGGGGAAGACATGAAGCTGACGCACACCACCAAGACGCTCCTCGCCGGCCTCACGCTGGTCAGCGCTCTCGCCCTGACCGCCTGCAACGGCGACGCCGGCACCACGGACGCCAAGCCCGCAGACACCACGCCCGCCGGTTCCGCATCCAACGGCTCCGCGTCCTCCTCTCCTTCGGCCGGCACCGGGGCCGCCCCCACCGACGCGGCCACGGACGCCGGCGGAAGCGGCAAGGGCGACGGCAAGAGCAGCAGCGGCGCCAACGGAGGCACATCGGGCTCGGGTTCCGGCGGGACGTCGGCAGGCATCTGCCGCAGCGACGACCTGGAGATCAGCGTCGTCGACAACACCACCGACAAGGTGGAGGGCATCGTCACGGTTCAGCTCAAGAACGGCGGTGGCCGTGACTGCACGATCCGCGGCTTCGCCGGGGTCGACCTGAGGACCGCGGCGGGCGACACTCTGTCGGTGGCCCGCAGCGGCGACAAGCCCACCGCCGATGTTCTCAAGGACGGCGAGTCCGCCGCCTTCAACATCTCGTTCCCGCTCAACACGAGCGGCGGCTCGGGTGTCCGCATCTCCACGATCCTCGTGACCCCGCCGAACGAGACGAAGACCATCAGCCTGAAGTGGCCTGCGGGCTCGCTCCCGGTCGACAACCCGGACTCCCCGAGCCGCCCCCTCCAGATCACCCCGGTCGGCAAGGTCAGCGACTCCCCCGCCGGCTGAGCGGGCTGTAGGGTCTCGCGATCGGTGTCATAGAGCATCGCCCTGACTTCTTATGATTCGAGACCTTCGCTAGATCTGCGGTCAGTCGAGTTCCCTGGGCCCGTAGTGGGCGGCTTCCGCTCCTGTTTGCAAGGCCCAGTAGCGGTCTCCGTATGACCAGTGCCACCACTCTGTGGGGTAGTTGACCAGGCCTGCAGCGGTGAGCGCAGTGCCCAGGATGTCCCGATGAGCGCGAGCCTCGTCACTGATGCTCCCGGCCTGCGTGTAACAAGCCCCCGCGCTCTCCTCCGGAGTCGCGTTCATCCGAGTGCCCATCTCAAGCTCGCGCCCGTCGTCACCAGCGAGCGTCAGGTCGACAGCTGCCCCGGCGCTGTGCGGTGCGATCTCGGGCGGAGACACGTAGCGGCTGGCTGCCGAGCGGACCTGTTCAGCAGTCCATTCCGGGTGTTCCGCGCGCAGTTGGGCCGCGTATTCGTCGAAGTAGCGGCGTTGAAGGGAGGGCGGGCGGTATCCCTCGACGAACAGCAGCCGCATTCCTTGAGGCAGCTGCGACTGTGCTTTGAGGAGCCGGTCGAGCACTCCTTCCCGCAGGTGGGCGAAGGCACCGGCGGAGTCTTGCCACTTCCGCTCGTCGACCAGCAAGGAGCGTTCTCGTCGCACGTCTACGAGCCGTTCACCGCACTCGTGGAAAGGCACGGCTGCGACCTTCGGGTCCGACATCAGAACTATCTCAGTCATGAATCGATCATCTCGTGGCCTTGCGCCCACCTTCAGTCGGGAGCCGAGCATCCCGAACGAGTGAACGAGCCGACCTGCTCGTCTCACGACCGCTTCATAGGTGCAGCCGATATGAAGCGGAGCGTGAGACTGTGCAGCGAAATCTGAGACCCTGCACGGGCCTCGGTCAGGTCTGTGCCATGTCGACGAAGCGCGAGTAGTGGCCCTGGAAGGCCACCGTGATCGTCGCCGTCGGACCGTTTCGGTGCTTGCCCACGATGATGTCCGCCTCGCCCGCGCGCGGGGACTCCTTCTCGTAGGCGTCCTCGCGGTGGAGCAGGATGACCATGTCCGCGTCCTGCTCGATCGATCCCGATTCACGCAGGTCGGAGACCATCGGCTTCTTGTCGGTGCGCTGTTCGGGGCCACGGTTCAGCTGCGAGAGCGCGATCACCGGCAGCTCGAGCTCCTTCGCCAGGAGCTTGAGGTTTCGCGACATGTCCGAGACTTCCTGCTGACGGCTCTCGGACCGCTTGGCGCCGGACTGCATCAGCTGGAGGTAGTCGATGACCACGAGCTTGAGCCCGGCACGCTGCTTGAGCCGACGGCACTTGGCGCGGATCTCCATCATCGACAGGTTCGGGGAGTCGTCGATGTAGAGCGGGGCCTGGGAGACATCGGGCATACGGCGGGCCAGCCGGGTCCAGTCCTCGTCGGTCATCGTGCCGGAGCGCATGTGGTGCAGCGCCACCCGGGCCTCCGCCGAGAGCAGGCGCATCGCGATCTCGTTGCGGCCCATTTCGAGGGAGAAGATGACGCTGGGCAGGTTGTGCTTGATGGAGCAGGCCCGTGCGAAGTCCAGGGCGAGCGTCGACTTACCCATGGCGGGTCGGGCCGCGATGATGATCATCTGGCCCGGGTGCAGACCGTTGGTGAGCTGGTCGAGATCGGTGAAACCGGTCGGGACGCCGGTCATCTCGCCGCTGCGCGAGCCGATCGCCTCGATCTCGTCGAGGGCGCCCTCCATGATGTCGCCGAGGGGCAGGTAGTCCTCGGTGGTGCGCTGCTCGGTGACCGCGTAGATCTCGGCCTGGGCCGAGTTCACGATCTCGTCGACGTCGCCGTCGGCCGCGTAGCCCATCTGCGTGATCTTGGTGCCGGCCTCCACGAGACGGCGCAGCACGGCGCGCTCGTGGACGATCTCCGCGTAGTACGCCGCGTTGGCCGCGGTCGGCACCGACTGGACGAGCGTGTGCAGATAGGAGGCCCCGCCGACACGGGTGATCTCGCCCCGCTTGGTGAGCTCCGCACCGACCGTGATCGGGTCGGCCGGCTCGCCCTTCGCGTACAGGTCGAGGATGGCCGCGTAGACCGTCTCGTGGGCGGGCTTGTAGAAGTCATGGCCCTTGATGATCTCCACGACGTCCGCGATGGCGTCCTTGGAGAGCAGCATGCCGCCGAGGACGGACTGCTCGGCGTCGAGATCCTGCGGGGGCACCCGCTCGAAGCCGGACAGACCGCTGTCCCACGGGCCGCTGTCGCTGCCGCGTTCGTGCTGGTCCTCACGGCCCCTACCGCGTCCACGGCTTTCGCCGCGGGGTCGTGCGACGGGAAGCCGGTCACTCGGTCCGCTGTCGGCCCAGGGGTCGTCCAAGGGCTCGGGAATGCTCACCAAGCCACCTCCTCCCGTCCGCTCCGCGGACCTCGCCGTGCCACTCTTTCTTACGCCACGGCTCGGACAAACAAGAGGCTTTGACTCCGCTTCTGGCGCGTCGTGCGCCGGACCACGGTAGGCCCGTCGGCACCGTCAGCCAATCTGGTTATCCACAGGGCCTGTGGGTGAACGACCAGATGCTGTGGAGAACCCCGCCGAACCTGTGCACGGACCGGGGGACAGCCATGTGGACAAACTCATAACCCAGCCCATGGCACCCGCCTGACCTGCATCTTTTCGATCCACGGGCTGTGGGGGAGAAAAACTTTTCACTCCGGACCAAGATCAGAACAAACGGCGCACACCCGAAGCTCCACACCAAGGCAATGTAAGGACTACTGGACCATTGCATCTCTTACCTGTGGAAGATTAGATTGACACCCATGACCCAGGCTCCCCCGACCCCCAAGGCCGCCCGTCGGCAGCACGACCGAGAGATCATCTCGCTTGCCGTTCCGGCCTTCGGCGCGCTCGTCGCCGAGCCGCTCTTCCTCATGGTCGACAGCGCCATTGTCGGACACCTCGGCACTCCGCAGCTCGCCGGTCTCGCCATCGCGGCAGCCCTGCTCTCGACAGCCGTCAGCGTCTTCGTCTTCCTCGCCTACGCGACCACGGCCGCTGTCGCCCGCCGGGTGGGAGCCGGCGACCTCACGGCAGCCATCCGTCAGGGCATGGACGGCATCTGGCTGGCGCTGCTGCTGGGAGCCGCGGTCGTCGCCGTCACCCTGCCCGCCGCCCCATGGCTGATCGACCTCTTCGGCGCCTCGGACACGGCCACTCCGTACGCGATCACCTATCTGCGCATCTCCAGCCTGGGCATCCCCGCCATGCTCGTGGTCCTGGCCGCCACCGGTGTCCTGCGCGGCCTCCAGGACACCCGTACACCGCTGTACGTGGCCATCGGAGGCTTCGCGGCCAACGGAGTGCTCAACGTGGCCCTCGTCTACGGCGCCGGCCTGGGCATCGCCGGATCCGCCTGGGGCACGGTCATCGCCCAGTGCGCCATGGCCGCCGTCTATCTCGTCGTGGTGGTCCGTGGAGCGCGGCGCCACGGCGCCTCCCTTCGACCGGACGCGGCCGGTATACGTGCCAGCGCCCAGGCAGGCGCCCCGCTTCTCGTCCGTACGCTCTCCCTGCGCGCGGTCCTGTTGATCGCCACCGCTGTCGCGGCCCGCATGGGGGACGCCGAGGTCGCCGCCCACCAGATCATCCTGTCCCTGTGGAGCCTGATGGCCTTCGCGCTCGACGCGATCGCCATCGCCGGTCAGGCAATCATCGGCCGGTACCTCGGCGCCGACGACGCCGACGGCGCCCGCCAGGTCTGCCGCCGCATGGTGCAGTGGGGTGTGGTCTCCGGAGTCGTTCTGGGCGCCCTCCTCATCCTCGCCCGCCCGCTCTTCATCGCGCTCTTCACCGGCGACACCACGGTCCAGGACACCCTGCTCCCGGCTCTCCTGGTCGTCGCGGTCTCCCAGCCGATCGCCGGTGTGGTCTTCGTCCTCGACGGGGTCCTGATGGGCGCGGGCGACGGCCCCTATCTGGCCTGGGCCATGCTGCTCACGCTGGCCGTGTTCGCCCCGGTGGCGCTCCTGGTCCCCACACTCGGCGGTGGGCTCACCGCGCTGTGGTGGGCGATGACGTTGATGATGACGGTCCGGATGCTGACCCTCTGGCTGCGCTCCCGCTCCGGACGCTGGATCGTCACCGGGGCCACGCGCTGAATGTTTCACGTGAAACGGTGAAAAACGGCGGAAGGGCCGCACCCCTGAGGGGTGCGGCCCTTCCGTACTGCTGAGAGCAGCGTTACGCGGCGACAACCTCGACGCCGAGCTTCGCGGCAACCTCGGGGTGCAGACGCACGGACACCTGGTGCGAGCCCAGGGTCTTGATCGGCGAACCGAGCTCGACGCGACGCTTGTCGACGTCGGGGCCACCCGCGGACTTGATCGCCGTGGCGATGTCGGCCGGGGTCACGGAGCCGAAGAGGCGGCCGGCGTCGCCGGAGCGAACGGCCAGACGCACCTTCACGCCTTCGAGCCGGGCCTTGATCTCGTTGGCCTGCTCGATGGTCGCGATCTCGTGGATCTTGCGGGCGCGGCGGATCTGCGCCACGTCCTTCTCGCCACCCTTGGTCCAGCGGATCGCGAAACCACGCGGGACCAGGTAGTTGCGAGCGTAACCGTCCTTGACGTCGACGACATCGCCGGCGGCACCGAGGCCAGAGACCTCATGGGTCAGGATGATCTTCATTTTTCGGTCACCCTTCCCTTATCGCGCGGTGGACGTGTAGGGCAGCAGCGCCATCTCACGGCTGTTCTTCACGGCCGTGGCGACGTCACGCTGGTGCTGCGTGCAGTTGCCGGTCACGCGGCGGGCACGGATCTTGCCGCGGTCGGAAATGAACTTCCGCAGCATGTTCGTGTCCTTGTAGTCCACGTACGCGGTCTTGTCCTTGCAGAACGCGCAGACCTTCTTCTTAGGCTTGCGCACAGGCGGCTTCGCCATGGTGTTTCTCCTGTGTGATCAAGAAGTTTGGGTACGAGCTGCCCTTCGAGGGGAGTGCCCTAGAAGGGGGGCTCGTCCGAGTAGCCGCCGCCGCTGGAGTTTCCACCCCAGCTGCCTCCGCCGCCCTGCTGCTGGCCGCCACCGGCCGGCGCGCTGGTCGCCCACGGGTCGTCGGCGGGAGCACCGCCACCACCCTGCTGGCCACCGCCGGAGTTTCCACCCCAGCTGCCGCCGCCCTGCTGGCCGCCACCGCCGCCGTAGCCACCCTGGCCACCTCGACCGGTGGTCTTGGTGACCTTGGCCGTGGCGTTCTTGAGGCTGGGGCCGACTTCGTCGACGTCCAGCTCGTAGACCGTGCGCTTGACGCCCTCGCGGTCCTCGTACGACCGCTGCTTCAGCCGGCCCTGCACGACGACGCGCATGCCTCGCTGGAGCGACTCGGCGACGTTCTCCGCCGCCTGACGCCAGACCGAGCAGGTCAGGAACAGGCTCTCGCCGTCCTTCCACTCATTGGTCTGACGGTCGAAGGTGCGGGGAGTGGACGCGATACGGAACTTCGCGACCGCCGCACCGGACGGGGTGAAGCGCAGCTCGGGGTCGTCGACAAGATTGCCGACGACCGTGATGACGGTCTCGCCTGCCATTGGATGAACCTCTCGGCGGGATTGCTTCTGGCTGCTTACTGCTACTCGAACCCGATGACCTCTGAGCTAGACGCTCAGTGGGTCTCGGGGCGGAGGACCTTGGTCCGGAGGACCGACTCGTTCAGGTTCATCTGGCGGTCGAGCTCCTTGACGACCGCAGGCTCGGCCTGCAGGTCGATGACCGAGTAGATGCCCTCGGGCTTCTTCTTGATCTCGTAGGCGAGACGACGACGGCCCCAGGTGTCGACCTTCTCAACCTTTCCGTTGCCCTCACGGACGACGGAGAGGAAGTTCTCGATCAGCGGGGAGACAGCGCGCTCCTCGAGATCGGGGTCGAGGATGACCATCACCTCGTAGTGACGCATGTGGAACCCACCTCCTTTGGACTCAGCGGCCACGGTCGTTCCGTGGCAGGAGGGTCGTGATGCGTAAGCAACGGTATCGGCCGCCACTGACAATGCCCCTCGGCGAGCGAGGAGACCGTCGAGGTCCGAGACGGACCAGGGCAGACACCGGTGCAGACCGTACAGAGTACCCGCACATCCGCTTCCGGTTGAAATCCGGTGGTGGGGGGACGCAATCTGTACACAACGGATGTCGGCGGCGCTACGATGCGCCGCCTTCCCGCAGCCACGCAGGAGGTGCCCCATGGCACAGGCAATGCGACCCGACCCCGGACATTCCCTCCTCGCCACCGACGGCAGGCCCCACCCGCTCCAGGACACCCTGATGGCGGTGACGCTCTTCCTCGGCGTCCTCTCCTTCATCACCGCGCAGTTCCACAGCCTGCACGTACTGGCTTCCTGGTCCGGACTGATCGGCATCATGACCGGCGCGTCCGGCCAGTTCATCTCCGTGACCACGAGGGAGCGCTTCGCCCTGATCGTCGGGCTCGGAGCCTCGGCGGTGGGCTTCTATCTCGGCATGTTCTACGGGGGCCTCATCTGAGGCATCCGGGTCGGTCACCGGCCAAGGGACACACGTCCCGTCGGGGCGCTCCCCGGTCACAGTAGGCTTCGGCGCGAGAGCCGGAGCCCCTGAACCGATGGGGACACACCTGCCGAGGAGCGCCCCGTGAGCCTGACCCTGAGGACCATCAGCCGTGAGCAGCATCTGGCATTCATCCAGAGCCAGCCCTCGGCGAGCCACTGCCAGGTCCCGGCGTGGGCTGATGTGAAGACCGAGTGGCGGTCGGAGAACCTGGGTTGGTTCGACAAGTCCGGCGAGCTCGTCGGCGCGGGCCTCGTGCTCTACCGCCAGCTGCCGAAGATCAAGCGCTACCTGGCCTATCTGCCCGAGGGCCCGGTCATCAACTGGTACGCCCCGAACCTCGACGACTGGCTGCAGCCGATGCTGGCGCATCTCAAGCAGCAGGGCGCCTTCTCCGTGAAGATGGGCCCGCCGGTCGTCATCCGCCGCTGGGACTCCGCCGCGATCAAGTCCGGCATCCAGGACCCGGACGTGAAGCGCCTGAAGGACGTCGAGGCCTCGCACATCGAGCCGCGCGCCTTCGAAGTCGCCGACCGGCTGCGGAAGATGGGCTGGCAGCAGGGCGAGGACGGCGGCGCCGGCTTCGGTGACGTCCAGCCGCGCTACGTCTTCCAGGTACCGCTCGCCAACCGCTCGCTCGACGACGTCCTCAAGGGCTTCAACCAGCTGTGGCGCCGCAACATCAAGAAGGCCGACAAGGCCGGTGTCGAGGTCGTCCAGGGAGGCTACGAGGACCTCGCCGAGTGGCAGCGCCTGTACGAGATCACGGCCGTCCGCGACCACTTCCGCCCGCGCCCGCTGTCGTACTTCCAGCGTATGTGGACCGTCCTCAACAACGAGGACCCCAACCGCATGCGGCTGTACTTCGCCCGGCACAACGGCGTGAACCTCTCGGCGGCCACGATGCTCGTGGTCGGCGGGCACGTCTGGTACTCCTACGGCGCCTCCGACAACATCGGCCGCGAGGTCAGGCCCTCGAACGCGATGCAGTGGCGGATGCTGCGCGACGCCTATGCGATGGGTGCGACCGTCTACGACCTGCGGGGCATCTCGGACTCGCTCGACGAGACCGACCACCTCTTCGGTCTCATCCAGTTCAAGGTGGGAACGGGCGGCGAGGCGGTGGAGTACGTCGGCGAGTGGGACTTCCCGCTCAACAAGCTCCTGCACAAGGCGCTGGACATCTACATGTCGCGTCGCTGACGGGCCGGGCGTCGCGCCCGTAACCTCGTACGTAATCTCGTAAGTCTCGTACACACCTTTGATACACCGCAGCCACCAGAAAGGTTCCGGGCCGGCCATGGCGCTCTCCCTCTACGTCGACACCGCTCGCTGGCGGGCGCACCAGAAGTCCGTGATCGACCAGTTCCCCGGCCTGATCCCGGTCTGCAAGGGCAACGGCTACGGCTTCGGCCACGAGCGGCTGGCCGACGAGGCCTCGCGCTTCGGCTCGGACATGCTCGCCGTGGGCACCACGTACGAGGCCGCGAAGATCAAGGACTGGTTCGGCGGCGACCTGCTGGTCCTCACCCCGTTCCGGCGGGGCGAGGAGCCGGTGCCGCTGCCGGACCGCGTGGTCCGCTCCGTGTCCTCCGTGGACGGCGTGCACGCCCTCGTGGGCGCACGGGTGGTCATCGAGTGCATGAGCTCGATGAAGCGCCACGGCGTCCTCGAAGAGGACCTGGGACGGCTTCACGCGGCCATCGAGGACGTACGGCTCGAGGGCTTCGCCCTCCATCTGCCCCTGGACCGCACGGACGGCACCGACGCGGTCGAGGAGGTCATCGGCTGGATGGACCGGCTGCGGGCCGCACGGCTGCCGCTGCAGACCATGTTCGTCAGCCATCTGCGGGCCGAGGAGCAGGCCCGGCTCCAGCAGCAGTTCCCGCAGACCCGGTTCCGTGCCCGGATCGGCACCCGGCTCTGGCTGGGCGACCACGAGGCCACCGAGTACCGCGGAGCGGTCCTGGACGTCACGCGCGTCGCCAAGGGCGACCGCTTCGGCTACCGCCAGCAGAAGGCCGCCTCCGACGGCTGGCTGGTGGTCGTCGCCGGCGGCACCTCCCACGGAGTGGGTCTGGAGGCGCCCAAGGCGATGCACGGTGTGATGCCACGCGCCAAGGGCGTGGCCCGCGCCGGTCTCGCGACCGTCAACCGGAACCTTTCTCCGTTCGTCTGGGCCGGCAAGCAGCGCTGGTTCGCCGAGCCGCCGCACATGCAGGTGTCGATCCTGTTCGTGCCGGCCGACGCCCAGGAGCCGAAGGTCGGCGACGAGCTCGTGGCCCATCTGCGGCACACGACGACGCAGTTCGACCGGCTCGTCGAGCGCTAGTCCGAAGGACAGGCCCTAGTCGGCCCGCGGGTCCCGGGGAGCCCCGTCCGCGGGGACTCCCCACTCCACACGCGGCCCCTCCACGGCCGGGGCCGCGTGCCGGGCGGGGTGGGCCGCCCTGCCCCGTACGAAAACGTCCTCAGCGCCGTCCAGGACGCCCCCGGAGGGGTCGTCGGAGCCGTCCTGCCGCACCACGTCCCGTTCGGGCGCCAGGATGTCGCGCACGACCACCGCGCACAGGTACAGCGTGCCGACCAGGTGCAGCACGATCGCGAAGTGGTAGCCGTCCGTCGGCAGCCCCTGCTTGTTGCCGCTGGTGGTGAAGGCCAGGTACATCCAGATGCCCAGGAAGTACATGACCTCGCACGCCTGCCAGATCAGGAAGTCCCGCCAGCGCGGCCGGGCGAGGGCGGCGAGGGGGATGAGCCAGAGCACGTACTGCGGCGAGTACACCTTGTTGGTCAGCACGAACGCGGCCACGATCAGGAACGCCAGCTGGACGAACCGGGGTCGGCGGGGCGCCGTCAGCGCCAGGACGGCGAGGGCCGCGGCGACGACGGCCATCAGCACCATGGTGTACGTGTTGGCGCTGCCGGGGGAGATCTGCTCGCCGGTGCGCTGGCTGATGAGCAGCCAGACGGACCCGAAGTCGACGTTCCGCGCCTCGTTGAAGGCGTAGAACTGCTTCCAGCCCTCCGGCGCGAGCAGCATCACCGGCAGGTTCACGGCGAGCCACACACCGGCCGCCCCGACCAGCGCCGCGCCGAACTCGCGCCAGCGGCCGGCCCGCCAGCACAGCAGGAACAGCGGCCCCAGGATCAGGAACGGGTAGAACTTCGCCGCGACCGCCAGGCCGAGCAGGGCCCCGAACGCGAGTGGACGGCCGCGCGACCACATCAGGACGGCGGCCGAGGTCAGCGCCACGGCAAGCAGGTCCCAGTTGACCGTCGCCGTGAGGGCGAACGCGGGGGCCAGGGCGACCAGGAGGGCGTCCCAGGGCCGACGGCGGTGCGTACGGGCCACGCACACGGCCATGATGACGGCGCAGACCATCAGCATGCCCGCGTTGACCATCCAGTACATCTGCTCGCGGTGCACGAGGTCGCTGCCACCGGGCGTCAGCCAGGCCGCGACCTGCATGAACAGCCCGGTGAGGACCGGGTACTCCAGGAACTCTATGTCGCCGCTCAGCCGGTCGAAGTACGGGACCAGGCCCTCGGCGAACCCGCGTCCGACGAAGAGATGGGGGATGTCGGAGTAACAGGCGTGGGTGTACTGCGAGGTGGTGCCCCGGAACCAGGCCCAGTCGTAACACGGGATCTTCTGCACCATGCCGAGCGCAAACATCCCGATGGCCACCAGTGCGATCACCCGCACAGGGGTGAGCTGCCCGCTGCCGAGCAGGGCCCGACGGCCGACCGGCCCGCCGATCAGCTCGCTGCCCGCCGCGGCGACCTCGTCGCGACGGGTGGGGCACACCGTCGCCGGGTTCTGCGGCCGGTCCCGCTGCGGACTCGTCTTGTGGAGGCTCGGCATGGGGACATCCTGCCGTACGTCCCCGGGAAACGGTGAGGGCCGCCGTACCGGGCGACGTACGTGTGCGTACGTGCCGGGTACCGCGGCCCTCGGGGCGCTGCCGGACAGGGGCTGGCGGGCGGGTGTCAGCCGCCCAGCCAGCCGCTTCCGCCGCTGGCCCTGCCGGGTTTGCCGGTGTCCGTCGGCGTCGGTGACGTCGGAGTCGTCGGAGCCGTCGGTGTCCCCGTCGCTCCGCCGTCCTGGCCGCCGTCCTGACCGCCGTTCTGGCCGCCGTTGTCCTCGCACGGCCAGTCCCAGACGTCACAGGTCTTGTCCGGGCCAGGCGACTTGCTGGGCGTCTGCGACGGCGTCTGCGAGGGAGTGATGGTCGCGGACGGCGACTGCGACGGGGTCTCGGTCGGCGTCGGGGTGGGGCTGGCGGCGCCACCGCCGAAGACGGCCTCCGCGTCCAGGTCCTCCGGCTCCGGGAACGACTCGACCTTCATGCCCTTAAGGGCGTCGGTCATGTAGTCCTTCCAGATCTGCGAGGGGAAGGACGAACCGTGGATCTTGGGCTGGGCTCCCGTGCCGAACATCGACAGGAACTTACGGCCTTCCTTGCTCTCGTCGTCGTCGAAGCGGTACATGTCGATCGCGGTCGACAGGTTCGGCGTGTACCCGACGAACCAGGCCGAGTTGTTGCCGTCGGTGGTACCGGTCTTGCCGGCCACGTCCCGGCCCGGAATCGCGGCCTTGCGGCCGGTGCCCTTCGGGTTCTCGACGACGTCGCGCAGGACGTCGGTCACGTTGCTGGCGACCGCCGAGGAGAAGGCCCGCTCGGTCTTCGACTCGTGCTTGTAGATGACCTGCCCCTTCTCCTTCACCTCCTTCACGGAGAACGGGTCGTTGCGCTCGCCGTTGTTCGCGAAGGTCGCGTACGCGCCGGCCATGCGGATGGCGCTCGGGTCGGAGATACCGAGGGAGAACGACGGCACGTTGGCCTTGACCAGCGAGCCTTCCCGCAGACCGGCCCTGACGGCCGTCTTGCGGACCTCGTCGATGCCGACGTCCATGCCGAGCTGCACGTAGGGCGAGTTGGCGGAGCGGATCATCGCCTCGCGCAGGCTCATCGGGCCGTAGCTGGCGTCATCGTCGTTGACCTGCAGCCACTCCTCGCCCTTCTCGTTGTGCCAGACCGTGCCGTCGTAGTTCTTGATCCGGAGCTTGTTCTTGCCGTTGTAGCGGCTCTTGTTCGGGTCGACGATGGTGCGGGTCGTGGCGTCCTGGACCTTGCCCTCGTCGGGGTCGCGGACGCCGTACTCCATGGCCGCGGCCAGCACGAACGGCTTGAACGTCGATCCGACCTGCGCACCGGTCTGGTCGGCGTTGTTGGTGAAGTGCTTGGTGGCGTCGGTGCCGCCGTAGAGGGCGACGATCTCACCGGTCTTCGGGTCGACCGAGGCACCGCCGAACTGGACGTGAGTGTCCTCCTTCGGCCGCTTCTTCGGGTCGATGTGCTCGTCGTAGACCTTCTTGATGGAGTCCTCGAGAGCCTTGACCTTCTTCTTGTCGAAGGTCGTGTAGATCTCGTATCCACCCCCGGCGAGCTTCTTCTCGTCCATCCCCGGATGGTTGTTGATGAAGTTGGCCTTGGCCGTGCTCACCAGGTAGCCGACCTGACCGGTCAGCTGGGCGTTCTTCTTCGGCGGCTGCACCTTGGGGAAGGCCGGGTACTTCGCCCGGTCCGCCGCGGTGATGTGCTTGTCCTTGACCATCTCGTCGAGGATCCACGACCAGCGGTCCGTGGCCCGCTTCAGGTTCGCCTGCGGCGTCGCCTGGGGGTCGATCTCGGTGGAGCCGGCGGGGTCGTAGTACGTCGCGCCCTTGAGGAGCGAGGCGAGGAACGCGCACTCGCTCGCGTTGAGGTGCTTGGCGTCCTTGCCGAAGTACGTCCGGGCCGCCGCCTGGATGCCGTAGGCGCCGCGCCCGTAGTAGGCGGTGTTCAGGTAGCCCGCCATGATCTCGGGCTTCTCCATCTCGGCGCCGACCTTGATGGAGATGAAGAGCTCCTTGACCTTGCGAGACAGGGTCTGCGACTGGTCGTTGAGCAGGTTGTTCTTCACGTACTGCTGGGTGATGGTCGAGCCGCCCTGCGTCTCGCCGCCCTTGGCCATGTTCCAGACGGCGCGGCCGATGCCCATCGGGTCGACGCCGGAGTCGTCGCGGAACGTCTTGTTCTCGGCCGAGATCACCGCGTTCTGCATGTCCTTCGGGATCTGGTCGATCCCGATGATCTGCCGGTTGACCTCACCACCGGTCGCGGCCATCTGCGAGCCGTCGGACCAGTAGTAGACGTTGTTCTGCGCCTTGGCGGCCAGAGCCTCCTTGGGGATCCCCACCTGGGAGTACGCGATCGTCGCCGCCCCCATCACCAGGCCGAGGAACGCCAGGCAGAGGCCTGAGACGAGCTTCCAGGAGGGCACCCAGCGGCGCCAGCCGTACTTGTCGTACCGCGGGTAGTCGATCAGGCGCTTCCTGCCCGGAGGGCGACCGCCCCCACGGCCACGGCCCGGGCCACCACCCTGCCCGCCGCCTCCACCGCCACGACGGCCACCACCGTGGCCGCCGCCCGCGCCGCCGTCGGGCGCACGCCGACGGCCTCCGCGCTGCGCGGCACGACGAGCCTCGGCCCGTCCACCGTAGGTGGGCTCCTCTCCGTACCCAGACGAAGGGGAGCCGGTGCTGACATCCCGTCCCTGGGCCGACCGGCGGCCCTGGGGCTGCTGGGCGGCGCGCCGGGCCGCCGCGCGGCCGCCACTCGGCGGCTGCGACTGCGGCATTTTGCGACGATGCTCGCTCATCGAACGACTACTCCTCGGGCAGGCGCGTACGCCTGGAAGCGGCAGTTGAGTTCCGGTCCCCCCGAAATGCGCACGGCCGGGCTTCACCAGAAGCCCTCCCGTACCGCAGCCGGTCACCCCGATCACTGACGCACTGCGGCGTCGCTCGGTTCCCGGTGGTCTGCATGCCGGACAGACTACGCACGGCCAAAACCCTCCTAGAGCCGAAGTTCACCCCAAATCAGGCAAGTCGATTGCTGTGAATTGACGATGTGACGCCGGTCACCGTGGCCCCACTTGTCGCAGCAGGATGGCCGTTCTATCGTCATGATGTATCGAGTCGATACATCAGTACGGCATAAGGGCACCCGACAGCGGAGGAGGGGACGGATGAGCAGGCGCTCGGGAATCCTCGAATTCGCCGTTCTCGGCCTGCTCCGCGAGGCGCCCATGCACGGGTACGAGCTGCGCAAGCGGCTCAACACCTCGCTGGGCATCTTCCGGGCCTTCAGCTACGGGACCCTCTATCCCTGCCTCAAGACGCTGGTCGCCAACGGCTGGTTGATCGAGGAGCCGGGCAGCGCCCCCGAAGATGCCCTGGCCGCGTCACTCGCAGGACGCCGCGCCAAGATCGTCTACCGGTTGACGGCCGAAGGTAAGGAGCACTTCGAAGAGCTCCTCTCCCACACCGGTCCGGACACCTGGGAGGACGAGCACTTCGCCGCCCGCTTCGCCTTCTTCGGCCAGACCGAGCGCGAGGTGCGGATGCGCGTACTGGAAGGCCGCCGCAGCCGGCTGGAGGAGCGTCTGGAGAAGATGCGCGCCTCTCTGGCCCGCACACGCGAGCGCCTCGACGACTACACACTTGAGCTGCAGCGCCACGGAATGGAGTCCGTGGAGCGCGAAGTGCGCTGGCTGAACGAGCTCATCGAGAGCGAGCGGGCGGGACGGGATCAGCGATCCGGTCCCGACGCCCCCGAGGGCGCCGCTCAGCAGGACAACGATTCTGGAGAAACGGGCGGCCTGCCCCGGCACGGGGGCAGTACCCGGCCGGATCCGTCCGACGACACCGCCAAGTGAATCCCTGCATCCCGCAGGGCTTCCACGATCACACAGGGAGCAACCGGAATGGGTTCGGTTCGCGTAGCCATCGTCGGCGTGGGCAACTGCGCCGCCTCGCTGGTACAGGGCGTCGAGTACTACAAGGACGCCGACCCGGCGTCCAAGGTGCCCGGCCTGATGCACGTCCAGTTCGGCGACTACCACGTCGGTGACGTGGAGTTCGTCGCCGCCTTCGACGTCGACGCGAAGAAGGTCGGCCTCGACCTCTCCGACGCCATCGGCGCCAGCGAGAACAACACCATCAAGATCTGCGACGTCCCGAACTCGGGCGTCACGGTTCAGCGCGGCCACACCTTCGACGGTCTCGGCAAGTACTACCGCATGACCATCGAGGAGTCCGCCGAGGCTCCCGTGGACGTCGTCCAGGTCCTCAAGGACAAGCAGGTCGACGTGCTCGTCTGCTACCTGCCCGTGGGCTCCGAGGAGGCCGCGAAGTTCTACGCGCAGTGCGCCATCGACGCCAAGGTCGCCTTCGTCAACGCCCTCCCGGTCTTCATCGCCGGCACCAAGGAGTGGGCCGACAAGTTCACCGAGGCCGGTGTCCCGATCGTCGGTGACGACATCAAGTCCCAGGTCGGCGCCACCATCACGCACCGCGTGATGGCAAAGCTGTTCGAGGACCGCGGTGTCCGTCTTGAGCGCACCATGCAGCTCAACGTCGGCGGCAACATGGACTTCAAGAACATGCTCGAGCGCGACCGCCTCGAGTCGAAGAAGATCTCGAAGACCCAGGCCGTCACCTCGCAGATCCCCGACCGCGAGCTGGGCGAGAAGAACGTCCACATCGGCCCGTCGGACTACGTGGCCTGGCTGGACGACCGCAAGTGGGCGTACGTCCGCCTCGAGGGTCGCGCCTTCGGTGACGTTCCGCTGAACCTGGAGTACAAGCTCGAGGTGTGGGACTCCCCGAACTCGGCCGGTGTCATCATCGACGCGCTGCGCGCCGCGAAGATCGCCAAGGACCGGGGCATCGGTGGCCCGATCCTCTCTGCCTCTTCGTACTTCATGAAGTCCCCGCCGGTGCAGTACTTCGACGACGAGGCGTTCGCCAACGTCGAGAAGTTCATCAAGGGCGAGGTCGAGCGCTGAGGCGCTGATCCACTTCGTCGATCGAGGGTCCCCGGTGTTTCACCCGGGGGCCCTCGTCGTATGTGAGTCTTGCTGCCATGCCCGTCGTACGTGATCTGCGCGTACTCCTGCGCCTGACGAACTTCCGCCGCCTTCTCGCCGTCCGTCTGCTCTCCCAGTGCGCCGACGGCGTCTACCAGGTGGCACTGGCCACGTACGTCGTGTTCTCCCCCGAGAAGGAGACCTCTCCCGCGGCCATCGCCTCCGCCATGGCCGTGCTGCTCCTCCCGTACTCCCTCGTCGGGCCCTTCGCGGGCGTACTCCTGGACCGCTGGCAGCGACGCCAGGTCTTCCTCTACGGAAACCTGCTGCGGACCCTCCTCGCCTGCGGTACGGCGGTGCTGATGCTCGCCTCCGTGCCCGACTGGCTCTTCTACGCCTCCGCCTTGTCGGTGACGGCCGTCAACCGCTTCGTCCTCGCCGGTCTCTCGGCCGCACTACCACGGGTCGTCGACGACGAGCGGCTGGTCGTCGCCAACTCCCTCTCCCCGACCGCCGGTACCGTGGCCGCGACCGCGGGAGGCGGACTGGCCTTCGGAGTGCGCATCCTGTCCGAGGACTCCGACGCAGCCGTCGTGGTGCTCGGCGCCCTCCTCTATCTCTGCTCCGCCCTCGCCTCCCTGCGGATGCCCAGGGAACTCCTCGGCCCCGACCCGGACCTCGTCCAGCCCCGGCTCCGTGCCGCGCTGGCGTCGACGGCCCATGGACTGGTGGCAGGACTGCGCCATCTGGCCGAGCGGCGGCCCGCGGCCCGCGCACTGGCCGCGGTGACCCTGATGCGCTTCTGCTACGGCGCCCTCACGGTGACCGTGCTGATGCTCTGCCGCTACGCCTGGAGCTCCACGGAGTCGGAAGGGCTCGCGCTGCTCGGTCTCGCGGTGGCGTTCTCCGGGGCCGGGTTCTTCGCGGCCGCCGTCATCTCGCCCTGGGCGATCGGGCGGTTCGGTCCCTTCGGCTGGATGATCGTGTGCTCGGGCTCAGCGGCCGTCCTGGAGCCCGCGCTGGGGCTGCCCTTCGCGCAGACCCCGCTGATGATCGCGGCCTTCCTCCTGGGGCTGGTCACCCAGGGCACCAAGATCGCGACGGACACGGTCGTCCAGACATCCGTGGACGACGCCTACCGCGGACGGGTCTTCTCGCTCTACGACACGCTCTTCAACGTCGCTTTCGTAGGTGCGGCAGCGGTCGCGGCGCTGATGCTGCCCCCCGACGGCCGGTCCGTCCCTGTCGTGGTGATGGTCGCCGCCGTCTATGCGTCGATCGCCTTGATGCTGTGGAGCCGACGGAAGGAGGGGTGATGTTTCACGTGAAACATCACCCCTCCGTCGATGCCGCGCGTCGATGTTTCACGTGAAACATCGACCGCGTTCGCCTCAGCTCTGAGCCGCCCACCACTCCTTGAGCGCCGCGACAGCAGCCTCATGCTCCATCGGCCCGTTCTCCAGACGCAGCTCCAGCAGGAACTTGTACGCCTGCCCGACGGCCGGGCCGGGACGGATGCCGAGGGTCTCCTGGATCTGGTTGCCGTCCAGGTCGGGACGGATCGCGTCCAGCTCCTCCTGCTCCTGGAGCTGGGCGATCCGCTCTTCCAGCCCGTCGTAGGCCCGCGAGAGGGCGCCGGCCTTACGCTTGTTCCGCGTCGTGCAGTCCGAGCGCGTCAGCTTGTGCAGTCGCGAGAGCAGAGGCCCCGCGTCGCGCACATAACGGCGGACGGCGGAGTCGGTCCACTCACCCGTTCCGTATCCGTGGAAGCGCAGGTGCAGCTCCACCAGACGCGAAACGTCCTTGATCATCTCGTTCGAGTACTTCAGCGCCGTCATGCGCTTCTTGGTCATCTTCGCCCCGACCACCTCATGGTGGTGGAACGAGACACGACCGTCCTTCTCGAAGCGACGGGTACGGGGCTTGCCGATGTCGTGCAGCAGCGCGGCGAGACGCAGCACGAGGTCCGGCCCGTCCTCCTCCAGGTCGATCGCCTGGTCGAGAACGGTCAGAGAGTGCTCGTAGACGTCCTTGTGCCGGTGGTGCTCGTCACTCTCGAGCCGCAGCGCCGGCAGCTCCGGCAGCACATGGTCAGCCAGACCCGTGTCGACGAGCAGACCGAGCCCCTTGCGGGGGTGAGCGGCGAGCAAGAGCTTGTTGAGCTCCTCCCGGACCCGCTCCGCGGAGACGATCTCCAGACGGCCGGCCATCTCGGTCATCGCCGTGACGACCTCGGGGGCGACCTCGAAGTCGAGCTGGGCGGCGAAGCGCGCCGCGCGCATCATCCGCAGCGGATCGTCGGAGAACGACTCCTCCGGGGTACCAGGAGTGCGCAGCACCCGCGCGGCAAGGTCGTCGAGGCCCCCGTACGGGTCGACGAACTCCTTCTCCGGCAGGGCCACGGCCATGGCGTTGACGGTGAAGTCACGCCGGACGAGGTCCTCCTCGATGGAGTCGCCGTAGGAGACCTCGGGCTTACGCGAGGTGCGGTCGTACGCCTCGGAGCGGTACGTCGTCACCTCGATCTGGTAGCCGCTCTTCTGGCAGCCGACCGTGCCGAAGGCGATCCCGACCTCCCAGACCGCGTCGGCCCACGGGCGGACGATCTTCAGGACGTCCTCGGGCCGGGCGTCGGTGGTGAAGTCGAGATCGTTGCCGAGCCGCCCGAGCAACGCGTCCCGCACCGAACCGCCGACCAGCGCGAGGCTGAAACCTGCATCCTGGAAACGGACGGCGAGGTCGTCGGCGACAGGGGACACGCGCAGTAGTTCGCTGACCGCGCGGCGTTGCACCTGGCTCAGTGCAGTCGGGGTGTCTTCGTTGGCGTTCGGCACAACAGAAAAGGGTACGTGCCCCGGCCCCCGCCGACGTCCCCGTTTTCCCGGGGGTCCGGTGATCCCGTCGAGATCGGCTGGAGCAGTCCCCGGCACTTGCTCCCGGCGTGCCTCGTTACCATGCGTGGACACAGCAATGGGGAACCACCTGCACCACTGATTACGACGAGGACGGGCGAACGCGTGGCCGAGGCGGCAGACATCCAGGGGACCCATCCCTCACCTGCCCGTCGGTGGCTGCGGCGCACGGCGTCCCTCCTCGCGGGGGCGCCCCTCCTCGTCGGGCTTCTGCAGGGCGCGGTGGCGCCGCCGGCCGTCGCCGCGACCGCCATGGAACCGTCGGTCGTCACCGCTGAGGACGGCACCGGCTCGCGCACCGTCGATGTGTCTCTCGACACGCTCAAGCCGAGCGCGCCGGTGGAGGGCGACACGGTCACGGTCTCCGGGACGGTGACCAACAAGGGCAAGCAGACCGTGACCGATGCCACGGTGGACGTCAGGGTCGGCCCCCGGATGACGAGCCGGAGCCAGATCGAGCAGATCTCGGGCCGTACCGGTTTCCGGGCCGGCAGCGACCCCGCCCCGCTCGGCGGCCGCTACACGGTCAAGATCCCCAGCCTCGCGGCCGGGCTCAGCAAGGACTTCACGCTCTCCGTCCCGGTCGACAAGCTCGGACTCGATGACGAGGGTGTCTACCAGCTGGGGGTCTCCCTCTCCGGCCAGACCGCCTCCCAGCTCGGGAAGCGCGTCCTCGGCATCGAGCGGACCTTCCTGCCGTACCAGCCCGAGGCGGCGGAGAAGAAGACCCAGCTCACCTACCTCTGGCCGCTGATCTCCTCGGCTCACGTCTCCGCCGAGACCGGCTCCGACGACCAGCAGACGCCGGTCTTCGAGAACGACGACCTGGCTGCCGAGCTCGCCCCCGGCGGACGGCTGGACCAGATGGTCACGCTGGGCAAGGAGCTTCCCGTCACCTGGGTCATCGACCCGGACCTGCTGGCCACCGTCGACGCCATGACGCGGAGCTACCAGGTGAAGGACGGCACGGGCACGGTACCGGGCACCAAGCAGGCCGTCGCCAAGCGGTGGCTGGACTCGCTGCAGAAGGCCGTGGTGGGCCGCAAGGTCGTCGCCCTGCCGTTCGCGGACCCGGACATCGCCTCTCTCGCCCACCGCGGCAAGGACGTCCCCGGCTCGCTGAGCCACCTCCGGCCGGCGACGGAGCTGGCCGGGACGACCGTGGAGACCATCCTCCATGTGAAGCCGTCCACCGACTTCTCCTGGCCCGTGAACGGGGCCGTCGACCCCTCGATCATGGATGTGGCCACCTCGGCGGGGGCCCACAAGGTGATCGCCCGCAGCGACAGTTTCCGGGACGACCTCTCGTACACGCCGACGGCGGCTCGCCCCGTCGGGGGCGGTACCACCGCCGTCGTGAGCGACGCCTCCCTCTCGACGGCCTTCGAGGGCGACTTGCTCCGCGCAGGCAACTCGACCCTCGCCGTCCAGGAGTTCCTCGCCCAGACGCTCGCGGTCACCCTGGAACAGCCCGAGCAGCAGCGCAGCATCGTGGTCGCCCCCCAGCGGATTCCGACCACCTCGCAGGCACAGAGCATGGCGACCGCACTGCGCGGCCTGACGGCCCAGCGCTGGACGCAGCCCCTCGACCTCATCGCTGCCTCAGCCGTGAAGCCGGACCCCGACGCCGCCACCACGGTGCCGGGCGCATCCCGGTACCCCCGTGCGCTGCGCAAGCAGGAGCTCCCGGTCGAGGCCTTCCGCGACATGAAGGGCACCCGCGCGGCCCTGGACGACTTCAAGGTCATCCTCACCCTGCCCGACCGCGTGGTGACGCCCTTCGGCAACGCCATCAGCCGCGAGATGTCCACCTCCTGGCGCGGCCAGGCCGCCTCCGCCTCGCTGTACCGGATCACGGTGCACCAGTACCTCGAGAGCCTCACGCGCGAGGTACAGCTCGTCGACAAGTCGGACCTCACGCTCTCCGGCCGCAGCGCCACCATCCCGGTGACCGTCCAGAACAAGCTGCTGCAGGGCGTGGACGATCTCGTCCTGAGGCTGACCTCCGGCAACAAGACCCGGCTGAAGCTCAACGGCGGCGACGCCGTCGCCGAGCTCCCGGTCAAGATCGCCGCCGGGCACAGCCAGTCGGTGAAGTTCACCGCCTCGGCCAACGCTAACGGTCCGGTGCCCATGACGGCCCAGCTGTTCACCAAGGACGGCACGCCGTACGGACAGGAGATGACCTTCACCGTGAAGGTCTCCGAGATCACTCCGACCGTGATGCTCGTCATCGCCGGCGGTGTGCTGCTCCTCGTCCTCGCCGGAGCCCGGATGTACACCCAGCGCAAGCGCGCGGCGGCACGGAACGCCGAAGCGGAGACTGCGGAGAGCGACGATCCGGAGCAGCCGAGTGACCCTGCGCCGGACACCGGTCCCGAAAGCGGTAACCCGTCCGACGCGGGTGAGAAGGTGGACCGTTGAGCGATGTCGTGGCCGGTCGGCCGGGGACGATGAGGTGGGGTAACCATGAACGCGCCGTACGACGGTGACCGCGGCCAGGGCGTGGGCGGCACCGAGCCGTCCGGTGGAACGCCCGCGGCGACCCCGGGACCCGGCCGGCCGCCGGGCCCTCCGTCGCAGCAGCAGCCCGCCTCGGACCCGTACGCCCAGAACCAGTACGCTCAGGACCCCTACGTCCAGGACGCGTACGCCCACGACCCGTACCAGGCACGGGACCTGTCCGCGCAGGACCCGGTGACCGAGGCGCTCTACGACCGCGCCGCGCACCCGCCGCCCCCGCCGGGCACGTACCAGGAGCCTCAGCCGCTCTACCAGCAGCCCGCGGCCCCGCAGCACGCCCCTGACCCCCGGGTATGGGCGCAGACCCCTGCGCCCGAGCCGGACGGCCCCTCGCGGCATCTGCCGTACGGCGACGACGCCCGCACCGTCCAGTTCACCGGGGTGGACGATCTCGTGACGCGGGCCGGCGACGAGCAGCCCGAGCCGGACGCCTTCGCCCACCTGTACCGGGATCAGCAGACGCCCGGCCAGGTGCCCCCGCCCGCCCCGGAGCCGAATCCGATGCCCGCTCCCGCACCGAAGAAGTCCGGCCGCGCCTCCGGCCTCCTGAAGTCCAGTGCGGTGATGGCGGCCGGCACCCTGGTCTCCCGGCTCACCGGCTTCGTCCGCAGCCTGGTGATCACCGGAGCGCTCGGCGCCGCCCTGCTCGGTGACACCTTCACCATCGCGTACACCCTGCCGACGATGATCTACATCCTCACCGTCGGCGGCGGCCTCAACTCGGTCTTCGTGCCGCAGCTCGTCCGCTCGATGAAGAACGACGAGGACGGCGGCGAGGCCTACGCCAACCGGCTGCTGACCCTGGTCATGGTGGCGCTCGGCGCCATCGTGGTCATCGCCGTCTTCGCCGCCCCGCTCCTGATCCGGCTGATGTCGAACACGATCGCCGACGATGCCGCTGCCAACAGCGTCGCCGTGACCTTCGCCCGCTACTGCCTGCCCACGATCTTCTTCATGGGTGTGCATGTGGTGATGGGTCAGATCCTCAACGCGCGGGGCAAGTTCGGCGCGATGATGTGGACCCCGGTCCTCAACAACATCGTCATGATCGTCACGTTCGGGCTGTTCATCTGGGTCTACGGCACCTCCGCCGAATCCCAGATGGGCGTGCAGACGATCCCCGACGACGGCATCCGTCTGCTCGGCATCGGCACCCTCCTCGGCCTCGTCGTCCAGGCGTTGGCGATGATCCCGTACCTCCGCGAGACGGGCTTCCGCTTCCGCCCCCGCTTCGACTGGAAGGGCCACGGCCTCGGCAAGACCGTCAAGCTCGCCAAGTGGACCGTGCTGTTCGTCCTCGCCAACCAGGCCGGCGTGCTCGTCGTGACCCAGCTCGCCACGGCGGCGGGCGAGGAGTCCGGCAAGAACGGCGCGGGCTTCCTCGCGTACTCCAACGCCCAGTTGATCTGGGGCATGCCGCAGGCCATCATCACCGTCTCGGTCATGGCCGCCCTGCTGCCTCGCATCTCCCGCGCCGCTCACGACGACGACCCCGGCGCGGTCCGCGACGACATCTCGCAGGGCCTGCGGAACTCCGCCGTCGCGATCGTCCCGGTCGCCTTCGCCTTCCTGGCGCTCGGCGTCCCGATGTGCACCCTGCTCTATGCCTCCAGCGGCGTCCAGGCCGCCCAGGGCATGGGATTCATCCTGATGGCCTTCGGCCTCGGCCTCATCCCGTACTCGGTCCAGTACGTCGTCCTGCGCGGCTTCTACGCCTACGAGGACACCCGGACGCCGTTCTACAACACGGTCATCGTCGCCGCCGTCAACGCGGCCGCCTCGGCTGCCTGTTACTTCGTGCTCCCCGCCCAGTGGGCCGTCGTCGGCATGGCCGCCTCCTACGGGCTCGCCTACGCCGTCGGTGTCGGCGTCGCCTGGCGGCGGCTGCGCAACCGGCTGGGCGGCGACCTGGACGGCGCCCACATCATGCGGACCTACGCCCGCCTCTGCCTGGCCTCGCTGCCCGCCGCGGTCGTGGCAGGCGCCGTCGGTTTCGGCCTGTTGAAGCTTCTCGGCGAGGGCGCTCTCGGCTCGCTCGTGGCCCTCGTCGTCGGCGGCGCGGTCCTGCTCGGCGTCTTCTTCGTGGCCGCCAAGCGCATGCGGATCGCGGAGCTGAACTCCATGGTCGGTATGGTCCGTGGACGCCTGGGACGATAGGAAGACAGCTGCCGCACAACCATCGTCGGTTGCCGCGTGTCGTGCATAGCAGCCGACTGTGGGCACAATTGGCATGGCTGTTGGATGTGGCGCAACGGATGGGGAGGCAGGAACGACGGTGGCGGAACGTAGCACGGCTGCCGTCGACGTGGCCGACAACAGCGGTGACGACCCGCTGACCGCCAAGGCGGAGAAGGCCGCGACCGACGGGGTGGCGGAAGCGCAGGACACGGTGGAGAAGTCCGCCGAGGTCGTAGAGGACGACGCCGCTCAGCGGCAGAACGGCGAACAGCCCTCCATCGAGACTCCCGAGCTGCACAGCGGCCACAAGTTGGCCAGGCGGTACCGACTGGAGGAGTGCGTCACTCGTCTGGACGGTTTCAGCAGTTGGCGTGCCGTCGACGAGAAACTTCGGCGTGCCGTCGGAGTACATCTGTTGCCGGCCGACCACCCACGGGCCCGTTCGGTCCTCGCGGCGGCCCGTTCCTCGGCGCTCCTCGGAGACCCCCGCTTCGTCCAGGTCCTCGACGCCGTCGAGGAGAACGACCTCGTGTACGTCGTGCACGAGTGGCTTCCCGACTCCACCGAGCTGACGGCGCTGCTCGCAGCCGGCCCGCTGGAGCCGCACGACGCCTACCAGCTCGTCAGCCAGGTCTCGCAGGCCATGGCCGCCGCGCACCGCGAAGGCCTGGCGCACCTGCGCCTCACGCCCAGCGCCGTACTGCGCAGCTCCACGGGTCAGTACCGGATCCGCGGCCTGGCCGTGAACGCCGCGCTGCGGGGCATCAGCGCCGATCGCCCCCAGCGCACCGACACCGAGGCCATCGGCGCCCTGCTCTATGCGGCGCTGACCCAGCGCTGGCCGTACGACAGCGACGCCTACGGCCTCTCCGGGCTGCCCAAGGGTGTCGGCCTGCTCCCTCCCGACCAGGTGCGGGCAGGGGTCCACCGCGGTCTCTCCGAGATCGCGATGCGCGCCCTGGCCAACGACGGGGCCACCGCCTCGCGCCAGGAGCCGCCCTGCACCACTCCGGACGAGCTCGCCAAGGCCGTCGCGGCGATGCCCCGCATCCGTCCGCCGGAGCCCGAGTTCCCCTCGCCGCCCGACTACCAGCGCACGACCTACCAGCAGGGCACCTACGGCCGCCCGCAGCCCCGACCGGGCGTCCCGCCGACCCAGCCCGTGATCGCGCCTCCCGCCCCGCTGGAGAGCCCCACCGGCCGGGTACTGAAGTGGGTTGTGTCGGCGCTGCTCATCGCCGCCCTCGGGCTCGGCAGCTGGCAGATCGCGGACCGTCTCCTCGACCAGGACAGGAACAAGGAGACCCCGCAGACCACCCAGCCGCAGAACAACGACAACGATGAGAAGGAGCCCGAGACGGGCAAGCCGGTCACGATCGCCGGAGCCCAGGACTTCGACCCCCAGGGCGACGGCGCCGAGACCCCGTCGGAGATAAGGAACGCCTTCGACGGCAACCCCTCCACGTCCTGGCAGACGTCCATCTACTACGGGTACTCGAACTTCGGCAGGCTCAAGGAAGGCGTGGGCCTCGTACTGGACCTCGGCACGGTCCAGCAGGTCTCCAAGGCCGACGTCACCTTCCAGGGCACGACCGCCGTCCAGTTGCGGGCCGCACCCGAGAACGCCACGTCCCAGCCGGCGGCACCCGAAGGCTTCACGACCGTCGATTCGGGCTCGGGTACGCAGGTCGCACTCGCGGCCGACAAGCCCGTGAAGACGCGCTACCTTCTCGTCTGGCTGACCGACCTGCCCAGCAGCGGCGGCGGCTACCGCGGCAAGATCACGGATATCAAGATCACCAGCTGACGGCATCGGGAGAGGGGGCTCACCATTGGAACAGGCCATAGGCGGCGACACCAGCGACCAGGAACTCCTGGCGCGCCATGTCGCCGGCGACCCCGACGCCTTCGGTGAGCTTGTGCGGCGCCACCGCGATCGACTCTGGGCTGTGGCGCTGCGGACGCTGGGCGACCGCGAGGAGGCCGCTGACGCCCTCCAGGACGCCCTGGTGTCCGCCTTCCGGGCCGCCCACACCTTCCGCGGCCAGTCAGCCGTCACGACCTGGCTCCACCGCATCACCGTGAACGCCTGTCTCGACCGAGTCCGTAAGGCCGCATCCCGCAGGACCTCGCCCATGGACGACACCGCACGGTTCGAGCAGCTCCTCGAACCCGCCGAGTCTGCCGAGGCCCCCGCCGAGCGCCAGGACCTCCACCGTGAACTGGTGGCAGCGCTCGCCACTCTCCCCGCAGACCAGCGGGCCGCTCTCGTCCTCGTGGACATGCAGGGCTACCCAGTGGCGGAAGCCGCCCGCATCCTGGACGTCCCCACCGGAACGGTGAAGAGCCGCTGTTCGCGCGGGCGCGCCCGGCTGCTGCCCATGCTCAGCCATCTGCGCGCCGACACCGTGGGTAACGAAGGCCCCGACCGGGGAAGGAACCGGACGCCGGGGACATCCGTCCCACCGGTGTCGGGGCCATCGGATACCGGACCGAGCGGGCCGGCTGCTGTGAAGGGCGGAGGTGGGCGCGCGTGACTTCCACGACCGGCAGGGCCGACACAGCACAGCACCCGGACGTTTCGGAGATCTCCGACCTGACCGAAGGGCTGCTCTCGCCGTCCCGTACGGCAGAGGTGCGTCGGCATATCGAGGGCTGCTCGCTCTGCGCGGACGTACAGGCCTCCCTGGAGGAGATCCGCGGTCTGCTCGGCACCCTGCCCGGCCCGCCCCGCATGCCCGCCGACATCGCGGGCCGTATCGACGCGGCCCTGGCCGCCGAAGCATTGCTCAACGCGACCACCCCCGAGACCGGCACGCATGTTTCACGTGAAACAGCGAGCGATCAGCCCGACGCGCGGCCCTCCACGGCTGCGTCTGCCCCGGCCCCGGATCGGCCGGCCGGACACCCCCGTGCCACCGCCGGCCGCGCCGCGACAGGCCCTGGTCGCTCCAAGGCCCGTCGCCGCCGCGCCGCCGCTCTGGGCGCGGTCTTCGGCGCAGCCGCGCTCGGCATGACGCTCTTCCTCACCCAGGGAGGCATGCAGTCGCTGACCGGCGGTGAGTCGGCCGACAAAAAGACCTCCACCGCCGCGAGCAGTATCGGCGACGGCCGGTTCAACGACCGGCCGGTGGAAGTCCAGGTCCAGGAGCTGCTCCAGGGGGAAAATGTCAGGGCCCCCAAGACCAGCCCGGAATCACTCAGCGCCGAGGGCGGCAACACCCCCAAGCGGGGGACGGACGAGCCCCTGCCCGACTGCGTCAAGGCCGGCACCGGTCGTACCGACACCGTGCTCGCCTTCCAGAGGGGCGACTACCAGGGAACCCCTGCCTATCTCCTCGTCCTGCCCGAGGGCACCGCGGGCAGCCATGTGCAGGCGTACGTCCTGGATGCCTCGTGCGCCGAGAACGCGGGACCGGCCAAGGCTGAGATTCTGTCGACGCAGACCTACCCTCGCTCCTGACTCCTCAGCCGTGCCGTGCGGCATTCTCGGGAATGCTTGCCCCGTAGGATCCGTTGGGTGGGGTGAGAGTCACCGATACGACCGCCCCGTAGGCAGTAGGCAGTCTGCAGAGACGAGGAAGAAACCCGTGAGCGACGTCCGTAACGTGATCATCATCGGCTCCGGGCCCGCGGGTTACACCGCTGCGCTCTACACGGCGCGTGCGTCGCTGAAGCCGCTGGTCTTCGAGGGGGCTGTCACCGCCGGTGGCGCTCTGATGAACACGACCGACGTGGAGAACTTCCCCGGCTTCCGTGACGGCATCATGGGCCCGGACCTGATGGACAACATGCGCGCCCAGGCCGAGCGCTTCGGCGCCGAGCTGGTGCCCGACGACATCGTGGCCGTGGACCTGACGGGCGAGATCAAGACCGTCACGGACACCGCCGGCACCGTGCACCGCGCCAAGGCCGTCATCGTCACCACCGGCTCCCAGCACCGCAAGCTCGGTCTCCCCAAGGAGGACGAGCTCTCCGGCCGCGGAGTCTCCTGGTGCGCCACCTGCGACGGGTTCTTCTTCAGGGACCAGGACATCGCCGTCGTCGGCGGCGGTGACACCGCGATGGAGGAGGCCACCTTCCTCTCGCGCTTCGCCAAGTCCGTGACAATCGTCCACCGCCGTGACTCCCTCCGCGCCTCCAAGGCCATGCAGGAGCGTGCCTTCGCCGACCCGAAGATCAAGTTCGCCTGGGACAGCGAGGTGGCCGAGATCCACGGAGACCAGAAGCTCTCCGGCCTGACGCTCCGCAACACCAAGACGGGCGAGACCACCGAGCTGGCCGCTACCGGTCTGTTCATCGCCGTGGGCCACGACCCGCGCACCGAGCTCTTCAAGGGCCAGCTGGAGCTGGACGAGGAGGGCTACCTCAAGGTGGACGCCCCCTCGACCCGGACCAACCTCGCCGGTGTCTTCGGCGCCGGCGACGTCGTCGACCACACCTACCGTCAGGCGATCACCGCTGCGGGCACCGGCTGCTCCGCGGCACTCGACGCCGAACGCTTCCTCGCCGCCCTCGCCGACAGCGAGAAGAGCGAGAAGCTCGCCGAGACCCCCGCGGTCTGACCCCCATCTTCACCACTCACACCCCGCAAAGTTAAAGGGAGGTTGCCGTGGCCGGCACCCTGAAGAACGTGACCGACGCCGACTTCGACGAGGTCGTCCTCAAGAGCGACAAGCCTGTCCTGGTGGACTTCTGGGCCGAGTGGTGCGGCCCGTGCCGCCAGATCGCCCCGTCGCTGGAGGCCATCGCCGCTGAGCACGGCGAGATCGAGATCGTGAAGCTCAACATCGACCAGAACCCGGCCACTGCCGCCAAGTACGGCGTCATGTCCATTCCGACGCTCAACGTGTACCAGGGCGGCGAGGTCGTGAAGACGATCGTCGGCGCCAAGCCGAAGGCCGCGCTCCTCCGCGACCTCGAGGGCTTCGTCGAGGCCACTGCCTGACACCCCTGTTTCACGTGAAACACCGACGGCCCGCCTCCTCAGGGAGGCGGGCCGTCCTCGTGAGGGGCGCAGGGAGACGATCGGAGCGGACGTGCTCGGTCAGAGCGGCCGCAGCGCCGGTTCCTTCTGGACGGCGCCCAGGAGCCGGTCCAGGGCCAGCTCCACGTCTTCCTTCCACGACAGCGTCGTCCTCAGCTCCAACCTCAGGCGCGGATACGTCGGGTGGGGCCGTACGGTCTTGAAGCCCACCGCCGTGAGGTGGTCAGTGGGGAGCACACAGGCCGGCTCCTTCCAGCGTGCATCCCCGAAGGCCTCGATCGCCTTGAAGCCCCGGCGCAACAGATCCTTGGCAACGGTCTGCACCATCATCCGGCCGAGCCCCTGCCCCTGATACCCCGGCATGATCCAGGCAGTCATCAACTGGACGGAATCTGCGGAGACCGGGCTCGTGGGGAAGGCCATGGAGCGCGGCACGTACGCGGGCGGCGCGTACAGAACGAAGCCGACGGGCACCTCGTCGACGTAGACCACGCGACCGCAGGATCCCCACTCCAGGAGCACAGCCGAGATCCAGGCCTCCTTCTCCAGCTCCGGTCGGCCCGCCTTCACCGCCGCTTCCCCGCTCACCGGGTCCAGCTCCCAGAAGACGCAGGAGCGGCATCGCTTGGGGAGGTCAGGAAGGTTGTCCAGAGTGAGCGGTACGAGCCGACGCCCCACGGCTGTTCCCTCGCTTCCCACGGCCTTCGCAGTACGGATACGCCCTCCCAGAATCGTATCGATGGGGCGTTCAGGGCGATACCGCTCGCAGGCAAAGGGCGGACCGCGTTCCGGCTTTCACCGGATCACGGCCCGCCCTGAGTCGCGGAGGCAGTTGCTGAGGTCAGCCCTCGACGTCGTCGTCGCTCTGCTCGGAGCTCCCCTGATCCATGACGCGCCCCTCGCCGGGCGCCAGAGTCGAGAGGATCCGGTCCAGATCCTCCATCGAGGCGAACTCGACGACGATCTTGCCCTTCTTCTGACCCAGATCGACCTTCACCCGTGTCTCGAAGCGATCCGAGAGCCGCGAGGCCAGACCCGTCAGCGCCGGAGAGACACGCGCCCCGGCCCTGGGACCCTTGGGCTTGGTCGTGGAGGTGGGCTCGGAGCCCATCAGCGTCACAATCTCCTCGACCGCACGCACCGAGAGCCCCTCGGCCACGATCCGATACGCCAGCTTGTCCTGCGTCTCCGGGTCCTCCACGGAGAGCAGCGCGCGGGCGTGGCCGGCGGAGAGCACACCCGCGGCGACGCGACGCTGGACCGGAGGGGAAAGCCGCAGCAGACGCAGCGTGTTGGAGACCTGCGGACGCGAGCGCCCGATCCGGTCGGCCAGCTGGTCATGAGTGCAGTTGAAGTCCTTCAGCAGCTGGTCGTAGGCGGCGGCCTCTTCCAGCGGGTTCAACTGCGCCCGGTGAAGGTTCTCCAGGAGCGCGTCCAGGAGAAGCTTCTCGTCCTCCGTCGCCCGGACGATCGCAGGGATACGCTCCAGGCCTGCCTCACGGCACGCCCTCCAACGGCGCTCACCCATGATCAGTTCGTAGCGCTCGGCACCCAGCTGCCGTACGACGACGGGCTGCAGCAGGCCGACCTCCTTGATGGAGGTGACCAGCTCCGCGAGAGCGTCCTCGTCGAACACCTCACGCGGCTGCTTCGGGTTGGGCGTGATGAAGTCCAACGGCAGCTCGGCGAAGTGCGCACCAGCGGGAGCCTCCGGCTCCACGACCACGGGCGCCTCGACGACCGGGACCACGCTGTCTGGGGATTGCGGGCTCTGCGGCAGCGTCGCCACCTTCGCGGCTGCCACCCCACGCTCGGAGGCGAGGCCCGAAACGGCCACGGGAGAGGCGGATCCCGCCGCCCCGCCGGCTGCCGGTACCTGCCGCTCCTGGGGAGCAGCGGGGATCAGCGCACCGAGCCCACGCCCCAGCCCTCTACGTCGCTCACTCACTGGATCCCCTCCGACATGCTGTGCTGGCTGTTCTGGTGACCCATGTGGCCGTGCTGCGGGTCGTAGTGAATACCGACGCCCCGCATCGCGATCTCACGGGCCGCCTCGAGATACGACAGCGAGCCGCTGGAGCCCGGGTCGTAGGTGAGGACGGTCTGTCCGTAGCTCGGTGCCTCCGAGATGCGGACGGACCTCGGGATGCTGGTCCGGAGCACCTCCTCGCCGAAGTGACTGCGGACCTCGTCGGCGACCTGCGAGGCGAGCCTCGTCCGGCCGTCATACATGGTGAGCAGGATCGTCGAGACATGCAGCGTGGGGTTGAGGTGCCCACGCACCAGGTCCACGTTCCGCAGGAGCTGGCCCAGGCCCTCCAGTGCGTAGTACTCACACTGGATCGGGATCAGCACCTCGGCGCCGGCCACCAGGGCGTTGACCGTGAGCAGGCCGAGCGAGGGCGGGCAGTCGATGAGGATGTAGTCCAGCGGCTGCTCGTACGCCTGGATGGCCCGCTGCAGCCGGCTCTCCCGTGCCACCAGCGACACAAGCTCGATCTCTGCACCGGCGAGATCGATGGTGGCGGGGGCACAGAAGAGGCCCTCGACATCCCGCACCGGCTGCACCACGTCGGAGAGCGGCTTGCTCTCCACGAGGACGTCGTAGATCGAGGGCACGTCGGCGTGGTGATCGATACCGAGGGCTGTCGAGGCATTGCCCTGGGGGTCCAGGTCGATGACCAGCACACGGGCACCGTGCAGCGCCAGGGAAGCAGCAAGATTGACCGTCGTGGTCGTCTTGCCCACTCCGCCCTTCTGGTTGGCCACCACCATCACGCGGGTCTGGGCAGGCCGGGGAAGACCCTCGCCGGCACGACCCAGCGCCTCTACTGCCAATTGGGCAGCACGACCGATGGGGGTGTCGTCCATCGGGGGCGGTGTTTCACGTGAAACATCCTCCCCCGCCGATTCGGTTCGGGGACCGGGGACCGGATCGGTCATCGGTCCCGCGATGTTGGCGTCGGACCGCAAGGATTCACTCTCCTCGGCTTCAGGCTCGCGATGAACAGAGCCTGCCATGCTTTCGGGGTCGTGAACCAGCGAGGCCCGTGGTTCTGTGGATGAATCCACCTCTGTGGACAATCCCGTCCCCCTCGCGAGTGGTTTCGCGAGGGGTTTGCGGTCCCGGGGCGTGGCAGCCGCGCGGCCGCGGCTGATGATCCCCTGCAGCAGTGAGCGACGTTTCACGTGAAACACGATGCACGTGCAGCCGACCCAGGACCGTTCGACACTCCGAAATACGTACGTATGGCAGCTTGTACGGATCAGTTGCGCAGCGTTGACGGCTCATATGCGTCACGTTGACGGCTCAGCGGCGGCGCCGGGTCCTGCTCGGGCGGGCGGCCTTGGCCCGCTTCGCGGCGAATCTCACACCGCCCGGGCTCTCGCCGACCTCCACCCGTACGACAGTCGACAGCGGGTCCACGATCCCCTCACCGACCTGAAGCACGGACGTGCCCACCACACCCAGCCTGGAGAGCGCGGCACGAGCGCCGTCGATCTCCTCCTCCGCGGTGTCGCCCTTGAGGGCCAGCATCTCGCCGTAGGGACGGAGCAGCGGGACACCCCAGCCGGCAAGCCGGTCCAGCGGCGCCACGGCGCGCGCCGTCACGACGTGCACCGGAGAGAAGTTGCCGAGTACCTCCTCGGCGCGGCCCCGCATCACCGTCACATGGTCCAGACCCAGCAGCTCGACGACCTCCTGGAGGAAGTTCGTCCGCCGGAGCAGCGGCTCCAGGAGCGTGATCTTCAGGTCGGGACGTACCAGCGCCAGCGGGATACCCGGCAGCCCGGCCCCCGAGCCGACATCGCACACGGTGACGCCCTCGGGCACCACCTCGGAGAGCACGGCACAGTTCAGCAGGTGCCGCTCCCAGAGACGGGGAACCTCACGCGGGCCGATCAGGCCCCGCTTGACGCCCGCATCCGCGAGGAGCTCCGCGTACCGGACGGCCTCCGGGAAGTACTCGCCGAATACCGTCCGCGCCTGTTCGGGCGCAGGGGGGAGCTCCGCTGCCTCCGTCACGGGAACCGTCCTTCCGCACCGCACCCGTGGGTGCGAGCGCACTGTGGTGGCTGACTATCAGGCTGACAAGATCGGCCCCGCCTGCGAGCAGACGGGGCCGACACTGCGAGGGGGGTCAGGCAGGGAGTACGACGACGAAGCGCTGCGGCTCCTCGCCCTCGGACTCGCTGCGCAGACCGGCGGCGGCGACCGCGTCGTGCACGACCTTGCGCTCGAACGGGGTCATCGGGTCCAGCTTGACCGGCGCACCGGTCGACTTCACCTCGGACGCGGCCTTGGCACCGATCTCGGCGAGCTCGGCACGCTTCTGGGCACGGAACCCGGCGATGTCGAGCATCAGCCGGCTCCGGTCACCGGTCTCCCGGTGCACGGCCAGGCGGGTCAGTTCCTGGAGCGCCTCCAGCACCTCGCCGTCACGGCCCACGAGCTTCTGCAGGTCACGGGCGCTCGAGTCACTGACGATCGAGACCGCGGCCCGGTCCGCCTCGACGTCCATGTCGATGTCGCCGTCCAGGTCGGCGATGTCGAGCAGACCTTCGAGGTAGTCGGCCGCGATCTCACCCTCCTGCTCCAGGCGGGTCAGGGTGTCGCCACCCTCAGCGGCGGCGGAGGTGGTGCCTTCCGTCACGGATGGTCTCCTTCTACTTCTTGGACGACGGGTGCTTCGGGCGCTGCTGGCCCTTGCGCTGACCGGACTTGCCCTGGCGGGAGCCGCCGGAGTTGGCCCGGCTCGGCCGCGTGGGCTTGTCACCCTGCGCCGAGTCCTCGGCCTTGTCCTGGGGCTTCTTCTCCAGCGAGGTGGTGGGCTCCTTGGCGACCTCGCCGGAGTCGGCGGTCTCCTCGGTGTCCTTGGCCGGGGCGTGCTGCGCCGCGGCCTGGCGCTGCGCCTTGGTCTGACGCTTGGGCTGCTGACGCCTGGCCGCGGCCCCGCCCTCGACCTCGGCGGCGACGGCGTCGCCCTTGATCACGGTGCCGTCGGCCTGGGCGGCGAAGCCGGCCTTGGCGAGACCCGCGAAGAAGCGGCGCTCGTTCTCGTTGCGGTCGCTGCCCTTGGCCACGATCGCCTTGACCACGTTCTTCCGGCGACGGCCGCGGACCTCACCATGCGCCCCGACACTCTTCAGCAGTCGCTGGAGATAGGCGTCCTGGGCCTTGCTGCCCGGGGTGGGGTTCTGGTTGATCACGTACATCTGCTGGCCCATGGTCCACACGTTGGTGGTCAGCCAGTAGACGAGGACACCGACGGGGAAGTTGATGCCCATGACAGCGAAGATCAGCGGGAAGATGTACATGAGCATCTTCTGCTGCTGCATGTACGGGGTCTTCACCGAGAGGTCGACGTTCTTCATCATCAGCTGGCGCTGCGTGTAGAACTGCGAGGCCGACATCATGACGATCATGACCGCGGTGACGATGCGGACCGAGGTCAGCGAGGCGTCGAGAGCGGCGACCTCGGCGGCGCTGTCCGTGAAGGTGGACGCCAGCGGAGCGCCGAAGATGTGCGCCTGGCGGGCGCTGTCCAGCAGCGACTGGTTGATGACACCGATCGTCTTGCCCTCGGCGATGTGCGAGAGCACGGCGTACAGGGCGAAGAAGAACGGCGACTGCGCCAGGATGGGAAGGCACGAGGAGAGCGGGTTGGTACCCGTCTCCTTGTACAGCTTCATCATCTCTTCGGACTGACGCTGCTTGTCGCTCTTGTAGCGCTCCTGGATCGCCTTCATCTTCGGCTGGAGCGCCTGCATGTTCCGCGTCGACTTGATCTGCTTCACGAAGAGCGGGATCAGGCAGATACGGATCAGCACCACGAGGGACACGATCGACAGGCCCCAGGCCCAGCCCGTGTCAGGGCCGAAGATCGCCCCGTACAGCTTGTGGAACTGGACGATCACCCATGAGACAGGTGTGGTGATGAAGCTGAAAAAATTGGCAATCGTGTCCACTAATCAGGCTCCTTGAGCATTGGGCGAAGTCTCTGCGGCCGGGCTCGTCTCGGCGGGGGACCCGCCCTTGTCGCCACGCAGTGCGTTTCGCAGCAGTTCATGCCAGCGAGGACGCTTGCGCGGGGGTACGTGGTCCACGCCGCCGGGCGACCACGGATTGCACCGCAGAATGCGCCAGGCGGTCAGGGCAGTGCCCTTGATCGCGCCATGCCGGTCGATGGCCGTGAATCCATAGTGGGAACACGACGGGTAGTACCGGCAGACGGGCCCCAGGAGGGGGCTGATCGTCCACTGGTACAGCTTGATGAGAGCCAGCAGCGGGTACTTCATCGCGCGCCCCCTCCGAGGAGCCGCTGAAGCGCGGCGTCGAGGTCTCGGGCCAGCTGTGCGTGATCGGCGTCACCGGCTCCGGGCAACGCCCGTACGACCACCAGGCTACCGGGGGGCAGCTCGGACAGTCGTTCGCGGACGAGATGGCGCAGGCGTCGCTTCACCTGGTTGCGTACGACGGCACCGCCCACGGCCTTGCTCACGACGAAACCCGCACGCGTCGGGGGAGCGCTCTCCCCAGGCGCGTGCGGGTCCGTTGCACCGCTGCGTAGGTGGACGACGAGGAGCGGGCGACCAGCCCGGCGCCCTCGTCGTACCGCGGTTGCGAAGTCCTCGCGCCGCCTCAGCCGATTCTCGGTAGGCAGCACGTCATGACCTGTTTAAGCGGATCAGGCGGACAGGCTCGAGCGACCCTTGGAACGGCGGTTCGCCAGGATGGCGCGACCGGCACGCGTACGCATGCGCAGGCGGAAGCCGTGGGTCTTCGCGCGACGACGGTTGTTCGGCTGGAAGGTGCGCTTGCTCACTCGGGGGCTCCAGAAATGATTCGTAGATGGCGGGACATCGCCTGGCTGTCACCGTGCGCCCACGAGTAGCTCGCAATACGCCCGAGTGCACCGCTTCACGATCACAGACCGTGATCTTTGCCCATCGGAGGCAGGCGGCAGCAGCCATCGACAACTCGACCTGGTTACGGTACGCGCGGCTACGCCATCCGGTCAAACCGACCGATCGCCGGGGTCCATTGTGCACAGGCTGTGGACAACAACTTGAACCAGGTCATCCGCCGCGACTACCGTGGCTGGACTCTTCTCAATCTTTTTTCCGTTCTGTCCTTACCTGTCCTGACGGACATCGACCCACCGTCCCGAGAACCACACGTTCGTGGGACCAACGAGGAAGCGTGCCCTGTGGCTGACGTACCTGCCGATCTTGCCGCAGTGTGGCCACGCGTGCTCGAGCAACTCCTCGGAGAAGGCCAGCAGGGCATCGAGCCCAAGGACAAGCAGTGGATCGAGCGCTGCCAGCCTCTCGCGCTCGTGGCCGACACCGCACTGCTCGCCGTCCCGAACGAATGGGGCAAGCGCGTCCTCGAAGGACGCCTCGCCCCGCTCATCAGCGAGACCCTCAGCCACGAGTGCGGCCGCCCGATCCGGATCGCGATCACCGTCGACGACTCCGTCGGAGAGCCGACCCCGCTCGCACCCCCGATCCAGCAGCAGCCGCCCCGCTACGACGAGCGGCCGCCGGCGGAGACGTACGAGAAGTACGACGGCTACGGTCACCGGCCCCTGCCGGACGACGGCCTGCCCACCGCGCGCCCCGCGTACCCGGACTACCAGCAGCAGCGCCCCGAGCCGGGCTCCTGGCCGCGCAGCCAGGAGGACCTCGGCTGGCAGCAGCCGCGCCTCGGGTCCTTCCAGGAACGCGACCCGTACACCGGCCCGCGCCCCCAGCAGCCCCAGCAGCCCCGCTACGACGAGCGCCCGTCCGCCTACGACCAGCCCCAGCGGCCGGAGCGGGCCGAGCTGCCCGACGCGCCGCGCCCCGGTACCGGCCCGCGGCCGGGAGGTCCCGGCGGACACGGCGGACATGGCGGCCCCGGCGGACACGGTGGCTCCGTGTCGGGTCACGGCGGCGGAAGCGTCGGCGCGGCCTCCGGGCAGGGTGCCGGATCCGGCGGACCGAACGAGCAGCACGCGCGTCTGAACCCCAAGTACCTCTTCGACACCTTCGTCATCGGTTCGTCGAACCGGTTCGCCCACGCCGCCGCCGTCGCGGTGGCCGAAGCGCCGGCGAAGGCGTACAACCCGCTCTTCATCTACGGGGAGTCGGGACTCGGCAAGACGCACCTGCTCCACGCGATCGGTCACTACGCGCGCAGCCTGTACCCCGGTACGCGCGTGCGGTACGTGAGCTCCGAGGAGTTCACCAACGAGTTCATCAACTCGATCCGCGACGGCAAGGGCGACACCTTCCGCAAGCGCTACCGCGACGTGGACATCCTGCTGGTCGACGACATCCAGTTCCTCGCGAGCAAGGAGTCGACGCAGGAGGAGTTCTTCCACACCTTCAACACGCTCCACAACGCGAACAAGCAGATCGTTCTCTCCTCGGACCGGCCGCCCAAGCAGCTGATGACCCTGGAGGACCGGCTCCGCAACCGCTTCGAGTGGGGCCTGACCACCGATGTGCAGCCGCCCGAGCTGGAGACGCGCATCGCGATCCTCCGCAAGAAGGCGGTGCAGGAGCAGCTCAACGCCCCGCCGGAGGTACTGGAGTTCATCGCCTCCCGCATCTCGCGGAACATCCGTGAGCTGGAGGGCGCGCTGATCCGTGTGACGGCCTTCGCGAGCCTCAACCGGCAGCCGGTCGACCTGGGGCTGACCGAGATCGTCCTCAAGGACCTGATCCCCGGCGGCGAGGACTCGTCGCCGGAGATCACCGCGCCGGCGATCATGGCGGCCACGGCGGACTACTTCGGTCTGACGGTGGAGGACCTCTGCGGATCCTCCCGCAGCCGCGTGCTGGTGACGGCCCGGCAGATCGCCATGTACCTGTGCCGAGAGCTGACCGATCTGTCGCTGCCGAAGATCGGCGCCCAGTTCGGAGGCCGCGACCACACGACCGTGATGCACGCGGACCGCAAGATCCGCGCGCTGATGGCCGAGCGGCGCTCCATCTACAACCAGGTCACCGAGCTCACCAACCGCATCAAGAACGGCTGAGAGAGCCGCTCCGCACCTTCCAGGGGCGCTCCGGGACACCTCCCGGAGCGCCCTTTCGCATGCCCGGAGGGGGTCTCCGGCGTGGTCCACACGTCTGTGCACAGGCCGGGCTGTTCGATTTCTCCGTGGCGGTGGCGCGTTCTCCACAGATTGCGGGATGATCTTCCGTCCACAGGGTGGGGACTCCGGAGTTATCCGGATCCTCTCCACAGGCCGGGCGGGCTGGGGGTCAAGATCCCAGGTCAGAGGGGTGTGGATTTGTTGGCAACCTTGATCCACAGGTTGTGGACGAATCTTTCGTCCACAGGGGCTCTCGTTGGTTGTCCACTGGCAACCCACAAGGACGGTTCCGTTGCCCACAGGTTCTCCACACCCCTGTCCACTGTTCGGCAACGAAACGCCCGGGGTCACCGCGTCGAGTGAAAGCGGTCACACCGAGAGGGACGGTTGGGCTGTGGGGAACGTGGGTAAAGCTGGGGACAGCGCTGGGGAGAAGTCCCCGTGGCCTGTGTACCGGGTGTGCAGAACTTTCGGGTGTCCACAGAGAACGCCTGTTGTCCACCGGTTCCACCCACAGGGTCAGTGGACAAAAAACCGGGGTTGACCTGCGCATACAGCGTTATCCACGGTTTCCACAGGCCCTACTACTACTCCCACCTAGAGTTAGCCCGGAATCCGCTTCGAAGTGGGACCTGTGCACAACTCGGCGCCGGAGCCTCCCCGGCCTCTTGTCGCGACTTGACCCCGAGCCGCACCGAGTGTCGGCGGCGTACGTCAGACTGGTTCCCGCAGTCGACGAAGAGCCAGCAACAGCAGGAGGCGGTTCCGGTGAAGATCCGGGTGGAGCGCGATGTACTCGCGGAGGCGGTGGCCTGGGTGGCCCGCAGCCTTCCGGCCCGTCCGCCGGCGCCCGTACTCGCGGGCCTTCTGCTGAAGGCCGAGGACGGCGCGCTGAGCTTCTCGAGCTTCGACTACGAGGTCTCGGCCCGTGTCTCCGTCGAGGCGGAGATCGAGGAGGACGGCACCGTCCTGGTCTCCGGCCGCCTGCTCGCCGACATCTGCCGCGCCCTCCCCAACCGTCCCGTGGAGATTTCCACAGACGGTGTACGGGCGACCGTGGTCTGCGGCTCCTCCCGCTTCACCCTCCACACCCTGCCTGTGGAGGAGTACCCGGCCCTGCCGGAGATGCCCACCGCGACCGGCACCGTGCCCGGCGAGGTCTTCGCCTCCGCCGCCGCACAGGTCGCCATCGCCGCCGGCCGTGACGACACGCTGCCGGTGCTCACCGGTGTGCGCATCGAGATCGAGGGCGACACGGTCACCCTGGCCTCCACCGACCGCTACCGCTTCGCGGTCCGCGAGTTCCTGTGGAAGCCCGAGGCCCCCGACGCCTCCGCGGTCGCCCTGGTGCCCGCCAAGACCCTTCTGGACACCGCCAAGGCGCTCACCAGCGGTGACACGGTCACCCTCGCGCTCTCGGGCTCCGGCAAGGGCGAGGGCCTGATCGGCTTCGAGGGCGCCGGCCGCCGCACCACCACCCGGCTGCTCGAAGGCGACCTGCCGAAGTACCGGACGCTCTTCCCCACCGAGTTCAACTCGATCGCGGTGATCGAGACCGCGCCGTTCGTCGAGGCCGTCAAGCGAGTGGCCCTGGTGGCCGAGCGCAACACCCCGGTCCGGCTCAGCTTCGAGCAGGGCGTGCTGATCCTGGAGGCCGGCTCCAGCGACGACGCACAGGCTGTGGAGCGTGTGGACGCGCAGCTGGACGGCGACGACATCTCGATCGCCTTCAACCCGACGTTCCTGCTGGACGGCCTGAGCGCGATCGACTCCCCGGTCGCCCAGCTCTCCTTCACGACGTCGACCAAGCCCGCGCTGCTGAGCGGCAAGCCGGCCGTCGACGCGGAGGCCGACGAGGCCTACAAGTACCTGATCATGCCGGTGCGTCTCAGCGGCTGAGTGTGCTCGGGTGGCCGTCGACTGAGCGGCTGACCCCACAGGTGTGCACAGGGGTCCGGGCGTAGGCTCGGACCCGGGTACACCGCACACGACGCTTAAGGAATCTCTGATGGAGCTCGGTCTCGTCGGTCTCGGCAAGATGGGCGGCAACATGCGTGAGCGCATCCGCCGCGCAGGCCACACCGTCATCGGATACGACCGCAATCCGGACCTCGCCGACGTCCACAGCCTGGAAGAGCTTGTGGGCAAGTTGAAGGGTCCGCGGGTCGTGTGGGTCATGGTCCCGGCCGGTGCCGCGACCCAGTCCACCGTCGACGAGCTGGCGAACCTGCTCTCCCCCGGCGACATCGTGGTGGACGGCGGGAACTCCCGCTGGACCGACGACGAGAAGCACGCCGAGGAGCTCGCCGCCAAGGGCATCGGCTTCGTCGACTGCGGTGTCTCCGGCGGCGTGTGGGGCCTGGAGAACGGCTACGCGCTGATGTACGGCGGGGACGCCGAGCACGTGGCGCGGGTCCAGCCGGTCTTCGACGCGCTCAAGCCCGAGGGCGAGTTCGGCTCCGTCCACGCCGGCAAGGTCGGCGCGGGCCACTTCGCGAAGATGGTCCACAACGGCATCGAGTACGCGATGATGCAGGCGTACGCCGAGGGCTGGGAGCTCCTGGAGAAGGTCGACTCCGTCACCGACGTCCGCGAGGTCTTCCGGTCCTGGCAGGAGGGCACGGTCATCCGTTCCTGGCTGCTCGACCTGGCGGTCAACGCGCTGGACGAGGACGAGCACCTCGACCAGCTCCGGGGTTACGCACAGGACTCCGGCGAGGGCCGCTGGACCGTGGAGGCCGCCATCGACAACGCGGTGCCGCTGCCGGCGATCACCGCGTCGCTGTTCGCGCGGTTCGCCTCGCGTCAGGACGACTCCCCGCAGATGAAGATGATCGCCGCGCTGCGCAACCAGTTCGGTGGCCACGCGGTCGAGTCCAAGAAGTAGTCCACAGGCTGTGTACCTCCCGGTGCACAGCAGCCGGGGGAAGGTCGGCGCACACCATGCACGTCACGCATCTGTCGCTGGCCGACTTTCGCTCCTACGCCCGGGTCGAGGTCCCGCTCGACCCGGGCGTCACCGCTTTCGTGGGCGCCAACGGCCAGGGCAAGACCAATCTGGTCGAGGCCGTCGGCTATCTCGCCACCCTCGGCAGCCATCGCGTCGCCTCGGACGCCCCACTCGTACGGATGGGGGCGGAGCGGGCGATCATCCGGGCCGCGGTCACCCAGGGCGAGCGCTCCCAGCTGGTCGAGCTCGAACTGAACCCGGGCCGTGCCAACCGTGCCCGTATCAACAGGTCCTCGCAGGTCAGACCCCGTGACGTGCTGGGGATCGTACGGACCGTGCTGTTCGCTCCGGAGGACCTGGCCCTGGTCAAGGGCGACCCCGGCGAGCGCCGGCGCTTTCTCGACGACCTGATCACGGCGCGCGCGCCGCGCATGGCGGGCGTGCGCTCCGACTACGAACGGGTCCTCAAGCAGCGCAACACGCTGCTGAAGTCGGCGGCCATGGCCCGGCGGCACGGAGGCCGCGGCATGGACCTCTCGACGCTCGATGTCTGGGACCAGCATCTGGCGAGGGCGGGCGCCGAGCTGCTTGCGCAGCGGCTGGATCTGATCGGCGTGCTGCAGCCGCTGGCCGACAAGGCCTACGAGCAGCTGGCCCCCGGCGGAGGACCGATCCTGCTGGAGTACCGGCCGTCCGCGCCGGGCCCCGGGCACACCCGGGAAGAGCTGTACGAGCAGCTGATCGCCGCGCTTGCGGAGGTGCGCAAGCAGGAGATCGAGCGGGGTGTGACGCTCGTCGGCCCGCACCGCGACGAGCTGGTGCTCAAGCTGGGCGACCTGCCGGCCAAGGGATACGCGAGCCACGGGGAGTCCTGGTCGTACGCGCTGGCGCTGCGGCTCGCCTCGTACGACCTGCTGCGGGCGGAGGGCAACGAGCCGGTGCTCGTCCTCGACGACGTGTTCGCCGAGCTGGACGCCCGGCGCCGGGAGCGGCTCGCGGAGCTGGTGGCGCCGGGCGAGCAGGTGCTGGTGACGGCGGCGGTGGACGACGACGTTCCGGGGGTGCTCGCCGGGGCGCGGTACGGGGTCGCGGACGGGGCGGTGGAGAGGCTGTGAGGCGCGTGCGGGCTGTGCGGCGCGTCAAGGCTGTGAGGCGCGTGAGGCTGTGAGCGAGAACATGAGTTCCGAGGCCGGCCAGGGCGGCCCCGCCCCCAGGACGCCCGAGCCCTCCGGCGTGGACCTCGCCCGGGTGGCGCTGCGCGCCGCCAAGGAACAGGCGAAGGCACGGGGCGCGGCGGCCCAGCAGAAGAAGCAGGCGCGGCGAGGCGGCGGGCTGCGCTCGGGCGCGCACGCCGACGGGCGGGACCCGATCGGCCTGGGCGCCGCGATCAACCGGCTCATCACCGAGCGCGGCTGGGAGACGCCCGCGGCGGTGGGCGGGGTCATGGGGCGCTGGCCGCAGATCGTGGGCGAGGACCTGGCGAAGCACTGCGTGCCGCTGAAGTACGACGAGGATCCCGAGGAGCGGGTGCTCACCGTGCAGTGCGACTCGACGGCGTGGGCGACGCAGCTGCGGCTGCTGGCGCCGCGGCTGGTGGCGCGGCTGAACGAGGACTTGGGACACGGGACGGTGCGGGTGATCAAGGTCCTGGGGCCGGGAGCGCCGCGCAAGGGGTACGGACCGCTGCGGGCGCCGGGGTCGGTGGGACCGGGGGATACGTACGGCTAGGGCGTCGGACAACGGGGCGTCGGCGCAGCGCGGCGCTGGGCAGCGCGGCGCTGGGCAGCGCGGCGCAGCGGGGTGCGGGGCCCTGCGGTGCCCGCCCCGCGAAAGGGTGCCGGTCCCGTGCGCACCAGCCCGCGGACTCCGTCTGCGCACCAGCCCCCCGACTCGGTCCGAGGGGGTCCGCCCAGCCCGGCGGAAGGCTTGTCCACAGCGGGTGAAGGTGGGCGCCGCACGTTTGTCCACAGCGGGATGCGCCCCCTGCGGAACGCTTGCCCACAACCGGTCACGTCCCGAAGCGCTGGGTGGCCGTCAGGGGCTTCTGGAGCCCCTCCCCGGATATGGGGAGTCGTCTCGCTCCCGCCCAGGGCGGCACATGCGGACTCAGGTACCGGCAAACCCCCATTCGTGTCAGCGCTACCGGTAGACTGGTAGACAATCCCGCCACCCCGCGGAACAAGTCGAACGACGCAGCCGCTCCCGTATGCCCGGAGAACGGCCTGTGCTGTGCCAGAAAGGGCGCTTCGTGGCCGATTCCGGCAACCCCAACGAGAACATTCCGTCCGCCAACGCTGCGTCGTACGACGCCAGCGCGATCACCGTCCTCGAGGGTCTGGACGCGGTCCGCAAGCGACCCGGCATGTACATCGGCTCGACCGGTGAGCGCGGTCTGCACCACATGGTGCAGGAGGTCGTGGACAACTCCGTCGACGAGGCCCTGGCCGGCCACGCGGACACCATCGACGTGACGATCCTGGCCGACGGCGGCGTGCGCGTCGTCGACAACGGCCGGGGTATCCCCGTCGGCATCGTCCCGTCCGAGGGCAAGCCGGCCGTCGAGGTCGTGCTGACGGTCCTCCACGCGGGCGGCAAGTTCGGCGGCGGCGGCTACGCGGTCTCCGGCGGTCTGCACGGCGTCGGCGTCTCCGTCGTCAACGCCCTCTCCACCAAGGTCTCGGTGGAGATCAAGACCGACGGTCACCGCTGGACGCAGGACTACAAGATGGGCGTCCCGACCGCGCCCCTCGCGCAGCACGAGGAGACCGACGAGACCGGCACCTCGGTCACGTTCTGGTCCGACCCGGACATCTTCGAGACGGTCGAGTACTCCTTCGAGACGCTCTCGCGCCGCTTCCAGGAGATGGCCTTCCTCAACAAGGGCCTCACCATCGCCCTCACCGACGAGCGCGAGTCCGCGAAGGCGACCGTCGGCGCCGACGACCCGGATGCCGAGGCGGCCGCCGAGCCCACCGCGCGCACGGTGAAGTACCACTACGAGGGCGGCATCGTCGACTTCGTGAAGTACCTCAACTCGCGCAAGGGCGAGCTGATCCACCCGACCGTCATCGACGTCGAGGCCGAGGACAAGGAGCGCACGCTCTCGGTCGAGATCGCCATGCAGTGGAACTCGCAGTACAGCGAGGGTGTGTACTCCTTCGCGAACACGATCCACACGCACGAGGGCGGTACGCACGAGGAGGGCTTCCGGGCCGCGCTGACCGGTCTGGTGAACCGCTACGCGCGGGACAAGAAGCTGCTGCGCGAGAAGGACGACAACCTCACGGGTGAGGACATCCGCGAGGGTCTGACGGCGATCATCTCGGTCAAGCTGGGCGAGCCGCAGTTCGAGGGCCAGACGAAGACGAAGCTGGGCAACACGGAGGCCAAGACCTTCGTCCAGAAGATCGTCCACGAGCACCTCAACGACTGGTTCGACCGCAATCCGGTCGAGGCCGCGGACATCATCCGCAAGTCGATCCAGGCGGCCACCGCGCGCGTGGCGGCCCGCAAGGCGCGCGACCTGACCCGCCGCAAGGGCCTGCTGGAGTCGGCGTCCCTCCCGGGCAAGCTGAGCGACTGCCAGTCGAACGACCCCACCAAGTGCGAGATCTTCATCGTCGAGGGTGACTCCGCCGGCGGCTCGGCCAAGTCCGGCCGCAACCCGATGTACCAGGCCATCCTGCCGATCCGCGGCAAGATCCTGAACGTCGAGAAGGCGCGGATCGACAAGATCCTGCAGAACACCGAGGTCCAGGCGCTGATCTCGGCCTTCGGCACCGGAGTCCACGAGGACTTCGACATCGAGAAGCTCCGCTATCACAAGATCATTCTGATGGCGGACGCCGACGTCGACGGTCAGCACATCAACACCCTGCTGCTGACCTTCCTCTTCCGCTTCATGCGTCCGCTGGTCGAGGCCGGGCACGTCTACCTCTCCCGTCCGCCGCTCTACAAGATCAAGTGGGGCCGGGACGACTTCGAGTACGCGTACTCGGACCGTGAGCGCGACGCGCTGGTCGAGCTGGGCAAGCGGAACGGCAAGCGGATCAAGGAAGACTCGATCCAGCGCTTCAAGGGTCTGGGCGAGATGAACGCCGAGGAGCTGCGTGTCACCACGATGGACGTGGATCACCGTGTCCTCGGCCAGGTGACGCTGGACGACGCGGCCCAGGCGGACGACCTGTTCTCGGTGCTGATGGGTGAGGACGTCGAGGCCCGGCGTTCGTTCATCCAGCGCAACGCCAAGGACGTTCGCTTCCTCGACATCTGAGTCGGTCTCAGCTGACCGTACGAAAGGACTGACGACCAGCAATGGCCGACGAGAACCCCCCTGTGACCACCGAAGAAGAAGAGCCGGTGCTGCGGATCGAGCCCGTCGGGCTCGAGACCGAGATGCAGCGCTCGTACCTCGACTACGCGATGTCCGTCATCGTGTCGCGTGCGCTGCCCGACGTCCGTGACGGCCTCAAGCCCGTCCACCGTCGTGTGCTGTACGCGATGTACGACGGCGGCTACCGGCCCGAGAAGGGCTTCTACAAGTGCGCCCGCGTCGTCGGCGACGTCATGGGTACGTACCACCCGCACGGCGACTCCTCCATCTACGACGCGCTCGTCCGCCTCGCCCAGCCCTGGTCGATGCGGATGCCGCTGGTGGACTCCAACGGCAACTTCGGTTCCCCGGGCAACGACCCGGCCGCAGCCATGCGGTACACCGAGTGCAAGATGATGCCGCTGTCGATGGAGATGCTCCGGGACATCGACGAGGAGACCGTCGACTTCCAGGACAACTACGACGGCCGTAACCAGGAGCCGACGGTCCTGCCGGCGCGGTTCCCGAACCTGCTGGTCAACGGCTCGGCCGGTATCGCGGTCGGTATGGCGACCAACATCCCGCCGCACAACCTGCGCGAGGTCGCGGCCGGTGCCCAGTGGGCGCTGGAGCACCCCGAGGCCACGCACGAGGAGCTGCTCGACGCGCTCATCGAGCGGATCAAGGGCCCGGACTTCCCGACCGGTGCGCTGGTCGTGGGCCGCAAGGGCATCGAGGAGGCGTACCGCACCGGTCGCGGCTCCATCACGATGCGCGCGGTCGTCGAGGTCGAGGAGATCCAGAACCGCCAGTGCCTGGTGGTCACGGAGCTTCCGTACCAGACCAACCCGGACAACCTCGCGCAGAAGATCGCCGACCTGGTGAAGGACGGCAAGATCGGCGGCATCGCCGACGTCCGCGACGAGACCTCGTCCCGTACCGGCCAGCGCCTCGTCATCGTGCTCAAGCGCGACGCCGTCGCCAAGGTCGTCCTCAACAACCTGTACAAGCACACCGATCTGCAGACGAACTTCGGCGCGAACATGCTGGCGCTCGTCGACGGCGTGCCGCGCACGCTCTCTCTGGACGCGTTCATCCGCCACTGGGTGACCCACCAGATCGAGGTCATCGTGCGCCGGACCCGCTTCCGGCTGCGCAAGGCCGAGGAGCGCGCCCACATCCTGCGCGGTCTGCTCAAGGCGCTGGACGCGATCGACGAGGTCATCGCGCTCATCCGGCGCAGCGACACGGTCGAGGTCGCGCGCGAGGGCCTGATGGGTCTGCTGCAGATCGACGAGATCCAGGCCAACGCCATCCTCGAGATGCAGCTGCGCCGGCTCGCCGCCCTGGAGCGCCAGAAGATCGTCGCCGAGCACGACGAGCTGCAGGCGAAGATCAACGAGTACAACGCGATCCTCGCCTCCGAGGAGCGTCAGCGGCAGATCGTCAGCGAGGAGCTGGCGCTGATCGTCGAGAAGTTCGGCGACGACCGCCGCTCCAAGCTGGTGCCCTTCGACGGTGACATGTCCATCGAGGACCTGATCGCCGAGGAGGACATCGTCGTCACCATCACGCGTGGCGGCTATGTGAAGCGGACGAAGACCGAGGACTACCGCTCGCAGAAGCGCGGTGGCAAGGGCGTGCGCGGGACGAAGCTGAAGCAGGACGACATCGTCGACCACTTCTTCGTCTCCACCACCCACCACTGGCTGCTGTTCTTCACCAACAAGGGCCGGGTCTACCGCGCGAAGGCGTACGAGCTTCCGGACGCTGGCCGGGACGCCCGCGGCCAGCACGTCGCCAACCTGCTGGCCTTCCAGCCGGACGAGCAGATCGCCGAGATCCTGGCGATCCGCGACTACGAGGCCGCGCCGTACCTGGTGCTCGCCACGAAGGCCGGTCTGGTGAAGAAGACCGCGCTGAAGGACTACGACTCGCCGCGTTCGGGCGGTGTCATCGCGATCAACCTCCGCGAGGCGGAGGACGGCAGCGACGACGAGCTGATCGGCGCCGAGCTGGTCTCGGCGGAGGACGATCTGCTGCTCATCAGCAGGAAGGCGCAGTCGATCCGGTTCACCGCGACGGACGACGCGCTGCGTCCCATGGGACGCGCCACGTCGGGTGTCAAGGGGATGAGTTTCCGCGAGGGCGACGAACTGCTCTCGATGAATGTCGTCCGGCCCGGTACGTTCGTCTTCACCGCCACCGACGGTGGGTACGCGAAGCGGACCAACGTCGACGAGTACCGCGTCCAGGGTCGCGGTGGCCTCGGTATCAAGGCCGCCAAGATCGTGGAGGACCGTGGTTCGCTCGTGGGCGCGCTGGTGGTCGAGGAGACGGATGAGATCCTCGCCATCACGCTGTCCGGCGGTGTGATTCGCACGCGAGTCAACGAAGTCAGGGAGACCGGCCGTGACACCATGGGCGTCCAGCTGATCAACCTGGGGAAGCGGGATGCCGTCGTGGGCATCGCGCGGAACGCCGAGGCGGGCAGCGAGGCCGAAGAGGTCGAAGCGGCCGGCGCCGAGATCGGCGAAGGCGTCGAGGCCGCGACCGCGGTCGAGGCAGCCGAGGGCACCGAGCCCTCGGCCGGGGAGCACGAGGAGTAGAGCGTGAGTGGAGCCACGGGCGCAGGTTCGGCGGCTGCCGGAGCTTCTGCTGGTGCCGGAGCGAACGGTGCCCGTGGCTCCGCCACGGACTCCCAGGGGGTTGCGGTGACGGACACCCGAGGGCAGGGGCCCTCGTACGAGACGTACAACGGGCCGCTGCCGGGCGATCGCGCCGGCGCGCAGCAGCAGAGCGGGCCGTACCACCCGCCGCAGGCGTACGGCGCTCAGGCGCCGGCCGCCGGCGGTCAGAACACCGGCGCGGTGCGCCGCCCGCGTACGGGGGCCCGCACCACGCCCCGTACGCGCAAGGCGCGGCTGCGGGTGGCCAAGGCCGATCCGTGGTCGGTGATGAAGGTGAGCTTCCTGCTCTCCATCGCGCTGGGCGTCTGCACGGTCGTGGCGGCCTCGGTGCTGTGGATGGTCATGGACGCCATGGGCGTCTTCTCGACCGTCGGCGGCACGATCAGCGAGGCGACGGGCTCGAACGAGTCCAACGGCTTCGATCTGCAGTCGTTCCTTTCCCTGCCGCGGGTGCTGATGTTCACCTCGGTGATCGCCGTGATCGACGTGGTCCTGATGACCGCGCTGGCGACGCTGGGCGCGTTCATCTACAACCTGTCGGCCGGTTTCGTGGGCGGTGTGGAGCTGACGCTGGCCGAGGACGAGTGAGGCGCGGGGGGCCTTCCGGAACCGATTTTGGGACTGGCCCCCACGTGCGCTAATCTTCAGGAGTCAGCGCGCGGGACACACACCGCAGAGCGCGGCGGGGCTATAGCTCAGTTGGTTAGAGCGCATCCCTGATAAGGATGAGGCCACAGGTTCAAATCCTGTTAGCCCCACAGACAGATCGGCCCGAACGGTTCACCCGTTCGGGCCGATTGCTTTTCGCACGACCGGCCCCGCCTAGGTCACCGATCGGTATCGGTCGGTGTGTAGAGTGGGCGTCAGAAGTCTCCTACGTCAACGAAAGACGAGGTCGCGCGGTGAAGAAGCTTCTCCTGGTCGCACTGGCCGCCATCGGCGGGCTCCTCGTGTACCGCCAGATCCAGGCGGATCGCGCCGAGCAGGATCTGTGGACGGAGGCGACCGACTCCGTGCCCGCAGGTTCGGGTGTCTGAGTCGCAGACAGTCTGAGGGCGAAGCCCCGGCCGCGTTCGCGCGGCCGGGGCTTCGTGCTGTTCCAGGGCCGCCCGCCCTCTTGAGTTCACGCCAGCAAATCATTACGTTGCTAGAGCAAAATGTGCGGCGCCCGTGGGGAAAGGCGGGCCAAGCGGGGCGAACCTCGGTACGCGCAGACAGCGGAGGGACGGGCGGGGCAGGATGGACCGTCACCGGGGCCAATCTCGCGGGCGGCGGGGCCGTCGTACTGATCGCGGGGGCGGTGTTCTCGTGAGGCGGGTACGGGGCGGGACAGCGACGGACACGAGGAGAGGCGCGTGAGGACGCAGCGCGTGGAGACGACGCGACGGGGGGCGAGGCGGACGGCCGGGACGCTCGTCGCGACGGCGGTGCTCACGGCGGCGGCGCTGCCGGGGACGGCGGGGGCCGCCGACGGGGGCTCGTACGGCTTCGACGGCGGGGCCACACCGATCAAGGGCGCGGCCACCAGCCTGGACGCCCGGCAGTTGAAGGCCGGCCAGAGCTACCGGGACAGCATCAAGAAGGACGGCCGGCTCTACTACCGGGTCGACCTCGACGCCAAGCAGAACGCGTATGTGTCGGTGGTCGCCGTGCCGAAGGCCGGCGGCAAGGCGGAGTACGGCGACGGCATCAAGGTCAGCCTCCAGGACGGCTCCGCGGCGCAGTGCGGCTACCAGGACTCCTCCTTCGAATCCGCCGCGTTCACCCGGCCCATCACCGCCTACGCCCACCGCACGATCGAGGCCGACAGCTCCACCTGCCAGCAGGCCGGTGCCTACTACGTGCTGGTCGAGCGGACCTCGAAGGCCGTCTCCACGCCCGACGACTGGGAGCTGGAGATCCGCTACGTCACCGAGCCCGGCGTGAAGCAGACCGGCCCCACGGAGCTGCCCGAGAACTGGCCCTCCGCCTCGCCCCCGCCGCCCGCCGGCGGCCCGCAGAAGCGGCAGGGCGGCGCGGGGTTCCACGACGCCGTCTCGCTGAAGCAGGGCGAGTGGCGCGCGGACATCAAGCCCGGGGAGACGCTGTTCTACCGGGTGCCCGTCGACTGGGGGCAGCAGATCTTCGCCACCGCCGAGCTGGGCAGCAGCGCCACCGGCGCCACCGAGTTCATCGGCAACGCGCTGGTGCTCTCGCTCGACAACCCGGCGCGCGGCCACGTCGACCAGGACACGGTCAGCTACGACGGCAAGCCGGCGACGCTGGCCCTCGACCCGCACCGGCCGGTCGCCTTCGAGAACCGCTGGTCCTCCAACAGCTACACCAACGCCCTGCGGTTCGCGGGCTGGTACTACCTGTCGGCGACGCTGAGTCCGGAGGTCGCCAAGGCCTACGGGGACAAGCCGGTGCCGCTGTCCCTGCGGGTGAGCGTCACCGGCACGGCGAAGGCGGGTCCCGCGTACGACGGGGACTCCGGGCCGTTCAAGGTGACCGCCGACGACAGGGAGGCGGCCGCCAGCGGCGCGAGCGGGCCGCAGGCGGAGAAGAGCGACAGCATGGCCCTGGTCGCGGCGGCAGGCATCGGCGCCGGAACGGTCCTCGTCGCCGGGCTCGGTGTGTGGACGCTCGCCGCGCGGCGCAGGGCCGCCCGGGACGCGGCGCGAGGCGGTCCGTTGGGCGGTGCGGACGGTCCGGGCGGTCCGCAGGGTGGTCCGCCGCAGTTCGGCCCGCCGACGGCCTGGTAGGGCCCTGCGGGTCTGGTAGGGGTCGTCACGTCCCCGTGACGGGCCTCAGCTCCGGGCCGGGGTTCAGGTCTGGGCCGCGCCTCAGGTCTGGGTCAGCGCCTCAGGTCTGGGTCAGCGCCCAGATGCCGACGGCGAAGCAGACCAGCGCGACGAAGAGCACCGGGATCGCCACCTTCGGGGGCGGTCCCGGCCGCTTTGCCGGGGCGGACGGTGTGACCTGGGCGGGAACCTGACCGGCCTGAGCGGTGTATTGACGAGTAGAAGGCTGGTGGAAGACCGCGGGCGTCGAGGCCTGGGCGAAGTCGGGCGCGGCGGCGGGATGGGGGGAGGCCGTGTGCGCGGATGCGGGGACCGGGGGCTGCGTGGGGGCGGCGACCGGCTGAGGAGGCGGCGGGGGCAGATGGAAGCTGCCCGTCTCGGAGGGGCTCGGCGGCTGTTGCGGGAGCTGTGCCGGCGGCTGCTGCCGGGCCTGGTCCTGCGGCTGTACGGGTACGTGTGCGGGGGCGGCCGGGCGAGGCTGGGGCTCGGGGGTGGCCTGGGCCTGCGGCTCGGGAGCCACGGGGCCGTTCGGGCCGAATCCGGCGGGCAGCGGGCCGATCTGGTCGAAGACCTCGACCGACTCCTCGTCCGGGCGGGGCTCGGGCAGCATCTCGACCGCCGAGGTCAGCGCCTTCCGTACGCCCGTGGCCGTCCTGAAGCGGGCCTGCGGATCGGGCTGGAGCAGGCCCGCGAGGACCTGCCACAGCGGCTCGGGGATCCCCTCCGGGGCTCCCGGCGTCCCGTGCGCGAGGAAGTACTCGATCAGGGCGCGGGAGTCCGGCTTCTGGCCCTGGAGCAGATAGAGCGCGACCAGGCCGACCGCGAAGAGGTCGGCAGGGAAGTCCGGCTCCGCGCCCAGCATCTGCTCGGGCGCGAAGTAACCGGGCGTCCCGACCACGTAGTTGGTCTCGGTGAGGCGGGGCTCGCCCTTGCGCATCGAGATGCCGAAATCGGAGAGCCGCAGATGCGGCCGCCCGGTTCCGGTGACGTCGAGCAGGATGTTCGCCGGCTTGATGTCGCGGTGCACGACCCCCTCCGCGTGCACCGCGGCCAATCCGGCGAGCAGCTGGTCCAGCAGCATGCAGACGAAGCGCGGCGGCAGCGGCCCGTAGTCGCCGATGACGTGCGCCAGAGACCCGCCGGCCACCAGATCCATGGTGAACAGCACCTTGTCGTCGTCGGCGGCCCAGCTGGCCGGCGCGAGGACATGGGGATGATCGATCCGGAGGGCCTGCTCCCGGACGAAGCGGAGCAGCGTGTGGGCATCGCTCTGCTGGAGCACCTTGGCCGCCACGTACCGACGGCGCCGGTGGTCCCAGGCGCGCCAGACGGCGCCGACCCCACCGCGTCCGATCGGGTCGATCAGCTCGTACCGACCAGCGAAGACCTCACCCATTGCGCTGCGCCCGCTCCCCGTTCCGGGTCCGTCCGACCGGACCGGCTGCTCTGCGTCAGTTCTGGTGCGACTCGTAGTGCGCGACCGCGTCGGCGGTGCGCCCGGCGCCGTACACCCGGAGGAACTCTGCCAGCTCCGGGTGGGCAGGGGCGAGAGAGTCGGCGGCATCGATGATGTCGCCCGCGGCCGCGACGGAGCGCAGCAGCGACTGGATCTCGCGGACCACGCGGCGCACGGTCGGCGCGCCCGAGCTGGTGGTGGTCTGGCTGGTGCCGGTGAGGACGGAGCCGCCCTGGGACTTCTTGATCTCGTCCATCCGGTCCGTGGCCTCGGCCGCGCTGACGCTGCCGTCGGCGACCAGACCGGCGAGCTCCTGCAGGGCCTGGACACGCTGGACGACGGCCGGGTTGCCGATCTTGGCCCGCTGGCCGCTCATCAGTTGGGAGAGCATCGGTGCGGACAGGCCCAGTACAGCCGCGAGCCGGGCCTGATTGAGGCCGAGATCGTCGATCAGCCGACGGAAGAGCGCCCCCAGCGGCTCTCCGTACCAACTGCGCTGAAGCTCGCGGGCTCTTGCCGTGGCTTCCTGCTGTACTGCGTCCATTGCTTCTCCCCATCCCTTGGGTTCGCCACTGCGAACCCCGGTCAGCATCTTACGGAGCGTGGTCGTCCACCGGGAGTCCCAATCCTTTTGCGGGAAAGAGGGGGTGACCCGGTACTCTGTTCTCGTTCCGGGGCCTTAGCTCAGTTGGTAGAGCGCTGTCTTTGCATGGCAGATGTCAGGGGTTCGACTCCCCTAGGCTCCACCGGACAAGCCCCTGCGAACCGCGTCAGCGCGGTTCGCAGGGGCTTTCGTCGATTGGCCCTCCCCAAGGGCCCGCAATGAACCTGTCAGGCCGGGGCCGAGCCACCGGCTCAGAGCGCCCGCGGTCTCTCCGTGGCGCGGATCGCGCTCACCCTCGCCCGTCGGGCGGATCGGTCAGCCCCGTCCGGGCAGCCGTCACCCACGGCGCCCCGGGCAGCCGTCACCCACGGCGCCCCGGGCAGCCGTCACCCACGGCGCCACGGAGCTCGTGGCGGCCCACTGAGCCGTACGAGTGGTGTTCATCGGAAGAACTGCGCGGTGGCGGCGTAGCTCCGGGAAATCCGGATCCGCGTCCCCATCATGAGGAAGGTACGAAAAGCGCGCAATCCGAAATGAACCATCCGAGAACACCACGAACGTAGCGTCACGAAAGTGAGGGGCCATGGCCACCGCCAAGGTCAAGCAGTTCTGGACCGCCTTCATCTCCGTACTCTTCGCCCTGCTCGCCTCCGTCGGCCTGGCGTCCACCGCCGCCGCCGCGCAGGCTCCCGCCGTCCAGCAGCCCGAGGAGCCGGCCACCGCGGGCACCGCCACCGGGGCACGCCCGACCGTGGCAGTGCCGACACAGAGGTCGGCGTATCAGTGGCCCACCGTCCGCGAGCGCTCCCTGCCGCCCACGATCAAGCAGCGCATCCGGGCCGAGGCCCACAACTCCTCGCCCTCCGTACGCCACCTGCGCGCCGACTCCCCGGCCGAGACCGATCTCTCGGACCAGACGGAGCTGTCGGACCGGGCGCTCGCCGCTGCGGCGTAGGGCGTGAGGAGTCGTTTCACTGCTCCCCACGCCCGCCCGGCGAGCGGACCCGGTACGACCGGCCCGACGGCGCGGCCGGAACGCCGAGCGGACCTCGCGGTTCAGCGACGATCGTCGCGATCCGTATCCGTCTCGATGTCGTCTTCGGCCTCCTTGGCCTCCACCTCGGGATCGAGAGCCCCACTGCCGTCGACGGACGACAGCGGCGACGTACGGGACGACGGTTCCGGAACGGCCTCATCGACCTCGGTGGGAGCGGGCGGTTCGACCAGCCAGTCCGGGTTGGCCTGCTTGTCCCACCACTTCCACGCGACGAAGAGACCCGTGGCCACCACGCCGAGGACGGCGAGTCCCTTGGCGAGACGACCGGCCCGGGCCCGACGCTCGTGCTTCCGCACGAGCTTCTCGATCTCCCTCGGTGTCACCTGACCGCGCAGCGCGGCCCAGGCGGCCACCGAACGTGAACCGGCCTCGTCCAGAACGGGTCCGGTGGCGGCGACCGCTTGTTCCACACGCGGCACCGTGTAGTCCGCCGCCTGACGGGCGGCCTTGCGGGTCACCACCGCGGCACGATGCGCGGCATCGTCGACCCGAGGCGGTACATGCGGTGCGACAAGGCAGTCGTACTGCACACGAGCTTGCTTGCGGGCCTGCTGAGCGGCTTGCGAGACCTTCGGCGCGAGCTTGACGCGTGCCTCGTGCGCATAGCGCGCGGCCTGGTCCTTGGCCGTGCCGGCGTACTGAGCGGCCTGCTCCTTGGCCGTGTCGGCATAAGGCGCCACCACTTCCGCGGCGTGCAGCACGCTGTCCTTGGCCGAATCGGTCGCGGCGCGCACGCTGTCCATCCGGGTCACGGCATCCTCCTACTCGGTGGCGGTGTCGGTATTTCGCCTTTCCACCCTTTTCGAAATCATGCCTGCCAGAACGCGGTACGGCATGCGGGGCTGGCATCCGGGGCATGGCCACGACGCTTCCGTGCGAGGATGCGATGCGCGTCAGTGGAGACTTACGGAAGGCGGACCGTGGCCGAGCAGCTCTACGCCACTCTCAGGACCAGCCAGGGCGACATCGAGATTCGGCTGCTGTCGAACCACGCCCCGAAGACGGTCAGGAACTTCACGGAACTCGCCCAGGGCGAGCGGGAGTGGACGCATCCGGCCACCGGCACGGTCGCCGCGGACCGCCTGTACGACGGCACCGTCTTCCACCGGGTCATCGAGGGCTTCATGATCCAGGGCGGGGACCCGCTGGGGAACGGTACCGGCGGGCCGGGGTACGAGTTCGCCGACGAGTTCCACCCCGAGCTCTTCTTCGACCGCCCCTACCTGCTGGCCATGGCCAACGCGGGGCCGGGCACGAACGGCTCGCAGTTCTTCATCACCGTCGGCGCCACGACGTGGCTGAACCGTAAGCACACGATCTTCGGCGAGGTCGTCGGCGCGGCGAGCAAGAGGGTCGTCGACGCGATCGCCGCCACGCCCGTCAACCCGAACACCAAGCGGCCGCTCGACGACGTGATCCTGGAATCGGTCGTCATCGAGACCCGCTGACCGGTCGCCGCCCCGGCGGGGCCGCTCGCCGTCGACCCACGCGGACCCGCCCACGCAGGGAACCTTTCCGCCCCGCCCGTCCGTACAGGTGAGGCGGGGCGCCGCCTCGCCGCCCCCATCTCCTCGGGAGGGACCTCCATGGAGCCGCAGTCCGGCCTGCCGCGTTGTTACCGCCACCCGGACGTCGAGACAGGCATCCGCTGCACCCGGTGCGACAAGCCGATCTGCCCGCAGTGCATGGTCTCCGCGTCCGTCGGCTTCCAGTGCCCGGACTGTGTGCGGAACGGATCCGGCACAGGCCACGCGCCCGATGCCAACCAGCCCCGCACGCTCGCCGGCGGCCGCGTGGCATCGGACGGCCGTCTGGTCACCAAGATCCTCATCGCGATCAACCTCGCCCTCTTCATCGCCGTCCAGGTGGTCGGCGACCGGCTCGTGGACGAGCTGTCGCTGATCGGGTACGCCTTCAGTCCGCCGCTCGGCGAGATCGTGGGCATCGCGGACGGCGAGTGGTACCGGCTGCTGACCTCGGCCTTCCTCCACCAGGAGATCCCGCACTTCCTCTTCAACATGCTGGGTCTCTGGGTCATCGGCGGCATTGTCGAACCCGAGCTCGGCCGGATCCGCTACGCCACGCTCTGCCTGCTCTCCGGACTCTCCGGTTCCGCGCTCGCCTATCTGCTGGCCGCACCGAACCAGCCCTCGCTCGGCGCCTCGGGCGTCGTCTTCGGACTGATCGGCGCCTGGGCCGTGCTGACCCGCCGCCAGCGGTACGACATGCGGCCGGTGGTCCTCTTCGTCGCCTTGTCGCTGCTGCTGACCTTCACCCGGCCCGGGATCTCCTGGGAGGCCCACATCGGCGGCCTCGTCGGCGGTGCCCTGGTGACCTACGGCCTGCTGCACGCGCCGCGGGCTCAGCGGAACCTCGTGCAGTACGGAGCCTGTGGACTGGTGCTGCTGATCGACCTGGGGATGATCCTCGTCCGCTCGGCAGCGCTCACCTGAGCGCAGAGGGCTGTGGACGAGCTTCTCCGCAAAGCTTTCCCCAGAGTTATCCACAGCGCGTGGCGGACTGTGCGCATGTCGTGGAGAACGACCGCACCCCCCGCTCCTGAGCTGGGATTTCCCAGCAGGAACGGGGGGTGCGGGTGAATCTGTGCAAGGGTGCCGCAGTCACACCGGCGTCAACCGGGGCGATGGTTATCCACAGATCTTCGTAAGTTATCCAGTGCTGTGCACAACGCTGTGGATAAGTTCAGGGCAAGGCTTGACGGGCACGCCGGGAGCCCGTCGCGACCACCGCCAGGGCGGCTACTTCCACTGTGTGGAGACGCCGAACCCGGCCGCGATGAAGCCGAAGCCCACCACGATGTTCCAGTTGTTGATGGACTTCACCGGCAGCGTGCCGTCGGTGACGTAGAAGACGACGATCCACACGAGCCCGATCAGGAACAGCGCCAGCATCACCGGTGCCACCCAGCTGCGATTGGTCAGCTTGATGTTGGTGGCCTGCTTGGCGGGCGGGGGCGTGAAGTCGGCCTTCTTGCGGATACGTGACTTCGGCACGAGGGACTCTCCTGTCGATGCGCTGCGTGACCGCGCAGGGAACTGTGGCTGGCGCCGGGGTGGGACGGCTGGGTGACGTAGGAGGACCACTGCGTCCCCCGGGCGTCCGTTAGCGTAGTGGTTCCACGGCACCGAAGGGGATCAGGGTACGTTGAGCAATTCTGCCGACTCTTCCCCCGGGCCGGGCCGACCCACCAGGTGGCGCCCCGTCCGGGTGCTGACCGCTGCCGTCTTCGCCCTGGCCGGGCTGATCTTCGTGACCAGTTTCAACACCGCCAAGGGTACGAACATCCGCACGGACGCCTCGCTGCTGCGGCTCTCCGACCTCATCGAGGAGCGCAGCCACAAGAACGCCGGCCTGGACGAGTCCACCGCCGCCCTGCGCGGCGAGGTCGACGCCCTCGCCGCCCGCGACGACGGCTCCACGCGCGCCGAGGACGCCAAGCTGCGCGCCCTGGAGAGGGCCGCCGGCACCACCGCGATCTCCGGTCAGGGCCTGACGGTCACCCTGAACGACGCCCCGCCGAACGCCCAGGCGGCCCCCGGCTACCCCGAGCCGCAGGCCAACGACCTCGTCATCCACCAGCAGGACCTCCAGGCCGTCGTGAACGCGCTCTGGCAGGGCGGCGCCCGGGGCATCCAGGTCATGGACCAGCGGCTCATCTCGACCAGCGCCGTGCGCTGCGTGGGCAACACCCTGATCCTCCAGGGCCGGGTCTACTCGCCCCCGTACAAGATCACCGCCGTGGGTGACCAGGAGAAGCTCACCAAGGCGCTCGCCGAAGCGCCGGCCGTGCAGAACTACCAGCTGTACGTGAAGGCCTACGGCCTCGGCTGGAAAGTCGACGAGCGCAAGGCGATGACTCTGCCCGGCTACTCCGGCACAGTGGATCTCCACTACGCGAAGCCTGTGAGCTGACTGCGGGGAGGCCCGGCCGGTGGGGGTGCGACTGATCGTCAGGACGTTCAGCGAGCTGTGCATCACCGTCGGGACCGTGATCGTTCTCTTCGTCGTGTACCTGCTGCACTGGACCGGCGTCCAGGCGGAGAGCGCGACCGCCGGGCAGATCGACACCCTGGAGCGGGAGTGGGTGGAGCGGCCCGTCCCCGGCGCCGCCACGGCCGCGCCGCCCCCGAAGCCGTACGCGAACGGCCGGGGCATCGCCGTCATGTACATCCCCCGGCTCGGCGGGGACTGGGAGTGGCCCGTCCTCGAGGGCACCTCCGCCGCCGTCCTGAAGAAGGGCCTCGGCCACTACGCCGCCACCGCCCGGCTCGGCGGGACCGGCAACTTCTCCGTGGCCGGCCACCGGCGCACGTACGGAGATCCGTTCAAGGACTTCCCCCGGCTGCGGCCGGGTGACGCGGTCGTCCTCACCGACGGCACCACCTGGTTCACGTACCGGATCGCCCGCGCGCCGTACCGGACCCTCCCCACCGACGTCGGCGTGATCGATCCCGTGCCCCGCCCGCTGCGCAGCGACGCGGCCGCCTTCGACGGCCCCGGCCGCTATCTGACGCTCACCACCTGCGAGCCGGAGTGGGGCAGCAGCCACCGGCTGATCGTCTGGGCGCACCTCGACGCCACCCAGCCTGTGACGCAGGGCAAGCCACCGGCTTTGACGGGCTGACCCCTCACGCCCCCTTCGCCCCGTACTCTGGTGCCCGTAACGAACGGAAGGGGCAGTGGACGTCATGTACGGCTGGATCTGGCGGCATCTGCCGGGCAACGCGTGGGTCCGGGGCATCATCTCGCTCGTCCTCGTCCTGGGGGTCGTCTACACCCTCTTCCAGTACGTGTTCCCCTGGGCGGAGCCGCTGCTTCCGTTCAACGATGTGACGGTGGACGGCCAGTGAGCGCGCGGATTCTCGTCGTCGACAACTACGACAGCTTCGTCTTCAACCTCGTTCAGTACCTCTACCAGCTCGGCGCCGAGTGCGAGGTGCTGCGCAACGACGAGGTCGAACTGAGCCACGCCCAGGACGGCTTCGACGGCGTCCTGCTCTCGCCCGGTCCCGGCGCGCCCGAACAGGCCGGTGTCTGCATCGACATGGTGCGCCACTGCGCCCGTACCGGGGTGCCGGTCTTCGGGGTCTGTCTCGGCATGCAGTCGATGGCCGTCGCGTACGGCGGCGTGGTCGACCGCGCCCCCGAGCTGCTGCACGGCAAGACCTCCCTCGTCACGCACGAGGGCAAGGGCGTCTTCGCGGGCCTTCCGTCGCCGTTCACGGCGACGCGGTACCACTCGCTGGCCGCCGAACCCACGACCGTGCCGCCGGAGCTCGAGGTCACCGCGCGCACCGAGGACGGCATCATCATGGGGCTCCGCCACCGTGACCTGGCCGTCGAGGGCGTGCAGTTCCACCCCGAGTCGGTGCTCACCGAGCACGGCCACCTGATGCTCGCCAACTGGCTGGAGCAGTGCGGCGACAGGGGGGCGATCGGCAGGTCGGCGGGGCTCGCGCCGGTGGTGGGCAAGGCCGTCGCGTGACGGCGGGGTCGCCGTGGTTCCGGGCGACGAACGAGCCGGGACCGGAACCGGGATCGCTGCCGGAGGAGACGCCGTACGCGACGGCGCACCCCGCCACGTACGCCGAGTACGCGTACCCGTACGACGCGATACCGGAGGGCGTCACCGATCCGCCACAGCCTGTGCCGGAGCAGCGGGACGTGCCCTACGAGCAGCGGGACGTGGCCTACGAGACGCAGCGCGCGCCCTACGAACCCTCGCAGGAGGCCCAGGAGGGCCCGTACGAGCCTCCGGAGGCGCCCTACGAGTCACACGAGCCCCACGGTGAGACGATGGCTCTGAGGGCCGTGGAGCCCGCCGTGACGCCGCCCGCCGGCCCCGGCAGGGCCGAGCGCCGGCGCGCCGCCAAGGGCAAGGGGGCCAAGGGGAAGGGCCGCCGGGGCGCCGCGCCCGCCGCCGAGACCGCCCCCGCCGCGCCGCTGTCCCGCGTCGAGGCCAGACGGGCGGCCAGGGCGGCGAAGGACAGCGTCGGTGTCGTCGCGAGCCGGCTGGTGGGCGAACTGTTCATCACCTTCGGCGTGGTCATGCTGCTCTTCGTCACGTACCAGCTGTGGTGGACGAACGTACGGGCCGGACAGCAGGCGAACCAGGCCAAGGGACAGATAGAGGACTCCTGGTCCAAGGGGCGGGAGCCGGGAGCCGCGCCGGGCGCGTTCGAGCCGGGGCAGGGCTTCGCGATCATGTACATCCCCAAGCTGGACGTGGTCGTCCCCGTCGCCGAGGGCATCAGCAAGCCCAAGGTCCTGGATCGCGGCATGGTCGGCCACTACGGCGAGGGCAAGCTGAAGACGGCGATGCCCGGCGACAAGGAGGGCAACTTCGCCGTCGCGGGGCACCGCAACACGCACGGCGAACCGTTCCGGTACATCAACCAGTTGAAGCCCGGGGACCCGATCGTCGTCGAGACGCAGGACGCCTACTACACGTACGAGATGGCGAGCATCCTGCCGCAGACCGCGCCGTCCAACGTGTCGGTCATCGAACCGGTGCCGAAGCAGTCGGGCTTCACGGAGCCCGGGCGGTACATCACGCTGACCACCTGCACGCCCGAATTCACCAGTACGTACCGCATGATCGTGTGGGGCAAGATGGTCGAGGAACGCCCGCGCAGCAAGGGGAAGCCGGACGCGCTCGTAGGCTGAGACCCTACGGATCCACGACCACACACTTCAGAACGGGACGACGCAGTGGCACGTGCGCGCAACTGGATCGCCGGAGTCGTCAGTGTCTTCGGCGAACTCCTCATCACCGCGGGCCTGGTGCTCGGCCTCTTCGTCGTCTACTCGCTCTGGTGGACCAACGTCCTGGCCGACCGCGCCGCCGACAAGGACGGCGACCAGGTCCGCGACAACTGGGCGGCGCCCGGCGCCCTGGACACCAAGGACGGCATCGGATTCCTGCACGTCCCGGCGATGGGCGGGGACGAGATACTCGTCAAGAAGGGCACCGACAGCAAGACGCTGAACAACGGCGTCGCCGGCTACTACACGGACCCGGTCAAGTCGGCCCTTCCGCAGGACAAGCAGGGCAACTTCACGCTGGCGGCGCACCGGGACGGGCACGGGGCGAAGTTCCACAACATCCACAAGCTGAAGGACGGCGACCCGATCGTCTTCGAGTCCAAGGACACGTGGTTCGTCTACAAGGTCTACAAGTCCCTTCCGGAGACGACGAAGTACAACGTGGACGTCCTCCAGCAGGTCCCGAAGGAGTCGGGCAGGTCGAAGCCGGGCCGCTACATCACGCTGACGACGTGCACGCCGATGTACACCTCGGACTTCCGCTACATCGTGTGGGGCGAACTGGTCCGCACGGAGAAGGTCGACGCGAAGCGGACCCCGCCCGCGGAACTGAGCTGAACGCCCGCCGGTGCGACTCACCGGCGGGCGAACGGGAAGGGCCCCGGCATCCTGGTGGATGCCGGGGCCCTTCCGTCTCAGCGCGTACGGTACGCGCGGCCGCTAGTCGAAGAAGCCGCCGCCGTTGTTGCCGTTGCCGCCGCCACCCGCCGTGAAGACGGTGATCGTCGTACCGGGGTTCACCGGGCTGCCCTCGGGCGGGTTGGTGCCCATGACGATCGCGTCGTTCTTGTCCGAGCCCGTCTGCTGCACCGGCAGGCCCAGGGCCTCCAGCTGCTGCTTCACTTCCTCGAACTTCTTGCCCGTCAGGCCCGTCGGGATCGTCGTCTGGGTCTGCTGCGGGCCCTTGGAGACCTTCAGCGTGATCTGGACGTCCTTGGCCTGGTTCGAGGGGCCCTGCGGGTTCATGCCGATGACGGTGTTGGCCGGCTGGTCCGAGTCGACGTCCTGACGGGCGACGTTCTCGAAGCCGAGCGTCTTGAGGTCCTGGACGGCCTGGTCGAAGAGGCGACCCGTGACGTCCGGGAGCTGCGACTTCTTCTGCTTCGCCACCGTGATCGTGACCTCGGAGTTCTGCTCCGCCTTCGAGCCGCCCTTCGGGCTCTGCTCCAGGACGCGCCCGACCTCGTCGTCGGACTCCTGGAACTCGACCTTGACCTTGAAGCCGTCCTGCTTGAGGCGCTCCTCGGCCCGCTCCTGCGACTGCTCGACGACGTCCGGGACCTCGATCTGCGGGGCGCCCTCGGAGACGACGACCGAGATCGTCTCGTCGACGCTCATCTTCGCCGTGCCGTCGGCCACCGGCGTCTGGCTGCAGATCTTGCCCTTGGGCTGGTCACAGCGCTCGGAACCCGACTGCGTGACCTTGACCTGGGCGTTCTTCGCCCGGACCTCGGCCTCCTGGAGGGTCTGGCCGACCAGGGACGGTACGACGACCTGGGCCGTGCCGTCCTTGCCGTCGAAGATCGAGCGGCCGATGAGGATCGCGCCGACCAGGACCAGGATGCCCGCGAGGACCAGCAGGATCGTCGAGGTGTTCGACTTCTTCTGGCGCCGGCGGTCCGGGCGGTCGTCGTACCCGTAGCCGCCGTCGTCCGGGTTCATCGGCGGCAGCATGGACGTCTGACCGGCCGGGTCGGTCTGGCGCAGCGCCGTCGTCGGCTGGTCGTCCGGGGCGTAGCCGCCGTAGCCGTTGCCGTACCCGCCGCCGTACGCGGCCGCGCCCATCGCCGCGGCCGCGGCCACGGGCTGGCCGTCGAGGCAGGCCTCGATGTCCGCGCGCATCTCGTCGGCGGACTGGTAGCGGTAGTCGGGGTCCTTGACCAGTGCCTTGAGGACGATGGCGTCCATCGAGGGCGTGATCTCGGGGTCGAAGTTGCTCGGCGGCTGCGGCTCCTCGCGTACGTGCTGGTACGCGACCGCGACCGGGGAGTCGCCCACGAACGGCGGGCGGACGGTCAGCAGCTCGTACAGCAGGCAGCCGGTGGAGTACAGGTCGGAGCGGGCGTCGACCTGCTCGCCCTTGGCCTGCTCCGGGGAGAGGTACTGGGCCGTGCCGATGACCGCGGCGGTCTGCGTCATGGTCATGCCCGCGTCGCCCATGGCGCGCGCGATGCCGAAGTCCATGACCTTGACCTGACCGGTCCGCGTCAGCATGACGTTCGCCGGCTTGATGTCACGGTGCACGATCCCGGCGCGGTGCGAGTACTCGAGCGCCTGGAGGATGCCGACCGTCATCTCGAGCGTGCGCTCGGGGAGCAGCTTGCGCCCGGAGTGCAGCAGCTCACGGAGGGTCGAGCCGTCGACGTACTCCATCACGATGTACGGGATGGAGACCTGGTCGACGTAGTCCTCGCCGGTGTCGTAGACCGCGACGATCGCCGGGTGGTTGAGCGAGGCGGCCGACTGGGCCTCACGGCGGAACCGGGCCTGGAAGGACGGGTCGCGGGCGAGGTCGGCCCGCAGCGTCTTCACGGCGACGGTGCGGCCGAGCCGGGTGTCGTGGGCGAGGTAGACCTCTGCCATGCCACCACGGCCGAGCACCGAGCCCAGCTCGTACCGGCCGCCGAGGCGACGCGGCTCTTCCATAACTGATCCAGCCCTCTCCGTCTGTCCCGACCGCACCCGTGTGTGGTCCGGCGGTGTGCTGTTCGCGCAAAGGCTACCGGCCACGGGAGGGCGATCCGCCCGCGACCGGCACCTGATACCTGACCGGTACCTGGCCGGTGCCCGGCCGCAAACTCAGCTCCTGGTCTTCAGTACCGCCTTCATCACGGCCTTGGCGATCGGGGCGGCGAGGCCGCCACCGGAGATGTCCTCACGGTTCGTGCCCTCGGAGTCCTCGACGATGACGGCGACGGCGACCGGGGAGCCCTGGTCGGTCTTGGCGTAGGAGATGAACCAGGCGTAGGGGCGCTTGGAGTTCTTCTCGCCGTGCTGGGCGGTGCCCGTCTTGCCGCCGACCCTGACGCCGTCCATCTTCACGTCGGCGTTGCCGCCGGTGCCGTTGGAGACGACGTTCTCCATCATCTGCTGGAGCTTCTGCGCGGTCTCCGGCGAGACCGGGCGGCTCATCTCCTCGGGCTCGTTCTGCTTGATCACGTCGACGTTCGGCGACTCGAGCTTGTCGATCATGTACGGCTTCATCAGCTTGCCGTCGTTGGCGACCGCCGACGCCACCATCGCCATCTGGAGCGGCGTGGTCGCGGTGTTGAACTGGCCGATGGAGGAGAGCGCGTTACCGCCGCGGTCCATCTGCTTGTCGTAGACGGAGGCGGCGGAGCGGACCGGGGTGAACTGCTCGGCGTTGAAACCGAACTTCTCGGCCATCTCGACCATCTTGTCGCGGCCGACGTCGTCGCCGAGCTTGGCGAAGACCGAGTTGCAGGAGACCTCGAGCGCCTTGTTCAGGCTGGCGTTCTCACACCCGCTGGCGTGGTTGACCATGTTCCTCGTGGAGAGCGGGATCTTGTACGGCTCCGGGGTGTCCGTCGGCGCGTTGATGTCGCTGACCTTGCCGTTCTCCAGCGCCGCGGCCGCCGTGACGACCTTGAACACGGAGCCGGGCGGGTAGATCTCGCGGAGCGCGCGGTTGAGCTTCGGCTTGTTCTTGTCCTTCTCCAGCGCCAGCCAGGCCTTCTCGTCCTTGCCGGAGTAGCCGGCGAAGGTCGAGGGGTCGTACGACGGCGTGGAGGCGAGCGCGAGGATCTTGCCGGTCTTGGGCTCGATGGCGACGACCGCGCCCGTCTTGTCGCCGAGGCCCTCGAAGGCGGCCTTCTGGGCGGCGCCGCTCAGCGTCGTGACGACGTTGCCGCCCTTCTTCTTGTCGCCCGTGAACATCGACAGGGTGCGGTCGAAGAAGAGCCGGTCGTCGTTGCCGGTGAGGATGCCGTCCTCGATCTTCTCGATCTGGTTGGCGTCGTAGGCCTGCGAGGCGTAACCGGTCACCGGGGCCCACATGGGGCCGTCGGTGTAGGTCCGCTTGAACCGGTAGTACGGGTCCTGGGAGTCGACCGAGCCGGTGATCGGCTTGCCGTCCACGATGATGTTGCCGCGCTCGTTCGCGTACCGCTCGATCGTGACGCGCCTGTTCTTGGGGTGGGCGTTCAGCTCGTCGGCACGGACGTACTGGATCCAGTTGTCCCGGATCAGCAGGGCGAGGACCAGCAGGCCGCAGAAGATCGCGACCCGGCGCAGGGGCTTGTTCACGGACGGACCACCTGGGTCATCTCGGCGTCGGGGGACGGGGCGGGGGCGGGCGCCGGGCGGCGCGCCGTGTCGCTGATCCGGATCAGGATGCCGATCAGGGCCCAGTTGGCGATCACGGAGGAACCGCCGTACGCGAGGAACGGCATGGTCATACCGGTCAGCGGGATGAGGCCCATCACACCGCCCGCGACGACGAAGATCTGCAGCGCGAAGGCGCCGGACAGGCCCATGGCGAGCAGCTTGCCGAACGGGTCGCGGGCCGCGAGGGCGGTACGGACACCGCGCTCGATGATCAGGCCGTACAGGAGCAGGAAGACCATGACGCCGGTCAGGCCGAGCTCCTCGCCGACGGTGGCGAAGATGAAGTCGGAGTTGGCGGCGAAACCGATCAGGTCGGAGTTGCCCTGGCCGAGGCCGGTGCCGAGGATGCCGCCGGAGCCGAAGGACATCAGCACCTGGCTCATCTGGTCGCAGGCCGCCGCCATGTTGGATCCCTCGGGAGCCGTCTTCAGGCACTCGAAGGGGTCGAGCCAGGCCGCGACACGGGACTGCACGTGGCTGGCGGTCGAGCCCACCACGACGGCACCGGCGGTGGACATCAGCAGACCCATGACGACCCAGCTGGTCCGCTCCGTCGCCACGTACAGCATGATCACGAACATGCCGAAGAACAGCAGCGAGGTGCCGAGGTCGTTCTCGAAGACCAGGATCAGAAGGCTGACGGCCCAGATGGTGAGGATCGGGCCGAGGTCACGGCCACGGGGTAGGTAGAGCCCCATGAACCGGCGGCTGGCCAACGCCAGCGCGTCCCGTTTCACCATCAGATAGCCGGAGAAGAAGACGGCGAGGACGAGCTTGGCGAACTCACCGGGCTGGATGGAGAAGCCGGCGACGCTGATCCAGATCTTGGCGCCGAAGACGTCGGCGCCAAGGCCCGGGACCAGCGGCAGCAGCAGCAGGACGAGGGCCGCCACCATGGAGATGTACGTGTAGCGCTGGAGGACCCGGTGGTCCTTCAGGATCAGCAGCACGCCCACGAACATCGCGACGGCGATCGCCGAGTACAGCATCTGGCTCGGAGCGTCCGGGGTGAACGTCTTGTACCGGTTGATGATGCGCGGCGACTGGTCCAGGCGCCAGATCAGCACCAGGCCCATCCCGTTCAGCAGGGTCGCCAGGGGCAGCAGCAGCGGGTCCGCGTACGGGGCGAACTTGCGCACCACGAGGTGCGCGACGCCTGCGAGCAGGCCGAGGCCGAGGCCGTAGCCGGCCATCCCCGCGGGCACCTTCCCGTCGATCGCGAGACCGACGTTCAGGTACGCGAAGACCGGGATGCCGACGGCGAACGCCAGCAACGCCAGTTCGGTGTTCCGGCGGCTCGGCGCCTCGATCGCGCCGATGGTGGTCGTGTTGGTGACAACGCTCATGGTGGTGAAAGGCCCCCTACGGGTGCTTACTGCTTGCCGCAGTTCGAGGCCAGCTTCTGCTCGTCCTCCGTGAGGGTGGGGCCCGGGGAGGGAGCGGCTGTGGCGGGCTTGTCTTCGGGCGTGGTCGCGCCCTCGGCGGGCGGCTTGCTCGCCTGGTCCGCGGACTTCTCCGCGGCCTCGCGGCGCTGCTCGGTCTTCTTGCAGGCCGAGGCCTGCACGGCCAGCTCGGCGATCTTCGTCTGGGCCTTGCCCAGGCTGCCGCCGGCGATGGTCTCCTCGACCTGCTTGCGCTGGTACGGCGGGAGGTACTTGAGTTCGATCTCGGGGTGGTCCTTCTCCACGTCCGAGAGCGAGACCCACGCCAGGTCCTGGCTGATACCCCGGTAGAGCGCGACGTGCTCCTCGTTGGAGCCGACGTAGTACTGCGTCTGCGTCCAGCGGTAGCCGCCGTACACACCGCCGCCGACCACGGCCAGCGCGAGGATCAGGAAGAAGCTGCGCTTCAGCCACTTGCGGCCGGTGCGCGGCTTCTCGAACTTCTCGTACTTGTCGAAGCTCTCGTCGGTGTAGGCCCCGAAGGAGCCCTGCGGCGGCATCCCGCCGTAGCCGTGCTCGTCACCGCTGCCGGGCGGGCCGAAGCCCTGCGGCGCGTGCCCACCGGGCTGCTGCTGGTGCGGCGCCGTGCGGCCGAGACCGGAGGCCCGGCCGGCCGGCGTCTGCATCGCCCCGCCGTCGGACTGCTGCACCTGGTTCTCGGCGACCGCGCCGACGATCACCGGGGTGTCGCTGAGCCGGCCGGCGAGGGTGTCGCCGCCGTCGACGTCGAGGACGTCCGCGACGATCACCGTGATGTTGTCGGGGCCGCCGCCGCGCAGCGCGAGCTGGATCAGCTCCTGCACGGTCTCCTGCGGGCCCTGGTAGCTGGCGAGCGTGTCCTCCATCGTCTGGTGGGAGACGACTCCGGACAGCCCGTCGGAACAGATCAGATAGCGGTCGCCGGCCCGGACCTCGCGGATCGACAGATCCGGTTCGACGTGGTCACCACTGCCCAGCGCCCGCATCAGGAGCGAACGCTGCGGGTGGGTGGTGGCCTCCTCCTCGGTGATCCGGCCCTCGTCGACCAGCCGCTGCACCCATGTGTGGTCCTGCGTGATCTGCGTGAGGACACCGTCGCGCAGCAGGTACGCGCGCGAGTCGCCGACGTGCACGAGACCGAGACGCTGACCCGTCCACAGCAGGGCGGTGAGCGTGGTGCCCATGCCCTCCAGCTGGGGGTCCTCCTCGACCATCAGCCGCAGCTGGTCGTTGGCCCGCTGCACCGCGGCACCGAGCGAGGTGAGGATGTCGGAGCTGGGCACGTCGTCGTCGAGGGTGACGAGCGTGGAGATCACCTCGGAGGAGGCGACCTCACCGGCGGCCTGGCCGCCCATGCCGTCGGCGATGGCGAGCAGCCGGGGCCCGGCGTAACCGGAATCCTCGTTGCCCTCGCGGATCATGCCCTTGTGCGACCCGGCGGCGAAGCGCAGTGACAGGCTCATGCGCACCTGCCCTGTCGGCGTCGCCTCGGGGTACAGCCGGTCTCGAGCCACACTGCCCACCCTCCGGTCGGGAGCCCGTGCCGGTACGCGGCCCGGACCTGACGGTCCGCCGCGCGGTCCGTCGTGGGGACCGCCGCGGCCGGCTCGCTCCGCTCGCACTCATACATGACGTAGCACTACTTCCGCAGCTCGATGACGGTCTTGCCGATGCGGATCGGCGCGCCCAGCGGAATCGGCGTGGCGGTGGTGAGTCGGGTCCGGTCGAGATACGTACCGTTGGTGGACCCGAGATCCTCGACGATCCACTGGCCGTCCCGGTCCGGGTAGATCCTCGCGTGCCTGCTGGAGGCGTAGTCGTCGTCCAGCACGATCGTCGAGTCGTGGGCGCGGCCCAGCGTGATGGTCTGCCCCTGCAGGGCGACCGTCGTGCCGGTCAGCGTCCCCTCGGAGACGACGAGTTTGGTCGGCGCGCCGCGGCGCTGGCGCCCGCCGCCCGTGTTCTGCTGTCCGCGCTGGGCAGGCGGCGTCGCCGCCTGGCGCGGATTCTGCTGCGGCCGGGTGTCCTGGCGGCGCGAACCGCGCTGCGTGACACGCGTGCCGAACAGGTCGCTCCGAATGACCTGGACGGCCACGATCACGAACAGCCACAGAACGGCCAGGAAACCCAGCCGCATGACCGTCAGGGTCAGCTCTGACATTGCCCCCGCTTCACCCTTCGGCTTGCCGGTAAACGATGGTGGTGCTGCCCACGACGATCCGCGAGCCGTCGCGGAGCGTAGCGCGGGTGGTGTGCTGCCCGTCCACCACGATGCCGTTGGTGGACCCGAGATCCTGGATCGTCGAGGGCGTTCCGGTCCGGATCTCGCAGTGCCGACGGGAGACGCCGGGATCGTCGATCCTCACGTCCGCGTCGGTGCTGCGGCCAAGGACCAGAGTCGGGCGGGAGATCTGATGGCGGGTGCCGTTGATCTCGATCCACCGGCGCACCTGGGCGCCGGCGGCGGGCATGGGGCCGGGACCACCGGCCGTGGGGCGGCCGGCGGCGGGCGCCTGCCCGGGCCGCTGCATGCCGCCCGCGCCCGGCGGCGGGGCCGCGGGCATCGGCGGAGCACCGACCGGAGGATAGCCGTAGCCACCCGGCGCGCGGCCCGGCTGAGGGGCGGCGGCGGGGGCCTGCTGCTGTGACGAACTCGACGCGAGAGTGCGGCTGCGCACCCGGTACAGACCGGTGTCGAGGTCGTCGGCCTTCTCCAGATGGACCTTGATCGGTCCCATGAAGGTGTACCGCTGCTGCTTGGCGTAGTCGCGGACCAGGCCGGCCAGCTCGTCGCCGAGCTGGCCCGAGTACGGGCTGAGGCGCTCGAAGTCCGGCGTGCTCAGCTCGACGATGAAGTCGTTGGGGACGACGGTCCGCTCGCGGTTCCAGATCGTCGCGTTGTTGTCGCACTCGCGCTGGAGAGCGCCCGCGATCTCGACGGGCTGGACCTCGGACTTGAAGACCTTGGCGAAGGTGCCGTTGACCAGGCCTTCGAGCCGCTGTTCGAAACGCTTCAGGACTCCCATGGGGCACCTCCTCCGTCGTTGTCGTCCTGGTACTGCTTACTGATCGTATCCACGCGTCGGGAAATCGGCTGGTTCCCCTTCTCTGCCCTGTGGACGAGTGTCACCTCTCACAGGCTTTCCCCACGGATCGTAGAGGCGGCCCCTGGACAGTGTCCCGCACCCGGGGAGCGAGCTGGAGGAGCGGGGCGGGGCGGCGGGGGCGGTCCGCCCCGTTCCTCCCGTTACCCGTGCTCTTCCGTCCCGTCCGCGTTCCCGCGTGCGGGGCTCCGTCCCATGGTGCCTGGTGCCCGGCCTCTTTCTCCTCCGGCTGTGTACCGCTTGTGCTCCAGTTCGGTCCGTCTCGCGTCCGTCCTGCCTCCGCCCCGCCTTCGTCCTGTCGCTCGTCCCGCCGCGGTCCGCCCTGTCCCGCCGCCGTCGGCTGCCGTCCGACTCGGCGGCCCCCTGTCTCCCTGTTCGCTCCGGGAGGGGGCCAAACAACGGATGTGAATCCAGCGTCTGCGACGTGCTAATCTTCAGATGTCGCCAGGCGATCACACCGAAAAAGCGGTGAGGGAGCCCGGAGCACACCCAATGCGCGGGTGGCGGAATAGGCAGACGCGCTGGATTCAGGTTCCAGTGCCCGAAAGGGCGTGGGGGTTCAACTCCCCCCTCGCGCACCAGACGGAAGCCCCGTAGGTCATCGACCTACGGGGCTTTCGCGTTGTCGGCCGTGGAGCGGCTGCCTCCGGCAGGCGGGCGATGTGAGCGGCGCTGTGAGCGATGCGACCTTCGTCGTCGCGGGGCGAGACGAAAGAGAACCGCGGGCCGGGCCGGCCGCTGCCTAGGGTGCGAGCGTGGACGCGACTTCGAGGATCAGGGCCGGGATCGGCGCCGGATGGGGATGGTTCGCCGCACCCGAGTTCTGGTCGCGGCGCAGAACGGCGGGCGAGCTGGTGCTCGCCGTCGTGATCGGGCTGCTCGCCGCCGGCAGCGAGGAACTGCTCGGCGGAGAGGGGTGGCAGCTCGCCGCGGTCGGCCTGGCCGCCGCCGTCCTGTCGCTGCTGCGCCGACGGCTGCCCGTCACCATGCTCGTCGTCACGGGCGGCCTCGCGCCGCTCGTGCCGGGCTTCCTGATGCTCCTGATCCTGATCGGCTGGTCGTCGGGCCGGTACATCGCGGGCGCCGGACGGGCCTTGATCGCGTACACCGTGGCGTACGTGCTGAACATCGCGGCCAGCGTCGTCGACGTCTGGGACCTGCACCGGACGCTCACCGTCGTCTTCATGTCGACGCTCTACTACCTGGCGACGACCCTCGCGCCCGGGCTCGCCAACCGGTACTGGACCCAGCGCAGGACCCTGCTGCACACCCTGCAGGAGCACAACGCCCAGCTGCTGCGGGAACGCGCGATGGTGGTCGGGCAGGCCCGGCTCATGGAGCGCCAGCGGATCGCCCAGGACATGCACGACAGCCTCGGGCACCAGCTCGCGCTGATCGCCGTCCACACCGGCGCCCTGGAGGTCGACCGGGAGCTGACCGACCGCCAGCGGGAGGCGGTGGGGGTGCTGCGCAACGCCTCGGTAACCGCCATGCACGAACTGCGCGAGGTCGTCGGCATCCTGCGCGACGGCGTCGCGGCGCCGTCCGGCGCCGCCGTCCCGCCGGCACGCTCCGGCGACTCCTCGGGACGGGCGGCGCGGGGGACCGCCGGTATCCAGGAGCTCGTGGAGACCGCTCAGGGCGCCGGGAACCGCGTGGAGCTCCGGCGGCGCGGGGAGGTCCGGCCACTGCCGCCGGCCGCCGACCACGCCGCGTACCGGATCGTGCAGGAGGCGCTCACCAACGCCTACAAGCACGCGCCGGGCGCGCTCATCGGCGTGGAGGTGCGGTACGAGCCGGACTCCCTCGTCGTGGAGATCGTCAACGAGGCCGCCGCGCACGCGCCGGGGGACGTGGTCAGCGGCGGGCAGGGGCTGACCGGGCTGCACGAGCGGGCCAGGCTCGTCGGCGGCATCGTGCACGCGGGGCCGGTCGACGGCGGCGGGTTCCGGGTCGCCGGGATGCTGCCCTACGGGACGGTGGAAGCAGCGCCTTTGGTCGATGCGGAGGACGACTTCCGGCAGCAGTCGACGGGGCCTCTCGTGGGCGACCGTGGTCGCGTTCCGGTCGGGCAGGCCGACTGGACGCTGACGGAACGGGAGCTGGCGATGGCGTTGCGCGGGGGCAGGAGCACGGGCCGCGGGGTCGCGATGGGATGCGGGATAGCGTTCGCGGCGCTCGTGCTGCTGCTGGTGGCGGGGGGCTTCGGCGTCTACTTCCTCGTGTCGTCGCTGGAGAAGGGCATGATCGACCCGGGCGAGTACGACGCGGTCGAGGTCGGCGCCGCCGAGCAGGACGTACGCGACCGGCTGCCGTCCGGCGACACCGTCACCACCACCGGCCTGCACGGCAAGGGGCCCGCGGAGCCCGAGGGATCGAAGTGCCTGGTGCTGATGTCCTCCGAGGTGGTGGAGAGCGAGGCGGAGCCGGTTTTCCGGTTCTGCTTCAAGGACGGCAAGCTGATCGAGAAGAAGTCGTACGAGGTCACGCGCTAGCGCTGACCCGCCCGAACCGGTAGCCGTTGGGGAGTAGCTGTGGCAGGGCAGCGCATCAGGGTCGTGATCGCCGATGACGAGCCGCTGATCAGAGCCGGGATCCGGATGATCCTCACCTCGGACGAGGAGATCGAGGTGGTCGCCGAGGCGGCCGACGGCCGACAGGCGGTCGAGGAGGCGCGGGCGCACGCGGCCGACGTGGTGCTGCTCGACATCCAGATGCCGGTGCTCGACGGCCTCTCCGCCCTGCCGGAGCTGCGCCGGGCGGCGCCTTCGACGCGGGTGATCGTGCTGACCACGTTCGGCGAGCGGGAGAACGTGCTGCGGGCCCTGGAGCACGGGGGCGCCGGGTTCCTGCTCAAGGACACCGCGCCGGCCGAGCTGATCCGCGCCGTACGAGCCGCGGCGGCCGGAGACGCGTACCTCTCGCCGGCTGCCACCCGTCATGTGGTCGAGCAGCTGGCGTCGGGGCGGGAGGTCGCCCGCGCCGAGCAGGCCAGGGGGCGCGTGGCGGCCCTGAGCGAGAAGGAGCGCGAGGTCCTCGCGCTGCTCGGCGAGGGGCTGTCCAACGCGGACGCGGGGCGCCGGCTGCACATGAGCGAGGCCACGGTGAAGACGTACGTCAGCCGGATCCTGGCGAAGCTGGGCTGCGAGAACCGCGTACAGGCGGCCCTGCTGGCCCGCGACGCGGGGCTTTAGGGCTCGGGGAGGCCAGGGGAGGGGGCCGGCGGCAGCACAGGGTGTCGAGCGGCCCTGGGACCTGAAGGTGGCTCGAACTCCGGCCCCTCGGTCGGTCGTTGCCCGCTCAAATCGGTTTGCCGCAGGTCCGCCCGGTCGGATAGGAAGCTCGCATGCTGAGGGGTAGCAAGGTCGGGCTCAGGGCCCGGCATGACGAGGACATCCCGATCCTGCGGACCGAGCTCTACGACGACGTGGCCGGCACCTCGCGGGCCCAGTCCGCGCCGTGGCGTCCGATCACGCCCGGTTCGAAGGACGCGCGGCTCGTCGTGGACGACAAGGAGGAGGGGCACGTCCCGTTCTCCGTGGTGGAGCTGGAGGGCGGCACCCTCGTCGGCACCGCGAACCTCTGGGGCATCGACACCCACCACCGGTCCGCGCACATCGGGCTCGGACTGCTGCCGTCCGCCCGCGGCAAGGGCTACGGCACCGACGTGGTCTCCGTGCTGTGCCACTACGGATTCGTCGTGCGCGGCATGCACCGGTTGCAGATCGAGACCCTCGCGGACAACGCTGCGATGCTGCGCTCCGCCGAGCGCAACGGATTCGTCCGCGAGGGTGTCTTGCGCTCCTCGGCCTGGGTGATGGGCGAGTTCCTCGACGAGGTGCTGCTCGGGCTCCTCGCCGCCGACTGGAAGCCCACGCCCTAGCCCGGGGTCGGGTCCGATGCCCGGCCCGCGGCCTGTTCGGCGGCCGTGTCCGCGTCGGCGGCCTCTGCGGCTGCCGGGGCCCGGGGGGTGACGTCGGGGAGGACGGCGGCGCCCGCCGCGTTGTAGCGGAGCAGGTAAGCCGCGAACTGCGCGAGGTCCTCGGCGGACCAGTCCCTGAGGCGCTCCTGGTAGGCGGCGCGACGGCTTGCCTGGGTGGCGGCGAGGACGCGGGTGCCTGCCTCGGTGGGGTGCAGGACGTGGACCCGGTGGTCCTCCGGGTCGGGTCGGCGCTCGACCAGGCCCAGCTTCTCCAGACCTGCGATCTGCCTGCTGACCGTCGACTTGTCCAGCAGGTAGTGGGCGGCGAGGTCGGTGGCGCGACAGCCCTGCTGGTCGTCGATATGGGCGAGCAGGGTGTAGGAGACGAGCGGCAGATCCGGGTGGAGCCGGGCGGCCGCGGCGCGGGCACGGCGGGAGAACGCCGTCAGCTCCCGCTGGATGATGTCGACGGATGCGTCGCGCGGGCCGTCGGTCATGTTGCGCTCCCTGGGTCACCGGTTCACCTGACCGGTTTGCTCCCCACCGGTTCAGTTGTATAGTACAACGGTTGTTTAGTTGTAAAAGCCAACCATGGAGGTGTGCGGTGTCCGCAGGACCCCACCCCGCGGGACCGGCGTCGACGAGGGCGCTCCGGCACGTGCTCGGGCACCTGCTGACCCCGCTGCTCATGTGCGTCGGCATGGGCCTCGCCTACCTCGGGGCGTTCCACGCCCCCCAACCCCACGACCTGCGCGTCGACATCGTCGGCTCGGGCCCCACCACCCAGGTACTCGCCCAGACCCTCCACGACAAGGGGGCCGGGGCGCTCGACATCCGTACCGTCCCCGACCGGGAGTCGGCAGTCTCGGCACTCCGCGACCAGTCCTCCTTCGGCGCCTACCTCCCCGGCGCCCACCCCGAACTGCTCGTCGCCTCCGCCTCCTCCGACACCAGCGCCATCGCCGTCGAGAAGGTCTTCACCAAGGTCGCCGCCGCACAGGACGCGCCCCTCAAGGTCACCGACGTCGCACCCGTATCGCAGGGCGACCCCACCGGCCAGGGTGTCTTCTTCCTCCTGGTCGCCCTCAGCATCGGCTCGTACGCCTCCGTCGCCGTCATCGGCGGGGCGGGAGCCGTCCTGCCCCTGCGCGTCCGCGCCCTGCTCGCCGCCGGAATGTCCCTCGTCGTGAGCCTCGCCGGCACCGTCTTCGCCGGACCGATGTTCCACCTCGTCGACCAGGGACTCGGCGGAGTCTGGGCCATGTCCTGGCTGTACTCCGCCGGCATCCTGCTGATCGGCGTCGGACTCCACACCTTCCTGCGGCGCTGGACCACCCTCGGCGTGATGGTCCTGTTCGTCATGCTCAACTTCACCAGCTCCGGCGGGATCTACCGCCCCGAGCTGCAACCCGGCTTCTTCGGCGCCCTCCACGCCTTCTGGAACGGCGCCGGATTCGTCGAGGGCGTGCGCAGCCACGTCTACTTCGACGGCCACGCGTTCGGCGGACACCTGCTCGTCCTCGCCCTCTGGCTCCTCGCCGGAGCGGCCGTGACGGTCTGCGCGGGCCTGGCCGAAGCACGCCGCCGCCAGCCGGCGCCGTCCGAGGCGGCGGGAGGACCCCGGGCGGCGGAGTCGGAGGCTGCGACTGAGGACGAGATGGAGGAGGCCGTCGGGGTCTGAGGGCCCATGGCCTGGTGGACAGCTACCGGGGACAGTTGTCCACAGGTCGTTGTCCACAGGGGAAGACGGGCCACCGAACCCGGCGGTACCGTCTTGCCCAGTTGATGTTGCACAGCACAGTACGAAGGCGGGGGAGGCGTCCCATGGGCGAGATCCAGACAGCGGTTGCGGGACAACGAGGCACGGAGAGCGGGCGCGTACCGCACGTGCCCGGGTTCGCCCGGCGGGCGGCGGCGGGGGCCGCCAACTCCCCCAAGGAACAGGGCAAGGCCCTGCGCGCCCGCGTCCCACGCGCCACCCACAGCACCCTCGTCCTCGCCGACGACCGGCCCGACGCCGTCCGTGCCGTCGAGGAGTCCAGCCGCGACCGCGTGCCCGCCCTCGCGCCCATCCGCGTCGGCCGCATGGCCGCGAGCCCCTTCTCCTTCCTGCGGGGCTCCGCCGGGCTCATGGCCCACGACCTCGCAGCCTCGCCCGTCACCGGCGTCGCCGCCCAGATATGCGGCGACGCCCACGCGGCGAACTTCGGCCTCTACGGAGACGCCCGAGGCGGGCTCGTCATCGACCTCAACGACTTCGACGAGACCGTCGTCGGCCCCTGGGAATGGGACCTCAAGCGACTGGCCACCTCCCTCGTCCTCGCCGGACGAGAGGTCGGCGCGAGCGAGGACACCTGCCGGGCCGCCGCCTTCGACACCGTCGGCGCCTACCGGCGGACCATGCGGCTCCTCGCCAAACTCCCCGCACTCGACGCCTGGAACGCGATAGCCGACGAGGAGCTCGTCTCCCACACCGACGCCCGCGACCTGCTCGGCACCCTCGAAAGGGTTTCGGAGAAGGCCCGGAACAACACCAGCGCCCGGTTCGCCGCCAAGTCCACCGAGTCCGTCACCGACGCCGACGGCGGCGGCCGCCGGTTCGTCGACGCACCGCCGGTCCTGCGCCGCGTGCCGGACGCGGAAGCGGCCGCCGTCGCCGCCGCGCTCGGCCCGTACCTGGACACCGTCTCCCACGACCGGCTTCCGCTCCTCGCGCGGTACGCCGTGCACGACGTAGCGTTCCGTGTCGTCGGCACCGGCAGCGTCGGCACCCGCTCGTACGTCGTGCTGCTCCTCGACCACCGGGGCGAGGCGCTCGTCCTCCAGGTGAAGGAGGCGCGCCCCTCGGCGCTCCTCCCCCACCTGCCGGCGGCCGGCTTCACCGTCCCGGACGCGGGGCACGAGGGACAGCGCGTGGTCCTCGGGCAGAAGCGGATGCAGGTCGTGAGCGACATCCTGCTCGGGTGGACAACGGTCCAGGGGCGTCCTTTCCAGGTGCGCCAGTTCCGCAACCGCAAGGGCAGCGTCGACCCGGCCGCGCTCACCCCCGACCAGGTCGACGACTACGGCCGCATGACCGGCGCCCTGCTGGCGCGCGCCCACGCCCACAGCGCGGACCCGCGCCTGATAGCGGGCTACTGCGGCAAGAACGAGGAGTTCGACGAGGCCGTAGCGGCCTTCGCCGTCGCCTACGCCGACCGCACCACGGCGGATCACACCGACCTGGTGACGGCGGTACGCGACGGCCGGATAGCGGCCGAACTCGGCATCTGAGGCCACAGGCGCGCCCGCACCTGTAGCCGGACGAAGCCGACCACGGGGGGACGGGGGCGGGGGAGGGAGGGGGGAGGGGCCCCCGGGGGATCGTAGGCTGGTGTGGTGACGGACCGGAGCGAGGACGTGGGCGTGGACCAGGACCAGAACGTGGATCCGGGCGCGGGCTCGGATCCGGGCGGCGACCCGGCGGGCGCCGCGCAGGGCACAGGCGCGGATTCGGGCGGTGCCCAGCGGCCCGAGGCACGGCTGGAGAAGGCCGTGCGGGTGGCCGAGCAGGCCTTGATCGAGTTCGAGATCGCCGTGGAGACGTTCCGCGTCGAGGTCGACAACTTCTCCCGGCTGCACCACCAGAAGCTGGGCCCCATGTACACGCGGCTCGACGAGCTGGACGCACAGATCGCCGAGGCGCGGGCCGCTCGGAGCGGGGATCCGGAGGATCTGCGCCGGGCGCAGGAGGCGCGGGCCGTCGTGATGCCGATGCCGGCCGTCGACGAGCTCTTCCACGACTGGATGGACTCCGACGGGCTCTCCCCCGAGGCCGCCGCCATGCTGACCGGGCAGCCGGTGCAGCCGCCCAAGCGGGTCCGGCCCGGTGAGGAGGCCCGGAAGCTCTACCGCGAGCTGGCCCGGCAGGCCCACCCGGACCTGGCGCGCGAGGAGGCCGAGCGCAAGCGGCGCGAGGAGTTCATCACCCGGGTGAACGCGGCCTACGCCCGTGGTGACGTGGCGCTGCTGCGTGAGCTGTCCGAGGAGTGGGCGGCCGGTCCCGTGCCCGAGCCGGAGCGGCTCAGCGAGAGCGAGGAGCTGTACGCGCGCCTCGACTGGCTGACGCAGCGCAAGGAGCTGCTGACGCTGGTGGCGCGGGAGCTGGAGGAGAGCGCGATCGGCGCGATGCTGCGGATGGCGCCCGACGATCCCGACCGTCTCCTCGATGAGATCGCCGAGCAGCTCCTGGCGCAGGTCGCCGAGCGTGAGGCGGAGCTCGCCTCGCTCGCGGGGTAGGTGCAGTAGGTTTCACAGTGCTCGACTTCCGTCGAGTCGTTCGTACGAGAGAAGGCCTGTCCCATGAATTTCGCCCCGCTCCCCTCGGTGGACGTGGCTTCCGTGCCGGCCGATGCCCTGGTGGTGGACGTCCGTGAGGACGACGAGTGGGTGGCCGGTCACGCCGAGGGTGCGCTGCATGTGCCGATGAGCGACTTCGTGGCGCGTTTCGGTGAGGTGACCGAGGCGGTGGCCGACGGGCGTCGCGCGTATGTGATGTGCCGGGTCGGTGGCCGGTCGGCGCAGGTCACGCAGTATCTGGTGCAGCAGGGGATCGACGCGGTGAACGTCGACGGCGGCATGATCGCCTGGGATGCGGCCGGGCGGCCGGTGGTGACGGCGGCGGGCGCCCCGGGCTTCGTGGCCTAGGACGTGGGCGTCCGGGCGGGTTCGCCCGGACGGATCGGACGCCCGGGCATGGGTTCGCCCGGGCGGGATCAGCCGAGGGGGTGGGCGGCCAGGAGGTCGCCCAGGGTCTCCTCGTGGGCCGCGGCCGGGCCGAGGGCGAGTTCGAGCTGCTTGGCCCAGGCGTGGTACCGGTGCAGGGGGTAGTCGGTGTCGGCGCCGAAGCCGCCGTGGAGGTGCTGGGCGGTCTGCACCACGCGGCGTACGCCTTCCGAGGCCCAGATCTTGGCGACGGCGATGTCCGCGGCGGGCGGCAGTGGTCCGCCGGCTTCGCTGCTGATGCGCCAGGCGGCCTGCCAGAGGGTGACCTCCATGGCCCGTAGGTCGATGTAGCGGTCTGCCGCCTGGACGGCGACGGCCTGGAAGGTCGCCACGGGGTGGCCGAACTGTTCGCGCTTGCCCGTGTACTGGCTGGTCATGGTGAGGACGTTCTCGCCGAGTCCGAGGGCGAGGGCGCAGGTGCCGGTGGCGAGGACGCCGTGGAGCCATTCCCAGGCGTCGTCGGTGTCGATGACGTCGGCGGTGTCGAGGTGTACGGAGTCCAGGCGGAGTTCGGCGAGGAGCTCGCCGCTGGTGGAGTACTGCTCGGCGAGGGTGAGGCCCGGGTGGGTGCGGGGGAGCAGCGCGAGGACGGTCTGTCCTTCGGTGGTGTGGGCGGGGACGGCGATCCGGTCGGCGCCGTGGGCCCAGGGGACGGCGCTCTGGAGGCCGTCGAGGATCCAGCCTGTGCCGTCGCGGTGGGCGGTGACGGCGAGTTCGGCGGGGTCGTGGCCGGTGCGGCCGTTGGAGGCGGCGGTGAGGACGAGTTCTCCGCGTGCGACGCGGGGGAGGAGTTCGGCCGCGGTGCGCGGGTCGGCGTAGCGCTGCACGGTCATGGCGACCGCGCTGGTCTCCAGGAGGGGGACGCGGGCGAGGACGCGGGCGGATTCGCGCAGGACGAGGCAGAGGGCGATGGTGTCGAGGCCTGCGCCGCCGTGTTCGGGGTCGAGGACGAGGCCGAGGAGGTCGGCGGTGGCGAGGCGGGACCAGAGCGGTCGGTCGAAGTCGTCGGCGACGGCTCCGGGGGTGAGCGCGGGGCTCGGTACGGCGTCGGGTGTGACGCCGGAGAAGACCGCTTTGGCCGCCTCGACGGCCGCCTGCTGTTCTTCGGTGAAGGTGAAGTCCACGGCCATGCCCTCCCGTTGCCTGTCTGACGGATCGTCAAGATAGAACAGGTTCTAGGGGAAGGGAATGGCCGCGCGGGGACGGTCAGCGGTCGAAGTCCAGCTCCACTTCGGCGGTGGCGGGGTGGGACTGGCAGGCCAGGACGTATCCGGCCTCGGTCTCCTCCGGCTCCAGCGCGAAGTTGCGGTCCATGCGGACCTCGCCTTCGACGAGGAAGGCGCGGCATGTGCCGCAGACCCCGCCCTTGCAGGCGTAGGGGGCGTCGGCACGGGCGCGCAGGACCGTTTCGAGCAGCGTCTCGCCCTTCTCCACCGGCCAGTTGCCGGAGCGGCCGTGCAGGGTCGCCGTGAGTGTGGCGTGGGCCGGGGCGGAAGCGGTGGGTGCGGAGGCGGGCGCCGAGCCGTCGTCGACGTGGAAGATCTCCTGGTGGATCCGGGAGCGGGCGACGCCGAGGCCGCGCAGGGCGCTTTCGGCGGCCTGGACGAGGCCGAACGGGCCGCACAGGAACCAGCCGTCGATGTCGTCGACGGGCAGGAGCGCGGGGAGCAGACCGGTCAGCCGCTCCTGGTCGAGCCGCCCGGACGGGAGTCCGGCCTGCTGCTCCTCGCGGGAGAGCACGGTGATGAGCTGGAAGCGGTCCGGGAAGCGGTCCTTGAGGTCGGCGACCTCGTCCAGGAACATCGTGGAGGACGCGGTGCGGTCGCTCCGTACGAGGCAGAACCGGGCGTCCGGCTCCTGGGTGAGCAGGGTGGCGGCCATCGAGAGGACCGGGGTGATGCCGCTGCCGCCGACGACGGCGGCGAAGCGGCCGGGGCGGGGTGTGAGGGTGAAGCGGCCCATGGGTTCCATGACGTCGACGGTGTCGCCGACGGTCAGTTCCTTCAGGGCGTAGGTGGAGAACTCGCCGCCGTCGACCAGTCGGATGCCGACGCGCAGGACGGGATCCTGGCCGCTGGGGGCCGCGGGCGCGCAGATCGAGTACGTACGGCGGATCTCCTCGCCGTCGCGTGCGGTGCGGCGCAGGGCGAGGTGCTGGCCGGGGGTGTGGCGGTAGGCGTCGCGCAGCTCGGGCGGGACGGCGAAGGTGACGGCCACCGAGTCGTCCGTGAGCTGCTCGACCTCGCTCACCCGGAGCGGATGGAACTCAGCCCGTCCGGAGCGTGAGGACTGCATCTACAACTCCTTGAAGTGGTCGAACGGTTCGCGGCAGGCCGTGCAGCGGCGCAGTGCCTTGCAGGCCGTGGAGGAGAACCGGCTGAGCAGCTCGGTCTCGGTGGAGCCGCAGTGCGGGCAGCGGATGGCCAGGGTGAGGGGGACGGGTCCGCCGGCCGGGCCCTGGGGGCGGGGCGGGGCGATGCCGAACTCGGCGAGCTTGCGCCGGCCTTCGTCGCTGATGTCGTCCGTCGACCAGGCGGGGGCGAGGACGGTGACGACGGAGACGTCGGGGACGCCGTGCTGGTGCAGGGCGTGCTCGATGTCGGAGGACATCGCCTCGATCGCGGGGCAGCCGGTGTACGTCGGGGTGAGTTCGACTTCGACGCGGCCGGGGCCGAGGACCTGGACGCCGCGCAGCACGCCGAGCTCTTCGAGGGTGAGGACGGGCAGTTCGGGGTCGGGGACGGCGCCGGCGATCCGGGCCAGTTCCCGCTCCAGGTCCGTCATGGTCGTGGTCACCATGTCGCCCCCGGGTGGCTGCGGTGCAGGTGCTGCATCTCGGCGAGCATGCGGCCGAAGGACTCGGTGTGGAGGCCCTGTCGGCCGGCTCCGGCGCGCCAGGCGCCGGTGTCGGGTCCGCCGGGGACGGTGAGGGTGGCCCGTTCGAGGACGGCCGTGATCGAGTCGAGCCAGGTGCCGCGGAGCGCTTCGAGGTCCACGGCGAGGCCTTCGAGGGGCTGGAACAGTTCGCCGGTGTAGCGCCAGAGGGCGTCGCAGGCGCGCTGCATGCGGCCGTGGCTCTCGTCGGTGCCGTCGCCGAGACGGAGGGTCCAGTGCTCGGCGTGGTCCTGGTGGTAGGCGACTTCCTTGACGGCCTTCGCCGCGAGGCCGCTCAGGGGGCCGTCGCCGGCGGCCAGCTGTCCGTACAGGAGCCGCTGGTAGGTGGAGAAGTAGAGCTGGCGGGCGATGGTGTGGGCGAAGTCGCCGTTGGGCTGTTCGACGAGCTGGCAGTTGCGGAAGGCCCGCTCTTCGCGGAGGTAGGCCAGTTCGTCCTCGTCGCCGACGAGGGAGAGCAGGATGCGCGCCTGGCCGAGGAGGTCGAGCGCGATGTTGGCGAGGGCGACCTCCTCCTCCAGGACGGGGGCGTCGCCCGCCCACTCCCCCAGTCGGTGGGAGAGCACGAGGGCGTCGTCGCCGAGGGCGAGGGCTGCTTCGGTGATCGCGGCGGTGTCGGTGGTGCCGGCGGTCGCGCTCGCGGGTGCTTCGCTCACAGGTGCTTCACTCCCTCGGGGATCTCGTAGAAGGTCGGGTGGCGGTAGGGCTTGTCCGCCGACGGCTCGAAGAACGGGTCCTTCTCGTCGGGCGAGGAGGCGGTGATCGCGGTGGAGGGGACCACCCAGATCGAGACGCCTTCGTTGCGGCGGGTGTAGAGGTCCCGGGCGTTGCGCAGGGCCATCTCGGCGTCGGGCGCGTGCAGGCTGCCGGCGTGCGTGTGGGACAGCCCGCGGCGCGAGCGCACGAACACCTCCCACAGCGGCCATCCGTCGGTGCTCATGCCCGTGCCTCCCCGTTCGTGTCCGTGTGCGTGTTCTTGTGCGTGTGCTGGGCTGCCGTGTGCTTGTCGGCGTAGGCCGCGGCTGCCTCTCGGACCCAGGCGCCTTCTTCGTGGGCGCGGCGGCGCCGGTCGAGGCGCTGTTCGTTGCAGGGGCCGTTGCCCTTGAGGACGTCCCAGAACTCGGCCCAGTCGATGGGGCCGAAGTCGTAGTGCCCGCGCTCCTCGTTCCAGCGCAGGTCCGGGTCGGGGAGGGTGAGGCCGAGGGCCTCGGCCTGGGGGACGGCGATGTCGACGAAGCGCTGGCGCAGCTCGTCGTTGGAGTGCCGCTTGATCTTCCACGCCATGGACTGGGCGGAGTGCGCCGATTCGTCGTCCGGGGGGCCGAACATCATCAGTGAGGGCCACCACCAGCGGTTCACCGCGTCCTGCGCCATGGCGTGCTGGGCCTCGGTGCCCTGGGAGAGGGCGAGGAGGGCTTCGTACCCCTGGCGCTGGTGGAAGGACTCCTCCTTGCAGACACGGACCATCGCGCGGGCGTACGGGCCGTAGGAGCAGCGGCAGAGCGGGACCTGGTTGGTGATCGCGGCGCCGTCCACGAGCCAGCCGATGGCGCCGACGTCGGCCCACGTCAGCGTGGGGTAGTTGAAGATCGAGGAGTACTTCTGGCGGCCGGCGTGGAGCTTGTCGAGGAGCTCGTCGCGGCCGGTGCCGAGGGTCTCCGCCGCGCTGTACAGGTACAGGCCGTGGCCGGCCTCGTCCTGGACCTTGGCCATCAGGATCGCCTTGCGGCGCAGCGAGGGCGCGCGGGTGATCCAGTTGGCCTCGGGCTGCATTCCGATGATCTCGGAGTGGGCGTGCTGCGCTATCTGGCGGACGAGGGAGGCCCGGTACGCGTCGGGCATCCAGTCGCGCGGCTCGATGCGCTCGTCGGCGGCGACGGCGGCGTCGAACACCGCCTCGTAGGCGGCGAGCGCCGCTTCCGCCGCCGTGTCCTGCTCGCCGTGCGCGGCCGCCCGCGCGCCCTGCGCGCTCGCGGTCACTGCGGTCGCTGCCGTCCCTGCGGTCATCGCACTCCCTACCGACCGATCGTTCGGTTGAATGACTTCAATGGTCGGTCGGCGGCCCGTATGGTGTCAACCCTGTGGATAACCGAGGGTGGACCGATCGGGATCGGGGCGGGATGGAAGCGCACGACGACGCGGACACGCGCGAGGAGCATCCGTTGCCGGAACCGGGTCCACGGGAAGGCTCCGGGATCGCCGCCCTCTCCCTTCCGTTCCAGGTCGTCGCGGCCGTCTCGCTCGCCGTCGTCGGCGTCCTCGCCTGCGTCCACCTCGCGATGGTGTTCCTGCACGTCGCGCCGTCGAACACGCTGACCAAGCAGCACGGCGCCGCCGTCGACGACTGGGTGTACCCCGAGTTCGAGCAGAACTGGAAGCTCTTCGCCCCCAACCCGCTGCAGCAGAACGTCGCCGTCCAGGTCCGCGCCCGCGTCGGGGACGGCGACGGCACCCCGCGCACGACCGGCTGGATCGATCTGACCGCCCAGGACGCCGAGGCGATACGCGGCAGCCTCGTGCCCAGCCACACCCAGCAGAACGAGCTCCGCCGGGCCTGGGACTTCTACCTGAACTCGCACACGGAGGACCATCTCCCCAACGGCCTGCGGGGCCGGCTCTCCGAGAACTACATCCGCCGGATCGTCATGCTCCGTCTCGACGAGCAGCGGCTCGGCGGCGCCGTGGAGCAGATACAGCTCCGCTCCACCACACGCGGCGTTCCCGCACCGTCGTGGAGCACCGAGAAGATCAGCACGGAACCCGTCCACCGGGAGCTTCCGTGGTGGAAGGTGACCGCAGCCGATCTGCCGGGCGGGGCGCGTGACGACCGTACGGAGGCGGCCAGGTGAACCGATCATTCACGCACCCGGACGCCGGAGGGCCCGAGAGCGCCGGAGGCGCCGCGCACGCAGTGAAGGCCGGAGGCGCCGCGAACGCCGCGTACGCCGAAGGCGCCGCCCCCCAGGCCCCCGCCGCCGCGCGGGAGCCGTTCGACCGGCGGCTCGCTCGGGGTGTGCAGCGGGTGACGGCCTCGGCGCTCGGCCCGTACCAGACCGCGATCGTCCGGATCGGCTTCTCCCTGACCTGGCTGCTCTTCCTGCTGCGCGAACTGCCCCACCGGCACGAGCTCTACGGCCCCGACGGCCCCTGGGCGTGGGAGATGGGCCGGCAGCTGATCGCCCAGAACGACGCCTTCACGGTCCTGATGTGGTCCGACAGCGCCCTCTGGTTCGAGATCGTCTACGGCCTCGCCGTGGCCTCCGCGCTCCTGCTTCTGCTCGGATGGCGTACCCGCGCCATGTCGGTGGTCTTCATGGCCGGCGTGCTGTCCCTGCAGAATCGCTCCGTCTTCATGGGGGACGGCGGGGACAACGTCCTCCACCTCGCCGCGATCTACCTCGTCCTCACCCGCTGCGGACAGGTCTGGTCCCTCGACGCCCGCCGGGCGGCCCGCGAGGCGCGTGAGGCGGACCAGGGGCGGGAGGCGCGCCGCGACGTCGTCGGGCCGCTGCTGTGGACGGTGCTGGGCGGCCTCCTGCTCGCCGCCACGTACTTCGCCGACCTCACCGGCTCGCTGTGGCTCCTGGTGATGCTGTGGGTGCTGTGGCTGGCGCAGGCGCTGTGGTGGTGGGTGTGCCGGAACGCCCCGGGCGAGCCCCGCACGCTCCTCGACGTCCTTGCCAACCTCGCCCACAACGCGACCCTCGTCGTGATCATGGCCGAGGTCTGTCTGATCTACGCGACGGCCGGCTGGTACAAGATCCAGGGCTCGCGCTGGCAGGACGGCACCGCGCTCTACTACCCGCTCCAGCTGGACTACTTCACGCCCTGGCCCGCCCTGTCCGATCTGTTCGGCTCCAGCGGTGTACTGGTGCTGGTACTGACCTACGGCACCGTGCTGGTCCAGGTCGCGTTCCCCTTCGCCCTGTTCAACCGCAAGGTCAAGAACGTCCTGCTGGTCGCGATGATGCTGGAGCACGCCGGCATCGCCGTGCTCCTCGGACTGCCCCTGTTCTCGCTCGCGATGATCTCCGCGGACGCGGTGTTCCTGCCGACGGCGTTCCTGGTGTGGCTGGGCGCGCGGGTGGTGCGCGGCCGGGACCGTCTGCTGTCCCGCCGGGGAGGAGAGCTGCCCGAGCAGCGCCGTTCGGGTGAGGAACCCGCCCCCCGTACCCTCGTGGGGTGAGCACCGCTGAACAGTCCGAGCCGATCCAGTACGACGACGGGTACGCCCCCGAGGTCGGTGTGGGACCGCATCCGCGGCCCTGGCCGGACGGCGAGCGCTACGACCCGGAGCTGCTGGCGGACGGCGACCGGCGCAACGTCGTCGACCGGTACCGGTACTGGACGCGGGAGGCGATCGTCGCCGACCTGGACACCCGGCGCCACGACTTCCACGTCGCGGTCGAGAACTGGGGCCACGACTTCAACATCGGCTCGGTGGTGCGGACCGCCAACGCCTTCCTGGCGAAGGAGATCCACATCGTCGGCCGGCGGCGCTGGAACCGTCGCGGGGCGATGGTCACCGACCGCTACCAGCATGTGCGCCACCACCCGGACACCGAGTCGCTGACCGCGTGGGCGGCGGCCGAGGGTCTGGCGATCATCGGCATCGACAACCTGCCGGGCGCGGTACCGCTGGAACGGACCGTGCTGCCGCGCCGCTGCGTGCTGCTCTTCGGCCAGGAGGGGCCGGGCCTCACCGAGGAGGCCCGTGAGCACGCGGAGATGGTCTGCTCGATCGCCCAGTTCGGTTCGACCCGGTCGATCAACGCGGGCGCCGCGGCGGCGATCGCGATGCACGCGTGGGTGCAGCGGTACGCCGAGATCACTCCCGGCGCGTGACCGGCCGGCGGCCCGAGGAGACCTCGTAGGGCTTTGCCCCAGAGGAGACCCCCGTGGGCCTCGCCTGACCGGCGGCGGCCCGCGGAGACCCCGTAGGGCCCCCGCGAGCACGGGAGGTCACGCCTGGCGGCGGACCTCCACCACCCGGAAGCGGTTGGCGACGAACGCGCTGTCGCACAGGGCCGCGTTCGCGGCCGGATTTCCGCCGGAGCCGTGGAAGTCGGAGAACGCCGCCGTCTGGTTGACGTAGACGCCGCCCGTCAGGTTCAGCGAGAGCTGGGCCGACTCCTCCAGACAGACCTCCTCGACGGCACGCTCGGTCTCGGGCGAGGTGGTGTACGCCCCGACCGTCATCGCGCCCTTCTCACGGACCGTGCGCCGCAGCAGCTCCAGCGCGTCGGCGGTCGAGTCGACGGAGACGGCGAAGGAGACCGGCCCGAAGCACTCGGAGAAGTACGCCGCCTCCGGGTCCGGCTTCGAGCCGTCCAGCTTGACGATCACCGGCGTACGGACGACGGCGTCCGGGAAGTCCGGGTTCGCCACCTCGCGGGAGGCCAGGGCCACCTCGCCGAGTCCTGCGGCCGCCTCCAGGCGCGCCTTCACGTCCGGGTTGACCAGGGCGCCGAGCAGCGCGTTCGCCCGGGCGTCGTCGCCGAGCAGACCGCCGACCGCAGCCGAGAGATCGGTGACGACCTCGTCGTACGACTTGGGGCCCGCATCCGTGGTGATGCCGTCGCGGGGGATCAGCAGGTTCTGCGGGGTGGTGCACATCTGGCCGCTGTACAGCGACAGCGAGAACGCCAGGTTGGACAGCATGCCCTTGTAGTCGTCGGTGGAGTCGACGACGACGGTGTTGACGCCGGCCTTCTCCGTGTACACCTGCGCCTGGCGGGCGTTGGCCTCCAGCCAGTCGCCGAAGGAGGTGGAGCCGGTGTAGTCGATGATCCGGACCTCGGGGCGGACGGCCAGGGTCTTGGCGATGCCCTCGCCGGGCCGCTCGACGGCCAGCGCGACCAGGTTCGGGTCGAAGCCCGCCTCGGCGAGGACCTCGCGGGCGACGCGCACGGTGAGCGCCAGCGGGAGGACGGCGCGCGGGTGGGGCTTGACCAGGACGGGGTTGCCCGTGGCGAGGGAGGCGAAGAGGCCCGGGTAGCCGTTCCAGGTCGGGAAGGTGTTGCAGCCGATGACGAGGGCGATGCCGCGCGCGACCGGCGTGAAGGCCTTGGAGAGCTCCAGCGGGTCCCGCTTGCCCTGGGGCTTGGACCAGTCGGCGCTGCCGGGGGTGCGGGTCTGCTCCGCGTACGCGTACGCCACGGCCTCCAGGCCGCGGTCCTGGGCGTGGGGGCCGCCGGCCTGGAACGCCATCATGAAGGCCTGGCCGCTGGTGTGCATGACGGCGTGCGCGAACTCGTGCGTACGGGCCGAGATCCGGGCGAGGATCTCCAGGCAGACCAGGGCGCGGACCTCGGCGCCGGCCTCGCGCCAGCCGGCCATGCCGGCGCGCATCGCGGGCAGCAGGACGTCGATGTCGGCGTGCGGGTACTCGATGCCGAGCGACGGGCCGTACGGCGAGGTCTCGTCGCCGGTCCAGGCGTCCGTGCCGGGCTGGTCCAGCTCGAAACGGGTGTTCAGCAGTGCCTTGTACGCCTCGAGGCCGGCGGCGGCGTCCAGCGAGCCGTTCTCGCCGTAGGCCTTGGGGTGCTCGGGGTGGGGCGACCAGTAGGCACGGGTGCGGATGGTGTCGAGAGCCTGGTCGAGCGTGGACCGGTGCTTCTCGGCCAGGGCGTCGGTGGTCAGCTGAGCGGCGGCCATTACAGGACCAACTCCTCGTCGAGCTAGATCGATTCGGCGCGCGGAGCGCTCCACGACGGGTGGTCGTGGAAGACGGGTGGGCAGCAAAGGACGGACAGAGTTAGAGTAACCGAACGATCGGTCGGGACAAGGGGGTCTGTCGAAGCTGTGGACAACCCATCGGGGAGGATCAGTCGTATGACCGCCAATGTGAGCGACTCGGCGCCGGACGCCGGGGCGGGCGCCGCGCCGGACTCCGGTACCGACGCCCTCGACCGCAGCCGTACCGTCGCCGTCGTCGGCACGGGGACCATGGGCCAGGGAATCGCGCAGGTCGCGCTGGTCGCCGGGCATCCCGTACGGCTCTACGACAGCGCCCCCGGCCGGGCCGAGGAGGCCGTGGCCGCCCTCGCCGCCCGGCTGGACCGCCTGGTCGAGAAGGGGCGGATGGACCGCGCGGCACGCGACGCGGCCGTGGGCCGGCTGCACGCCGCCGCCGCGCTGACGGACCTGGCCGACGCCGCGCTCGTCGTCGAGGCGATCGTCGAGCTGCTCCCGGTCAAGCGGGAGCTCTTCGCCGAGCTGGAGAAGATCGTCGGCGACGACACGCTGCTCGCCACCAACACCTCCTCCCTCTCCGTCACGGCGATCGCGGGCGGGCTGCGGCTGCCCGGACGGTTCGTCGGACTGCACTTCTTCAACCCGGCGCCGCTGCTGCCGCTCGTCGAGGTCGTCAGCGGCTTCGCCACCGACGCCTCGGCCGCCACGCGCGCGTACGAGACCGCGAAGGCCTGGGGCAAGACGCCGGTGCGCTGCGCCGACACCCCCGGCTTCATCGTCAACCGGATAGCCCGGCCCTTCTACGCGGAGGCGCTGCGCGTCTACGAGGAGGGCGTGGCGGACCCCGCCACCATCGACGCCGCCCTGCGCGAGTGCGGAGGGTTCCGCATGGGCCCCTTCGAGCTGACGGACCTCATCGGCCAGGACGTGAACGAGGCCGTCACCCGGTCCGTCTGGGACTCCTTCTACCAGGACCCCAAGTTCACGCCCTCCCTCGCCCAGCGGCGCCTGGTGGAGTCGGAGCGCCTCGGCCGGAAGTCGGGGCACGGCTGGTTCCCGTACGGGGACGGCGCGGCGGCCCCCGAGCCGCACACCGCGCCGCCCGCCGAGGCGCCGGCCTCGGTGACGGTCCAGGGCGACCTGTACCAGGCCCGTGCTTTGGTGGCGTTGATCGACGAGACCGCGATCGTGGTCGACCGCGGGGACGACGCCGTGGCCGGCTACCCGGGCTGGATCGAGCTGCCGAGCGGCACCCGGCTGTTCCTCGCCGACGGGACGGCGGCCGAGGACGCCGAGATGCCGGTCGTCCACATCGACCTGGCGCTGGACTTCTCCGCCTGCGAGCGGATCGTGCTCGCGCCGTCCGCCACCGTGGGGGACGACGCCCTGCAGGAGGCGATCGGCCTCTTCCAGGCGGTCGGCAAGAAGGTCAGCGTCATCCGCGACGTGCCCGGCATGATCGTCGCCCGTACGGTCGCGATGCTCGCCGACTTCGCCTTCGACGCCGCCGCGCGCGGGGTGGCCGCCGCCGACGACATCGACACGGCGATGCGGCTCGGCGTGAACTACCCGCGCGGTCCCCTCGCGTGGGGCGAGGAGCTGGGCGTCGACTGGGTCCTGGAGACGCTCTCGAACCTGCACGAGGAGTACCCGACGGGCCGCTACGCCCCCTCGCAGGCGCTGCGCCGCCGGGCTGCCGCCGAGCGTGCCGCCGCGGAGGCGGCCGTGGTCGAGTCCGCGGTGGTGGAGTCGGCCGTGGCCGAGGCGGAGGCGACGGCATGACGACCGCCAAGCGTGACACGTACACGCCCGAGACGCTGCTCTCCGTCGCCGTGCAGGTCTTCAACGAGCGCGGCTACGACGGCACGTCCATGGAGCACCTGTCCAAGGCGGCCGGAATCTCCAAGTCCTCGATCTACCACCATGTCGCGGGCAAGGAGGAGCTGCTGCGGCGGGCCGTCAGCCGCGCCATAGACGGGCTGTTCGGGATCCTCGACGAGCCGGGCGCGGGGCGCGGTCGGGCCATCGAGCGGGTCGAGTACGTCACCCGGCGCACGGTCGAGGTGCTGATCGCCGAGCTGCCGTACGTGACGCTGCTGCTGCGGGTCCGGGGCAACACCGACACCGAGCGCTGGGCGATGGAGCGCCGCCGCGAGTTCGACCACCGGGTGGCCGATCTGCTGAAGGCGGCCGTGGCCGACGGGGACCTGCGGGCCGACGTGGACATCAAGCTCGCCACCCGGCTGCTCTTCGGAATGATCAACTCGCTGGTGGAGTGGTACCGGCCGCTGCCGGGCGCCCACGCGGAGCGCGACCAGCTCGCCGACACCGTGGTCCACCTGGCCTTCGACGGCCTGCGCACGGCCCGCTGAAAGCGGCTGGGGGTGCGTGGGGCCGCCTGGGGCGCCTGGGGCTGCCTGGAGCGCCTGGAGGCCCGCCCCTGCCCGGGCCCAGGTGATGCTCGGGCCCATTGGGCGCCGGGACCGGCAGGGGCCCGCTGAGGACTGCCGGGCCCCTGCTGAGGACTGCCGGGCCGCTGCGGAGGACTTGCCGGGCCGCTGCTGAGGACTGCCCGGGCCCGCTGAGGGCCGCTGGGGCCGCTGGAGGCCCCTGCTGTGCCTGCGCGGGCGCTCAGTGGTCCGGGTCGAGGTCCGTCTCTTCGAAGACCAGCAGCGTGCGGGTGGAGAGCACCTCGGGGATCGACTGGAGCTTGGTGAGCACCAGCTCCCGCAGCGTCCTGTTGTCCGGGGTGTGGACCAGCAGGAGGACGTCGAAGTCTCCGCTGACCAGTGCGATGTGCGCGGCGCCCGGCAGGGCCTGGAGCTGTTCGCGCACGGTGCGCCAGGAGTTCTGGACGATCTTGAGCGTGATGTAGGCCGAGGCGCCGTGTCCCGCGCGCTCGTGGTTCACGCGGGCGCTGAAGCCGCGGATCACCCCGTCGTCGATCAGTCGGTTGATCCGCGCGTAGGCGTTGGCCCGGGAGACGTGCACCCGTTCGGCGACGGAACGTATCGAGGCGCGACCGTCCGTCTGCAGGATGCGCAGGATGTCGCGGTCGATCGCGTCGAGCGGCCGGGCCGGCGGGCCCTGTGGCACTCCGGCCGGACTCTGGGCCAGGGCCTGCTCCCAGCCGTCGGCCATTTGTTCATCCGCCATGTCCCCCCGCCTCTCATCCATGGACGACATGTCTCTATCCCAGGCTGTGGAGAACCGATTGTCCACAGGCTGAGGGTGCCTGTAGCCAAAATGCCTCCACGACCGAACAATCGGTAGGTGAGGCGCGCCACACCCGCGCCACCCGCCTTCGGGTCTTATGCCCGCTCCCACGAGGAGGTGGACTCGTTGCAACAGCGCAGTTCGACAGTCCAAGAGCCGCCAGCTGCCGCCCCTGCCTACCGGCCCACCCCGCCCCCGGCGTGGAAGCCGCGTACGGACCCCGCCCCGCTGCTGCCCGACGCCGAGCCCTTCCGGGTCATCGGCACGGACGCGGTGGCCGACGCCGACCCCGAGCTGCTGCGGCGGCTCTACGCGGAGCTGGTGCGCGGTCGCCGGTACAACGCGCAGGCCACGGCGCTGACCAAGCAGGGCCGACTGGCCGTGTATCCGTCGACCACGGGGCAGGAGGCCTGCGAGGTCGCGGCCGCCCTGGCCCTGGAGGACCGGGACTGGCTCTTCCCCTCGTACCGCGACACCCTCGCGGCCGTCGCCCGCGGCCTGGACCCGGTCCAGGCGCTGACGCTGCTGCGCGGTGACTGGCACACCGGCTACGACCCGCGTGAGCACCGCATAGCGCCGCTGAGCACCCCGCTCGCCACCCAGCTGCCGCACGCGGTCGGGCTGGCCCACGCCGCCCGGCTCAAGGGCGACGACGTGGTCGCGCTCGCCATGGTCGGCGACGGCGGCACCAGCGAGGGCGACTTCCACGAGGCGCTGAACTTCGCGGCCGTCTGGCAGGCCCCCGTGGTCTTCCTGGTGCAGAACAACGGCTTCGCGATCTCGGTGCCGCTCGCCAAGCAGACCGCGGCCCCCTCGCTGGCCCACAAGGCCGTCGGGTACGGCATGCCGGGCCGGCTCGTCGACGGCAACGACGCGGTCGCCGTCCACCAGGTGCTGACCGAGGCCGTGGCACGCGCGCGGCGCGGCGGCGGACCGACGCTGGTCGAGGCCGTCACGTACCGGATCGACGCCCACACCAACGCCGACGACGCGACCCGCTACCGCGGGGACGGCGAGGTCGAGACCTGGCGTGCTCACGACCCGATCGTGATCCTGGAGCGGGAGCTGACCGAGCGCGGGATCATCGACGAGGCGCGCAAGCAGGCGGCGGCCGAGGCCGCCGAGACGATGGCGGCGGCGCTGCGCGAGCGGATGAACGCCGAACCCGTTCTCGACCCGATGGATCTCTTCGCGCACGTCTACGCCGAGCAGACGGCGCAGCTGCGCGAGCAGGCCGCGCAGCTGCGGGCCGAGCTCGACGCCGAAGGTGAGGCGTGATGACGACCGCGCAGAAGACGGCGGCGGACAAGGCCACGGCCAAGCCCGCCACCATGGCGCAGGCCCTCCAGCGGGCCATGCGCGACGCGATGGCCGAGGACCCGACCGTCCATGTGATGGGCGAGGACGTCGGCACGCTCGGCGGGGTCTTCCGGGTCACGGACGGCCTCGCGAAGGAGTTCGGCGAGGACCGTTGCACGGACACGCCGCTGGCCGAGGCGGGCATCCTCGGAACGGCCGTCGGCATGGCGATGTACGGGCTGCGGCCGGTCGTCGAGATGCAGTTCGACGCCTTCGCCTACCCGGCGTTCGAGCAGCTGATCAGCCATGTGTCCCGGATGCGGAACCGCACGCGGGGCGCGATGCCGATGCCGCTGGTGATCCGTGTGCCGTACGGCGGCGGGATCGGCGGCGTCGAGCACCACAGCGACTCGTCCGAGGCGTACTACATGGCGACGCCGGGTCTGCACGTCGTCACCCCGGCCACGGTCGAGGACGCGTACGGGCTGCTGCGGGCGGCCATCGCCTCCGACGACCCGGTCGTCTTCCTGGAGCCCAAGCGGCTGTACTGGTCGAAGTCCGACTGGCGCCCGGAGGCGCCGGCGTCGGTGGAGCCGATCGGCAAGGCCGTGGTGCGGCGCAGCGGCCGCAGCGCGACGCTGATCACGTACGGGCCGTCCGTGCCGGTCTGTCTGGAGGCGGCGGAGGCCGCGCAGGCGGAGGGCTGGGACCTGGAGGTCGTCGACCTGCGCTCGCTGGTGCCGTTCGACGACGAGACGGTCTGCGCGTCGGTGCGGCGCACCGGGCGCGCGGTCGTCGTGCACGAGTCGACGGGGTTCGGCGGGCCGGGCGGGGAGATCGCCGCGCGCGTGAGCGAGCGGTGCTTCCACCACCTGGAGGCGCCGGTGCTGCGGGTCGCCGGGTTCGACATCCCGTATCCGCCGCCGATGCTGGAGCGGCACCACCTGCCGGGCGTGGACCGGGTGCTCGACGCGGTGGCGCGGCTGCAGTGGGAGGCGGGTAACTGATGGCGCAGGTGCTCGAGTTCAAGCTGCCCGACCTCGGTGAGGGGCTGACCGAGGCGGAGATCGTGCGCTGGCTGGTGAACGTGGGCGACGTCGTCGCCATCGACCAGCCGGTCGTCGAGGTGGAGACCGCCAAGGCGATGGTGGAGGTGCCGTGCCCGTACGGCGGTGTCGTCACCGCCCGCTTCGGCGAGGAGGGCACGGAACTGCCCGTCGGCGCACCGCTGCTGACGGTCGCGGTCGGCGGTACGGCGGGGTCCGGTGCGTCCGGTGAGGCGGGGGCTTCGGCGGCCCCGGCGGTCGCCGCGGCGGACGCCGAGTCGTCGGAGTACTCGGGCAACGTGCTCGTCGGGTACGGCACGGCAGGGCCGGCGGCGAGGCGTCGCCGGGTGCGTCACGAGAGCGCCGCGGTGGCGAAGGCCGTGGCTCCGGCGGCGGCTCCGGTTTCCGCTCCGGCTGCGGTCGTGGCGCCGGCCTCCGCTCCGGCCGCGGCTTCCGCCCCCGTGGCGGGGCCCGTTCCGGTGATCTCGCCGCTCGTACGGAAGCTGGCCCGGGACAAGGGCATCGATCTCCGCGAGGTGCGGGGGTCCGGTCCGGCCGGGCTGATCCTGCGGGCCGACGTCGAGTCGGCCCTGGCCGCCGCCGAGACGGCTGCGGCCGGCCCGGCGCCGGTGCCTGCGGCCGCCGTCACCGCGGCGGGTGAGCGGGTTCCGCTGCGCGGGGTCCGTGGAGCCGTCGCCGACAAGCTCTCCCGCAGCCGTACGGAGATCCCGGACGCGACCTGCTGGGTCGACGCCGACGCGACCGAGCTCATGGCGGCGCGGGCCGCGATGAACGCGGCGGGCGGTCCGAAGATCTCGCTGCTCGCGCTGCTCGCCCGGATCTGCACGCACGCCCTCGCGCGCTACCCGGAGCTCAACTCCACGGTGGACACGGCGGCCCGGGAGATCGTCCGGCTGCCGTCCGTGCACCTCGGGTTCGCGGCGCAGACCGAGCGCGGTCTGGTCGTCCCGGTGGTCCGGGACGCGGGCACGCGGACGGCGGAGTCGCTGACGGAGGAGTTCGCGCGGCTGACGGAGTCCGCCAGGCAGGGGACGCTGACGCCGGGCGACCTGACGGGCGGGACGTTCACGCTGAACAACTACGGGGTGTTCGGGGTGGACGGCTCCACGCCGATCATCAACCACCCGGAGGCGGCGATGCTCGGCGTGGGCCGGATCATCCCCAAGCCGTGGGTCCACGAGGGCGAACTGGCGGTCCGCAAGGTCGTCCAGCTCTCGCTGACCTTCGACCACCGGGTCTGCGACGGCGGCACGGCGGGCGGCTTCCTCCGCTACGTCGCCGACTGCGTCGAACACCCGGCGGTCCTGCTCCGCACGCTCTGACCCCGCCGGGCGGGGGCTCGCCGGGCGACACCGCCCCGCGCGCCCCCGCCCGTCGTCGTTCCGGCGGGCGGCACCGACGCCCGCCGCCCCGAGCCGGCTGCCCGGGGCCGGCTCGCCGACGAGCCGGCTGCCCCGAGCCGTCTGCCCGGGCCCGGCTCGCCGATGAGCCGGCTGCCCGGGGCCCGTCTGCCCCGATCGGCCGGCCGACCGGAGCCTGTCTCCCCGGTTGCCGCACGGGTTCTGTCTACCTGTCTCCCCGGTGCGCCGCACAGGACCGGTCTCCCCGATTCCCCGGTGCGCCGCACAGGACCGTTCTCCTCGTCTCCCTGGTGCGCCGCACAGGATCGTTCTCCTCGTCTCCCCGGCGCTCCGTCTCCCTGGTTGAGACGCAGGGGCGCTTCCGGAAGGGGAGCGGATCATACTGCTGGGATGACGATCGGGTATGACGCCGTCGTGCTCGCCGGTGGAGGCGCGAAGCGGCTCGGTGGGGTGGACAAGCCGGCGGTGCGGGTCGGAGGCCGGGCGCTGCTCGATCGGGTGCTCACGGGGTGCCGGGGCGCCGGGCGCACCGTGGTCGTCGGCGGGCGGCGGGAGACCGTGCGGCCCGTCGTGTGGGCCAGGGAGGACCCGCCCGGCGGCGGGCCGCTGGCCGGGCTCGGCGCCGGGGTGCGCGAGCTCGGGGCCGACCTGGTGCTCGTGCTCTCCGCCGACCTGCCGTTCCTCGACGAGGACACCGGCCGGCGGCTCCTGGACGCCCTCACTGCCGCGCCCGATGCCGAGGCGGCCCTCCTCGTCGACGCCGACGGCCGTGACCAGCCGCTCGTCGCCGCCTACCGCGCCGCCGCCCTCCGGCGTGAAATGGATCTCCTCATCACCACGCACGGCACCCTCTCCGGGCTCCCGCTGCGTCTGCTCACCCAGGGGCTGCGGCTCGTCCGGGTCACCGCGGGCCCCCTCGCCTCCTTCGACTGCGACACCTGGGAGGACATCGCCACGGCCCGGGCGCGGATCAGGGAGCATGGGAACGTGCTGGACGAATGGATCAACGCAGTCAAGGCCGAACTGGGCATCGAGATCGACGTCGACACCGGCGTGCTGCTCGATCTGGCCCGCGACGCCGCCCACGGGGTCGCCCGCCCCGCCGCACCGCTGACCACGTTCCTGGTCGGGTACGCGGCCGGCCGGGTGGCCGAGTCCGGCGGTGGGCCCGAGGCGGTCGCCGAGGCCGCCAGCAAGGCCGCGGCGCTCGCCGGCCGCTGGGCGGCCGAAGCGGAGCGGGACGCGGCCGGATGACCCCTCAGGAGCGCGCGGCGCAAGCCCAGCCCCAGCCCCAGCCCGGGTCCGGATCCGGATCCGAGCCGGGATCCGTGTCCGGGGCCGACGACGACGGCGTGGACGAGATCCTCGCCCTCGTCGCCTCGCCGCGCGGTGAGAAGCCCGGGTCCGCCGAAGAACACCGCGCCACCCCGTGGCCCGCCGCGCGGTCCGTCGCCGCCCGCGCCGGGGCGGCCGTCGGGGCCGCCCGGGCCCCCCTCCGCACACCGCTCGGGCGGGCGATGGGCCACGTGCTCGCCGAACCGCTCCGCGCGCTCACCGATCTGCCGTCCTTCGACACCTCGGCCATGGACGGCTGGGCCGTCGCCGGGCCCGGCCCCTGGGAGATCCGCGCGGAAGGCGCCGTTCTCGCCGGTCACGCCCCCGCCGCTCCGCTGGCCGACGGCACGGCGGTACGGATCGCCACCGGCGCCCGGGTCCCGCACGAGACCACGGCGGTCATCCGCAGCGAGCACGCCCGTACCGACGCGAGCGGCCATCTGCACGCGCGGCGCGAGGTCGTCCCCGGCCAGGACATCCGGCCCCGGGGCCAGGAATGCCGCGCCGGCGACCGGCTGTTGCCTGCCGGGACCCGGGTGACGCCCGCCGTCCTCGGCCTCGCCGCCGCGGCCGGCTACGACGCGCTGCCGACGCTCGCCCGCCCGAAGGTGGAGGTCCTCGTCCTCGGTGACGAGCTGCTGACCACCGGACTCCCCCACGACGGGCTGATCCGGGACGCTCTCGGACCGATGCTCGGCCCCTGGCTCGACGCGCTCGGTGCCGAGGTGCTCGCCACCCGCCGGATCGGCGACGACGCCGACGCCCTAGCGGCGGCCGTCACCGGGTCCCCCGCCGATCTCGTGATCACCACCGGAGGCACGGCCGCCGGTCCCGTGGACCATGTCCACCCCGTGCTCGCCAAGGCGGGCGCCGTGCTGCTCGTCGACGGGGTGAAGGTGCGCCCCGGACATCCCATGCTGCTCGCGCGCCTCGACGCCGGCCGCCATCTGGTCGGACTGCCCGGCAACCCGCTCGCCGCCGTCTCCGGCCTGCTCACCCTGGCCGAACCGCTGCTGCGCGCCCTGGCCGGGGCCCCGGCGCCGGAGCCGTACCGCGTTCCCGTACGGGACGAGATCCAGGGTCATCCGCACGACACCCGGCTGGTCCCCGTCGTCCACGCGGGCGAGGAGGCGGTACCCCTGCACTACAACGGTCCGGCGATGCTCCGTGGCATCGCCGCCGCGGACGGGATGGCCGTCGTGGCGCCCGGCGGAGCAGGGCGTGGAGAGGCCCTGGAGATTCTCGATCTTCCGTGGCCGATGGCTCCTTCGCTGGGCGCTTCTCAGGGAGGGTGTTTCACGTGAAACTTCCCAGCCGTGACGTCATGGCCCGCCAAGCGGACGAGAAGACGTCCCCCTCCCGTATCCGGATGCCACGGCGTGTCGTCGAGAAGCCCCTGCGGCAGGTGACCAGGCGGCTGCTGATGGCCCTCGGGGTGCTGGCCCTCACGACCCTGATCGTCTACGCCGACCGCGACGGCTACCACGACAACGCCAACGGCACGCTCGACTTCCTCGACTGCGCCTACTACGCGACCGTCACCCTCTCCACCACGGGGTACGGCGACATCGTCCCGTACAGCGACTCGGCCCGGCTCATCAACATCCTGGTGATCACGCCGCTGCGCGTCCTGTTCCTGATCATCCTGGTCGGCACCACTCTCGAGGTCCTCACCGAACGGACCCGGGAGGAGTGGCGGCTGAACCGCTGGAGGTCCACCTTGCGTGACCACACCGTCGTCGTCGGCTTCGGCACCAAGGGCCGCTCGGCGATCCAGACGCTCTGCGCGACGGGGTTGCGGAAGGACCAGATCGTCATCGTCGACCCCTCCACCAAGGTGATCGAGACGGCGAACGCGGACGGATTCGTCGGTGTGGTCGGCGACGCGACCCGGAGCGACGTTCTGCTCCGTGCCGAGGTCCAGAAGGCCCGGCAGGTCGTGATCGCCACCCAGCGCGACGACACGGCCGTTCTGGTGGCGCTCACCGCGCGGCAGCTCAACCGGGGTGCGAAGATCGTCGCCGCCGTACGCGAGGAGGAGAACGCGCCGCTGCTGCGCCAGTCCGGCGCGGATGCCGTGATCACCAGCGCGAGCGCCGCCGGACGGCTGCTGGGGCTCTCGGTGCTCAGCCCCAGCGCCGGCACGGTCATGGAGGATCTGATCCAGCAGGGTTCGGGCCTCGATCTGGTGGAGCGGCCGGTCATAAAGTCCGAGGTCGGCAAGAACGTGCGGGAGACCGAGGACCTGGTGGTCAGCGTGTTGCGCGGGCATCGGCTGCTCGGTTACGACGATCCGGCGGCCAGCCCGCTGCAGTTGACGGACCGTGTGATCACCATCGTGCGGGCGGCGCCCGTCACCCCGCTGTCGCCGCCGCCCGAGTAGCCTCGCCGCCATGCATGCGATCACGATTCCGGAACCCGGGGGCCCCGAGGCCCTCGTCTGGGCCGAGGCGCCCGATCCCGTGCCCGCCGAGGGCGAGGTGCTCGTCGAGGTGGTGGCCAGCGCCGTCAACCGCGCCGATCTGCTTCAGCGGCAGGGTTTCTACGACCCGCCGCCCGGCTCGTCCCCGTACCCGGGCCTCGAATGCTCGGGCCGGATCGCCGCGCTGGGGCCGGGTGTCTCCGGCTGGTCGGTGGGGGACGAGGTGTGCGCGCTCCTCGTCGGCGGCGGGTACGCGGAGAAGGTCGTCGTTCCCGTCGGCCAGCTGCTGCCCGTACCGGACGGGGTGGACCTCGTCACGGCCGCGGCGCTGCCCGAAGTGACCTGCACGGTCTGGTCGAACGTCTTCATGATCGCCCATCTGCGGCCCGGCGAGACGCTGTTGGTGCACGGCGGCGCGAGCGGCATCGGCACGATGGCGATCCAGCTCGCCAAGGCCGTCGGCGCCAAGGTGGCGGTCACCGCGGGTGGCCCCGAGAAGCTCGCGCGCTGCGCCGAGCTCGGCGCGGACATCCTGATCGACTACCGCGAGCAGGACTTCGTCGAGGAGCTGCGCAAGGCCACGGACGGAGCCGGGGCGGACGTGATCCTGGACATCGTCGGAGCGAAGTACCTGGAGCGCAACGTGAAGGCGCTCGCGGTCAACGGCCGGCTCGCGATCATCGGCATGCAGGGCGGTGTGAAGGGCGAGTTGAACCTCGGAGCACTGCTCGCCAAGCGCGGGGCGATCACCGCGACCACACTGCGGGCCCGTCCGCTGCACGAGAAGACGGCCATCGTCGCGGCGGTGCGCGAGCACGTCTGGCCGCTGATCGGATCGGGGACGGTACGCGCGGTCGTCGACCGTACGGTGGAGATGCCGGACGCCGCCGAGGCGCACCGGGCCCTGGAATCCGGGACCCACGTCGGCAAGGTCCTGCTGACGGCACCCAAGGCGGGCTGACCAAGAGGCCGCGTCGCCGTGCTAGAGGGCCCGGCACACCCCCGAGGTGTGCCGGGCCCTCTCGTACGCGCTTACAGGTACGGTCCCGAGCGGACCGCGTGCCCGTGGCCCTGGTCGTCGTCGTCCTCGTGCGACGCACCGGGCGGCAGCGCCCGGCGCATCTGCTCCAGTTGGGCGCGGGCCGCCATCTGCTGGGCGAACAGCGCCGTCTGGATGCCGTGGAAGAGGCCTTCCAGCCAGCCCACCAACTGGGCCTGCGCGATCCGCAGTTCCGCCTCGGAGGGAATCGCCTCGTCGGTGAACGGCAGGGAGAGCCGCTCCAGTTCCTCGACCAGCTCGGGCGCGAGCCCGTCCTCCAGCTCCTTCACGGAGCTGGCGTGGATGTCCTTGAGCCTGACGCGGCTGGCCTCGTCGAGAGGTGCCGCGCGTACTTCCTCCAGGAGCTGCTTGATCATGCTGCCGATGCGCATGACCTTCGCGGGCTGCTCGACCATTTCCGTCACCGGGACCTCGCGGGATTCGTCGTCACCCTGAGTGCCGCCGAGCGCCATCCCGTCCTGTCCCACGATGAGGACCTGGGGAGTCTCCTGCGACCGTTCATTCCTCGGCATCTCCATGCCGCCATTCTCTCGCACACATGCCTCACCACACGGTGTGCCCCCGGAGGAGGGTGATCCACCCTTCTCCGGGGGCACGGGACGGCAACGGTCGCCGGTCAGGTCGGGCCCGGACCCTTCGGCCCGGTCAGGTCCGCACCCGTCAGGCCGGCACCCGTCAGGCCGGCACCCGTCAGGACGGTCAGGTCGCCTCGCGGCGGGCCAGGGCCCCGCGGGAGCGGGTCACCAGGGCCGCGAGGAGCGCGGCGCCGAGCGGTACGGCGACCAGGAGCGCCGCGAGCGTCTCCCAGGGGACGACGATCGGGACGTACGGCACGTCCGCCGACGTGCTCCAGCCCTGGTCGAGGCTCTCCTGGTAGAAGCGCAGCTCCTGGCGCTCCTCGGTGAGCCGAAGGCCCATCGCCGGAAGCACACCGGCGGCCGATCCGAGGATCACGCCCATCGCTGCGACCACCCCGCACTGGAAGCCGCTGAGCGTGCGGCGGACCCGCGGGGGCGCGCCGACGGCGGACAGCGTCTTCAGGTCGGCCTCGGCGTCGGCCTGCGCGAGGCCGGTGGCGATGCCCGCGGCGCCGATGGTGACGAGGCCGGCGAAGACGGTCAGCGCCAGGAGCACGATGCTCGTGTCGCTGACGAAGCCCTCCTCCACGTAGAGCCCGGTGTCGCTGCCGATCTTGGCGAGCTCGCCGTCGAGCTTCTGGCGCTGCTCGGCGGTGGGCAGGGAGTCGGTGGAGAAGAACGAGCCGAACGGCACCGTCGGAAGGCCGGCGGCCTTCGCGGCGGCCGGGGTGAGGATCGCCCCCACGCCGTAGGCGTTCTCGCCGGTCACCAGGTGGGCGGGGAGGGTCTTGACCTCGCCGGGGACCGGCTTGCCGTCCTGCTCGGCCTGCTGCGCCTTCTTGTTGTCGGTGACCAGCTTGATGCCGATCTTCCCGGAGGCGTCGACGGGAGCCTTGACGAAGGAGACGATCTTCCCCTCCGCGAGGGCCTTCTCCGCGTCGGCGTCCTTGATGCCGAGCACCTTGAGCAGGGAGGCGTCACCGACGACGAGGCCGCCCTCGACGAAGACTCCGCCGCCCAGCTCACCGCCGCGGCTGTCCTTGCAGCGCCAGTCCTCGGCCAGCTTGCGACGCTGCTCGACGGTGAACTTCGTCGACGGGTCCTCGCCCTCCTCGAAGGTCCCCCACAGCGGGCAGTCGTTGGCCTCCGGGATGACGATCTCGAAGCGGCCGCAGCCCGCGCTGTCGCTGTACGGGGCGCAGCTCGGCTTGCCGACGAGGATGCGCTGGACATCGGCGCGGGTGTCGACGGGCACCAGGCGCTGCACGGCGTCGCGCACCGCCGGGACGTCCCGGCCGCCCTCCTCCATCACGAACGCGGAGACCGCGCCGTGCGGCAGCTTCGCCGTGTATCCGGCCTCGCCCTGGGCGTCGCGGCTGGCCGCGTAGGTGGAGACGGCGACCGTTCCGGCGACCGCGGCGAGCACGGCGGCGACGGCGGGTGCCGTGCGGCCCCGGTTGCGCACGGCGTCCCGCAGGGCGAGGCGCGGCGAGAGCGGGAGCCAGCGGCCGGTGCGGCCGAAGAGCCCGACCAGGGCGGGGGTCATGGCGACCACGCCGAGTTCGGCGATGGCGCTGCCGCCCGCGACGATCACGAACTGGTCGGAGATCACCGACCCGTAGAGGGCGATCGCACCACCCAGGAGCAGGGCTGCCAGGCCGACGAGCGGCAGTACGCGGCTGCTGCGGCGGACACCGCGACGGCCGGTGAGCGAGGCGAGAACGGTCTGGCGGGAGGCGGTGACGGCCGGGACGATCGCCGCGAGGAGGCCGGTCAGCACGGCGATCATCGCGATGCCGAACAGCTCCAGCGGGCGGATGTCGAAGGAGCCGAACCGCTGGCCCATGGCGTCTTCGAGGAGCGGGCGCAGGGCGAACGTCAGGATCAGGGCGAGGACGGTACCGACGACGGCCGAGGCGACGCCGATGACGAGGCCGCCGCTCAGCACGATGGCGCGGATGTGGTGGCGGTCGCCGCCGTTGGCGCCGACGAGTCCGAGCTGACGGCGCGAACGGCGGGCGCCCACGGCGAACGCGGGGCCGGCCAGGAGGCAGATCTCCAGCATCGCGAGGCCGACGATCGTGCCGGCGGCGGCGAGCTCGGCGGCCCGGGCGCCGGGGCTGGCCTGGAAGTCGCCCCAGCCCTCCCTCTCGTACAGCGGGACGTCGGACTTGGCGGGCGGGTCGAGGAGCACGGCCCGCGAGGTGACGGTCACGCCCTTGGTGTTGACCTTCTGGACCGCGTCCCAGCTGAAACCGCCGGGAGCCTTCACGAGGTACGTGGTGGAGATGTCGGAACCGCTCAGCCCGGCCTTCTCGGCCGCCTTGGCGTACGGGGCGAGGAAGGCGCCCGGCAGGGCGTTGACCTGGTCGGCCTTGAGGTCGTTGGGGAGCTCGTACGAGCCGACGATCCGGAACACGCGGTCGTCGCCGCGCGCCGAGAGGGTGGAGCCGATGTTCAGCCCGCTGGTCTCCAGGAAGTGCGAGGTGGCGGCGATCTCGTCGGCCTTCTGCGGGAAGCGGCCCTCCTGGAGGGTCATGATCCCGCGGGCCAAGGGGTCGTCGGCCTTCAGTTCACGGATCTCGCTCTGCAGCAGCCCGTGGCTGGTGGTGAGCTTGGCACTTCCGGTGGCGTCCGTGAGGAACGTGGCGCCGGCCGGGAAGGTCCTGGTGACGTCGGTCGGCCCGCTCGGCCAGGCCATGTCGCCGTAGTCCTTGGCCGTCGTGTTCATCTCGCCGGACGGATCCTGGAGGATCGGCACGCCTTCGACGGATGCGTCGACGAATCGGCCGTCGGCGGCGCCGATCGTCCGGGAGAGGCTCTCCTCGGTGGAGAGCTGGGAGCTGCGCAGGGTCAGATCTGCGGCGCTCACGCCCAGGATGGGCAGGGCGATCATCGCGAGGACGAGGAAGCTGCGTCCCTTGGAGCGCCAGGCGTCACGGCGGGCGATACGGATCGCGGCACGCCAGGAGTGGAGCCAGTTGTTCACCGCTCGGCCGCCTGGCCGGTCAGGAGCGAGTCGGCCTCGCTGCGCACGGTCTGGTCGACGACGGCGCCGTCCCGCAGGAAGACGACGCGGTCGGCCCAGGCGGCGAACCGCGGCTCGTGGGTGACGAGTACGCCGGCGGCCCCGGCGTCGCACCGGGCGCGCAGCAGGGCGAGGACGGACTCCCCGGTCTCGGAGTCGAGCGCGCCGGTGGGCTCGTCGGCGAGGACGAGACGCCGGTCGCCGACGAGGGCGCGGGCGATGGCGACGCGCTGCTGCTGACCGCCGGACATCTCGTCCGGGAAGCGGTCGGCGAGGTGCCCGAGGTCCATCTCCTCCAGCGCGGCCAGCGCCTCGACGCGCGCCTTGCGGGCTGAGGTGCCGTCCAGCTCGCGCGGCAGGGCGACGTTCTCGGCGGCGGTGAGGGCCGGGATGAGGTTGTAGTCCTGGAAGACGTAACCGATGCTGCGGCGGCGCAGGGCGGCGAGGGCCTTGCGGCCGGCGGTGGTGATGTCGGTGTTCTCGACGATCACCCGGCCGGAGGTGGGGGTGTCGAGGCCGCCGGCGATGGTGAGCAGGGTCGACTTGCCGGAGCCGGACGGGCCCATGACGGCGACGAGTTCACCGGGGAACACGTCGAGGTCGATGCCGCGCAGGGCGTGCACCTCGGTGGCGCCGGTGCCATGGACGCGGGTCAGGTTCTGGAGTTGCAGCACGGGCTGCGCTGTGGACATGGAGGGGTCCCCCTTGGACGTACGAACGCGGTCGGGACACACGTACGGAGCGGATGGAGAGGTGGTGCGGGACGGCGCGGGGCGCCGGGTGGGAACGGGAGGTGCGAGAGGTGAGCGAGGCGCGGAGCGCCTGGGCGGGAACGGGAGGTGCGGCGCCGTGCCGGGCCGCGGGGGTCGTCTGCGCGGGTGACTACGTGGACGACTACGTGGACCGCGAGGCGGTCGAGGGCGCGGTCGGGGACGCGGATTCGGGCAGGGAGCCCGACGTGGGCGTCCGGGCGGGCTCACCGGGCTCGGGGGGCCGTGGGTCCCCCGAGACGACGGCGGCCGTCGAGAGGCGGATCAGCCGGGCCTCGCAGTGGTCGAGCCAGCGGGCCTCGGCCTCGGTCTGGAAGATGAGCTGCTCCAGGACGAGGAGCCAGGCCACGTCGTCGCGCTCCCGGGACGCCCCGCTCTCCAGCGCGGTGAGCGCCTGGGCTTTGAGCCGGGTGTAGTCCTGCATCGCCTTCACGGTGTGGCGGCGCTGCGACTGGATGACGGCGCGGATGTCGACGCCGGGCGCTCCGACGGCCATGGCGAGCTTGATGGCGAGCTCGTCACGGGCCGGGCTGGTGCGGTCCACCGGCTTCTCGAACCAGGCCCTGAGCTCCTCGCGACCGCTGTCGGTGATCGCGTAGAGCGCGTGGCCCGCCTCGTCCTCGCCGCCTTGGGCGACCATCCCGTCCCGTTCGAGACGGTTGAGCGTCGTGTAGACCTGGCCGACGTTGAGGGGCCAGGTGGAGCCTGTGCGGGACTCGAACTCCGTACGGAGCTGCGAGCCGTAGCGTGGCCCGCGTTCGAGGAGGGCGAGAAGCCCGTGGCGGATCGACATACTCAGTATGTATACCGAGTATGCCGAGGCGGACAAGCGACCTGAGACGGAACACGGCCGTCCGTCTCAGGGAGGACACCCGGGGTCGCGGGAGGGAGCCGGGGCTTCAGCGGCGCCGCATCCTGACGCCGAGAAAACCGATACCGAGCCCCATGAGAGCCAGCCCCGCGCCCAGCGTGAGTACGGGAATCTGCCGGTCAGCGGCGGTGGTGGCGGTCCGGGAGCCGAGCCGCGGCGCCGCGGCGGGCACGCTGGCGGGCGCCGGCGAGGAGGGCGTGGCCTCCGTCTCGGGTACCGCTTCGGGGACCTCGCCCGCCTCGTCGGTCTCTTCGCCCACCGCCTCCGGCGGCTCCTCGGCTGTTGCGGTTTTGCTACGTGAGGGGTCGGCCGCCGCGTCCGTGCCGCTCGGTTCCGGGGGGCCGGGGGGCCGGCCGGGCCGTTCGCGGCCCTCCCCGGCGGGGCGGCCGGCGAGCGAGCGGGACGGGGTGGGCCCGGGAGCCTCGGAGGGCGGTGCCGGCGCGGGGCGCGACACCGCCGGGGAGGAGGGTGCGGCGCCAGGGGGCCGTCGCCCTGGAGGGCCGGACGCGCCCGGGGTGCCCGGCGGACCGCTCGTCGGGGCCGAGGCCGAGGGGGACGGAGTGGCCCACGGGGACGGCCCCTGCTTCCACTGCCTGGAGGGTCCGCCGTTCGGCGCCGTCGTCGAGGGTGCGGGGCCGGGGTGCTCGTGTCCGTACGCCATCGGTACGACGCCCACCACCAGCCAGCACGCCGCCACCGGGCCGAGCGCCCGCAGGCGAAGCGCCCGCCGAGGCGCGCCCCGCCGAAGCGCCCGCCGTCGCGGGCCGCCCGAAAGGGGTGCCCGCCGCCGTGATGCCCGCCACCGAAGTGCCCGCCACCGAAGTGCCCGCGTCCGCGCGTCGCGGAGTCCTGGAGTCACCGGGTGACCCCCCTCCCGTACCGAACCGCCGAGGTTTCCCACTCAGCGTCACATGGGGGGACATTTCCGGCATCCGGGCACCCGCGCACGGATGAAGGGCGCGACGGGACGCCGCGCCCTTCGGCCCTTGGAGGGGTGAGAGAGGGGTGAGAGGGGCTACTGCCCCGGGTTGCCCGTCGAGATCTCCAGGGTGAACTCGGCGTCGTCCTTCGACGCGTCCGCACCGGCCGGCGGGTACTGGCTGAGGACCGTGCCCTCGCCGTACGTCGCCTCGTCCACCGGGGTCTGCTTCGTGATCTTCCAGCCCGCGGCCTGGATGCAGTCCTTCACGGACTGGATGTTCTTGTACGTGAAGTCGGGGATCTCGAACTTCGACGGGTCGTCGCTCGACTCCCTCGGCTCGGTGCACTTCTTCACGTCGATGGTCTTGGTGAGGTCCGGACCCTTGTGCCCGGGCGCGGCCGACTGGCTCTGGCTGGGGTCGCCGTCCGCCTTGCCCTCCGGGTCGTCCTTGTTGAGCGAGATCGCGGTGATCACACCGCCGATCGCCAGCAGCGCGACCACGATCGACCCCACGACCACCGGCATGTTCCGCCCGGAGCCGCCCGACCCGCCCGACCCACCGGATCCGTTGTGCATGGGCGTGCTCAGCGGGGTCTGCGGCGACATCTGGTACGGCCCGGGAGTGGGCGTCTGGTACATGGGGGACGGCGGCGGGGTCTGCGCCTGCTGCGGGTATCCGTACGACGGGGCCGGCGTCGGCGGACCGTACGGACCCGGCTGCGGCGTCGGCTGGTGGTACGGCTGCTGGACACCGTGCGTCGAGGGCGGCGGCGTCTGGCCGACCGGCGGGAAGACCGCCGAGCCCACACCGGAACCGCTGCTGACGGGCCCGCCGGCCACGATCACCGGCGCTCCGGTCTGCCCCGCCGAGAGCACCCGCAGGCACTCGTCCTGCATCGCGGCCGCGCTCGGGAACCGCTCGTTCGGGTTCTTCTTCAGCGCGCGTGCGACCAGCGCGTCCATCGCCGGAGTCACCGAACGGTTGATGGACGAGGGCGCGACCGGCTCCTCCTGCACATGCGCGTACGCGATGGCCAGCGGCGAGTCCGCGTCGAACGGCAGGCGCCCCGTAAGGAGTTGGAAGAGCATGATGCCGACCGAGTACAGGTCGGAACGGGCGTCCACCGCACGGCCGAGGGCCTGTTCGGGGGAGAGGTACTGCGGCGTGCCGACGACCATGCCCGTCTGCGTCATCGAGGTGACACCGGACTGCATGGCGCGGGCGATGCCGAAGTCCATCACCTTGACGACGCCGCGCTTGGTCATCATCACGTTGCCGGGCTTGATGTCCCGGTGGACCAGGCCCATTTCGTGGCTGGTCTCCAGCGCGGCGAGGACGTCGGCGGTCACCTTCAGCGCCTTGTCCGCCGGCATCGCGCCGAACTGCTGCACGTCGGAGGCCAGGGCGGAGCCGAGCGGCTGTCCCTCGACGTACTCCATGACGATGTACGGCATGACGGCGCCGTCGAGGGTGTCCTCACCGGTGTCGAAGACCGACACGATGTTCGTGTGCGAAAGCTTGGCGACGGCCTGCGCTTCACGCCGGAACCGCTCACGGAAAGACTGTTCCCGGCCGAGTTCCGTGTGCAGCGTCTTGATGGCCACCTGACGGTCCAGGGCGCTGTCGTACGCCAGGTAGACGGAGGCCATTCCGCCTTCGCCGAGCAGGTCGCGAAGCTGGTACCGGCCGTTCGCGACCGAACCGCCCGCATAGCGGCCCTGTGCGCCGTCCTGGCTCATTCGTGCTCCCCCTACGCGCGCGTGGCGGCGCTGATCCGGAATTTCCTGGCCAAGTCTGCCCCAGGGCACCGACACGTCAAGCCGGGTGCCCGTTCCGTGACCGTCCGCGTAAGAAGCGTCTCGGAAGCGTTACACGAAAAGGCCGGAATTTGCATCGGTACACGCGAAGACGGTTGGATGGCCGGTCCACTCGGACCGTGGTGTCGGACGAAGCCTGTAGCGTGACGGCGGTACGGCACCACACGACGGACACATGACGGCGAGGACTGATGGCACCCGAATCCGAAGCAGGCGGCGGCGGCCTGTCGGGCGCTGCCGCCGAGTCCTGGGGCATCGGCGGAGTGGTCGGCGACGGCCGGTACCGCCTGACCCACCGCCTCGGGCGCGGCGGCATGGCCGAGGTGTTCGCGGCCGAGGACGTCCGCCTGGGACGCACGGTCGCGGTGAAGCTGCTCCGGTCCGACCTCGCCGAGGACCCGGTCTCCAAGGCCCGCTTCACACGCGAGGCCCAGTCGGTCGCCGGCCTCAACCACCACGCGATCGTGGCGGTGTACGACTCCGGCGAGGATGTCGTCGGCACCCAGTCCGTGCCGTACATCGTCATGGAGCTGGTCGAGGGCCGCACCATTCGTGACCTGCTGATCAGCGCCGAGGCGCCCGGTCCCGAGCAGGCCCTGATCATCGTCTCCGGTGTGCTGGAGGCGCTCGCGTACTCGCACCAGCACGGCATCGTTCACCGCGACATCAAGCCCGCGAACGTCATCATCACGCACGCCGGCGCGGTGAAGGTGATGGACTTCGGCATCGCGCGCGCCCTGCACGGCGCGCAGTCGACGATGACCCAGACCGGCATGGTCATGGGCACGCCGCAGTACCTCTCCCCCGAACAGGCTCTCGGCAAGGCCGTGGACCACCGCTCGGACCTGTACGCCACCGGCTGTCTGCTCTACGAACTCCTCGCGCTGCGGCCTCCGTTCACCGGCGAGACCCCGCTCTCGGTGGTCTACCAGCACGTCCAGGACATCCCGGTCCCGCCGTCCGACGTCGCCCAGGACGCGCCGCCGGAGCTGGACGGACTGGTGATGCGCTCGCTGGCGAAGGATCCGGACGACCGGTTCCAGAGCGCCGAGGAGATGCGTGGGCTGATCCAGTACGGCCTGCAGATGCTCCAGCAGGCGGGCGGCCACACCGGTACGTGGAACACCGGTCCGGTGGAGGTGCACGAGGGCGCGCACACGCCGGTCGGCGGTGTCGCGGCGACGGCCGCGATGGGCCACCCGATGCACCACGAGACCTCGCAGGGCCCGATCCTGCCGCCGATGAACCCGGAGGACGGCGGATACGACGGCGGGCGCGGCGGCTACGGCCAGGACGGCTACGGCTCGCACCACGGCGGGAAGAGCGGCAAGGGCGGCCGCGCCAAGGCGATGCTCTTCGTGGCGTTCGCGCTGATCGCGATCGTCGCGGGTGTCGCGTACGCCCTGGACAAGGCCGGCGACAAGGGCAACGACAAGCCCACGACGCCGGTGGTCACCGACTCCTCGTCGGCGCCGTCGGAGGAGCCGAGCCAGGAGAGCCCGCCGCCGAGCGAGGAGAGCCAGGAGCCCGACACGTCGACGGGCGGCAACCAGCAGCCCTGGACGCCGTCGTACACCCCGTCGACCACGCCGCCCACCACGCCGCAGACGACGCCGCCGACCACCCCGTCGACGAAGCCGACGGACGACGGTTCGGACGACGGCGGCTCCACGGGCGAGCCGACGGACGAGCCGACCGACCCGCCGACGGGCGACCCCACGGATCCGGCGGCCGTGCAGGGCAGCACCGGGCAGCCGACCCGCCCGGGCACCAACCCCTGACCGGCCGGCCCCACCGGGGACCGGCCGCACCACCGCCGGCACCACCAGGCCGGCCGGCCCCCTCCGGGGACGGTCAGCCCGCGAAGGCGTCACGTACCGCCTCGTACTGACGTGTCCACCACACCGCCAGGGCCGACGCCGCGGGAAACTGCGGGTCGGCCCTTCGGTCGTGGAGCTGGTAGCGCCAGCGCAGTATCCAGAAGTCGTTGAGCCGCTCCCACCACACCCGGTGCACCGCCGACGCCAGCTCGGCCCCGTCCGCGCCGGCCGCCCGCCGGTAGGCGCGCGCGTACGCACGCACCTTCTCGAGGGCCAGCTCGCCCGCCGGCTGTACGAAGAAGATGGCGGCGGCCCTGACGGCCTCCTCCGCACGGGGCTGGACCCCGAGGCGGTCCCAGTCGACGATCGCGGCGGGCTCGGCCCCCTGGTAGAGCAGGTTCAGCGGATGGAAGTCGCCGTGCACCCAGCCCGCCGCAGTGGCGGGCGGCGGCCGGCGGTGGGCGTGCTCGGCGAGCAGCCCGCGGCGTTCGAGCAGCCGGTGCTCGGCGAGCGCGTCGAAGCCGGTGCGCGGCCGGTGGGCGCGGGCCAGACGGAGCAGCTCGTCGATGACCCGGAGGGTGTCCTCGGGGCGGGCGCTCTCGTGGCCTTCGCCCGGCGGCGGGGACTCCATGACCTGCTCGAGACAGGTGTGGACGTGCCCGAGGAGCGCGCCCAGGCGCGTGCACCCGCCGGTGGAGAGCTGGGCGCCGTCGCGGTGGCGGCCGTCGACCCAGGGGTGCAGGGCGTAGCAGCGGCCGCCGATGACGGCGACCGTGCGGCCGTCGGAGTCGGCGAGCGGCGGGGCGACGGGCAGGCCGAGGGCGTGCAGGCGCTGTGTGGCGCGGTGCTGACGGCTGATGGTGTCCCGGTCGGCGGTCGGGGCGTCGAGGTGCTGCTTGAGGAAGTAGGCGCCGCGGGTGGTGCAGAGGCGGTAGCCGCGGTTGAGGAGCCCCTGGGTGACGGGTTCGCAGGAGAGCGGCTCGCCGGCCTCGCGGTAGCGGCGCAGCAGGGCGCCGACGGGCGGAGCAAGCGTTTCAGATGAGCGCGGCACTCCCCAGATGTTAGATCACGCTACGTGCTGGAGATGTCGCGCGGTGGTGTAGTCGAGCTGGTGCACGGTCACGAACTGGGGCTCGATCCGCATGTAGACCGGGTCGAAGGGCTCGCCGTCCACGACCTGCGGGGTGGGGCCGAAGGCGGCCAGCTGTTCCTCGGTGGGTTCGACGACCTCCGCGGTGCCGGTGAACTGCACGGACCAGAGGTTCTCGGCGCCGGAGTTGAAGTTGTCCGCGCCGTAGGCGACGACGCTGCCCGCGCACGCGCGGTGGTATCCGAGGCCGCGGTGCATCCGGAGCAGGACACGGCCCTCGTCCACGACGTGCCGGGCCGGGGCGACGAACGGCATGGCGCGCATGCTGGTCGCGACCCGTCCGTACGAGACGCTGCCCAGCAGTTCGATGGCGCGGATCTCCTCGGTGGACATGGCCTCCACTCTCCCGCCACCCGGCACTGTGCCGGAAGGGACGCCTGCCCCGGTTCGCCGAGGACGTAGGTCCCGAATCGGGGCCTCGGCCCCGTGCCGGGGTCTCAGCGCCGTGTCGGGGCCTCAGCGTCGTTCGGCCTGCAGCCGGGCGACGTACGCCGCGGCCTGGGACCGGCGCTCCATGCCCAGTTTCGACAGCAGGCTGGAGACGTAGTTCTTGATCGTCTTCTCCGCGAGGTGGAGCCGTTCGCCGATGGCCCGGTTGGTCAGGCCCTCGCCGATCAGGTCGAGGATCTTGCGCTCCTGCTCCGTCAGATTGGCGAGCCTCTCGTCACCCTTCGGATTGTTTCCGTCGCGTAGCCGTTCCAGAACGCGGGCGGTCGCGACCGGATCGAGCAGCGACTTTCCGGCAGCAACGTCACGAACGGCGGAAAGGAGCTCGTTTCCCCGGATGGCTTTGAGGACATAACCCGAGGCCCCGGCCATGATCGCGTCGAAGAGCGCCTCGTCGTCGGCGTACGAGGTGAGCATCAGGCACTTGACGTCCTCGTTCTGCGAACGCACCTCGCGACAGACCTCGACACCGCTGCCGTCCGGCAGCCGCACGTCGAGCACCGCCACGTCGGGGCGCGTCGCGGGGATCCTGACCAGGGCGTCCGCGGCCGTGCCGGCCTCCCCGACCACCTCGATGTCGTCCTCCACGGAGAGCAGCTCGTGGACGCCGCGCCGCACGACCTCGTGGTCGTCCAGCAGAAATACCCGGATTTTTCCATCTTCGCGCACCCGCTCAGTCTCACATATTGGCTCTTCCCGTGCCCGGGGTGCGCGGGATAACGTGCCCCGTGTTCCGGCGGCCTGCCAGGCCGTTGCCAGTGCGCTGACCAGCTACTGTTCCCACTTTTCTCGATTTACTTGGAAATCCAAGCAAAATCGCAGGTCAAATGGGGTTTCGCAGGAATGCGCGGCAGTGGGTAACGTGCCTATGACAGGGCGCTCGCCGGGGCACCTGTCACGCCTGGCCCGGCCGAGTCGCACCCACCCCGTGCGCGAGTACGGATTCAGGCGAGCCGCACTGGCCTTTCCCGGCAACCCCGGGGGCCGGACCGACGGAGGAGCACGCACGTGACCGTGGAGAGCACTGCCGCGCGCAAGACGACGCGACGCAGCAGCGGCACCAAGCGCACTGCCAGCGCGAGCGCCAAGAAGTCCCAGACTTCCGAGCCCGAGCTCGTTCAGCTGCTGACGCCCGAAGGGGAGCGCGTCCAGCACCCCGAGTACGACATCGACCTGAGCGCCGACGAGCTGCGCGGCCTCTACCGGGACATGGTCCTCACCCGCCGCTTCGACTCCGAGGCCACCGCCCTGCAGCGCCAGGGCGAGCTGGGCCTGTGGGCGTCGTTGCTCGGCCAGGAGGCCGCCCAGATCGGCTCCGGCCGCGCGCTGCGCGACGACGACTACGTCTTCCCGACCTACCGGGAGCACGGTGTCGCCTGGTGCCGCGGGGTCGACCCGACCAACCTCCTCGGCATGTTCCGCGGTGTGAACAACGGCGGGTGGGACCCCAGCACCAACAACTTCCACCTGTACACGATCGTCCTCGGCTCGCAGACCCTGCACGCCACCGGCTACGCCATGGGCATCGCCAAGGACGGCGCGGACTCCGCCGTGCTCGCGTACTTCGGCGACGGCGCCTCCAGCCAGGGCGACGTCAACGAGTCGTTCGTCTTCTCCGCGGTCTACAACGCCCCGGTCGTGTTCTTCTGCCAGAACAACCAGTGGGCGATCTCCGAGCCCATCGAGAAGCAGACCCGCGTCCCGCTCTACCAGCGCGCACAAGGCTTCGGCTTCCCCGGCGTCCGCGTCGACGGCAACGACGTCCTCGCCTGTCTCGCCGTGACCCGTTCCGCCCTGGAGCGTGCCCGTCGCGGCGAGGGCCCGACGCTCATCGAGGCGTTCACCTACCGCATGGCCGCCCACACGACCTCGGACGACCCGACCCGCTACCGCCGTGACGCCGAGCGTGAGGCGTGGGAGGCCAAGGACCCGATCCTGCGCCTCAAGGCGTACATGGAGAACGCGGGCCACGCCGACGCGGCCTTCTTCGAGGAGCTCGAGGCGGAGAGCGAGGCTCTCGGCAAGCACGTACGTGAGGTCGTCCGCGCCATGCCCGTCCCGGAGCACATGGCGATGTTCGACAACGTGTACGCGGACGGGCACGCGCTCGTCGACGAGGAGCGCGCGCAGTTCGCCGCCTACCAGGCGTCCTTCACGGGCGGAGAGGCCGAGTAACCATGGCTGTTCAGAAGCTTCCCCTGGCGAAGGCGCTCAACGAGTCGCTGCGCAAGGCCCTGGAGACCGACCCCAAGGTCGTCATCATGGGCCTGGACGTCGGCAAGCTCGGCGGTGTCTTCCGGATCACCGACGGTCTGCAGAAGGACTTCGGCGAGGACCGTGTCGTCGACACCCCGCTCGCCGAGTCCGGCATCGTCGGCACCGCGATCGGCCTCGCGCTGCGCGGCTACCGGCCGGTCGTGGAGATCCAGTTCGACGGCTTCGTCTTCCCGGCGTACGACCAGATCGTCACCCAGCTGGCGAAGATGCGGGCCCGTTCGCTCGGCACGGTCAAGATGCCGGTCGTCATCCGCATCCCGTACGGCGGTGGCATCGGCGCCGTCGAGCACCACTCCGAGTCCCCCGAGTCGCTCTTCGCGCACGTCGCGGGCCTCAAGGTCGTCACCCCGGCGAACTCCTCCGACGCCTACTGGATGCTCCAGCAGGCGATCCAGAGCGACGACCCGGTGATCTTCTTCGAGCCCAAGCGCCGCTACTGGGACAAGGGCGAGGTCGACACCGAGGCCATCCCCGGCGAGCTGCACAAGGCCCGGGTCGCCCGCGAGGGCACCGACCTCACGCTCGTCGCGTACGGCCCGATGGTGAAGACCTGCCTGGAGGCCGCCGCGGCCGCCGCCGAGGAGGGCAAGTCGGTCGAGGTCGTGGACCTGCGCTCGATCTCCCCGCTCGACTTCGACACCATCCAGGCCTCGGTCGAGAAGACCCGCCGTCTGGTCGTGGTCCACGAGGCCCCGGTCTTCTTCGGCTCCGGTGCGGAGATCGCCGCCCGTATCACCGAGCGCTGCTTCTACCACCTGGAGGCCCCCGTCCTGCGGGTCGGCGGCTACCACGCGCCGTATCCGCCGGCGCGCCTGGAGGAGGAGTACCTGCCGGGTCTGGACCGCGTGCTCGACGCCGTCGACCGCTCGCTGGCGTACTGAGGAGAGCACCGTGACGATCCGCGAATTCAAGATGCCCGACGTGGGCGAGGGCCTCACCGAGGCCGAGATCCTCAAGTGGTACGTCCAGCCCGGTGACACGGTCACCGACGGTCAGGTCGTGTGCGAGGTCGAGACGGCGAAGGCGGCCGTCGAGCTGCCGATCCCGTTCGACGGCACGGTCCACGACCTGCTCTTCCCCGAGGGCACGACGGTCGACGTCGGCCAGGTGATCATCTCGGTGAACGTGGGCGGGGAGGCTCCGGCGGCCGAGGCCCCGGTCGCCCAGGCGCCCGTGGAGGCTCCGTCCCCCGCTCCCGCCGCCGGGACGCCGGCCGAGGAGGGCGAGCCGCAGGGCCGTCAGCCCGTCCTGGTCGGCTACGGCGTGGCCGCGAGCTCGACCAAGCGCCGTGCCCGCAAGGGTGCGGGCGTCCCCGCGCAGGGCGCCTCCGCGCAGGCCGCGCCCGCCCAGGCCGCCGCCGCGATCCAGGGCGAGCTCAACGGCCACGGCGGCGCCACCGCGACCGCCACCCGTCCGCTGGCGAAGCCTCCGGTACGGAAGCTGGCCAAGGACCTCGGAGTCGACCTGACGACGGTCGTCCCGACCGGTCCGGACGGGATCATCACCCGCGAGGACGTCCACGCGGCCGCCGCCCCGGCGCCGGCCGCCGTCGAGGCCCCCACGCCCGCGGCTGCCGCCCAGGCTCCGGCTGCGGCGCCCGCCGCAGCGCCCGCGGCCGCGGTGTCCACGGACGCCCGTGAGACGCGTGTCCCGATCAAGGGCGTACGGAAGGCCACGGCGGCCGCGATGGTCGGCTCGGCCTTCACCGCGCCGCACGTCACCGAGTTCGTCACCTTCGACATCACGCGCACGATGAAGCTGGTCGACGAGCTCAAGGCCGACAAGGACATGGCGGGCCTGCGGGTCAACCCCCTGCTCCTCATCGCCAAGGCCGTCCTGGTCGCCGTCCGGCGCAACCCGGAGATCAACGCGGCCTGGGACGAGGCGAACCAGGAGATCGTGCTCAAGCACTACGTCAACCTGGGCATCGCCGCGGCCACCCCGCGCGGTCTGATCGTGCCGAACATCAAGGACGCGCACGCCCAGACCCTGCCGGAGCTGTCGACGTCCCTGAGCGAGCTGGTCGCCACCGCCCGCGAGGGCAAGACGACCCCGGCCGCGATGCAGGGCGGCACGTTCACCATCACCAACGTGGGCGTCTTCGGCGTCGACACCGGTACGCCCATCCTGAACCCCGGCGAGTCCGCGATCCTCGCGGTCGGTGCGATCAAGCTCCAGCCGTGGGTCCACAAGGGCAAGGTGAAGCCGCGTCAGGTCACCACCCTGGCCCTGTCGTTCGACCACCGTCTGGTGGACGGCGAGCTGGGCTCGAAGTTCCTGGCGGACGTGGCGGCGATCCTGGAGCAGCCCAAGCGCCTGATGACCTGGTCCTGAACCAGCGGGCCCGGTGCCGGGCCCGGAACCAGGCCCGGCACTGACCCGGTGCCCGAGTTGCGCTGTTTCACGTGAAACGGACCCGGCCGGGGGCAAACGCCCCCGGCCGGGTCCGTTTTCCGGGTCTGTCCCCCAGCTCCCCTCAGGGGCCGTCCGCATCGCGGACAGGGCCGACTGATGCACCCCTGTTGTATCTAAGCTGTGCGCATGGCATCCGCACCCCCAGCAGCCGACCGCGTCTACATGCACGTGAAGCAGGCTGTCCTCGACCGCCGTTACGAGGGCGGCACGCTGCTCACCGAGGGCGAACTCGCCCTGGCCGTCGGGGTGTCCCGGACCCCCGTGCGCGAGGCCCTGCTGAAGCTGGAGATGGAAGGGCTGCTCAAGCTCTACCCGAAGAAGGGAGCCCTCGTCCTCGCCGTCTCCGCGCAGGAGATCGCCGATGTCGTCGAGACCCGGCTGCTCGTCGAGGAGTTCGCCGTCCGCCGCGCCGTTCCCGCCTCTCCCGCGCTCGTCGAGCGGCTCGAAGAGCTCCTGGAGGAGCAGAAGCGGCACGCCGAGGTCGGGGACCTCGCGGAGGTCGCCGTCACCGACCGCTGCTTCCACGCCGAGATCGTCAAGTACGCCGGCAACCAGATCCTCGCCCGCCTCTACGACCAGCTGCGCGACCGTCAGCTGCGGATGGGCGTCGCCGTCATGCAGTCCCAGCCCGACCGGATCGCCAAGAACATCACCGAGCACGCCGAGATCCTGGAGCGCATCAGGGCCGGTGACGTCGAGGGCGCGGCGAGCTGCGTCCGTCAGCACCTGAGCTGGGTCAAGGTCCTGGTCCGGGGTGAGGACAGGTGAGCCGCGACGGGTTCGGATCAGCCGTCACCCTCCCCGGTGACCCGCCCGGAGGCCGGCGCGCCGCCCTCGTCTGGGGCGTCGGCGTCGCCGTCTACTTCGTCGCCGTCATCTTCCGTACATCCCTGGGCGTCGCCGGACTCGACGCCGCCGACCGCTTCGACGTCAACGCCTCGGCCCTCTCCACCTTCTCCATACTCCAGCTGCTGGTCTACGCCGGGATGCAGATACCGGTCGGGCTCATGGTCGACCGGCTCGGCACCAAGAAGGTGCTGACCATCGGCGTCGTGCTCTTCACGATCGGCCAGCTCGGCTTCGCGCTCGCCCCCTCGTACGGCATGGCGCTCGCCGCCCGCGCGCTGCTCGGCTGTGGCGACGCGATGACCTTCATCAGCGTGCTGCGCCTGGGCACCCGGTGGTTCCCCGCCCGGCGCGGCCCCCTCATCGGCCAGGTCGCCGCGCTCTTCGGCATGGCGGGCAACCTGGTCTCCACCATCGTCATCGCCCGCGCCCTGCACGGCATGGGCTGGACGACCACCTTCGTCGGCAGCTCACTCGCCGGCGTCCTCGTGCTCGTCCTGCTGCTGCTCTTCCTCAAGGACCACCCGAAGGGCCACGAGCCGCCGCCCGCCGCGCACGCGGGCGCCGTGTTCGTCCGCCGGCAGATCGCAGAGTCCTGGCGGGAGCCCGGCACCCGGCTCGGCATGTGGGTGCACTTCACGACCCAGTTCCCCGCGATGGTGTTCCTGCTGCTGTGGGGGCTGCCGTTCCTCGTCGAGGCCCAGGGGCTCTCCCGGGGCGTCGCGGGCGAGCTGCTGACCCTGGTCGTGCTCTCCAACATGGTGGTGGGGCTCGCGTACGGGCAGATCATCGCCCGGCACCACGCGGCCAGGGCCCCGCTCGCCCTCGGCACGGTCGCGGCGACGGCACTGCTGTGGGCCGCCACCCTCGCGTACCCCGGCGACCACGCCCCGATGTGGCTGCTGATCACCCTCTGCGCGGTCCTCGGGACCTGCGGCCCCGCCTCGATGATCGGCTTCGACTTCGCCCGCCCCGCCAACCCGCCGGAGCGTCAGGGAACGGCCTCGGGGATCGTCAACATGGGTGGTTTCACGGCCTCGATGACGACCCTGCTCGCGGTCGGCATCCTGCTCGACGCCACCGGCGACGACTACCGGATCGCCTTCTCGTCCGTGTTCGTCCTGGAGACGCTGGGCGTCGTGCAGATCCTGCGCCTGAAGTCCCGAACGGCCCGCCGGGAGAAGGAACGCCTCGTCGCGAGCCGCGTCGAGACGGTCCACGTGCCGGCGTGACCCCGGACGCCGTCAGGGAGTGACGGCGAAGTTGTCCAGGATGGCCTGCGCCAGGTCCGTGTCGCCCTCGATCTTGATCCGGTCGGCGACCGCCGCCGGACGGACCCGGCCACAGGCCAGCCGTACGTACGTCTCCCAGTCCAGCGCCAGCGTCACCGCCGGACCCAGCGACGGGGCCCCGTCGACCGAGCCGCGACCCTCCGCGTCGACCCGTACCGTCCGCAGGAACTCCACCGGGCCGTGCACGTCCACCACGACCGCCGAGTTCGGGGGCGCGCCCGCGTCCTTCGCGACGACCTTCGGCAGCGCGGCGAGCAGGTTGTCCCGGGTCACCAGCGCGCCGGGGGAGTCCAGGTTGCCCGGCTTCCCGAGGGCGATCCGCAGGTCCTGCTCGTGCACCCAGACGTCGAAGGCCCGCATCCGGTACGCCACTTCGAGGGTCTGCTCGGCGCCCAGCGGGGCGCGGATCAGATGGTCCGGCTGCCGGTTCTCGTTGCGCAGCTGACGGGCGCGGCGGATCAGGATGTACTCCAGCTCCGAGGTCATCTCGGGGCCCGTGTGGTGCCGCCGCACGTCGACCTGCATCTCCATGTAGCGCGCGAACTCACTGCGTACGTGGTACAGATCGCGGGGCAGGGAGTGGATGGGGCGCGGATCGCCGAGCATCTCGCACTCCAGGCCGATCACATGGGACACGATGTCGCGCACCGACCAGCCCGGGCACGGTGTCGCGCGGTTCCACTCGCCTTCCACGAGCGGCTGCACCAGCTCGGATATCGCTTCGATGGAGTGGGTCCAGGCGTCGGCGTAGGTCTGAAGGCTGGGATGGACGGTCACGGGACCCCTCGGCGGTTCTGCGGTGCACGGGCTGACGATCGAGCGGACAGGCGGGCTGGAGACAAGACTGCGTGGGAGGCTCGGACGCTAAGTTACGCTGCCCGAAGGCACCCCGGCAGTGCTTTCGTGTGACGATCGTAGGCCCGTGTTGACGGCTCGAATGCCAGGACGGTGGTAGTGTGCGCGCCTCGCTGATCCAGATCGCAGTAGACCCGGACGAACCGGTCGTTTCGCGCCGTGCGCGGGTGGCGGAGCTGGTGCGCGCAGAGCGCGGCGCCGCGGATCTCGTCGTCCTGCCGGAGCTGTGGCCGATGGGAGCGTTCGCGTACGAGTCCTTCGCGGCGGAGTCCGAACCGCTGCGCGGCCCCACGTACGAGGCGATGGCGGCGGCCGCCCGGGACGCGGGCGTCTGGCTGCACGCCGGATCGATCGTCGAGGCGGCGGAGGGGGCGCTCTTCAACACCTCGCTCGTCCTCTCCCCCTCGGGGGACCTCGTCGCCTGCTACCGGAAGATCCACCGCTTCGGCTTCGACAAGGGCGAGGCCGTGATGATGGCGGCGGGGGACGAACTGGTGACGGTCGACCTGCCGGAGCTGACGATCGGCGTCGGCACCTGCTACGACCTGCGCTTCCCCGAGCTGTTCCGGGGCCTGGTCGACGCGGGCGCCCAGGCCTTCGTCGTACCGGCCGGCTGGCCGGCCCGCCGCCGCGCCCACTGGACGCTGCTCGCGCAGGCGCGGGCGGTGGAGAACCAGGCGTACGTGCTGGCCTGCGGCACCGCCGGCACCCACGCGGGCGTGGAGCAGGCCGGTCACTCGATCGTCGTGGACCCGTGGGGCGAGGTCCTCGCCGAGGCGGGCCCGGGCGAGGAGATCCTGCGGGTGGAGCTGGACGCGGAACGGGTGACCACGACGAGGGAGCAGTTCCCGGCGCTGAAGGACCGGGTGCTGTAGGACCGGCTGCTGTAGGACCGGGTTCTGCGGGACTGGGTTCTGCGGGGAGGGCGCACGGGCGCGGTGCACCCCACCAGGCGCGCCCCTAGTCCTCCCGTTCCGCCATCCGGATCACGCACACGGCGACCGCGATGAGCAGCGGGGCGTCGGCGTTCTCGCGGACGACGTTCACGGCATAGGTGTCCCGGACGTGGAACCACTGCCGGGAGATGTGGGCGAGGAGTTCACCGTCGTACTCGACCGTGAACTCCCGTTCCAGGATCCGCCCGCTGACGTCCAGTTCGGTGCCCTCGACGAGCGTGACCCGGTAGTGGTTGCGGAGCAGGGAGAGCCGCTTCCTGCGGATGGTGGCGAGCGGCCGGTCGTCCCGCTCGATCGTCATCGCGTCCCGCAGGCTGAACATCTTCTGCCGCAGCGTGACCAGGACATGCCCGGTGGGATCCTTCAGCTCCAGCGTGTCGCGCAGCCGCAGGGCCTTGCCGTCGACCAGGAAGGCATGGCGGCCGCGCTCGTCCTCGATCCAGTAGTCGTCACCGACGGCGAAGATTCTGTCCCGTACGAGATATTTCATACCGAGACGCGTTCCCCGCCGGATCGCGGTTCACTCCGCGATCCGGCGGCGTCAGCCCGTCATCCCGACCCGGCGCGTCAGCGAGTGACCGACACGTCCCAGGGCTTCTCGCGGCCGCCGGGCCCGTCTGTGGGCCCTGACGTACGGGTCATCCGCCGTTCACAGCCGGATGGCAAGCTTGAAGGATGAACGATGCTGCCCCGGCGCCCACCCCCGCGCCCGCACCCCGCAAGCGTGCCCGCGTCCGTGCCCCCGAGCTGATCGGCAAGGGCGGCTGGATCAACACCGGCGGGAAGGAACTGAAGCTCGCCGACTTCCGAGGTCGCACATTGATCCTCGATTTCTGGACCTTCTGCTGCATCAACTGCCTGCACGTCCTCGACGAGCTCCGTGACCTGGAGGAGAAGCACCGCGACACGCTCGTGATCGTCGGTGTGCACTCGCCGAAGTTCGTTCACGAGGCCGAGCACCAGGCCGTCGTCGACGCCGTCGAGCGGTACGAGGTGCACCACCCCGTCCTCGACGACCCCGAGCTCGCGACCTGGAAGCAGTACGCCGTACGCGCCTGGCCGACGCTCGTCGTCATCGACCCCGAGGGGTACGTCGTCGCCCAGCACGCGGGTGAGGGGCACGCGAACGCGATCCGGACGCTCGTCGAGGAGCTGGAGGCCGAGCACGAGGCCAAGGGCACGCTGCGGCGCGGGGACGGACCGTACGTCCCGCCGGAGCCGGTCGCGACCGACCTGCGCTTCCCCGGCAAGGCCGTCCTCCTCCCCACCGGCAACTTCCTCGTCTCCGACACCACCCGCCACCAGCTCGTCGAGCTGGAGCCGGACGGCGAGACCGTGGTGCGGCGCATCGGGGACGGGGAGTTCCGTGAGCCGCAGGGGCTCACCGTGCTCCCCGACGGCAAGGTCGTCGTCGCCGACACCGTGCACCACGCGCTGCGCATGTACGACCCCGCCACCGGCGTGATCGAGCGGATCGCTGGCACCGGCACGCAGTGGTGGCAGGGCTCGCCGACCTCCGGCCCGGCCCTCGACGTGGACCTCTCCTCGCCGTGGGACGTGGCCTGGTGGCAGGGCAAGGTCTGGATCGCGATGGCCGGTGTCCACCAGCTGTGGACGTACGACCCGGAGACGCGGACCGTCGCGGTCGCGGCCGGTACGACGAACGAGGGGCTCGTCGACGGGCCGGCCGCCGAGGCCTGGTTCGCGCAGCCCTCCGGGCTCGCCGCCACCGAGGACCGGCTGTGGATCGCCGACTCCGAGACGAGCGCCCTGCGCTGGATCGACACCGAGAGCGTCGTCCACACGGCCGTCGGCACCGGACTCTTCGACTTCGGCCACCGCGACGGCGACGCCGGCCAGGCGCTGCTCCAGCACCCGCTCGGCGTGACCGCCCTGCCCGACGGCTCGGTCGCGGTCTCCGACACGTACAACCACGCCCTGCGCCGCTTCGACCCGGCGTCCGGCGAGGTGACGACGCTGGCGACCGACCTGCGCGAACCGAGCGACGCCGTGCTCGTCGGCGACGAGATCGTGGTCGTCGAGTCGGCCCGGCACCGGCTGACCCGGCTGCGGCTGCCCGAGGAGGCGGTCCAGGTCGAGGCGGTCGCCCACCGCACGCAGCGCGAGGCCACCGAGGTCGCGCCGGGCCGGCTCCGGCTCGACGTGGTCTTCCAGGCGCCGACGGGCCAGAAGCTCGACGAGCGCTACGGCCCCTCCACCCGGCTCCTGGTCTCCTCGACCCCGCCGGAGCTGCTGCTCGGCGGCTCGGGCACGGGCACGGACCTGTTCCGGGAGCTCGACCTCGACCCGGAGGTCACCGAGGGCGTCCTGCACGTCTCAGCGATGGCCGCGTCCTGCGACGACGATCCGGCCAACGAGTACCCGGCCTGCCATGTGCACCAGCAGGACTGGGGCGTCCCGGTGAAGGTGACGCCCGAGGGCGCCGCCCGCCTCCCGCTCATCCTGGCGGGCATGGACGCCACCGACTAGCGCACCAGCCCCTGGTTCTGCGACGGCCGGCCGGCCGCGCCGTCCAGGCAGCCGGTGACCCAGGCGGCCGGGTCGTGCACGGCCCGGCCGCCGCCCATGCCCATGCGTTCCATCTGCGCGCATTCGCCCGACAGCATGGCCCGGCTGCGCTCCCCGGTCGGGTCCGCCTTCCGGATCCGGACGGCCTGCAGATATCCGCCCTCGTAGGCGATGTCGGTGCCCCAGGGCGGGCGTTCGTTGTACCGCGCGATGCCGTAGCCCGCCACGGCCGTGCCGACGAGCACGGCCGTGATGAGGCAGGCGACGAACTTCCCCGGGGGCGGGCCCTCATGACGATCCATGAGATCCGACGGTGCCGGAGGCCGCCTTTCCCGGATGTTTCGTCGCTCCCGGATCCGCTCAGAAGCCCTGGTCGCGCCGTTCCTCCACGACCGTGGGGGCGGCCGGGGGGACGACGACCCGCCGGCGCCGCGCGATGCTGGTGAAGGTCGCGACACCGATGAGACCGACCGCCATCATGATCAGTCCCACCAGGTCGAGGTTGACGCCGTCGAGCTCCCAGTCCGTGGCGAACGTGAGGATCGCGCCCACGGCTATGAGAATGATGCAGCCTCCCAGGCCCATGAATCCCGCCTCCCTAGTGGGGTAGTTGGGATCGGGTACCCGGGTATCCGCGCGCTACCCCTCCAGGAACGCGACGAGCGCGTTCGCCAGGAGGTAGGGGTCCTCCGAGCCGCACAGCTCGCGGGCGCTGTGCATCGACAGGCAGGCCACGCCGATGTCGACCGTGCTGATGCCGTGACGGGCCGCCGTGATCGGTCCGATGGTCGTGCCGCAGGGCATGTCGTTGTTGGAGACGAAGGTCTGCCACGGCACGCCCGCCTTCTCGCAGGCCGCGGCGAACACCGCCCGCCCGCTTCCGTCGGTGGCGTACCGCTGGTTGACGTTCACCTTCAGGATCGGGCCGCCGTTGGGGCGCGGGTGGTGCGTCGGGTCGTGGCGCTCCGCGTAGTTGGGGTGGACCGCGTGGCCGACGTCGGAGGAGAGGCAGATCGATCCCGCGAAGGCGCGGGCGCGGTCCTCGTAGGCGCCGCCGCGGGCGTAGACCGAGCGCTCCAGGACGTTGCCGAGGAGCGGGCCCTGCGCGCCGGTGTCGGCCTCGGAGCCGTTCTCCTCGTGGTCGAAGGCGGCGAGGACGGGGATGTACGGGAGGTCGGCGCGGCCCGCGACGGCGGCGAGCGCCGCCACGCCGGCGTGGACGGAGATCAGGTTGTCCATGCGCGGCCCGGCGAGGAGTTCGCGGTCGCGGCCGAGGTAGGAGGGGGCCTCGATCGCGTGGACCATCAGGTCCCAGCCGGCGACGTCCTCCGCGTCGACGCCCGCCTCCTGGGCCACGAAGCGGATCAGGTCGCCCTCGTGCACCTCGCCGAGGCCCCAGATCGGCTGCATGTGGCGCTGCCGTTCGAGCTTGAGGCCCTCGTTGGCCTGCCGGTCGAGGTGGATCGCGAGCTGCGGGACGCGCAGCACCGCGCGGTCCACGTTGACCAGGTGGTGGCTGCCGTCCCGCAGGGTCAGACGGCCCGCGAGGCCGAGGTCGCGGTCGAGCCAGGTGTTGAGCAGCGTCCCGCCGTAGATCTCGACGGCGACCTGGCGCCAGCCCCGCGCGCCCATGTCGGGCTGCGGCTTGACGCGCAGGTTGGGGGAGTCGGTGTGCGCGCCGACGATCCGGTACGGGGTGTGGGCGGTGGCGCCCTCCGGTACGAACCAGGCGATGAGCGCGCCGCCGCGGATCACGTACTTCCCGCCGGTCGTCCCGTCCCAGGCGGCGGTCTCCTCGACCTGTCGGAAGCCGGCCTTCTCAAGCCGCTCGGCGGCGTTCGCCACGGCGTGGTACGGCGACGGGGAGGCCGCCAGGAAGGTCATGAGGTCGTCGGTGTGGCCGCGGTCGAAGCGGGCGGTGCTCGTCATGGGTTCACCTTACGCACGCCCCGGAATGCGGCGCCGGGACCCCGAAAGACGGAACGGCCCGCTCCCCTCCCCGGGAGCGAGCCGTTCCTCGATGAACGAGATGCGTTGCTAGAACGCGGCCTCGTCCAGGTCCATCAGCGAGCCGTCGACGGCCTCGGCCAGCGCGCGCTCGGCGCCGACGCCCGGCAGGACGTTGGCGGCGAAGAACTTCGCGGCCGCGATCTTGCCGGCGTAGAAGGCCTGGTCCTTGGCGGAGGCGCCGGCGGCCAGCTTCTCGGCGGCGACGGCCGCACCCTTCAGCAGCAGGTAGCCGACGACCACGTCGCCGGAGGCCATCAGCAGGCGGGTGGTGTTGAGGCCGACCTTGTAGATGTTCTTGACGTCTTCGCCGGTCGCGGTGAGGTCGGTGAGCATCGTGCCGACGATGCCCTCCAGGTCCACGGCCGCCTTGGCGAGTGCGTCGCGGGCGCCGGCCAGCTCCTCGCCGCCGGTGCCGACCGCGAGGAACTTCTTGATCTCCTCGGCCAGCGCGTTCAGGGACGCGCCCTGGTCGCGGACGATCTTGCGGAAGAAGAAGTCCTGGCCCTGGATGGCCGTGGTGCCCTCGTAGAGGGTGTCGATCTTGGCGTCCCGGATGTACTGCTCGATCGGGTACTCCTGCAGGAAGCCGGAGCCGCCGAAGGTCTGGAGCGACTGCGCGAGCTGCTCGTAGCCCTTCTCGGAGCCGTAGCCCTTCACGATCGGCAGCAGCAGGTCGTTCAGGCCGATGAGCGCCTTCGCGTCCTCGCCCGCGGCCTCCTTGAGCTGGATCTCGTCCTGCACGGTGGCCGTGTAGAGGACGAGGGAGCGCATGCCCTCCGCGTACGCCTTCTGCGTCATCAGCGAGCGGCGGACGTCGGGGTGGTGCGTGATGGTGACCTTGGGCGCGGCCTTGTCCATGAAGTTCGCCAGGTCGGTGCCCTGGACGCGCTCCTTGGCGTACTCCAGGGCGTTGAGGTAGCCCGTGGAGAGGGTGGAGATCGCCTTCGTGCCGACCATCATGCGGGCGAACTCGATGATGAGGAACATCTGGCGGATGCCGTCGTGCTTGTCGCCGATCAGCCAGCCCTTGGCGGGGTGCTGGTCGCCGAAGGTCATCTCGCACGTGTTGGAGGCCTTGAGGCCCATCTTGTGCTCGACGTTCGTGGCGTAGACGCCGTTGCGCTCGCCCAGCTCGCCGGTCTCCCAGTCGAAGTGGTACTTCGGCACGAGGAAGAGGGAGAGGCCCTTGGTGCCGGGGCCGGCACCCTCGGGGCGGGCGAGGACGTAGTGGAGGATGTTCTCCTCCATGTCGTGCTCACCGGAGGTGATGAAGCGCTTCACGCCCTCGATGTGCCAGGAGCCGTCCTCCTGCTGGACCGCCTTGGTGCGGCCGGCGCCGACGTCCGAACCGGCGTCGGGCTCGGTCAGGACCATCGTGGAGCCCCACTGGCGCTCGACCGCGATCTGCGCGACCTTCTTCTGCGCCTCGTTGCCCTCGTTGAAGAGGATGCCGGCGAAGGCCGGGCCGGAGGAGTACATCCACACGGCCGGGTTCGCGCCGAGGACCAGCTCCGCGTAGGCCCAGATCAGGGAGCGCGGGGAGGTGGTGCCGCCGATCTCCTCGGGCAGGCCCAGGCGCCAGTACTCGGAGTCCATGAAGGCCTTGTAGGACTTCTTGAAGCTGGCCGGGACCGGGGCGGTGTTCGTCTCGGGGTCGAAGACCGGCGGGTTGCGGTCGGCGTCGGCGAAGGACTCCGCGAGCTCGTTCTCGGAGAGGCGGGTCAGCTCCTCCAGGACGCTCTTGGCGGTCTCGACGTCCATCTCCTCGAACGGACCGGTGCCGTACACCTTGTCGCGACCGAGCACCTCGAAGAGGTTGAACTCGATGTCGCGGAGATTCGACTTGTAGTGCCCCATGGCGACGGCTCCGTAAGGATCGGGGAGGCAGGTTCCTCGTACACGTACCAGCGAGTAGCGCAATGCTCTCTCCGATGATGCTACCCGCCGGTAATAAGAAGCAACCCCTATCCGGTCATCTGTGACGACAATCGCTCGGGGCGGACCGTGTACTCACCGGGAACCACTAGGCTCGGGACCATGTACGGCTACGAGCAGAACCCGGGTGCCCAGCAGCAGTACGCCCCGCCGCCGCAGCAGCCGATGGCGGGCGGAATGGCGGGCGGGATGCCGGGCATGCAGGGCGCCCCGTACGGTCAGCAGCCGCCGCTGTACCCCGAGCCCTCGCCGCCCTCTCTCGCCGACGCCGTGCGGGCCTTCACGACCGGGTCGCTCGCGGCCGAGGACTTCCAGCAGATCTTCGCGACCTCGAAGGTCTACTGCCCCCGCGGCGACAACCCCGGCTTCCTGGCCCTGCACAACACCCAGCAGCCGGTCATCCCGATGTTCACGTCGCTCAAGGAGCTGCGGCGATACGCGGGCAAGGAGTCGAAGTACTTCGTGATCACCGGCGCCGAGGTGATCGACCTCCTCCCGACCGGGTACGGCTTCGTCCTCGACATGGAGGGTGACCACCGGATGGTCTTCGACGCGAAGGCCGTCGAGCAGATGGTCGACTTCGCGATGCGGCGGATGTACGGCTGACGCAGGCTGGACACGTGGGAGAACGCCCGGGAGGAATTCCTCCCGGGCGTTCCGCGTTCCGGGTGGCAGGAAGTTCATTGTTCAACTAAACTGGTCGCACAAGGAGGTCCCGCCATGCCCGCTGTGACTGTCGAGAACCCGCTCACCCTGCCGCGCGTCGCCGCCCCGGCCGACGCCGTCTCCCGCCCCGTGCTCGCCGTGACCACGGCTCCGTCCGGATTCGAGGGCGAGGGCTTCCCGGTGCGCCGCGCGTTCGCCGGGATCAACTACCAGTACCTCGACCCGTTCATCATGATGGACCAGATGGGGGAGGTGGAGTACGCCCCCGGAGAGCCCAAGGGCACCCCGTGGCACCCCCACCGCGGCTTCGAGACCGTCACGTACATCATCGACGGCACCTTCGACCACCAGGACTCCAACGGCGGTGGCGGCACCATCACCAACGGCGACACCCAGTGGATGACCGCCGGCTCCGGGCTGCTCCACATCGAGGCCCCGCCGGAGTCCCTCGTCGTCAGCGGCGGGCTCTTCCACGGCCTCCAGCTGTGGGTGAACCTGCCCGCGTCCGACAAGATGATGGCCCCGCGCTACCAGGACATCCGCGGCGGCCAGGTGCAGCTGCTCACCTCCCCCGACGGCGGCGCGCTGATCCGCGTCATCGCGGGCGAGCTCGACGGCCACGCCGGACCGGGCATCACCCACACCCCGATCTCGATGATCCACGCGACGATCCGGCCGGGCGCCGAGGTGACCCTGCCGTGGCGCGAGGACTTCAACGGGCTCGTCTACGTCCTCGCGGGCAGCGGCTCCGTCGGTGCGGAGCGCAGGCCGGTCCACACGGGCCAGACGGCGGTCTTCGGCAAGGGCGACGCACTCACCGTCCGGGCCGACGAGAAGCAGGACGGGCACACGCCCGACCTGGAGGTCGTCGTCCTCGGCGGCCGGCCGATCCGTGAACCGATGGCGCACTACGGCCCGTTCGTCATGAACACCCAGGCCGAACTCCGCCAGGCCTTCGAGGACTTCCAGGCGGGCCGGCTCGGCACGATCCCGGCGGTCCACGGGATGGGCGAGTAACGGCGGTACGGGCGGGCAGGCTCGCCGGTACGGGGTCGGGTGCGACGCGCTCGGCCCCGTACGCGTGTGTGGGTGTGGGTGTGGGTGCGGGCGCGCTGCTGCTCCCGACCCGCTCTGACGGTGCGTCACTCGTCCGGACCGTAGCGCAGGACGCCATGCCGGGCGCCGTGGTCCGGTGGACGGGTGCAGACGCCGAGCCCCCGCCCCCTCCTCCCCGACGCCGCGCGGCGGGTCGCCGCCTGGTGCGTCGTCCTGCTGCTCGTCGCGGGGGTCGCCGCCGTGGGGATCTGGCTCTGCGTCGTCTTCCAGACGGCCGTCACGCCCGTCCTGCTCGCCATCCTCGGCACCGCGCTCCTCGGGCCGCTGTACCGGCGCCTGGTGAAGATGAGGGTGCAGAAGTCGCTGGCCGCCGGGCTCACCGTCCTCGCCGTCCTCGCCTTCGTCGGCGGCGCCACCTACATCGTGGTCGTCGCGCTCATCGAGACCGGCGACCAGATCGTCGCCTCGCTGCGGCAGGCCGCCGTCGACATCGCCGACCATCTGGGTGCGGCGGGGACCTCGATCGACGACCTCGCCAAGAACGCGAAGGCGCTCCTGGAGAAGTTCGGCGGGACCGCCGCGTCCGGAGTGATCTCGGGGCTGAGCGTCGTCGGACAGGTGGCCGCGATGGCCGTCCTCGCCCTGCTGTTGATCTTCTTCTTCCTCCGGGACTCCGACAAGGCCGCCGGCGCCCTGCGCTCCCTCGCACCCCGCTCGACCGGCGACACGATGGAGGCCATGGGCCGCCGCGCCTTCGAGGCCGTCGAGGGCTTCATGCGCGGGACGACCGTCGTCGCCCTCGTCGACGCGGTCCTGATCACCATCGGGCTGCTGATCCTGAGGGTGCCCGGCGCCGTCGGACTCGGCGCGCTGGTCTTCGTCACCGCCTACATCCCGTACCTCGGCGCCTTCCTCTCCGGGGCCGTCGCCGTCCTCGTCGCCCTCGCCGACCGGGGTTTCGTGATCGCGCTCTGGGTCCTGGGCGTCGTCCTGGCCGTGCAGGTCATCGAGGGAAACGTCCTCCAGCCCGTGATCCAGAGCAGGACCGTGCAGATGCACCCGGCCCTCGTCATGCTCGCCATCACGGCAGGCGCGTCCGTCGCCGGAATCCTGGGCATGCTGCTCGCCGTACCGTTGACGGCGGCGGCGTTCGGCGTGATCGGCGAGCTGCGCGGGCGGTACGGGCCCGGGGACGATGCCGTCCCCCGCGCCTGAGGGACTCGGCCCAGGCACCTGAGGGACTCAGGGCGAGGCACCCGTAACCCGGGGGCTCAGGTCGCGGCCGGCATGCCGCCCGGCTCGAAGGTCGCCAGCATCTGCTCCAGCGCGGCCTGGTCCGGGCCCACGAACGGCTCCACGTCCGTGGCCATCGTGATCGTCTCCAGCATCCTGCCGGTCATCCGTACGGCGGGCGGCAGATGGGTGGAGAGCACGATCTCCGGGTTCATCTCCCGCAGCGGCCGGATCGTCGCCCCGTACTTCGCCGGATCCACCATGTGCACCCACGGGCTGTCCACGGAGGCCCACAGCAGCTGTGCCTGCCGAAGCTCCTCGGGCTTGAGGTCGTTGGCGTGCCCGCTCTCGGCGAGCTCGGCGGTGGGCATCGGCCCGCCGAAGCAGTCGGAGCTGAAGCAGATCCGGGTCTTCTCGTCGTAGAAGCCGACCGTGGCGGGGTTGTCCCACAGCGGTGGCTTGAACGCGCGCAGCATGCGGTCGCCGACATCGAGCGACTGGCCGGGGTTCAGGAAGTACACGCGGTCCATCGGCAGCGGCCGTTCGGTCGACATGATCCCCGCGCCGATGAACGTGGTCACGACCTTCGCCCGGGGCGCGGCCACGAGCAGGTCGAAGATGCCGCCCGTGTGGTCGCGGTCGGGGTGCGTGAGCCAGATCCAGCGGACGTCCGCGGGTTCCACGACCGAGCCGAGCGCGTTGACGAAGTCCCGGTCGGATATCGAGACACCGGTGTCGACGACGACCGGTTCCGTGGCGGTGACGACGTAGGCGCTGACGGGGAGGTGGCCGATGCCCGGCACTTCGAGGCTGTCGGCGAGAACGGTGGTGTCGCTTCCGACCTTGTGGGTGTCCATGGGGTGCTCCGTGGTCCCCCCGGTGACGGCGGGCGTACGACACCAGTCTCCTCCGCGACGCTGCGGGGCGCGCGGCGCGGGGTACGGCCGTGCCCGGGCCGGGGGGTACGGCCGGGGTCCGGCCGCGGGGGTACGGCCGTGCCCGGGCCGGGGGGGTACGGCCGGGGTCTGGCCGGGGGGGTACGGCCGTGCCCGGGCCGCGGGGGTACGGCCGTGCCCGGGCCGGGGGGTACGGCGCGGGGTCCGGCCGCGGGGGTAAGGCCGGGGCCCGCCCTCCCCGGGGGGCAGGCCCCGGTCGTACCCCCGGGGCCGTGCCCCCCGGGTGTACGACCGGGGTCTGGCCGCGGGCTACCCGGAGCCGTCGCCTCGTTTCGACGGGGGCTCGTTCAGTTCGAACCAGATGGACTTGCCCTCGCCCCGCGGGTCCACGCCCCACGCGTCCGCCAGCATCTCCATCAGGACCAGGCCGCGGCCCGACGACGCCATCTCCCCCGGATGCCGCTTGTGCGGCAGCTCGTCGCTGCCGTCGGAGACCTCCACGCGCAGCCGGCGGGCCTCCCCCGTGCAGGTCACAGCGGCGACGAGGAGCGCGTCGCCGTCCGTGTGGATGAGGACGTTGGTGACCATCTCGGAGACCATGAGGACCGCCGAGTCGAGCTGCTCCTCGTCCGTCCAGTCGTGGAGCAGCTGCCGCACGTGCCGGCGGGCGGCGGCGATCCGCTCCGGCTCCGCCTGCGCGATGGTCATCATGGTGCGGCGCGGCGCCTCGCGGACGGCCGCGCCCTGGCGGGAGACGAGCAGGACGGCGATGTCGTCCTCGCGCCGGTCGGCGAGCGGTCCCGTGGTGTGGTGCGAGCCGGGCCCGTGGACGGCCTCGACCAGGCTGTCGGCGAGGTCCTCCAGGGAGTCCTCGGCGTGCCCTTCGAGGAGTGCGCGGATCCGCTCCCAGCCGCTGTCGAGGTCGTGGCCGCCGGTCTCCAGGAGCCCGTCGGTGCACATCATCAGGGTCTCGCCGGGCTCCAGGGTGAACCGGGTCGTCGGGTAGTCGGTGTCCGGGACGATGCCGAGGGGCAGGCCGCCGGCCGTGGGACGCAGCAGCACCGTTCCGTCGGTCATCCGGACCGCCGGGTCGGGGTGCCCGGCGCGGGCGATGTCCACGACACCGGTGACCGGGTCGATCTCCAGGTAGAGGCAGGTCGCGAAGCGCGGACCCACGTCCTGGGCTCGCCCGTTCGGAGAGACCCCGTTCGGTGACCGCCCGTCCCCGTCCGGGGAGACCCCGTCCGGGGCGACACCCCCGTACCGCGCGCTGCCCCGGTGCGGCGCGCCACCTCTGCCCGGCGCTGTCCCGTGGTGCGGCGCGCGGCGTCCGCCCGGCGCTGTCCCGTCGTGCGGCGCGAGGCGTCCGCCCCGTGGGCCACCGTTCGGGTGCCCTCCGGGGGTGCCCCCGCGGACGGCTCCGTCCACCGTCGCCTGGGCGGCATCCCCTTCGTCGGCCCCGTCGGTGATCCCGTACAGGAAGCGCGAGGCGCGGGAGAGGACGGCGTCGGGCGGGTGGCCCTCGGAGGCGTACGCGCGCAGGGCGATCCGGAGCTGTCCCATCAGTCCGGCCGCGCGCACGTCGTGGCCCTGGACGTCGCCGATGACGAGGGCGATCCGGCCGCCCGGCAGCTGGATCATGTCGTACCAGTCGCCGCCGACCTGGAGTCCGCCGCCGGTCGGTACGTACCGCGCGGCGACGTGCAGCCCCGGGATGCCGGGGCCGAGGACGGGCATCATCGTGCGCTGCAGGCCGAGCGACAGCTCGCGCTCGGACTCGGCGACCCCGGCGCGGGCGAGGGCCTGGGCGAGCATCCGGGCGACCGTGGTGAGGACGGAGCGCTCGTCGGGCGTGAAGGCGACGGGATGCTTGAAGGCGGCCATCCAGGCGCCCATCGTGCGCCCCGCGACGATCAGCGGGAGGTACGCCCAGGACTGCCGGCCGAACCGCTGCGCCAGCGGCCAGGTCACCGGGAAGCGGCGCAGGTACTCCTCCGGTGTCGGCAGGTAGATCGCCCGCCCGTTCCGTACGACCTCGGCCGCCGGGTAGTCGGTGTCCACCGACATCGAGGTGAAGGGGCCCTCGTCGCCCGCGTTGTGCCCGTGGTGGCCGATGATCGTCAGCCGTTCGCCGGCGACCCCGAAGACGGCGAGTCCGTCCGGCGAGAAGCCCGGCATGGAGAGGGAGGCGGCGACCCGCAGCACCTCGGCGGTCGACCGGGCTTCGGCGAGCGCCCGTCCCGCGTCGAGCAGGAAGGCCTCGCGCGAGCGGCGCCAGTCGCCGGTGACGGGCGTACGGGCGGCGGTGCCCGGCTGCGGTTCGGCGACCTCCTGGAGGGTGCCGACGAGTTCGTACTCGTCACCGTCGACGAGCGGCTTGGACCGGCTCCGTACCGTACGGATCACCCGTCCGTCGCCGTCCATGATCCGCAGCCGGGCCTCGGCGAGCGTCCCTTCGGCGACGGCGAGGTTCACGACCCCGTCGATCTCGTTCCAGTCGATGGGATGAAACCGGGAGCGTACGGCCGCTTCCGTGAGTTCGACCGGTTCGGCGGGCAGGCCGAGGAGCCGGGCGGCCTCGGCGTCGAGGGTGACGGTCCCGGAAGCGTTGTCCCAGCGCCACAGGCCGGTCGCGATCGCGGCCAGGACGTCCTCGGTGCGCATTGCCCTACTTTATGAATATCGGCCAGCAGGTCGCCACTGAGCGTATTCGAAATGCGATCTTGGGTCGCCCGGTAGGCTGGGACGGGTCTGCCGTCACGACCCGTCACGACGGCGCACACCCCTGATTCCCGTAGATCCCGAAGACTGGATGAACGACGATGCATCGGTACAGGTCCCACACCTGCGGCGAGCTCCGCGCCTCTGACGTCGGCACCGACGTCCGGCTGAGCGGCTGGCTGCACAATCGGCGCGACCTGGGCGGCATCCTCTTCATCGATCTGCGCGACCACTACGGCATCACGCAGCTCGTCGCCCGGCCCGGCACCGCCGCCGCCGAGGTGCTCGACAAGCTGACGAAGGAGACCGTCGTCCGCGTGGACGGCAAGGTCGTCTCGCGTGGCGCGGAGAACGTCAACCCGGAGCTCGCCACCGGCGAGATCGAGATCGAGGCCGCCACGGTCGAGGTCCTGGGCGCCGCCAAGCAGATCCCGTTCACCATCAACGCCGACGACGGCGTGAACGAGGAGCGGCGCCTGGAGTACCGCTTCCTCGACCTGCGCCGCGAGCGCATGCACCGCAACATCATGCTGCGCTCCGCCGTCATCGCCTCCATCCGCTCCAAGATGGTGGCCCTCGGCTTCAACGAGATGGCGACCCCGATCCTCGCCGCGACCTCCCCCGAGGGCGCCCGCGACTTCGTGGTCCCGTCCCGGCTGAACCCGGGCAAGTTCTACGCGCTGCCGCAGGCGCCGCAGCAGTTCAAGCAGCTGCTGATGATCTCCGGCTTCGACCGCTACTTCCAGATCGCGCCGTGCTTCCGCGACGAGGACGCCCGCGCGGACCGTTCGCCGGGCGAGTTCTACCAGCTCGACGTCGAGATGAGCTTCGTCGAGCAGGAGGACGTCTTCCAGCCGATCGAGAAGCTCATGACCGAGCTCTTCGAGGAGTTCGGCGGCGGACGCCACGTCACGTCCCCGTTCCCGCGGATCCCGTTCCGCGAGTCGATGCTGAAGTACGGCAACGACAAGCCGGACCTGCGGACCGCCCTCGAACTCGTCGACATCTCGGACGTCTTCGAGAACTCCGAGTTCAAGGCCTTCGCGGGCAAGCACGTGCGTGCCCTGGCCGTCCCGAACACGGGTGACCAGCCGCGCAAGTTCTTCGACGCGATGGGCGACTTCGCGGTCTCCCTCGGCGCGAAGGGCCTGGCCTGGGTCCGCGTCGGCGAAGGCAACGCCCTGACCGGCCCGATCGCCAAGTTCCTCACCGAGGAGAACGTCAAGGTCCTCACCGAGCGCCTCGGCCTGGAGCCTGGCCACGCGATCTTCTTCGGCGCGGGCGAGTTCGACGAGGTCTCCAAGATCATGGGCCCGGTCCGGGTCGAGGCCGCCAAGCGCGCCGGCCAGTTCGAGGAGAACGTCTTCCGCTTCGCGTGGATCGTCGACTTCCCGATGTACGAGCGGGACGAGGAGACCGGCAAGATCGACTTCTCGCACAACCCGTTCTCCATGCCGCAGGGCGGCCTTGAGGCCCTGGAGACGCAGGACCCGCTGGACGTCCTCGGCTGGCAGTACGACATCGTCTGCAACGGCATCGAGCTGTCCTCGGGCGCGATCCGGAACCACGAGCCCGAGATCATGTTCAAGGCCTTCGAGATCGCGGGCTACTCGAAGGAGACCGTGGAGCACGAGTTCGCGGGCATGCTCCGCGCGTTCGAGTACGGCGCCCCGCCGCACGGCGGCATCGCCCCGGGCGTGGACCGCATCGTGATGCTCCTGGCCGACGAGCCGAACATCCGCGAGACGATCGCCTTCCCGCTGAACGGCAACGCCCAGGACCTCCTGATGGGCGCCCCGACGGAGCTGGACGAGGCCCGCCTGAAGGAGCTGAACATCCAGCTCCGCAAGCCGGTCGAGACGAAGGCCGTGGACAAGCCCACCGCCGACCGCCCGGTCACGGACGCCGTCCACCCGGACGCGGCGCGGTAGCAACCACCGCTGAGCTTCGCCGAAGGGCCCGGATTCCTCACGGATTCCGGGCCCTTCAGCAAGTTCGGGACCCGGGGTGCTCGTCCGTGGCACGGCAACCGGCGCATGTGCCTGCTTCCGGGCCTCGGAAGGCGCGGTCGCAGTGGTCGCAGTTCTGCAGGGGGAGGTCGACGACCGGCGGATCCGGGCCGCGGAACGGCGGCAGGGGTGGGAGCTGGGCGGCGAGGCGGTGCGCGAGCAGCGCGGCCGGGCGGTGCAGGGGCTCTGGGGGCAGGCCGGAGGTCAGGGCGTGCCGGACGGCGTCCGGTGGCATCTGCCGTTCCAGCCAGGCGACCACCCCTGGCGCGAGGTGCTCGGCGTCCGTGGCGGAGAGCAGGAGTCGCGGATCCGCGCGGTGGAGGCCGGCGAGCACGTCGAGGGCGGTCCGGAGGAGGTCGGGGGCGGGGTACGCGGGCTGCGGTACGGCGGGGAGGACGCGGCGCGGGGGCTTGTCCGCTCGGCGCGCGGGCCGCTGGGGCTGGGGGTTCGGGTCGCCCGCGCCCTTGGTGTGGCCCGGCTGGTTGCAGGAGACCGTGCGGGTGACGATGCGGCCGCTGCTCGTGCGTTCGCACGTACGGCGCAGATAGCCGTGGGCTTCGAGCTCGCGCAGTGCGCCGGCGATCCGGGCCTTGCCCTCCGGGAAACGGGCGGCGAGGGACCGGATGTCGATGGCGGTGCCGCTGGGCAGGCTCTGGATGTGGACGGCAAGGCCGATGGCGAGCAGCGACAGCTCGGCGTGCTGGGCGAGGTGGTTGCCGATCACCGTGAAGCGAGTGGTGTGGCGGACGTTGTCGTGGATGACACCGCCGCAGGTTCGCCGCTGAGGGTGGTTCTTCCCGGCGTTACGGGACTGCGAGGGCGGGTGCACGCTAGTGTGCTGGGTATCCATCAGGAAGGTCTGACTTCCTCGCTGGTAGGCCCTCGCATCGGGATTCGCACTCCCGGCGGGGGCCGACGCATTTCTGCGGTCGGGTGATCTGTCGCGCTGAGCGTAGATCAGGCAACCTGCCCTGAAGCCAGTCAAGTTGGCATATTTCACCCGAGCGAGTGATCGTCCCGCCCTGGGCGGGAGGGGTGGGGCTTGGTGAGGGTTCTTTCTCTCTCGTCGTTGCTTGGGAAGGCCGCCGGCCCCACCGGAGCCCACACTCCCGGGCTCCGGTGGGTGAGTCGTTTTCGCAGGTCACAGGGTTTGTAGATCGAGTTCGGCCCATACGATCTTGCAGGGGACGGGCCCGAGGTCGACGCCCCAGCGATCGGCGAGGGCATCGACGAGGAGCAACCCGCGCCCGGACTCGCCTCCCGGCGCACGCAGTTGCGGGAGATCGCGGCCCCGGGTGTCCGTGACCTCGATACGGAGGGTGTCCTCTTGGGTGACGAGCGCGAGGCGGAAGTTCCGGCCGGCGACACGACCGTGCGTGGCGGCGTTCGCCGCGAGCTCCGCGACGACATGCTCGGCGGCCCCGACGACCCGACACGACAGCTCCCCCTCCGCCCGCAGCCACTCGACGGCGAGCAGGCGGGCGAGTCGCGCTCCGCGTGGCGTGGAGGACAGCAGGACACGGAAGTGACGTGACGGGGCGCGGAGTTGGGCGTACTTCTTCTGGTTCACGTGACCGAGCGTGGCGGCCCACGCCGACCGTGAACAGTGATGACGCCGATGCGTAGGGTGACTGTCCGGTGCTTGTCCACTGCTGTCCGGGCTGTCGGTGCCTCTGCGGCGGGTAGGGCCGTTGCGGCACGCAGGACGAGAGGAAGGGTGCGGCATGTCGGTGGATGACGGGGTGGGGCGGCTCAAGGGCGAGGCGGACGAGCCGGGCTGGGAGGTGGACCCGGACGACGACTGGGGTGTGGCCGTCGTCGCCACCGTGGGGCGGCAGTTGAGGCTGTGGCGGGAGGCGGCGGGGATGCGGGCCGGCGACTTCGGAGTCGCGGTGGGCTACGGCGAGGACATGATCTACAAGCTGGAGGGCGGGAAGCGCATCCCGCGCCCCGAGTTCCTCGACAGGGCGGACGAGGTGCTGAGGGCGGACGGCATGATCGCGGCGATGAAGGACGATGTGCGCAAGGTCCGGTACCCGAAGAAGGTCCGCGACCTGGCGAAGCTGGAGGCGGGTGCGGTCGAGCTCCAGCTCTACGACCCGCTCAACATCCACGGCCTGTTGCAGACGCCTGAGTACGCGCGCGGACTGCTGCTGATGCGGCGGCCGGCGTACACGCAGGACGAGGTGGAGCGGATGGTGGCCGGGCGCATGGCACGCAAGTCCGTGTTCGAACGGGACCCGGCACCTGAGCTCGGCTTCGTCCTGGAGGAGTGGACACTCCGACGCCCGTTGGGTGGCCGTGCGTTGCTGCGAGCACAGCTCGAACACCTTCTGGGCGTGGCGCATCTGCGGAGTGTGGAGCTTCAGGTGATGCCGATGGACCGAGAGGAGCACGCCGGGCTGGCCGGTGGCATCGAGGTGCTGAAGTTCGGGGACGGATCGGCGGTCGGCCGTTCCCCCGCCGTGTCCAACGGCCGACCGGTGACCGAGCGGAAGCAGCTCCGTATCCTTGAGCTGCGGTACGGCATCATCCGGGCCCAGGCTCTCACGCCCCGTGAGTCGACCGCCCTCATCGAGCGACTGCTGGGAGAGACATGATCCGCAACACCTCGGCCGGGGACGCCTCCGAACTGGCGTGGTTCAAGAGCAGCTACAGCAGCAGCAGCGAAGGCGACTCCTGCGTCGAGGTCGCCACGACCCCCGCCACCGTCCACGTCCGCGACTCCAAGTGCCTCAACGGCCCCCGACTCACCCTCACCCCGACCGCCTGGACGGGCTTCGTCGCGTACGCGTCGAGCGTCTGACGCGTCGCGGACCCCGGGTTGCGGGAGGGGCCGGGCGTCTGAGGGGATGGGCGGACGACGATCGGCATCCGCGTCACGAGGCGTCAGAGCGGAGGAATGGACGCGTTCGGGTCAGGAGAGGAGCAGAGGCGGCGAAATCGAGGTGCGATCGCTCGCCGTCCACGGAAACTCTGACGCTTTCGTCATCGCAACGGTCCAGCGTGACCACCGCATCGCGAGCACTGGAGTCCCAGCCCGCGATCCGGAGCTCCTTCACCCGCATGAACCTGAGGTAGAACTCGACGGCGTTGTGCGTCAGGCCTGTCCAGGCGGGAGGCGGAGACGACGGGAGAACGGACGTCTCGAAACCCAACGTAACCGAGGCGTCTCTTTCGTCGATCTGTACGTAGAAAAGTTCGCATTCATTCAGCCTCGGCGGCCTCGCATAGGCGTCCGTGAACGTCCCTGCGGAGTCGACGATCAAGGTCCAGTCAGAGTCGCCCATGAAAGGTCTTTTCATCGGTTTCCGGAATGGTTTCGTGGCGCCGGCTGTCGATCTTCCGAGAGAAGAAATGACGGCTTCCGTCCGTGCCGTCGGCCGCGACCTTGAAGGCGCTGACATGCCCCACCAGGACGGACGCGTTGCTGGTGAAGCCGAGGTCCACCTCCGGACCTGTCACCCGCACCCGAACTCTCCTTTCCTCGCCCAGGGGTTGGGCATCGAACGACGCGGAGCGTACAGGGGGGTTCCACTGCGCCAGGGACAGGTCCTCCACCGCCAGGAACTGCAGGTGGCACTGGACGGTGTCGACGTCCGCACCCTCCCACTCCGGATGGCGTGTGGCTGGGAAGCTCGTAAGGTCCACCCTCAGGGTGACAGTGGGCCCCCGCCAGTCCACATTGAGGGATCGCAGCCTGAAGCCGTCGAGAGGCGGGACCTCTCCATAGAGGGTTGCCAGGATCTCGGCATTCACCAGGGTAAAACTATCGGTCATAGTAGTAGTGCGGCTCCGTGCCGGGTGTCTCACATGAACGGGCGCCGACTGGTACCCGGGCTCTCCTGGCTTCTGCGGAGAGTCGAGCTCCACGTGATGCAGATGGGCCGCGAGGAGCGCGGCGGGCTGGCAGGTGGCATCGCGGTGCTGAAACTCGGGCACGGACCATCAGATGTAGGCGAGATCTCCGCCTTGTTCGATGAATCCGCGGATCTGGTCTTCAGCCGCGTCGCCTTCGAGGACCCTCGCGCCAGTCGACATTCTCTGGAGAGTCTCCGCATAGTGTCGAGTGGGGCAGAAAAGGGTGAACCCGGCGTTAGGGTGCTTGTTGAGGGGGATGACGGGACAGAAACCTGCCTGGATGGACAGGCTCACGTACATGGAAGTCACGCTTCTACGCTGCGCCTCCAGGTCGATCGAGTTCTTGAAATCTCGGGAGAGTGAGAAATGCTCTTCCATGATTTGTGACGACCGGACCCAGGAGTCACCCGTCTCGTTCCCTTCTCCTACGGCGCACGCGAACCCGGAACTCCTCATTTTCAGTTCGTCGATGTATCGACCTACTGCAGTCGCGGTGTTCGGAAGGGCTCGAAACGTGGACTCGTAGTACGGCAGTGCCGGGAAACCGTGCGTCGCCGCTCGCTTTCTCAACCGCCGCAGGAGCGAGGGCTCGTCGCGGAGTGGTTCCCATCCTTCCGGGCGCAAATTTGCTTTCCAAGTGAAGAACTTCTCTTGATTCAGGTGAGGTAGCGTCGATGTCCAGGCAGCCCTTTCCGCGAGCGGATCACAGAAGACCCACACGGCCGCAACATCATCCAGCGGTCCCTCCACGGACGAGATTCGTCCCGAGTCCCGTTGCATCCCAGACAGGTTGACCGGCGACAGTGCGAGGCTCACTTCTGTCCGGTGGTGGCTGCGGTGACACGGTTGAATCAGCCTGGTCCTCATCCTTCCAAGATGTCTTCAACGTACTTCCCGAGCTCTCCGGGGGAGATCTTCAGTGTTCAGACTCTGCAAGCCGAGAACCATCTCCGGCTCCGCAAGCGAACCTAGTTGGATGATCGCGTTCAGCTCCGCCTCCAGGGTTCCTGCATCGCGCTCGCATGCCGCTGCCGCAGCCAAGCCGCCGGTGAGGACGCGCCCGTCGGCCACGGAATAGCTGGACTCCAGGTCGGTCACTCGCTCCGCCGCTCGCTCGCGTGTCTTCGGATCAGTGGATGCGATGTTCCGCACCAGATCAAGGAGTAGGGAGGGGGCAATTTGCACTCGGGTCACCTCGCGTGTCGATCGGGCGCGCTGTATCAGTGCCTGGGTGCCCATCGCCTCGGCGTCGCTCAGGGAAGCTTCGGAAGAATGTCCAGCCAGGCTCGGGTCTCCTGGCAGGCGGCGTCACCATCTGTCAGGAGGCTGCGGAGGGGGAGCAGAGGCGTGAGCATGTTCTTGATCCGGCGCAGCGCCAGCCACGTCTCGCGAGGGGCCGATTTCCAGTCCTCGGCGAGCTTAGTGACGGCCTCCAGCGACATACCGGCGCTCTGGGAGACGTCAGAGCAAAGCTTCGACAGATTTCGGGCTTCATCTGTTGCGCTGGCACCGAATTCTTGAATCATGTAGGCGCGTACGCGGGCAGAGTCGATCACCGTTTCCTGTGGCGTCTGACTCTTTCCCTTCCCTGAGATCGCGACAAGGGCGAGGCGACCCCATCGCATCCTGATCTCCGGCGGGAGAGTGCGGGACTGCATACGGCCGACAGTCACATCGCGCAGTTGCTCCCAGTGATTCAGTGAATATTTCGCAGCGTCTGGCTCCCACGGGAGTCGTTCCAGTTCCTCCAGTGAAGAGCCGGTGAGCCAGTACCCGCCGTGACTTTCACCGTCCGTGTGCGGGGTCCTGTCAGAGGATGGTGATTCCTGCACGCTCGAACGCCTCCCTTCCGATGACCAGGCTCTCCTGAGACGGCCAGTAGTGCCCGCTCTGATTGTTTGATGCAGGATCGGAACGGGGAGAGCCCCGGAACCTTCCGGTTCCGGGGCTCTCCTCACATACGTGGACGGGACTGCGTCAGTCCTTCTTCGGCTCCTCGAGACGGGGGAAGAGCACCGCGCCCTTCGTCACCGTCGTGCCCGCCGGGAGCCTGCCCCAGTCGCCGGCCGACTGGACCTGCTGGGCGGACAGGGCGCCCAGGGAGGCCTCCGCGCCCAGGGAGTCCCAGAGCTTCTGGGAGGTCTCCGGCATGATCGGGTTGAGGAGGACGGCGACCGCGCGGAGGGACTCCGCGGCCGTGTAGAGGATCGTGGCGAGGCGGGCGCGGCCCGCCTCCGACTCGTCCTTGGCGACCTTCCACGGCTCCTGCTCCGTGATGTAGCCGTTGACCTGCTTCACGAAGTCGAAGATCGCCAGGATGCCGCCCTGGAAGTCCAGCTCCTCGCCGATCTTCTGGTCGGCCGTGGCCACCGCCTTCGCGAGGCCCTCGTGGACGGCCTTCTCCGCGTCGCCGTCGGCCGTCGCGGCCGGCAGGGCGCCGTCGAAGTACTTGCCGACCATGGCCGCCACGCGCGAGGCGAGGTTGCCGTAGTCGTTCGCCAGCTCGCTCGTGTAGCGGGCGGTGAAGTCCTCCCACGAGAACGAGCCGTCCTGGCCGAACGCGATCGCGCGCAGGAAGTACCAGCGGTACGCGTCCACGCCGAAGTGCGAGGTCAGGTCCTGCGGCTTGATGCCGGTCAGGTTCGACTTCGACATCTTCTCGCCGCCGACCATCAGCCAGCCGTTCGCCGCCACCCGGCCCGGGACCGGCAGGCCCTGCGCCATCAGCATCGCCGGCCAGATGATCGCGTGGAAGCGGAGGATGTCCTTGCCGATGAGGTGGACGTTGGCCGGGAAGGTCTCGTCGAACTTCTCCGGGTTCTCGTTGTAGCCGACCGCCGTCGCGTAGTTCAGGAGCGCGTCGATCCACACGTAGATCACGTGCTTGTCGTCCCACGGGACGGGAACGCCCCAGTCGAACGTCGAGCGCGAGATCGACAGGTCCTCGAGCCCCTGCTTGACGAAGTTCACGACCTCGTTGCGTGCGGACTCCGGCTGGACGAAGCCCGGGTTCGATTCGTAGAACTCGATCAGCTTCGGGCCGTACTCGCTCAGCTTGAAGAAGTAGTTCTCCTCCTTGAGGATCTCCACCGGCTTCTTGTGGACGGCGCACAGCTTCGTGCCGTCCTCCGCCTCGATGAGGTCGCCGGGGAGCTTGTACTCCTCACAGCCCACGCAGTACGGGCCTTCGTACCCGCCCTTGTAGATCTCGCCCTTGTCGTACAGGTCCTGCACGAACTCCTGGACGCGGTCCGTGTGACGCTTCTCCGTCGTCCGGATGAAGTCGTCGTTCGCGATGTTCAGGTGCTCCCAGAGGGGCTTCCAGGCCTCCTCGACGAGCTTGTCGCACCAGGCCTGGGGCGTGACGTTGTTCGCCTCGGCCGTGCGCATGATCTTCTGACCGTGCTCGTCCGTGCCGGTGAGGTACCACACCTTCTCGCCGCGCTGACGGTGCCAGCGCGTGAGCACGTCGCCTGCGACGGTCGTGTAGGCGTGGCCCAGGTGAGGAGCGTCGTTGACGTAGTAGATGGGGGTCGAGACGTAGTACGCCTTCGCCCCCTGCTTCTCGGATCCAGTGGCCGCCATGGTCGAAATCCTAACGGGCAGTTCAAGATCCACTCACATCGATAACGGGTGGGGGCCGGGCGTGCGGTGCGGGCGGCGGGAGACGGAGACGTTCGCGAAACGTTGGGCCGCTTAGAAAGAGCCGTGGCCGGCAGCGAGGAAGAGATCATGCGTGTACTAGTCGCCGAGGACGAGGAGGTCCTCGCGGAGCTCCTCGCCACCGGTCTGCGGCGGGCGGGCTTCGCCGTCGACACCGTCTACAGCGGCGACGCCGCCCTCGCCTACCTGGGCCTGCACGACTACGACGTCGTCGTCCTCGACCGCGACCTGCCCCGCGTCCACGGCGACGACGTGGCCCGTGCCCTCGTCGCCCGGACCGCCCGGACCCGGATCCTCATGCTGACCGCCTCGGCCACGACGGAGGACCGGGTGGAAGGGCTCGATCTGGGCGCCGACGACTACCTGGGCAAGCCCTTCGAGTTCCCCGAGCTGGTGTCGCGGGTGCGTGCGCTGCGGCGCCGCAGCGCACGGCCCGTACCGCCGCTCCTGGACCGTGCGGGGGTGGTCATGGACACCGTACGGCGGACCGTGACGCGGGACGGCCGGGCGCTCGACCTGTCGCCGAAGGAGTTCGCCGTGCTGCAGATCCTGCTGGAGGCGGACGGCGCGACAGTCTCCGCCGAGGAGCTCCTGGAGCGGGCCTGGGACGTGCACACCGACCCCTTCACGGGCGCGGTACGGGTCTGCATGAGCAAGCTGCGCGCGAAGCTCGGCGAGCCGGGGCTGATCCGTACGGTCCAGGGCGTGGGGTACGCGCTGTGAGCGCCGGTCTGCTGGGCGCCGGCTCGACGATCCGGACCCGGATCGCGCTCGTGTACGGAGGCGTCTTCGTCGTCCTCGGCGGATGCCTGCTGACGATCGTCAACCTGCTCTCCCGGGCCGGTACGGAGGGCGAGGCGGACGCCATCGCGGCGCGGGTACGGGTGGTGGCGCCGTTCGAGACGGTCACCGCGTACCGGCTGAGCGACGACGTCAGCCGGGCCGCCGGCGAGCAGATGCTCATGTGGTCCTGCCTCGCCCTCGCCGTCATGGCCTTCGGCGCGGTCGCGGTGGGCTGGTGGACGGCGGGACGGGTCCTGCGGCCGGTCCACGAGATGACCGCGCGGGCGCGGCGGCTCTCGGAGCGGAACCTGCACGTGGGGGTTCCCCCGGACGGAGTCTGGGGGCGGATCGCCGCGAGCGGGCCCGACGACGAGCTGAAGGAGCTCGGCGACACGATCGACGCGCTGCTGGGACGGCTCGAGGCCGTGTTCGACAGCCAGCGGCGGTTCATCGCCAACGCCTCGCACGAGCTGCGGACCCCGCTGGCCACGCAGCGTGCCGCGATCCAGATCGGGCTCGACGACGCGGACGAGGTCAAACAGGTCCTGCTGGACAGCAACCGGCGCAGCGAGCGGCTCATCGAGGGGCTGCTGGTGCTCGCGAGGAGTGAGCGCGGTCTGGAGGAGCGGGAGGACGTGCCGCTGGGGGAGGTGGTCGCGGAGGAGTGCGAGGCGTTCGGGGTGGAGTGCGGTGGGGACGGGGGCGGGGGTGGCCGCCCCGGCGGGGGTGGCCGTCCCGGCGGGGACGGGGGTCGCCGTGCCGGTGAGGGGTCCGTCGTGCTGGGGAGCCGGGTGCTGCTCGGGCAGCTCGTACGGAACCTCGTCGCGAACGCAGTCGCCCACAACGTGCCCGGGGGGTCCGTGGACGTGCGTGTGGACGGTGGTGTGGTGACCGTCGAGAACACGGGGCCGGTCGTGGCGCCCGACGAGGTCCCTGGGCTCTTCGAACCGTTCCGGCGGGGGGCGGGGCGCGACCGGATGGGGCCGGGGGCCGGGCTCGGTCTGTCGATCGTCCGGTCGATCGCGGCGGCCCACGGCGGGACCGTGGGCGCGGTGGCCCGGGGGGAGCGGGAGGGGGGCGGCCTGGTGGTGACGGTGACGTTGCCGGTCACCGTCACCACCGGCGGACGCGCCGGGAGTCCCGGGCGCGCCGGGAGTCCCGGTCAGGCCTCCCAGGTGGAGAGCAGCCCGCGGTAGAAGTCGGCGTGGGCGGTCTCGGCCGGGGTCGGGCCGGCGAGGTAGTGGCCGGTACGGGGCGCGGTGAGCTTGCGGACGAAGTCGAACGCCTTGTTGTCCTCCTCGCCCCACGCGACGAACTGCCAGTGGATCGGGCGCCCGGCGGCCTCGGCGAGCGCCTGGGTGGCGGCCGTCTTGGACTCGGGAGCGCCGTCCGTCTGGAAGACGACGAAGGCGGGGCGGGTGGGGTCGGTCTTCTCGTGGTGCGCGAGGACCTCTTCGACGGCGCGGTGGTAGTTGGTGCGGCCGAGACGGCCGAGACCCGCGTTGATCTCGTCGATGCGGCCCTCGATGCCGGCGGGGCGGAGTTCGGCGGTGCCGTCGATGTCCGTGGAGAAGAACACGGCGGTGACGGCGGCGTCCTCGGTGAGGTGAGCGGCGAGGGCGACGGTCTGCTCGGCGATGCGCTGGACGGAGCCGTCCTTGAAGTACCCGCGCATCGAGCCGGAGCGGTCGACGACGAGGTACACCGCGACCGGCCCCGCCCCGACGAGCCCACGCTCCGCGAGGGCGCCCGCGGCGGCGTCGTACGCCCCGACGAGCTGCGGCGCGTCGGAGGTGAGGACGGTGCGTCCGGGCGTGGTGGGCGTCTCGGCGGCGACCGGCTCGGCGGTGGCGTCGGCCTCCACCTCGGCGGCGACCGGCTCGTCCGCGACGGCTTCGTCGGCGGGGGTGGCTTCCGGCTCGGCAGCGTGGGCTTCTGCCTCGGTGGCCTCGGGCTCGTCCTCGACCGCCTGGGCGGTGAGGGCTTCGGCCGGGGTGGCTTCCGGCTCGGACTCGGGCTCCGTGGCGGCGGGCTCCTTCGCAGCCTCGGCCTGCGGCTCCGCCGGAGCGTCCACCGTCTCCGCGGCAGCCTCTGCCTGCGGCTCCGCCGCGACCTCGGCGACGACCGTGTCGGCGACGGGCGCCTGCGCGGCCTCGGCCTCCGCCGTAGCCTCCACCGTCTCGGCGGCAGCCTCGGCCTGCGGCTCCGCCGCGACCTGCTCGGGCGTCTCGGCGACGTCAGCGGCAGGCGTTTCGGTGACGGGCTCGTCCTGCGCCGCCTCCGCCTTCGCCTCGTCCGCGACCGCCTCGTCCGCGACGGGCTCGTCCTGCGAGGTCTCGGCCTCCGCCACGACCTCCTCCGCCGGAGCGTCCACCGTCCGGGCGGCCTCGGCCTGCGGCTCGTCCGCCGTCTCGGCGGCGCCGGCCTCGGGCTCCGACACGTCCGACGCCCCGGTCTGCGGCTCCGCCGGGACCGCCTCCGCAGGCTTCTCCGCCGTGGCGGGCTCCTCGGTAGCGGTCACCGCTTCCGCAGGCTCCTCGGCAACCTCGGCGGCCGGGACCTCCTCCGCAGGCTTCTCCGCCGCCTCCGGCGTGGCCTGCTTGGGCAGTTCCGCCACCGGCGGCTCTTCCTCGGCGGCCGGCTTCCCGGCCGTCCTCGCCGCCGGCACCTTCGGGTTGTCGAAGGCCGCCGCCACCAGGTCGGCCGCCGCGTGCTGGGCCTCGTCCTGGGTCGGGGGCGGCGTCGGCGTGGCGTCCTCCTGGCGGGACGGCGACGCCTGGGACGGGACGGAGGTCGCCGGGGTATCGGCCTGCCCTTCCGCACGATCGCGTCCGAACACCTTGCGCAGCAAGCTCCGAATGCCCATGGGCGAGGCCTTTCGCATGAGTTGGGTGCGGTGTATGTCCGTACTGGGAGGAATCATCCCTGGCCAGGGCGGACACGTAAGGTTAGCGGCCCCTGGTGTGTCGCCCCCGGCGCCCCAACCGGACGCGGAATCACTGCACCCGTACGCCCCTCGGACCACGGGATTCGCACCCCCCGACCGTCCCAAGCGGACCGGCGACCCGGGTCCTCGGGCGGCCCCGAACGGCCCCGCGGATCCCTGCCGTCGGCCCCGCCCCGAGCGGCCCCTCCTCCATCCCAACCGCCCCCGAACCAGCCCCCGTTTCCGCTCATTCATTCGGCGTTCACTTGCGCGCCGCCCCCGTGCAGATGTGTGCACATAACGTCACCGCCGGACGGAATCCCGACACCATGTCGGGACCAAGGGGCGGCGCAGAAACGCGCCGGAGGAGGACCAAGTGCGCAAACTGCTGCCGCTGCTGAGCACCAACCCGCACGGAGGCGGCCGTTCCGCCCTCACCTGCCGGTTCCGTTGTGGTGACGCCTGCTTCCACGAGGTGCCCAACACCAGCGACAACGAGTACGTCGGCGACGTCATAGCCGGCGCCCTCTCCCGTCGTTCCATGGTGCGCGCCGCCGCCGTCGTGACCGTCGCCGCCGCGGCCGGCAGCGCCGTGGTCGGCCCGGGTGGCGCCACCCCCGCCGTCGCCGCCGGCAACTCCGACGCCGCCACGGCCGCCGCCAAGGGCCGCCCCGTCGCCGACGGCGCGCGTGGTCTCCGCTTCACGCCCGTCGCGCCCAACACCGCCGACAAGGTCACCGTGCCCGTCGGGTACGAGCAGAACGTCGTCATCCGCTGGGGTGAGCCGATCCTCCGCGGCGCCCCGGCCTTCGACGCCGACAAGCAGACCGCCGCCGCGCAGGCCGGCCAGTTCGGTTACAACAACGACTTCCTGAGCCTTCTCCCCCTCCCCGGGGAGCGGGACCGGCAGGTGCTCGTCGCGAACCACGAGTACACCGACGAGATCCTGATGTTCAAGGGCTACGACGCCGCCAACCCGACCCGCGAGCAGGTCGAGGTCGCCTGGGCCGCCCACGGCTTCTCCGTCGTCGTCGTCCAGGAGGAGAAGCGTTCCGGCAAGCTCACGCCGGTCACGCGCCACCCGCTCAACCGCCGTCTCCACACCACCAGCGAGTTCGAGCTGACCGGCCCCGCCGCCGGCTCCGCGCTCCTGAAGACCTCCGCCGACCCGACCGGCCGCAAGGTCCTCGGCACGCTGAACAACTGCGCCGGCGGCACCACTCCCTGGGGCACCACGCTGCACGGCGAGGAGAACTTCAACCAGTACTTCGCCAACGGCTCCAGCGCCACCGACAAGCGGTACGGCATCGGCTCCGCCGCCTCCGAGCGCAAGTGGGAGCGGTTCGACAAGCGCTTCGACCTCGCGCAGGAGCCCAACGAGGTCCACCGCCAGGGCTGGGTCGTCGAGCTCGACCCGTACGACCCCGAGTCCACCCCGAAGAAGCGCACCGCGCTCGGCCGCTTCAAGCACGAGGCCGCGCAGCCCCGCCTCACCGCGGACGGCCGCCCGGTCGTCTACATGGGCGACGACGAGCGCTTCGACTACTTCTACAAGTTCGTTTCGTCGAAGCGGATGATGAAGGGCGGCTCCCGCGCCGCGCACGCGCACAACCTCACGCTCCTCGACGAGGGCACGCTCTACGTCGCCAAGCTCACCGGCGACAGCCCGGCCGCCCAGATCGACGGCACCGGCAAGCTCCCGAACGACGGCGAGTTCGACGGCTCCGGCGTCTGGATCCCGCTGGCCACCGGCGACGTCTCGCACGTCGAGGGCATGACCGCCGAAGAGGTGTACGTCTTCACCCGCCTCGCCGGTGACAAGGTCGGCGCCACCAAGATGGACCGCCCCGAGGACGTCGAGCCGTCCCCGCGCTCCGGCCGCGTCTACGTCGCGCTCACCAACAACACCGACCGCGGCAAGGCCGGCAAGGCCCCCGCGGACGAGGCCAACCCGCGCAACCTCAACAAGCACGGCCAGATCCTGGAACTCGCCGAGCACTGGGACGACCCGGCCTCCGACGGCTTCGCCTGGCGCCTCTTCCTCGTCGCGGGCGACCCGAACGACCCGGCCACGTACTTCGCGGGCTTCCCCAAGGACAAGGTCTCCCCGATCTCCTGCCCGGACAACGTCGCCTTCGACCCGCACGGCAACCTGTGGATCAGCACCGACGGTGCCCAGCTCGGCTCGCACGACGGCCTGTTCGGTGTCGCCACGCAGGGCGAGCGGCGCGGTGAGATCAAGCAGTTCCTGACCGTCCCCAAGGGTGCCGAGACCTGCGGCCCGATCATCCAGGACCGCCGCGTCGTCGTCGCGGTCCAGCACCCGGGCGAGCTCGACGGGGCCTCCGTCGAGAACCCGAAGTCGGAGTGGCCCGACGGACCCGGCAGGATCGTCCGTCCCTCGGTCGTCTCCGTCTGGCGCAAGGACGGCCGCGACATCGGCGTCTGAGCCCCCTGAAACGTGGTGTGAGGGGCGTGGCACCGCCCCTCACACCACCCCCAGACCCTCCCTGAACCGCACGAACTGCTCCTCCGGTTCGCCCGTGTACGCCCACGGCACCCAGGCGGCCCGCGCCCCGAGCATCCCGAGCACCTCGCGCGCCACCTCCACCTGGCCCGCGTAGCAGGCCGCGTGTGCCAGGTAGTTGAGGTCCGGTACCTCCTCGGGCGCAGGAGGGCCGCCCGGCTCGCGGCTGCCGATCCAGCGCTCGTACGTACGGCGCAGCTCGTCCACCGCGAGCTCGTGCTTCCAGTGCTGGTCGAAGCCGCGCACCGGACCCCGGCCGAGCGCCCCGTCCGCGATGTAGCGGTACTCCTCCACCCGCGCCACCTGCACCAGGACCGGCAGCGGCGACCCGGGCGGCGCCACGCCCGCCGCGTCCCGCGCGAAGTCGTACATCGCTCCGTGCGTGCCGTGCCACCGCGCCGACAGGTAGCGCATCACCTGGGCGTGGCCCTCGGTGTTGAACGGGTCGCGGCGCCGCAGCTCGTCGAACCACTGCCGCAGCTCGCGGCGCGGCACCCCGCCCTCGTACAGCCGGGCCACCGAGAGCAGCGAGACCCACGGCATCGGGTCCGCGGGTGCCGCCTCCGTCGCCCGCAGACAGGCGTCGACGGTGGCGTCGACCCGCCCGCGGTCGACGACCGTGCCCCGGCCGGCCGCGATCGCCGTGTCGAAGACCCGTACGACCTCGGTGGCCGCCCGCAGCACCGCCCCGTCCGGGTTGTCCGGCTCGGCCGCCCGCCATGCCTCGACCGACGAACTGCCCGCGGCGGCGTGCGCGAGGAGCCGGACCCGGTGCGTCCGGCGCGCCCAGTCGTCACCGGTGTCCCGCAGCAGGTCCCGTACGCCCTGCCAGCGGCCGATGACGATGTCGTGCCGCGCCTCGGTGAGCGCGCGGTCGCCGAAGTCCGGGTCGAAGACCGGAGTGAAGCGGGCCGCACGGGCCGAGCGCGCCGATCGGCGGAGAGCGGCCATCCAGATCCTCCCTCGGAAGCCAGTAGCCCTGGAACCAGAAGCTGTCGAGCCAGTTGCCGTCGAGCGGCCTGTCGCGGCCCGGCGTCAGAAGTCCGTCGCCAGCGACTCGTCCGTCCTGCGCGCCCGCGCCGTGCTCGGCGCGAACGGACCCGCGGCCGCCAGCGCGCGCGCCGCGTCGAGCCGTGCCGGGCGGTAGTAGGCGCTGCCCGCGCGCCAGTACACGAGCATCGGGACCACGCCCACGAGCAGCCCGCCCAGGCCGATCACCCGTGACGTCGTGGACAGTTCGCCGAGCGACTCGACGAACGCCCACAGCATGAACGCCGACCCGAGCAGCGGCCAGACGCCCCCGACGAGGAAGTTCCGTACGGAGTTCAGCAGCATCCCCCGGTACGCCACCACGGCGGCGATCCCGGCCAGGCTGTAGTAGAACGCGATCAGCAGGCCGATCGCGGACACCGCGTCGCTGAGGATCCGCCCCATCGAACCGGCGGCCGCCGCCGCGGCGAACATCAGCAGCGCGGCGCCACCGACGGTGGCGATCGCCACCCACGGGGTGTTCCAGCGGCGGTGCACGGTGCCGAGCGCGGCCGGCATCGTGCGGTCGCGGCCCATCGCGAAGAGCGAGCGGGTGACCTGGATGAGCGTGGTCTCCAGGGTGGCGACCGTGGACAGCAGCACCGCCACGACCAGCAGTTTTCCGCCGACGCCCGGCCAGATCTCCTGGCCGAGGACGGCCAGGACGTTCGCGCCCGCCGACTCGATCTGCCCCGACGTCAGCAGCACGTTGACCGCGACCGTGAACGCCTCGAAGACCAGGAAGACGATGCCCACGCCGACCAGCGCGGCGAGCCCGGCCGTGCGGCGGCTGTCGCGGGTCTCCTCGCTGAGGTTGCTGGTGACGTCCCAGCCCCAGTAGTAGAACGCGGCGATCAGCGCGCCCGAGGCGAAGCCGGCCGGGCCGTCGAAGTGACCGAAGCCGAACCAGGACCAGTCGAACGCGGTCGCGTGCCCGCGGTGCAGCAGCGCGGCCAGGATGAAGGCGACGAGAACGAGCATCTCGACGCCCGACATGATCAGTTGGGCCCGGACGGTGAGCCGGGCGCCGCCCAGGACCACGAGCAGCATCATCAGGAACCAGCCGGCGCCGACGGCCACGGCCAGCGGGGTGTTGTCGGCGAGGCCGGGGTCGACGAGGGAGAGCGTGAGCGCGCCGGCGGGGAGCGACCCGGCGACCATGAAGACGGTCGCGGAGACGACGAGGGCCCAGCCGGAGAGGAAGCCGAGGAAGGGGTGGAGGGTGCGGCCCACCCAGGAGTAGCCGGCGCCCGCGTTGACGTCGATCCGGCCGAGGCGCGCGTAGGCGAGGACGATGCCGAGCATGGGTATCGCGCAGTAGAGCAGCGCCGCGGGACCCGCCAGGCCGACCGCGCCGAAGAGCACGGCCGTGGTCGCGGCCAGCGAGTAGGCGGGCGCGCTGCCCGCGACGGCCATGACGATGGTGTCGAACGTCCCGAGAACGTTGGGCTGGAGCCCTCTGCCGGTGGTCGTGCGCATGGCGGATGTCCTTGGGGGGCACGGGAGCGGTGCAGGACGGAGTGACCGTGCCGCCGAGTCAGTTGTTCGCCGGACCGCGCACGGATCAAGGTGAATCGAGCGCATCGTAGTCGCCCTGACGGATTCCGGTAACGGCGGATGGAACGTTCCGTTCTGTGACCGCCGGTAAGGGCATCCGTACGCCCCCGGTGAGGTGTTTAGTCCGATGCCGCGCGGGGAGTGGCGATCGCACGGGCCGCCGTCACCTCGGCGCGGAGCGCGGCGAGGACGCCCTCCTCGTCACCGTTCAGCTCCGCCCGGACCTCCACGAGCACGTCGGTTCCGCGCAGTCCGTCGGCGAGTTCCCGCAACTGCTGTTCCAGCTGGGCGGCTTCTTCCGGATCGGGGGGCGGGGCGCCGTGATCGACGCGGACCCGGGCGGCCGTCGTCGCGTCGACGATCCGCTCCACGGCGACGACCAGCGGCCACCAGGCGGAGGCGACGGTGCCGGTCGGCGGCGGTTCGGTCAGGGCACGCTGGAACTCGGAGCGTACGGCGGAGAGATCGCGGTACAGCTTCCGCCGGGCCCGCAGCCGGGCCCCCGGGTCCTCGTCCTCCGGCGGGCAGAACGCCTGCGCCACATAGGCCGCCGCGTCGGCGACGGAGTCCGCGAGCCGGTCGCCGACCCGGCTGTGCCACGACTCCGGCCAGAGCAGATAGCCGGCGACCAGCGCGATCCCGCAGCCGATGAGGGAGTCGTAGAACCGGGGCAGTACGAGGTCGAAGCCCTGCTGGTTGAGGAGGTCGGAGAGCAGCAGGATGACGGGGGTGATCGCCGCGGTCTGGAAGGCGTACCCCTTCGCGGAGAAGGCGGGGATCAGCCCGGCGAGGACGACCATCACCGGTACGTACCACCATCCGCGCGGCACCTCGGCGAGCACGAGCGCGGCGGTGACCAGCCCGAAGGCCGTACCGAGCGCGCGCAGCACGGCCCGGGAGAAGACCGAGCCGAAGTCCGGCTTCATGACGAAGGTGACGGTGAGGGCGACCCAGTACGAGCGGGGTACGTCGATCACCGAGACCACCGTCTGGGCGAGGCCGATGCAGAGCGCGAGCCGCAGCCCGTACCGCCAGGAGGCCTCGGAGAGCAGGACGCCGCGGACCGTCCGGCGGGACCTGACCCGCAGCGCCGCGGGGCGGCCGAGGCGGTCGTCCACGTTGTACGGGTTCGGCTCCGCCGCGCGGACGACGTTCGCCGCGTGGCGCAGGGCCTGGTCGACGGCCTTCTCGGAGGGCCGCGTGGCGGCGGGGAGGTCGAGGTCGGGGAGGTCGGTACGGCCCTCCGCGACCGCGGCGGCGAGTTCGCGCACGGCGGCCGGGACCGCCGGGGACAGGGGGCGGTGGAACCGGCGGGCGGCGACATGGGCGGCCGGGGCGGCCTCCACGAGCGCGATGACCGCGTTGAGCTGGGCGAGCAGCCGGACGAGGATCGGCGCGCGGCCGTGCTCGCGGGCGCGGCGGGCGAGGACGAGGTCGTACGACTGGTTGAGGGAGGCGGTGACGTCCTGCCGCCGCTCGTCGTACGCGTCGGTGCCGGCGGCTTCGAGGACGTCGGCGACGGCCCGGTAGGTCCCCGCCACGGCCGTCCGCTCGGGGACCCCGCCGCGCAGCGGCCAGCCGAGCAGGGTCAGGGCGAGGACGACGGCCCCGCCGAGCCCGAGCAGCAGGGGCGGTCTCCACCACGGGTCGGGCATCGGCAGTCCGGCGCCGACCACCGCGTTGAGGAGCAGCAGCAGGCCGGAGACGGAGGCGACGGCGCCGATCGAGGAGATCATCCCGGAGACGAGCGCGATCAGCGTGAGCACGCCGACGGCGAGCCAGCCCTCGCCGTACACGAGGCTGCCGAGGGTGACGCCGAGGGCGCCGAAGAGCTGGGGGACGGCGATGTTGTAGAACCGCATGCGGTACGCGTCCGCGGTGTCGCCGATGACCCCGGAGAGGGCGCCCATGGAGACAAGGGCCCCGTAGACGGGCTGGTCGACGGCGAGTCCGACGGCGAGCGGGGCGGACAGTGCGACGGAGGCGCGGGCGACGGCCGCCCAGGGGACGGGCGCGGGGGCGGGACGGAGCCCGGCGGTCAGCCAGGGCGGTGGGGTGAGCCGCGCGGGACGTGCCATGGGCTCACGGTACGTGGGCGGGGGCGAGTCGTCCGGCAGGCGGGTGCAGGCGATTGCGGGCAGGTGTGGGCAGGTGCAGGCGGGCGCGGGCAGGTGCAGGCGGTCAGCTGCGGTAGCCCTCCACCTCCGCAGCCGGGCGGACGGCCGCCGTGTCCGGGTCCTCGCCGAACTCGACCTTGGCGCGGCGCTGGCGCAACAGGTCCCAGCACTGGTCCAGTTGCACCTCCAGCTCGGCGAGCCGCGTCCGCTCCTCCGGGAGGAGGCCGCCCATCCGCTGCCGCAGGGCCCGCTCCTCCTCGACGAGGGCGCCGATGTTCGTGAGGATCTGCTCGTCGTCGTACATCCGGTCCATGGTTCCAGCGTCGCCGATCAGCGCCCGGCGTGCAGGTCGAGCCCGGTCAGGACGGCGCGGTGGTCCGACCCCGCCAGGTCGAGGAACCGCACGTCGCGTACCCGGAAGTCGTCGCTGACCAGCACGTGGTCGATCTGGACGTACGGCGGCAGGGACAGCTCCCGCGGCCACGTCGGCGTCCGCGCGGCGCCCGCGAGCCGTGCCGCGTCGTGCAGCTGGCCCGCGTCGAGGACGGCGCGGAACGCGGCGTGGTCCTGGGAGGCGTTGAAGTCCCCGGCCAGGAGCACGGGGCCGCCGTCGCGGTGCGCGGCGGCGAACGCCTCCAGCCGCCCCAGCTCGCGCTTCCACAGGCCGACCTGGCCGGGGATCGGCGGCAGCGGGTGAGCGAGCCGCAGCTCGACGTTCCGGCCGCCGATCCGGGCGGAGGCGCCCGGCATGCCCATCGCGGCGGGGACCGGGAGCCGTGTGGTGAGCGGATACGTGCTCAGGACGACCGAGCCGGTCGAGCCCTCGCCGTCCACGACCGCCCGGTGCGGGTGGCTGACGGCCAGGGCGGCGGTGAGGGCGCAGGCGCAGGCGGGGTCGCACTCGGAGACGTACACGAGCTGCGGCCGCTCCCGTCGGACGGCCTCGACGAGGGCCCCGGTCGCCTGGCCGAACTCGACGTTGGCGGTGAGCACCCGGAGCCGTTCGACGACGGGGCCGCGGGCGGTGGTGGTGTCCGGTCCGTAGGGCAGCGTGAACCAGGCCGTGACGGTGAGGACGAGGACCGCGAAGGCCGCGAGCGGACGCCGCCGGGCGGCCAGTGCGAGCAGCGCGGCGAGGCCGGCCGGGACGGTGAGCCAGGGCAGGAACGACAGGGCCTGCGGTACGGGAGTGACCGCGTCGGTGCCGAGGAGGCGGCAGCCCGCGACCACGGCCGGTACGGCCGCGAGCAGGGCCGCGGCCCAGGTGGCGAGCCGCCGCCCGGGCCGGGGGGAGGTCGGAGGGGACGCGGGGCCGGAGGGCCGGTGCTCTGCCAGGACGTGCTCCACCCCGTCAGTGTCGCAGCGCCTGCTGGATCTCCGCCTTCGGCTCCCCCGAGAGGGAGCGGTTGCTGCGCGCCGTACCGGTCTTGGAGCCGCCCGGCTCCACGCCGTCGATGTCGAGGACGACGGCGTCCAGCAGATTGCCGTCGGCGTCACGGAAGTTGACCCAGACCGTGTAGTCGGCGTTCTTGTCCGTGGGGTTGGTGGCGGTGATCTCGGCGGTGACCCGGTCGCCGTCCGTCTGCGTCGCTCCGGCCTTCACGTTGTCGGTGGCGTTCACCCCGTCCTTGACCTGGTTCATCTTCTCCTGGGCCGCCGAGGCGGCCGCCGCCGTGGCGGAGGAGACGATGTCCCCGGCCTTCTGCTGGCTCTCCTCGGTGCAGCCTGTGACGGTCACGGCCAGTGCGAGGAGGACGGTGGCGCAGAGGGCGCGGGTCCGGGTGCGGGTGGCGCCGGGCGGGGTACGGGCGCCGGTCATGCCGATGCCGCCCTGTCCTTGCCGAAGGAGGTGTCGTCCGTGGCCAGCGCCCAGATCACGAAGATCGAGATCGCCATCGAGAACAGCGCCCACCAGGGGTGGTACGGCAGGAAGAGGAACTGGGCGACGACGTTCAGGGAGGCCAGCGTGATGCCGCCCATGCGCCCCCACTCGGAGCCCTTGAGGATCCCGGCGCCGGAGATGGCGACGAGGATGCCGAGGACGATGTGGACCCAGCCCCAGCTCGTCAGGTCGAACTTGAAGACGTAGTCCCCGACGCGGGTGTAGACGTCGTCCTCGGCCACGGCGGCGATGCCCTGGAGGACGTCGAGGATGCCGATGACGAGCATCAGGACGCCGGCGAACAGGGTGCCGCCGGCGGCCCACGCCGAGCCGGACGAGGGCTGGGGCGGACGCGGCGGCGGGGGTGAGGGCGGGGGCGGGGGTGCGGTGTGCTGACTCATGGGGCCATCGTGCGGCGGCCGGTCCGTGAGCGAACGTCCAGCTGGGCCGTACGGGTGAGGCCCGGGCTCAGAGCGCGTCGAGGAACGCGGCGAGCGCCGCGTCGAACTCCTCCGGCCGCTCCAGGTTCGGCAGGTGCGCCGCGCGCTCGACGACCACGAGCGTGGACTGCGGCAACGCCGCGTGCATCGCCTCCGCGTCCGTGACGGGGGTGTACGTGTCGTCCCGGCCGACGACCACCAGCGCGGGTACGGAGACGGTGGTGAGCAGCTCGCGGTAGTCGGGCCGTTCGGCCCGGCCGCGCAGCGCCGCCGCCGCGCCCTCGGGGTCGGTGGCGCACATCATCCGGTGGACGTGGGGCGCGGCGTGCGTGTTGTACGGGGCGACCATCCGGTCCAGGACCTCGTCGGCGTACCCCCTCATGCCCTCGCGGACCAGCCGGTCGGCGAGGGCGCGGCGGCCCGCCCTCCCCTCCTCGGTCTCGGCGGCGGGGAACGTGTCGGCGAGGACCAGGCCGCGGATCCGGCCGGGGAAGAGGCGGTGGCACTCCATGACGATCTGGCCGCCCATGGAGAGGCCGCCGAGGACGAACTCCCCGATGCCGAGGTGGTCGAGGAGCGCGGCGAGGTCCCCGGCGAAGGCGGAGAGCGGGGTGGTGCCGGGGACGACGGTGGTGGCACCGTAGCCGCGCAGATCGGGGGCGACGACCCGGTGCGTGGCGGAGAAGCGGTCGATCTGGGGCCGCCACATCGTGCGGTCGAAGGGATGGCCGTGGACCAGGACGAGCGCGGGGCCCGTTCCCTCGTCCTCGTAGCGGATCGTCAGTCCGTCGATCTCTGCGGAAGGCATGGTCAGAGGCTAGGGAGCCGCCAACGCTCGGTGCAATGGAATCCTTTGCTCTCGGTGCAATGAGAGAGGGGCCCGATGGAGGAGTACCGCCGGATCGCCGACCGGGTCGCGGAGCGGATCGCGGACGGGCGGCTCCGGCCGGGCGACCGGCTGCCGCCGCAGAGGGTGTTCGCCCGCCGGCAGCGGATCGCCAACTCGACCGCGATCCGGGTGTACGGGGAGCTGGCGCGCCGGGGTCTGGTCGTGGGCGAGGTGGGGCGCGGCACGTTCGTACGGGCGGCTCCGCCGCCGGCCGGGGCCGCGGTCGCGCTCGCCGAGGCCACCGGGCACGCGCCGGTCGACCTTCAGCTCAACTACCCGGTGGCGCCGGGCCAGTCGGCACTGATGGCGCGGGCTCTCGTCTCGCTGTCCCGCGCCGATGTGCTGGGCGGGGCGACGAACGGTCCGGCGGCGGCCGGGGGGACGCCCGAGGCGCGCGCCGCCGCCGTCCGGGTCCTCGCGCGGCCGGGCTGGGCGCCCGAGCCGGAGCGGGTGCTCTTCGCGGGCAGCGGCCGTCAGGCCATCGCGGCGGCGCTCGCCGCGCTGGTGCCGCCCGGGGGCGTGCTGGGCGTGGAGGAGCTGACGTATCCGCTGGTCAGGACGGTGGCGGAGCGGCTGGGGGTGCGGCTGGTGCCGATCGCGCTCGACGGAGAGGGGATAAGGCCGGACGCGCTCGCGGCGGCGGTCCGCGCGCGATCGCTCTCCGCCGTGTACGTCCAGCCCACCCTGCACAACCCGCTCTCCGTGACGGCGGGTCCGGAGCGTCGGGCCGAACTGGCGGGCGTGCTGCGGGAGTCGGGACTGACCGCGATCGAGGACACCACGTGGGCGTTCCTGGTGCCGGACGCTCCGGCGCCGCTGGCCGCCCACGCCCCGGAGCGGGTGGTGCTCGTCGACAGCCTCTCCAAGCGCCTCGCGCCCGGGCTGACCGTCGGCCATCTCGTGGCGCCGGCGGGCCTGGTGGAGGAGCTGGCGGGGGCGCTGCGCTCCGGCGCGTGGACGGCGGGCGGGCTGGCGCTCGCGGCGGCGACCCGGTGGGCGGCGGACGGCACGGTGGCGGAGGTGGTGGCGGCGAAGCGCGCGGACGCGGCGGCCCGGCAGGCGCTGGTGCGGCGGTATCTGGGCGGGTACGGGATCCGCACCTCGCCGCACGCGTACTACTGCTGGTGGGAGCTGCCCGCGCCCTGGCGGGCCGAGACCTTCGTGGCCGCGGCGGCAGAGCACGGGATCGCGCTGACCCCCGGCGCGGACTTCGCGGCGGGGGGCCGCGGCGCGGCGGGCGCGGTGCGGGTGGGGCTCGCCTCGCCTCCGCTGCCGGTCCTGGACGACGCGCTGCGGCGGCTCGCCGGACTTGCCTCAGGAATCCTGGACATCTAATATCCAGAACATGAGGATGAACGAGGGCGTCGAGTGGGCGCTGCACAGCTGCCTCAACCTGGCCTGGATCGGGCCTGAGCGGGCGGTGACGGCGGCGCGGCTCGCGGCCTATCACGAGCTGCCCTCGGCCTACCTCAACAAGCAGCTCCAGGCCCTCTCCCGAGCCGGGATCGTCAGCTCCGTCTCCGGCCCCAAGGGCGGCTTCCGGCTGGCCCGGCCGCTCGACCGGATCACGCTCATGGACGTCGTCACGGCGATCGAGGGCCCGGAGGAGGCGTTCCGCTGCTCCGAGATCCGGCAGCAGGGGCCGGGCGCCGGACCGGCCGGGAGCTACGCGGCCGAGTGCGCGATCGCGGGCGCGATGGGGGCGGCCGAGCTGGCCTGGCGGCGGGAGCTGGCGGCCCGCACCCTGGACGACGTACGACAGCGGGCGGAGCTCCAGGCGCCCGCGGCCCCGGAGCGCATTCGTCACTGGTTCGCCAACGCCTGACGGGTCCGCGGGGTCCGCGGGGTCCGACGGGCCCACCGGGCCGTTCTCGACGCGCCCTCCCTTCGCCGGGAGGGCTTTTCAAGGGGGTAATTCTGGATGCTGGATATCCAGATCAAGGAGGTGGCGACGCGGCAAGGGGGCTGGGCCCGGGTCGCGGCCGTCACGCTCGGCATCTTCACCGTGATGACGGCCGAGCTGCTGCCGCGCCGGTCTTCATCGGCGGCCAGTACGCCTCCGACGAGACCGGCGCTCCCGTCCCCGGGGACTTCGCCGCCCAGGTCGAGCTGGCCTTCACCAACCTCCGGCGCGCGCTGGAGGGCGTGGGGCTCGGCTTCGAGCACGTCGTGCGCCTCGGCTCGTACATCGTCGACCACGACCTCGCGAAGCTGGAGGTCCTCGGCGGGGCGCTGCACGGCGCCTTCGGCGACCGGTTGCCCGCGCAGACGCTCAGCGGCGTCGCCGCGCTCGCGCTGCCGGGGATGCTCTTCGAGATCGACGCGGTCGCGGTCCGCCCGGCAGTCTGACCGCCTCCGGCCCGGCCTCACCCCGAACCGGCGGGCCCCGAGGCGCCGGCCGACGCCTGCCCCGTCCCGCCCGGTTGCGGCGGCGGGGGCTGCGGGTGTGCCCTAGAGGGTGCAAGGGGGGCGAGAGTGAAGGAGCTCCTGCCATGGCCGCACACGCAGCAATGCCCGCCCGGAGGCATCTGAGTACCCACGGCTTGGTCCTGCCCCTCACGCTGGGCTTCGCCTACGGCTTCTGGGCGGCGGCGATCGTCCGTGACGGAGGGATCATCGACTGGGGCGAGGTCGTCCTCGGCATCGTCTCCGGAGCCGTGCTCGCGGGCGCCGTGTACGCACTGCGCCAGTGGGGTCACGTCCTGCCGCGCGAGGTGCACGCGGCGGCCTGGGGCGTGCTCACCGGCTGCGCCGTCGGCTTCCTCTTCAGCCTCTCGGGCCCGAGCGTGTACTCGGCCACCGTCCTCGGCCTGGTCGTCGCCGGGGGGACCATCATCGCCGCGTTCTACTGGCTCTACACCCACGAGGACGTCGCGGCCGTGGAGCGCGCCGTGGCGCGACGGCGCCGGTAGGCGAGCGCGACGGCGGCGAGCAGCGGGGCCCACGCCGCCAGGGGCAGGTAGCAGGCCAGGAACAGGGCCTCCTGGACCGGCCCCTCGGTGTGGGTGCCCGCGGCGTCCGCGCCGATCCCGGCGACCGCCACGTACGTGTACCAGCCCGTAAGGGCGAAGAGCCCGAACGCCCCGCCCAGCGCGGCCGCGGTGGCCGCGCCGGGCGGGACGGGCCGTCCGCCGACGACGGGCAGCCGGCGCGGCAGCACCTCGCCCCAGGAGCGGACCAGGCCGAGTGTGAGGAAGGCGAGCAGCTCGGCGACGACGGTCAGCACGACTTGGAACACGTTCTGGGCGATGCCCGGGTCGCCGACGTGGGCGACGGGCAGTCCCAGGGTGAGCGCGATGCGCCAGATCCCCGAGGGGAGGACGATCAGCGGTACGGCGTGGGCGGCGAGGGCGGCCCAACGGGGCACTCCGGGAAGGACGTTCGTCTTCGGCATGTCCCGAGCGTGCCGCCGGGCCGGGGGCCGGGGCGTCGCCGTGCGGGCCCGGGCCTCTCCGCCGGACGGGGGAGAGCGGGTCGTTCTCTGGCATACGGGCCGCGTCCGTCGGAGACTGGGTGGAGCGGACCGCATCCGGCAGCCTGGAGGCACGCGCATGACCGACCTCGCCATCGAGACGGAGGGCCTGGTCAAGGTCTTCGGTACGAACCGCGCCGTCGACGGTGTCGACCTGCGTGTCCCGGCCGGCACCGTGTACGGCGTCCTCGGCCCCAACGGCGCGGGCAAGACCACCGCCGTCAAGATGCTCGCGACCCTGTTGCGTCCCGACGGCGGGCGGGCCCGGGTCTTCGGCAAGGACGTCGTCGCGGACGCCGACACCGTGCGCGGCCGGGTCAGCCTCACCGGTCAGTACGCCTCCGTCGACGAGGACCTCACCGGCACCGAGAACCTCGTCCTCCTCGGCAGGCTCCTCGGCCACAGCCGCCCCGCCGCTCGGGACCGCTCGGAGCAGCTGCTCGCCGCGTTCGGGCTGGCGGAGGCCGCCGACAAGCAGATCAAGAACTACTCCGGCGGGATGCGGCGCCGCATCGACATCGCCGCGTCCATCCTCAACACGCCCGATCTGCTCTTCCTCGACGAACCGACCACCGGCCTCGATCCGCGCAGCCGCAACCAGGTCTGGGACATCGTCTGCGCGGTCGTCGCCCAGGGCACCACGGTCCTCCTCACCACCCAGTACCTGGACGAGGCGGACCAGCTCGCCTCCCGTATCGCCGTCATCGACCACGGGAAGGTGATCGCGGAGGGTACGAAGGGCGAGCTCAAGGCCTCCGTCGGCTCGGGATCGGTGCACGTACGGCTCCGGGACCCCGAGCAGCGCCCGGAGGCGGAGCGGGTCCTGAGGGACGCCCTGAAGGCCACGGTCCAGCTCGACCAGGACCCGGTCGCCCTCACCGCCACCGTCGACGGCCACGGCACGGACCTCGGCGCCGCCGAGCAGGCGGCCCGGGCGCTGGCGGAGCTGTCGCGGGCCGGGATCACGGTCGACAACTTCGCGCTCGGCCAGCCCAGCCTCGACGAGGTGTTCCTGGCACTGACGGACAGGAAAGGAACGACGGCATGACCACCGTCACCACCGGCAAGGAAGCGGCCGACACGCTCGACTTCGTCGCCCCGAAGGCGGACGAACTCGCGGCGCTCCTCGTGGGCGGTACCCGTCCGCCGCGCCCCAGCGCGCTCTCCGCGTCGATGACCTTCGGCTGGCGGGCCATGCTGAAGATCAAGCACGTGCCGGAGCAGCTGTTCGACGTGACGGCGTTCCCGATCATGATGGTGCTGATGTACACGTACCTCTTCGGGGGCGCGCTGGCCGGCTCGGTCTCGGCGTACATCCAGTTCCTGCTGCCGGGCATCCTCGTGATGAGCGTCGTGATGATCACGATGTACACGGGTGTCTCGGTCAACACGGACATCGAGAAGGGCGTCTTCGACCGCTTCCGCACGCTGCCGATCTGGCGGCCCGCCCCGATGGTCGGCTATCTGCTCGGTGACGTCGTCCGCTATCTGATCGCGTCGGCGGTCATGCTCACGGTCGGCATGATCATCGGCTACCGCGCGGACGGCGGTGTGCCCGGCGTGCTGCTCGGTGTCGCGCTGCTGCTGGTGTTCTCGTTCGCGTTCTCGTGGATCTGGACGATGTTCGGACTGATGCTGCGCAGCGAGAAGTCGGTCATGGGCGTCAGCATGATGGTGATCTTCCCGCTGACGTTCCTGTCCAACGTGTTCGTCGACCCGAGCACGATGCCGGGCTGGCTCCAGGCGTTCGTGAACAACAGCCCGGTGACGCACGTGGCGACGGCGGTACGGGAGCTGATGGCCGGGAACTGGCCGGCGGCGGACATCGCATGGTCGCTCGGGTGGTCCGCGCTCTTCGTGATCGTCTTCGGTGCGATCACGATGCGGCTCTACAACCGCAAGTAGTCACCGCCGCAAGTAGTCACCCCCGTACGAGGTGACCGCCGTACGGGGTCACTGCCCTCGCGGGGTGGTCTGCTGGACCGCCCAGCGGTTGCCGTCCGGGTCGGCGAAGTACACGAACGAGCCCCACGGCTGGTCGTCGATCTCGCTGGTCTCGATCCCGCGCCGCTTGAGGTCGGCGTGCGCCTCCTCGATGTCCGTCACGACGACCTGCATGTTGTCGAGGGAGCCCGGCTTCATCTCCGTGATGCCCTTGCCGAAGGCGATGGAACAGGCCGAACCGGGCGGGGTCATCTGGACGAAGCGGATGTCGTCGCTGACGGGGAAGTCGTGGTCGAGATGGAAACCCACCTGCTCGTAGAAGGCCTTGGCCCGCTCGATGTCGGTGACGGGCACGCCGATCAGTTCCAGCTTGATGTCCATGAGGGCATCATGCGCCCGCCGACGGCCGGTTGCACGGCAACCGGCTCATTCGCCCCGGACCACGACCACCGGGCACGGGGCGTGCTGGGTCACCCGGGTGGAGACCGATCCGAGCAGTGCGGCCTTGAAGCCGGCGCGGCCGCGGTCGCCGACGACCAGCAGGGTGGCCCCCTCGGCCTGGTCGATCAGGGCCTGGGCCGCGTTGCCGCCGACGACCGTGCGGGTGACGCCGGCGGCGACGGACGGGTCCAGCGCCTTGGCCAGTGACTCGTCCAGGAACTGTTCTGCGAGCATCTCGGGGTTGAAGTCCGGCGGCACCCCGGGCGCGGCCGCCCAGGACGCCGGGTACTCCCACCCGATCACCGCCTGGAGGGAGTCCCCGGTGAGGGCGGCCTGGGCGGCCGCCCACTTCAGCGCCTTCAGGGACGGCTCCGACCCGTCCACGCCCACCACGATCCTGCCGGCCATGTCGACCTCCGCTCGTCGTACGGCACATCTGCCCCCGACGCCAACGTAAGAGCGGATCAATCCAGGCGCAGGTCGGCGAGCTGCCGCTCGAACGGGACGACCTCGTCCTCGTCCGCGTCACCCGCCGGGCCCCTGGCCGCGACCAGGTCCGCGAGTTCGTGGCCCGCCCGGGCGATCCGGGACGGGAGGCCGTCGGTGTACTCGTCGCCGCCCGAGCCCCAGTCCTCCGAGGCCGCGTAGACGGCCGTCGGGACGACCAGGGCCCGCAGATAGGCGAAGAGCGGGCGCAGCGCGTGGTCGAGAACGAGGGAGTGCCGGGCCGTTCCGCCGGTCGCGGCGATCAGCACGGGCGTGCCGGTCAGCGCGACCGGGTCGATCAGGTCGAAGAAGGACTTGAACAGACCGCTGTACGAGGCGGTGAAGACGGGGGTCACCGCGATCACCCCGTCGGCACCGGTCACCGCGTCGATCGCCTCCTGGAGCTGCCCCGAGGGGAAGCCGGTGACGAAGTTCTTCGCGATGTCGACGGCGATGTCCCGCAGCTCGACGACGCGGACCTCGACGATGTACTCCTGCTCGGTGAGCCGCGCCTTCGCCGCCCCGGCGAGGCGGTCGGCGAGCAGCCGGGTGGAGGAGGGGCTGCTCAGACCGGCCGACACGGCGACCAGCTTCAGGGTCTGCATGACTTACGCCTCCTGGTTCTCGGTGCCGGTGCGGGTGACGGCGGGGTGGAGCGGGGCGGTCTCGGGGACACCGGCCGGCCGCAGGTTCGCGAACTCCTTGCGCAGCACCGGCACGACCTCCTCGCCGAGGATGTCGAGCTGCTCCAGGACGGTCTTCAGCGGCAGACCGGCGTGGTCCACCAGGAAGAGCTGGCGCTGGTAGTCGCCGACGTACTCCCGGAAGGACAGGGTGCGTTCGACGACCTCCTGCGGCGAGCCGACCGTCAGCGGGGTCTCGCGGGTGAACTCCTCCAGGGACGGGCCGTGGCCGTAGACGGGCGCGTTGTCGAAGTACGGGCGGAACTCCCGTACGGCGTCCTGGGAGTTCTTCCGCATGAAGACCTGGCCGCCGAGGCCGACGATCGCCTGCTCGGCCGTGCCGTGGCCGTAGTGCGCGTACCGCCGGCGGTAGAGACGGACCATCTTCTCGGTGTGCTGCTTGGGCCAGAAGATGTGGTTGGCGAAGAAGCCGTCGCCGTAGTACGCGGCCTGCTCGGCGATCTCGGGGGAGCGGATGGAGCCGTGCCAGACGAACGGCGGGACTCCGTCCAGCGGGCGCGGCGTGGCGGTGAAGCCCTGGAGCGCGGTGCGGAACTTGCCCTCCCAGTCGACGACGTCCTCCCTCCACAGCCTGTGGAGGAGGGCGTAGTTCTCGATGGCGAGCGGGATGCCCTGGCGGATGTCCTGACCGAACCACGGGTAGACCGGGCCGGTGTTGCCGCGGCCCATCATCAGGTCCACGCGGCCGTCGGCGAGGTGCTGGAGGGTGGCGTAGTCCTCGGCGATCTTCACGGGGTCGTTGGTGGTGATCAGCGTCGTGGACGTGGAGAGGATCAGGTTCTCGGTCCGCGCGGCGATGTGTCCGAGGAGGGTGGTCGGCGAGGACGGGACGAACGGCGGGTTGTGGTGCTCGCCGGTCGCGAAGACGTCGAGGCCGACCTCCTCCGCCTTGAGCGCGATGGCGACCGTGTTCTTGATCCGCTCGTGCTCGCTCTGGGTGCGGCCGGTCGTGGGGTCGGTCGTGACGTCGCCGACGGTGAAGATCCCGAACTGCATCGTGCTCACCTCTCGCCTCGGGGGCTGTTGGTTGAATCGTAAACTATCTCGCTCAACCGCGCATCCCCGCGTCCCATTCCCGGCTCCCGTCCAGGTCGCCGGCTCCTCTTCCACGTGGGCCGGAACGCCCAGAAGCAGGGGCGGGAGGGGCCTCCCGTAGAGTTCGCCGACGTGAGTACCGTTCCTCCAGCTGCGATATCGGTCGTCGGGATCGGCGCGGACGGCTGGGACGGCCTTCCCGCGCGCTCCCGCCGCGTCCTCGGCACCGCCGAGGTCCTGATCGGCGGCTCCCGTCAGCTCGGCCTGCTGCCCGCCGCCGAGTGCCCCGGAGAGCGGATCGCCTGGCCCTCGCCGCTGCGGCCCGCCGTCCCCGGACTGTTCGCCGCCCACGGGGGCCGGCGGATCGCGGTGCTGGCCAGCGGCGACCCGATGTTCTACGGGATCGGCCGGACGCTCGTGGAGACGCTGGACCCCGAGCGCCGCGCCGGCCTGACGGTCCTCCCGCACCCCTCCTCCGTGTCGTACGCCTGCGCCCGCGTCGGCTGGGCCCTGGAGGCGGTGGAGACGGTCTCCCTGGTGGGCCGCCCCCTCGCCGCGCTCTCCGCGTCGCTGCACGACGGCCGTCGGGTGCTCGTCCTCAGCGAGGGCGCCGATACGCCCGGCGCGGTCGCGGCGCTGCTGCGGGAGAAGGGCTTCGGAGGGACCCGGATGCGGGTCCTGGAGCAGCTCGGTTCGGACCGCGAGCGGACCGTCGACGGCACGGCCGACACCTGGCCGCCGCACGAGCGGGTCGACCCCCTGAACGTCATCGCCCTCGATCTCGTCCGCTCGCCCGGCGCGCCACGCCTCGGCGCCGTACCCGGGCTGCCGGACGAGGCGTACGAGCACGACGGCCAGCTCACCAAGCGGTACGTCCGCGCGGCGACGCTCGCCGCGCTCGCCCCCGCGCCGGGGGAGCTGCTGTGGGACGTCGGCGGCGGCTCCGGCTCGATCGGCATCGAGTGGATGCGTACGGAGCGGTCCTGCCGGGCCGTCGCCGTGGAGAAGGACCCCGCGCGGGCCGCCCGGATCGCACGCAACGCCGCCGCCCTCGGCGTCCCCGCGCTGCGGGTCGTGACCGCCGCCGCACCCGGCGGCCTGGCCGGCCTGCCCGCCCCGGACGCGGTCTTCATCGGCGGCGGCCTCACCGCGCCGGGCCTGCTCGACGCGTGCTGGAACGCCCTGCCTGCGGGCGGACGGCTGGTCGCCAACACAGTGACGCTGGAGTCCGAGGCGCTGCTCGCCCGGTGGTACGGCGAGCACGGCGGGGAGCTGGTCCGGCTCGCCGTCGCCCAGGCCGTTCCGGTGGGCGGCTTCACCGGCTGGCGCCAGGCGATGCCGGTCACACAGTGGTCCGTAACGAAGGCAGGAGCTGGAGCATGACCGTCTACTTCATCGGAGCGGGCCCGGGCGCGGCCGACCTCATCACCCTGCGGGGCGCCCGCACCCTCGCCTCCTGCGGGGTCTGCCTGTACGCGGGCTCCCTGGTCCCGCGCGAACTGCTCGCCGAGTGCCCGCCGGACGCGCGGCTGGTCGACACCGCGGACCTGGACCTGGACCGGATCGTCGCCGAGATCGTCCGCGCCCACGAGGCCGGGCAGGACGTGGCGCGGCTGCACTCCGGCGACCCGTCCGTCTTCAGCGCGGTCGCCGAGCAGATGCGCCGGCTCGACGCGCTGGACATCCCGTACGAGGTCGTCCCGGGCGTCCCGGCGTTCGCCGCCGCGGCGGCCGCGCTCAAGCGGGAGCTCACCGTCCCGACGGTGGGCCAGACGGTCATCCTCACCCGCATCGCCCAGCAGGCCACGCCCATGCCGGAGGGCGAGGACCTGGCGACCCTGGGCCGCAGCGGCGCACTCCTGGTGCTCCACCTGGCGGCCCGGTACGTCGACCGGGTCGTCGCCGAGCTGCTCCCCCACTACGGCGCGGACTGCCCGGCCGCGGTCGTGGCGATGGCCAGCCGCCCGGACGAGATCGTGCTGCGGGGCACGCTGGAGGACATCGCGGGGCAGATGAAGGAGGCGGGGATCACGAAGACGGCGGTGATCCTTGTCGGCCGCACGCTGGCGGCCTCGCAGTTCCGTGACAGCCACCTCTACGACCCGGCGAGGGACCGTCACACCTGCTGAACCGGGAGCAGTGGGCCGGCGCCGCACCCCTCCAATGCGCCCGGGCCGGACACCCCGGTGGGTGTCCGGCCCCGGCTGTCAGGCGTTCGGCCGCTTGCCGTGGTTCGCCTTCTTCTTCTTGCGGGCGCGCTTCTTGTTGCCTCGCTTCGCCATGGGGCCACATCCCTCTCTCGTGGGGGCACTGCCCTCGCCAGCCTAGGTTCGGGGCTCGGGGGCCGCATCCCGTGTCCCGCGACCGGTGGGCCCGGGCGCCGTCACGGTCCCGCGGGTTCCGCTCGGCCCACCACCGTGCCCGCGCGGTCGATGCAGACGACGTCGACCGCGACCGGGGCGCCGCGCAGGACCGTCAGGGACTCGTCGCGGGCGCGGGCGGCCACCAGGTCACCGAGGGGGACGCCCGCGGCCTCGCAGAGGCGGAGGGCCGCCAGGCCCGTGTTCGCCCCGGCGATCTCCGCGGCGAGGGCCTCCGACGCACCGCCCGTGCGGGCCAGGTCCGCGAGGAAGGCCTTGTCGACCTGGGAGCGGGCCGAGTGGAGGTCCAGATGGCCCGCGGCCAGCTTGGAGAGCTTGGCGAAGCCGCCGCAGACGGTGAGGCGGTCGACCGGGTGGCGGCGGACGTACTTGAGGACGGCGCCCGCGAAGTCGCCCATGTCGAGCAGGGCGATCTCCGGAAGGTCGTAGAGCGTCGTCACCGTCTTCTCCGAGGTGGAGCCGGTGCAGCCCGCCACATGCGTCAGACCCGCCGCGCGCGCCACGTCCACGCCCTTGCGGATGGAGTCGATCCAGGCCGAGCAGGAGTACGGCACGACGATCCCCGTCGTCCCCAGGATCGACAGGCCGCCGAGGATCCCGATCCGCGGGTTCCACGTCGAGCGGGCGATCTCCTCGCCGTGGTCGACGGAGACCGTGATCTCCACGTCGCCGCCCGCGCCGTGCGCCGCCGCGACCTCCGCCACGTGCTCGCGCATCATCTGCCGCGGGACCGGGTTGATCGCCGGCTCGCCGACCTCCAGGGGGAGGCCCGGCAGGGTGACCGTACCGACGCCGGGACCGGCGCGGAACACGACGCCCGAGCCGGCCGGGAGGAGCCGTACCGTCGAGCGGACCAGCGCCCCGTGGGTCACGTCCGGGTCGTCACCCGCGTCCTTCACGACCGCCGCCATGGCGTGGTCCGCCGTCAGCTCCTCCGCCGCGAGCGCGAACGCCGGGCGGCCGCCCTTCGGCAGCGTGATCGTCACGGGGTCGGGGAAGTCGCCCGTCAGGAGCGCCGTGTACGCGGCCGTCGTCGCCGCCGTCGCGCACGCCCCGGTCGTCCACCCGGGGCGCAGACCGGTGTGCTTGAGTTGGGCGTCGCGCCCGCCGCCTGCGCTCATGAAAGGGCTCCCGTGCACGTACTCATTCTCGGCGGGACCACCGAGGCCCGCGCCCTCGCCGCGCGACTCCACGCCACCGTACGGGTCACCAGCTCGCTCGCCGGGCGGGTCGCCGCCCCCCGGCTGCCCGTCGGGGAGGTCCGGATCGGCGGGTTCGGCGGCGTGGACGGGCTCGTGGAGTGGGTGCGCGCGCACGCCGTGGACGTGCTCATCGACGCCACCCATCCCTTCGCGGAGAACATCAGCTTCAACGCGGCCCGGGCGGCCGCCACCGCCCATGTTCCCCTGCTCGCCCTGCGCCGCCCCGGCTGGGTCCCGGCGGCGGGGGACGACTGGCACCCGGTCTCCTCCCTGGAGGAGGCGGCGCGGACCCTGGACGGGCTCGGGGGCAGGGTGTTCCTGACGACCGGCCGGATGGGGCTCGCCGCCTTCGCCGACTGCCCGCAGTGGTTCCTCGTGCGATCGGTGGACGCCCCCGAGCCCCCGATGCCCGCCCGCACCGAAGTCCTTCTGGACCGGGGGCCGTTCACCCTGGAGGGAGAGCGGGAGCTGCTCGCCCGCCACGGCATCGACGTGCTCGTCACCAAGGACAGCGGGGGCGCGGCGACCGCCCCCAAGCTCGCCGCGGCCCGCGAGGCGGGCATTCCGGTGGTCACGGTCCGCCGCCCGCCGGTCCCGCGGGGCGTACCGGTGGCGGCGACCCCGGAGGAGGCCGCCGCCTGGGTGCGGGGGCGGGCGGAGGCACCTCCGCCGCGGGCGTGAAGGCCCCTTTCCCGCCTACGCCTCCGGGGGCCGCCGCGGCCCCACCCGCCTACGCCTCCGGGTAGCGCCGGGGCGTCCAGGCGATCGTGCGGCCGTCGCCGCGTTCGACCGCGCGCGTCTGGGACGAGCCGATGAGCAGCAGCGTCCGCATGTCGACCTCGGACGGCTCCAGCGTCTTCAGGGTCACCACCCGTACCGACTGCTCCGGGCCGCCCACGTCCCGCGCCACGACCACCGGGGTCTCGGGCGAGCGGAGTTCGAGGAGCAGGTCACGGGCGGCCGCCACCTGGTGCGTACGGGACTTCGAGCCCGGGTTGTAGAGCGCCAGGACCAGGTCCGCCGAGGCCGCCGCGCGCAGCCGCGCCGCGATGACGTCCCAGGGCTTGAGGCGGTCGGAGAGGGAGACGGTCGCGTAGTCGTGGCCCAGCGGGGCGCCCGCCGCGGCCGCCGCCGCGTTCGCGGCGGTCACGCCCGGGAGGACCCGTACCGGAACGTCCGCGTACCGCTCCTCCGACGCCACCTCCAGGACCGCCGTCGCCATCGCGAAGACGCCAGGGTCGCCGCCCGAGACGACCGCGACCCGGCGTCCGCGCCGGGCCAGGTCGAGGGCGAACTCGGCGCGCTCGGACTCGACCTTGTTGTCGGAACCGTGCCGGAGCTGGCCGGGACGCAGCGCCGGGACCCGGTCGAGGTACGTGGTGTAGCCGACCAGGTCGTCGGCGTTGACCAGCGCGCCGCGCGACTCCGGGGTCAGCCAGGGCGCACCCGCAGGGCCCGTGCCGACGACGACGACCTCGCCGCCCGTCTCGCGGGACTCGGGGGCGACGGCGTCGATACGGGAGGGCAGCACGGCCACCGAGAAGTACGGCACCGTCTCGGCGTCGACCTCGGAGAGGACTGCCGTACGCTCGCCCGCCATGAACGCCCGCTCCACGTAGCGGGCGTCCTCCAGCCGGCCCGCCCGCTCCAGGGCGCGCCGCACGGTCGGGAACGTGCGGCCGAGCTTCATCACGACCGCCGAGTCCGTGCCCGCGAGGCGGGCCGTGAGCTCGTCCTCCGGCAGGGTGCCGGGGATGATCGTCAGGACCTCCTCCGCCTCGCACAGCGGCTCCCCGAGCCGGGCGGCGGCGGCGCTGACGGAGGTGACACCGGGGATGACGGTGGTGTCGTAGCGGTCCGCGAGGCGCTTGTGCATGTGCTGGTACGAGCCGTAGAAGAGCGGGTCGCCCTCGGCGAGCACGGCCACCGTGCGGCCGGCGTCCAGGTGGGCGGCGAGGCGGGCGGCCGCCTCCTCGTAGAAGTCGTCGAGCGCGCCCCGGTAGCCGCCGGGGTGGTCCGTGGTCTCCACCGTGAGCGGGTACATCAACCGCTCCTCGACGTGGTCCTCGCGGATGTGCTCGGCGGCGATCGAGCGCGCGATGGAGCGGCCGTGGCGGGCGGAGTGGTACGCGATCACGTCGGCGGAGGCGATCGCCTTCACGGCGGCCACCGTCATCAGGTTCGGGTCGCCGGGGCCGAGACCGACTCCGTACAGCCTGCCGGGGGTGGTGGCACTCATGCCTGGATCTCCGCTTCGGTCGCGATGGCGTTGATCGCGGCGGCGGTCATCGCGCTGCCGCCGCGCCGGCCGCGTACGACGAGGTAGTCGAGGCCCAGGGTCTGGTCGGCCAGCGCGTCCTTGGACTCGGCGGCGCCGATGAAGCCGACCGGGATGCCGAGGACGGCCGCCGGGCGTCCTGCGCCCTTCTCGATCATCTCCAGGAGGCGGAAGAGGGCGGTGGGGGCGTTGCCGATGGCGACGACCGAGCCTTCGAGGCGGTCGCGCCAGAGTTCGAGCGCGGCGGCGCTGCGGGTCGTGCCGAGCTCGGCGGCGAGCGCGGGCACGGACGGGTCGGAGAGCGTGCACACCACGTCGTTGTCGGCGGGCAGCCGCTTGCGGGTGACGCCGCTGGCGACCATCTGCGCGTCGCAGAGGATGGGCGCGCCGGCGCGCAGGGCGGCGCGGGCGCGGGAGACGACCTCGGGCGAGTACGCGAGGTCGCGGACGAGGTCGACCATGCCGCAGGCGTGGATCATGCGCACCGCGACCTGGCTGACGTCGGCGGGCAGACCCGCCAGATCCGCTTCGGCGCGGATCGTGGCAAAGGACTGGCGGTAGATCTCCGCGCCGTCCTTCTCGTAGTCGAACATCCTGTTGCTCTCGCTCATCTCGTTGGGGTGCGGGCCGCCGCGACGGCGTGGGGAAGGTCTGTACGGGGGGTGGCGCGGCCGTCCACGAGGTAGTGGCCGTCGGCGGTGGCGACGACGTCGACCCAGGCGCGGCCCTGCGGGTGGCCGCACCGCCGCTCGCACCCGGAGAAGTGGACGGGGAGACCGCCGCGGCCGGGGGTGGCGTCGGCGCGCACGTCCGCGAGGGACTTGGCGCAGCCGGGGCGCCCGGTGCAGGCGCCGACGCCGGCCCAGGGGTCGGCGGGTCGGGTGATGAGGCCGGCCGCGTCGAGCTCCGGCAGCCGCTCGTGGGAGGCCCCGACGACGACGGCGCCACGCCAGGGTGTGAGCCGTACCTCGTCGGCGGGCAGCAGCGCCCGCAGCTGGGCGGCGGTCAGCCGCCCGAGGGGCGCGAGCACGTGCAGCGCGCGCCCGCCGAGTGCCCCGGGCACGGGCGGCGCGCGGTGCGGCAGCGGCGGTGCGGGGGTGACGGGGCGGGCGTCGACCCCGGCCCGCGCGAGCGCGGCGGCGAGGTCGAGGAGGCCGGTCCCGGCGTTCGGCGCGCCGGCCTCTCCGGCCCCGGGGGCGCCTGGGCCGGCCTCCCCGGCGCCGGGGGCGCCCGTCGGCCCGACGCTTGGCAGCCCGTTCGGGCCGGCGTCGTCGGTGGCTTCCGCTTCCGGCGCCCCGGAGCGCGGCAGTTCCTTCACGCGCCACGCGCCGTTTCCGGCGTTCTGTGCGGCGCGCAGGAACGCGTCGGCCGCGGCGAGCGCCGCTCGCGGCGCGTCGGCGCCTGCGACGCGGAACGTCTGTCCGCCGACGCACAGCAGGGCGTCGCCGGCGCGCAGCGCCGGGCCGACGCAGCCGCTCGCCGTGGATCCGGCGGGCAACGGGCTCCCGCCCGTCCTGGCTCCGGTGTCGCCGGACGATGCGCTCCCGCCCGTCCTGGCTCCGCCGCCCGACGGGCTCCCGCCCGACCCCCGGTCGGTGTCCGGCCGGGCGCCTCCTGCGATCAAGGTCACATCCGCGCCGAGCCCCGCCACGTCGCCGCGGCCGTCGTCCAGGGCGAAGAGGAAGCGGCCCGAGAGGGCCGCCGCCCAGGGGGTCGCGCACAGCAGCGCGTCCAGCTCGCGGGCCCACAACTGGGCGTCCGCGTGGCCGAGTCCGTCCAGTCCGGCCGCCGGGGAGGCGACGATGTTGCGGACCCGTTCGTGGGTGGTCGAGGGGAGAAGGCCCGCCTCCGCCAGGCGGTCCGCCAGTTCCGCGCCGCAGCCTTCGCCGAGCCCCCGCAGCTCCACGTTCCCCCGGGACGTGACCGTCACCCGTCCGTCGCCCAGGGACTCCGCCGCCGACGCCAGGACCTCGACCTGACGAGACGTCAACAATCCGGCGGGCAGGCGCAGTCGGGCCAGGCGGCCGTCGTCGGCGGGGTGCAGTCGGAGCGCCCCGGGGCAGGCGTCGCCACGGTCCCGTATGAGAGGTTCGCCCTGGTTGGGCGCAGGGGGCGTGGTGGGCGGCATGGCGGCGAGCATACCCACGTGAATCCGGGTGACCCCCCGGGCCGCCGAGCGCACGATCTACTATGCAGATCGGCATGGGGTCCCAGGACCCCGGGGAGGAAGCCCGGTGAGAATCCGGCGCGGTCCCGCCACTGTGAGCCGGGCCCCGGAAGGGGCCGGGTGAGTCAGGAACTCCTGCCGTCCACACGACCACCCGGGGCGCGGACAACCCCGAGGAAGGCCTGCGCACGCATGCGAATTCTGTTGCTGTCGCACTCCGACACCGACCTGCTCAGCGCCCGCGCGGCCGGCGGCCCCGTCGCGTACCGGTTCGCCAACCCCTCCCGCCTCGCCCTGGACGACCTGCCCGGGCTCCTGGACGGCGCCGACCTCGTTCTCGTACGCCTCCTCGGCGGTCTGCGCGCCTGGGAGGACGGCCTGGACGCCCTGCGGGCGACGGAGAAGCCGCTGGTCGTGCTCTCCGGGGAACAGGCTCCCGACGCCCAGCTGATGGAGGCCTCCACCGTCCCCGTGGGCGTCGCCACCGAGGCCCACGCCTACCTCGCGCACGGCGGTCCGGCCAACCTGGAGCAGCTGGCCCGGTTCCTCTCCGACACCGTGCTGCTCACCGGTCACGGCTTCGACGCCCCCGCCGCCGCGCCCACCTGGGGCCCGCTGGAGCGGGAGGCGCGCGCCACCGACGGCCCGACCGTCGCCGTGCTCTACTACCGCGCCCACCACATGAGCGGGAACACCGCCTTCGTCGACGCGCTCTGCGCGGCGGTCGAGGACGCGGGCGCCCGGGCCCTGCCGCTGTACGTCGCCTCCCTGCGCGCCCCCGAGCCGGAGCTGCTCGACACCCTTCGTACGGCCGACGCGATCGTCACCACCGTCCTCGCTGCCGGCGGCACCAAGCCCGCCGAGGCGCAGGCGGGCGGGGACGAGGACGCCTGGGACGCGGGCGCGCTCGCCGCCCTCGACGTGCCGATCCTGCAGGCGCTCTGCCTCACCGGCTCGCGCGCCGCCTGGGAGGAGAACGACGAGGGCCTCTCCCCGCTGGACGCCGCGAGCCAGGTCGCCGTGCCCGAGTTCGACGGCCGGCTCATCACCGTCCCGTTCTCCTTCAAGGAGATCGACGAGGACGGACTTCCGGCGTACGTCGCCGACACCGAGCGCGCCGCTCGCGTCGCCGGGATCGCGGTGCGCCACGCCCGCCTGCGGCACATCCCGAACGCCGAGAAGAGGATCGCGCTGGTCCTCTCCGCGTACCCGACCAAGCACTCCCGGATCGGCAACGCGGTCGGCCTCGACACCCCCGCCTCCGCCGTCGCGCTCCTGCGGCGCCTGCGTGCGGAGGGGTACGACTTCGGCCCGGTCGAGGAGATCCCCGGGCTGGTCTCCGGGGACGGCGACGAGCTGATCTACGCCCTGATCGAGGCGGGCGGCCACGACCAGGACTGGCTGACCGAGGAGCAGCTGGCGAAGAACCCCGTCCGCATCCCGGCCGCCGACTACCGCCGCTGGTACGCGACCCTCCCGGCCGAGCTGCGCGAGGCCGTCGAGGAGCACTGGGGCCCGGCGCCCGGGGAGATGTTCCTCGACCGGTCCCGGAACCCCGAGGGCGACATCGTCCTCGCCGCCCTGCGGCGCGGGAACCTCCTCGTCCTCATCCAGCCGCCGCGCGGCTTCGGCGAGAACCCGATCGCGATCTACCACGACCCCGATCTCCCGCCGTCCCACCACTACCTGGCCGCCTACCGCTGGATCGCGGCGCGCACCGAGGACGGCGGCTTCGGGGCGGACGCGATGGTCCACCTCGGCAAGCACGGCAACCTGGAGTGGCTGCCCGGCAAGAACGCGGGCCTGTCCGCCGCCTGCGGCCCGGACGCGGCGCTCGGCGACATCCCGCTGGTCTACCCGTTCCTGGTCAACGACCCGGGCGAGGGTACGCAGGCCAAGCGCCGCGTGCACGCGACGCTGGTCGACCACCTGGTGCCGCCGATGGCCCGCGCCGACTCGTACGGCGACATCGCGCGCCTGGAGCAGCTGCTCGACGAGTACGCGCAGATCTCCTCCATGGACCCGTCCAAGCTGCCCGCCATCCGCGCGCAGATCTGGACGCTGATCCAGGCGGCCAAGCTCGACCACGACCTGGGCCTGGAGGCCCGCCCGGAGGACGACGGCTTCGACGACTTCCTGCTGCACGTCGACGGCTGGCTGTGCGAGGTCAAGGACGCCCAGATCAGGGACGGTCTGCATGTGCTCGGCGGGGCACCGGCCGGTCCCGAGCGCGTGAACCTGGTGCTCTCGATCCTGCGCGCCCGGCAGATCTGGGGCGGTACGCAGGCGCTGCCGGGTCTCCGTGAGGCCCTGGGCCTCGACGAGTCGGCCGCGACCCGTACCACCGCCGACGAGGCGGAGGCGACGGCGCGCGAGCTGGTCGAGGCGATGGAGGCGGCGGACTGGTCCGTGGAGGCGGTCCCGGCGGTCGCCGCCGCGTACGGTCCCGACGTCCAGGCCGTCCTCCGCTTCGCCTGCGAGCAGGTCGTGCCGCGGCTCGCCGCCACGACCGACGAACTCGCCCACGCCGTGCACGCGTTGAACGGCGGCTTCGTCCCGGCGGGGCCCTCCGGCTCGCCGCTGCGCGGCCTGGTCAACGTGCTGCCGACCGGCCGGAACTTCTACTCCGTCGACCCCAAGGCCGTCCCCTCCCGCCTCGCGTGGGAGACCGGCCAGGCGCTCGCCGACTCGCTCCTGGAGCGCTACCGCTCCGACAACGGGGAGTGGCCGACCTCCGTCGGCCTCTCCCTGTGGGGCACGAGCGCGATGCGCACGGCGGGCGACGACGTGGCCGAGGCCCTCGCCCTGCTGGGCGTCCGCCCCACGTGGGACGACGCCTCGCGCCGGGTGAACGGCCTGGAGCCGGTGCCGCTCGCCGAGCTGGGCCGCCCGCGCATCGACGTCACGCTGCGCATCTCGGGCTTCTTCCGGGACGCCTTCCCGCACGTCATCGGGCTCCTCGACGACGCCGTACGGCTGGCCGCCTCGCTCGACGAGCCGGCCGGGGAGAACTTCGTACGGGCGCACGCGCAGGCCGACCTGGCCGAGCACGGCGACGAGCGGCGCGCGACGACCCGGATCTTCGGCTCGCGGCCGGGCACCTACGGTGCGGGCATCCTCCAGCTGATCGACTCGCGCGACTGGCGCACGGACGCGGACCTCGCCGAGGTGTACACGGTGTGGGGCGGATACGCGTACGGCCGCGGTCTGGAGGGCCGTCCGGCCCGCTCGGAGATGGAGACGGCCTACAAGCGGATCGCGGTGGCCGCGAAGAACACGGACACGCGTGAGCACGACATCGCCGACTCGGACGACTACTTCCAGTACCACGGCGGCATGGTGGCGACCGTCCGCGCGCTGACGGGCACGGCCCCCGAGGCGTACATCGGCGACTCCACCCGCCCGGAGACGGTCCGCACCCGGACCCTGGTCGAGGAGACCTCGCGGGTCTTCCGCGCCCGGGTGGTCAATCCGAAGTGGATCGAGGCGATGCGCCGCCACGGTTACAAGGGCGCGTTCGAGCTGGCGGCGACGGTCGACTACCTCTTCGGCTACGACGCGACGACGGGCGTGGTCGCCGACTGGATGTACGACAAGCTGACCGAGACGTACGTCCTGGACCCGGAGAACCAGGCCTTCCTGAAGGAAGCCAACCCCTGGGCCCTGCACGGCATCGCGGAACGCCTCCTGGAGGCCGAGTCGCGCGGCATGTGGGAGAAGCCGGACCCGCAGACCCTGGCCGCCCTGCGCCAGGTCTTCCTGGACACGGAGGGCGACCTGGAGGACGGCGCCGAGGGCTGAGGCCCCTGCGCCGGAGGCGAGGGCCGAGGCCTTCACCGGGGCCGGGCGGCCCCGGCGCCGGGGGCGGGCCCCGGCGCCGGGCCTCGAGGGCCGACGGTCTACACCCGGGCCGCCTGCGCCGGGGTCAGTTCGAGGCGCCGGCCGGGGAAGGACCGCCGGATGCGGCGGTCGTGGGTGACCACGACCAGCGTGCCCGGGTAGGTGGCGAGCGCGGCCTCCAGTTCCTCCACGAGGCCGGGGGCCAGGTGGTTGGTCGGTTCGTCGAGGAGGAGCAGGTCCGTCGGGCGGCTGACCAGACGGGCCAGCTCCAGCTTGCGGCGCTGGCCCGTCGACAACTCCCGTACGGGCGTGTTCAGATCGGCCGCCCCGAAGAGCCCGAGCCGGAGCAGCTCCTCCTCCCGGGCCGGCCCGAAGGCCGCCGCGACCGTGCGCGGGTCGTCCGGTGGGGCGCCGTCCTGGCGGAGCATGCCGACCCGCGGCGGGGCCGTCACCGTCCCGCCGTCCGGGGCGAGTTCGCCGGCGAGGACCTTGAGCAGCGTGGTCTTGCCCGCGCCGTTCGGGCCGGTGACCAGGAGGCGTTCGCCGGGGGCCAGATGCAGGGAGTCCAGGCGCAGCCTGCCCTCCACCCGTACGTCCGTCAGCGCGACCGCGCCGGGGTCGCCCTCGATGTCCGCCGTGAACCGCAGCGGCTCCGGCGGCGGCGGCACCGGGTTCTGGTCCAGCCGGTGGAGCCTCTCCCGGGCGGCCCGGATCCTGCTCATCGCGCCGTGCGCCCGTGACCGGGCCCGGAACGCGCCCGCCCCGCTGAACGCCGCCGGAGCCTTGCGCGGGATGGCGGAGAAGCGGCCGATGTTCGCGTCGGCGAGCGTCGAGTGGCGGGCGGTCTCGGCCCGCCACTCCTCGTACTCCCGCTCCCACCGCGCCCGTTCGGCCGCCCGTCCGGCCAGATAGCCGGCGTAGCCGTTGCCGTAACGGCGTACCGTCCGCAGCTCGTGATCGACCTCCAGGACGGCGGTGGTGACCCCGTCGAGGAAGGCCCGGTCGTGGGTGACGGCGACGACCGTCCCGCGGTGGGTGCGCAGACGCTCCTCCAGCCAGGCCACGGCCTCGTCGTCGAGGTCGTTGGTCGGCTCGTCGAGCAGCAGCAGTTCGGGGTCGGAGGCGAGGGTCGCGGCGAGCGCGAGGCGTGAGCGCCGTCCGCCCGAGAGGGTGCCCAGGGGGCGGTCGCGGTCGAGAGGTTCGCGTTCGCCGAGCCGGCGGAGTGTCGTCTCCACCCTCCGGTCGGCGTCCCGTCCGCCGCGCGCCTCGTACGCGGCGAGCAGCGCGGCGTAGCCGTCGAGGTCGCCGGTGCGCGAGAGCGCCGCCTCGGCCTCCCGGATCGAGCGTTCCAGCTTCCGTACGTCGGCGAGCGCGAGGTCGATCGCGTCGCCGACGGTCGCCGTCCCCGCGAGGTCCAGGGTCTGGGCGAGGTGGCCGAGACCGCCGGGGGAGTCGACGGCGACGGTGCCGTTGTCGGGCGCCTCCAGGCCGGCGAGGAGCCGGAGGAGGGTGGACTTCCCGGAGCCGTTGTCGCCGACGACGCCCACGCGCTCGCCGGGCCGCACGGTGAGGGAGACGCGGTCGAGGACGAGCCGGTCGTCGTAGCGCTTGGTGACGTCGGTGAGTTGGACTCGGAACAAGTGGGGATCCTTCGCGTCGGGGACGGGGGAGCCGGACGGTGTCGACGGCTGACGCCTGTCGGTCGAGGACTCGCGGTGGACGACTTTGGGATTCCGATACGAGACGTCTCGTCTCGCGTGTTCGACGATAAGGGATCGCGCGCCAGCTTGCAAGACGTTCCGTCTCGTCAGTCCCGGGTGGGTTCGCCCAGCACCCGCACGGCCTCCACGATCAGATCCCAGAAGCCCGCGACGTCGACCTCCATACCCACCTCCGCGTTGGCCGGGCGGCCCGTCACCCCGAGCAGGTCCACCACCGTCGCGCCCCGCGTGTACGTGCCCGTCAGCTCGACCGACACCGCCGCCCGCACCAGGCTGATCAGGGACGGGTCGATCAGATGCGCCACGGTCAGCGGATCGTGCAGCGGCGGCGAGTCGAAGCCGAACACCTCGCGGTACGTACCGGCGAAGTAGGTCAGCAGCTCGACGCAGAGCCTGGACAGCGGCGTGCCGAGCGCCGCGATCCGGGAGACGACGTCGGCGGTCGCGCGTGCCTGGTGGGTGGCGTTGAGCCCGAACATCGTGATCGGCAGCCCGCTGGAGAAGACGATGTCCGCCGCCTCAGGGTCGCAGAGGACGTTGAACTCGGCGGCCGGGGTGGTGTTCCCGCGCCCCGTCGAGCCGCCCATCAGCACGATCCGCTCGATGCGCGGGGTCAGCTCCGGGTGGGCGAGCAGAAAGGTGGCGATGTTGGTCAGCGGCCCGGTCGGCACGAGCGTGACGGGTGCGGGATGCGCGAGCAGGGTGTCCCGGATCAGTGTGCGCGCGTCGCGCGGATCCTGCGGGACGTCCGGTTCGCCGTCGCCGAAGCCGGGGCCGTCGAGCCCCGAGCCGCCGTGGATGTTCTCCGCGACGAGCGGCGGCCCGTGCAGCGGGCGGTCCCGCCCGGCCGCGATCGGCACCCCGCGGATCCCGGCGACGGCGCAGACCCGGCGGGCGTTGAGGGTGGTCTTCTCGACCGTCTGATTGCCCGCCACGGTGGTCACGGCCAGCAGGTCGACGGCCGGATGAGCGGCGGCCAGCAGGATGTTGAACGCGTCGTCGTGACCGGGATCGCAGTCGAGGATCACGGGTACGGGCATACGTCCACCGTCCCATACGGCCGCCCCGCCGTCACGACTACGTGCCGCCGCCGACGTGTGCCGCCCGCACTACCGCTCTCTCCCGGGCGTCACCGCTCCTCCGCGCTACCGCTCTCTCCCGGGCGTCACCGCTCCTCCGCGCTAACGCTCCCCCAGCGTCCGTACGGGAGCGCCCGCCAGGTACGCCTCGATGTCCTCCACCGCCTGCCCGAAGTAGCGGTCGTAGTTGCCGCGCGTCACGTACCCCAGGTGCGGCAGCGCCAGGACGTTCGGCAGGGTGCGCAGGGGGTCGTCGGCCGCGAGCGGTTCGGTGGCGAAGACGTCGAGGCCGGCGCCCGCGATCCAGCCCTCGCGCAGCGCCCGGAGCAGCGCCTCGCCGTCGACCAGGCCCGCCCGCGAGGTGTTGACCAGGTACGCAGACGGGCGCATCGCCCGCAGTTCGGGCTCCCCGATCAGCCCGCGGGTCCGCTCGGAGAGCACCATGTGCAGCGACACCACGTCCGCGCGCTCCATCAGCGCCCGCCGGTCCGGCACGTAGGCGACCCCGTGCTCCGCCGCCCGTTGTGCCGTCAGGTTCGGGCTCCAGGCGACGACCTCCATGCCGAAGGCGAGCCCGACCCGGGCGACCCGGCCGCCGATCTTGCCGAGGCCGACGAGCCCGAGCGTCCGCCCGGACAGGTCCGCGCCGACCGTCGACTGCCAGGGCCCGCCCTCGCGCAGCGCCTGTGCCTCGGTCCGGACCTGCCGGGCCAGCCCCAGGATGAGCGCCCAGGTCAGCTCGGCGGGCGGTTCGGAGCTGCTGGCCGTACCGCAGACGGTGATCCCGAGGGCTGCCGCCGCCGTCAGGTCGATGGAGGCGTTGCGCATCCCGGAGGTGACCACGAGCCGCAGCCGGGGCAGCCGGCCGAGCAGCTCGGCGTCCAGCGGCGTCCGCTCGCGCATGACGACGAGGATCTCGCAGTCCCCGACCGCCGCGACCAGCGCGTCCCGGCCGGTCAGGTGCTCGCGAAGGACGCGTACGTCGACGCGGTCGGCGAGCCGGCTCCAGTCGGCGGAGGAGAGGGCGACGCCCTGGTAGTCGTCGAGTACGGCACAGCGCGGCTTCATGGCCCCATGATCGCGCGGCCGGCCGACCGTACGACAGGGGCCCGGCCCCGCCCCGCGCTGCTGCGGCACCCGGGTGACGGTCCGCGAACGGCCCCGCTCGGACCGGCGGGAGTTCGTGATCACTCGCCGATCCGGACGAGGGCGATGGTGATGTTGTCCGGCCCGCCGGCGTCGATGGCGGCCTTCCACAGCTCGAAGGCCGCCTTGCCGTCGTCGTGGACGCGCAGCAGCTCCTCGATCTCGTCCTCGGGCACCGGGTCGGTGAGCCCGTCGCTGCACACGAGATAGCGGTCGCCCGGCGAGAGCGGGAAGGCGGCGACGTGCGGGGCGACGGGGTTGTACGTCAGGCTGCCGCCGAGGGTCTGGGTGACGGCCGACGTGGTGCGGTGCCCGGGTGCGGGCGGCGGGCTGTCGTCCACGCTGACCTGGCGCAGACCGTCCCTGTCCGCGTGGAAGACCTTGCTGTCGCCGACGTTGAACGACAGCAGCGACCCTTCCAGGACGAGCGTGCCCGCGACGGTGGTCCCCATGGTGGCCAGCTCGGGACGGCCCTCGGCGGCCGCGTACACGGAACGGTTGCACAGGGTCAGCGCCTCGCCGACCGTCTCCGGGCCGTCGAGCGCGGGTCCGAGACCCGCGAGCCGGCGGACGACCAGGGCACTGGCCACCTCACCGGCCGGCTGGCCGCCGAGCCCGTCGGCGACGGCGACGAGAAGCGGCCGGTCCGGCGGGAAGACCAGGGTCTGGGGTGTGTCGGTCACCGTCCCGCACAGGGTCCACGGCCCGACGACGAGGCTGTCCTCGTTGTGCTCGCGCACCAGCCCGGCGTGGCTGAGGGCGGTCACGGCGATGTACGACGCCACGGCATCCGCCTCCTCATGCCTCGTACCCCCATTCTCCCGCGATCCCACGACGTGTCCTGTGCGGGGGCGGCCCGTGTCCCGTGCGGACGACCCGGCATGCGGCGCGCGCCCCGCCGACGCAGGCTGGTCCTGAGCCGCCCGCCCGCAGGGGAAGGCCGAGGAAAGGACGTCCGTCGATGTTCGCGAGGCTGAGCACCTACCAGGGGTCGCCGGTACCGCCGGAGGGCGACCTGGCCGCCAAGTCGGAGGTGATCGTCAAACAGGTGGAGAACCTGCCGGGGTTCCGGGGCGCGTTCTACCTCGTGGACCGGGTGACGGGGAAGGCGAGGTCGCTGACCCTGTGGGAGGACGAGGCGGCGATGCTGGAGAGCGAGGAGCCGGCGGCGCGGGTACGGGACGAGTCGTCCCAGCGGGAGGGCCAGCGGGTGGTCTCGGTGGACCACTTCGAGGTGGCCTTCGTCCGCCTGGCGCCCTGACGGGACGGGCGCCGACGGGAGTCCCGTAGCCGTGGCGGGCCTGCCTCAGCTCGCCGCGCGCTTGACCAGCGCCTCGATGAACGCCTCGTCGTCGGCGGTGAGCCGCGTCAGGGCGAAGGCGGTGGGCCACATGGTGCCCTCGTCGAGGTTGGCGGCGTCGTTGAACCCGAGGGTGGCGTAGCGCGCCTTGAACTTCGCCGCGCTCTGGAAGAAGCAGACGACCTTGCCGTCCTTGGCGTAGGCAGGCATCCCGTACCAGGTCTTCGGCGTGAGTTCCGGCGCGGCGGCCTTCACGACGGCGTGGATCCGCTCGGCGAGGACGCGGTCCGCCTCCGGCATCTCGGCGATCTTCGCGAGCACCTCGCTCTCGCCGTCCGCCTTGGCCGCGCGCGGGCTGCGGCGGGCGGCCTTCTTCAGCTCCTGGGCGCGTTCCTTCATCGCGCCCCGCTCATCCTCCGTGAAACCGTCGTACGACGTGGCGGCCGAGTCGGTGCTCTTCATGGCAGGTCCTCTCGCGGTGCTGGGGCGGGTCGGGGCGGGTCGGTTCTCCGTGCCGGTCGCGCTGGTTCGTACTCGTCGTACTCGTCGGATCGGGTGCTGCGGGTCAGATCCGGCTGGTGGCCGGGGCGGGCTCCCAGGCGAACCCGTCGGGGTCGGTGAGGGCCTCGGTTCCGCCGCCGAGGACGAGCCGGTGCGAGCCGGTGCCGTCGACGGGGACGCCGACGTCCTTGGCGAGGGCGCGACGGCCGTACAGGGCGAGCTTGACGGGGCCGGACCCCGCGGCGAACTCGACGTACTTGCGGCCGAAGCTCTTCGTCACGGTGAGGCCGTGCTCGACGTAGAACTGCCTGCTCGCGGTCACGTCCGCGGCGCCGAGCAGGAGCACGATCTGGTCGATCCGGCCGGTGGCGGGGCCCTTGTCCTTCTTCTCCGACGTGGCGATCTTCCAGATCGTGCCGTCGGGCGCCCGGACGACACCGCCGTAGCCCCAGAAGGACTTCGAGACGGGCTTCAGCGCCGTGGCGCCGGCGTCGAGGGCGGCGTCGACGAAGGCCGTGACGTCGGCCGGCCGGGAGACCGTGAGCGACAGCGAGAAGCCGCGGAAGCCGGTGGTCGGGGCGTCCGAGGCCCGCAGACGGACCTGGTCGCCCAGACCGAAGGCGGTGTAGAAGCGCTCGGCGGCCGTGGTGTCGGCCACCTCCAGGGTGACGGTGTCGATGGAGTTCATGACTGCCACGCTAGTGACGGCAGGGCCGCCGACGCTTCTCGAATCCTGACCGGTCCGGCGGACCGCTCCAACGCGTCCGCCGCCCGGCGCCGGTAGTCGTCGGGCTCCATGCCGACCCGCTCGGCGAAGTGCGCGCCGAAGACGCCGGACGAGGAGCAGCCGACCCGGGCGCGTACCTCGGCGACGCCGAGATCACCCCCGCGCAGGAGCGCCGTCGCGTGCTCGACGCGCCGGGCCATCAGATACGAGTAGGGCGACCGGCCGTACGCCTGGCGGAACAGGCGGCCGAGGTGCCCGGGAGACATGCCGGCGTCACGGGCGAGCGCGTCGACGTCCAGGGGCCGCGCGTACTCCCGGTCGATCCGGTCGCGGACACGGCGCAGCCGTGCGAGGTCCTTCAGGTGCTGCGCCGCGACGCGTGCCCGCCTCCACGCGGGATGGCACATGGGTGGAACTCCCTTCAGCCGGACGGCTCAGCGGACTTCCTGGATGCGGACGAGGTTGCCCGCGGGGTCACGGAACGCGCAGTCCCGCACGCCGTACGGCTGCTGGGTGGGCTCCTGCACGACGTCGACGTCCCCGGCCTGCACCTTCTCGAAGGTGCCGTCGAGGTCCGGGGTGGCCAGCAGGATCCACCCGTACGTGCCCTTGGCCATCATCTCGGTGATGGTGCGCCGCTCGTCCTCGGTGATCCCGGGGTCGGCGGCGGGCGGCGCGAGCAGGATGGAGGTCCCGGGCTGTCCGACGGGCCCGACGGTGATCCAGCGCATCCTGCCCTGTCCGACGTCGCTGCGGACCTCGAAGCCCAGCACGTCCCGGTAGAAGGCCACGGCGGCGTCGGGGTCGTCGTGCGGGAGGACGGTGGTGTGAATGGTGATGTCCATGCCCACCACGCTAGTTGGGCCGGTGGCCCGCCGCTTCTCGATTCCTGACGGCCGTCAGAGGGACGCCCTCCTGGTGGCAGAACGCCGTCGACCGCTGAGTACCGTGAACGCCGATCACTCCCTTCCCGCGAACGGAGCACCACATGTCGGAGCGCACACCCACCGCCGAGGTCGTCTCGGACCCGATCGGCCGAGTGGTCGGCGGGCGGGCGGAGGTCCGTGACGACGCATGGGGGGAGGTCTCCGCGGTGATCCGGCTGGACGAGCGCTTCGGTCCGGACGCGCTCGCGGGCCTGGACTCCTTCTCGCACGTGGAGGTCGTCTACCACTTCGACCGGGTGCCGGCGGAGAAGGTGGAGACCGGGGCCCGGCACCCGCGCGGCAACACCGACTGGCCGCTGGTCGGCATCTTCGCCCAGCGCGGCAAGAACCGACCCAACCGGCTCGGCGTCTCCCGCTGCCGCCTGCTGTGCGTCGACGGACGCGACGTCCACGTGCAGGGCCTCGACGCCGTCGACGGCACCCCGGTCCTCGACATCAAGCCGTACCTGTCCGAGTTCGGCCCCCGCGGTGCCGTGACGCAGCCGGACTGGGCCACCGAGATCATGCGCGAGTACTACTGAGCGCCGGGGAGCCACTCGATCCCGGGGTTCCGGGATTCCCGCCCGCGGTGTGACGGTCAGCGGACGACCGTGATGCCGAATCTGCCGCCGAACCGACACTCCACCCGCTACCGCGCCGTCCTGACCCGCCTCCGAGCCGCTGCCCAGCGCACCGCACGCCGCGAACCGACGCGGACAGAGCGCCCTTCTCCGCCGCCCCGGGTGCCGGCGGGGCCCGCCCAGCGCGCTCGTCGGGCGTCGCGGGACAGCCGGGAGCTTCGCAACACCCCTTAGGGCGCGCCCGCTTCGTGTTCTCTGATCGCCGCCTCCACCAGGGCGCGTGCCGCCCAGGTGATGGCCTCCTCCTCGGCCTGCGGGCCGAGGCCACGGACATCACGCAGAGCGATCTGCGCCTCCCAGCCGACCACGATGGTCAGGGCCGAGATCAGCCGCTGGTACGACTCCGGGCTCAGGGTGTCGCGGAGCGGCTCGCAGGCCTGCTCCAGCCATTGGATCCGGCGGGGGCCGCGGCGCGGGGCGGGCGGATCCGGAGTCTCGCCCTCCGGCAGGTCGACGGTCAGGCGGATCAGCCGGCGGCCGAGGGGCAGTGACTGTGGTGAGTACGTCAACAGCGTCCTTATGAGGGCGTCCACCCGGGCAGCGGCGTCGCCGGCGATCGCGGGATCGGCGAGCGCCTGCTCGACCGGGGGCTCGTTGAGCGCGCCGGCGGTCGCGTCGATCAGCAGGTGGTCGAGGCTCGGAAAGTACGTATAGACCGTGCGGCGTGACACGTCGGCGGCGGCCGCGATCTCGTCGACGGACGGCGTCGCTCCGCCGGCGCTCAGCCGGACCGCCGCGTCGACGATCGCCTTACGGGTACGGCGGCGCTGCGCCTCGCGGCCGCCGCGGCGGGCGGGATCGTCCTGGCTCATCGTGCCCTGTCCTCCCGGGGCGATCGGTTCGGCGGGGTCTTGACGCCCCCTCAGGCCATAAGTATATCTTCGTGCAGTCGCTGCACAGCAGTGCAACGACAGCACTGGCGTGAACTCGAATGTTGTGCGGGTCACATGGCCGTACGTGTCACAGAATCCGGGTCGTCGGTGTCTTGATGTCGAACCCCTTGAAGCGGAGGACACACCATGAGCGAGAACACCGATGTGGTCGTGATCGGCGGCGGGTACGCGGGCGTCATGGCGGCCAACCGCCTGACGCGGCGCGGCGACGTGACGGTCACGCTGATCAACCCGCGCCGGAGCTTCGTCCACCGGATCCGCCTGCACCAGCTGGTGGGAGGGACGGACGGCGCGGTCGTCGACTACCGGGAGGTACTGGGCGAGGGCGTACGGCTGGTGGTCGACACCGTGACCCGGATCGACGCGGCCGGACGCAGCGTGGAGCTGGCGTCGGGCGGCACGGTCGACTACGACTACCTGGTCTACGCGGTGGGCAGCGGCAGCGCCGACCCGAGCGTGCCCGGGGCGGCCGAATTCGCTTACCCCATCGGCACCTTCGAGGAGGCCGGGCGGCTGCGCCCGGTCCTCGACGCGGCGCCCGCGACGGCCGCGGTGACGGTCGTGGGAGCCGGTCCGACCGGTATCGAGACCGCCGCCGAGCTGGCGGAGGCGGGCCGCGCCGTCACCCTGGTCTGCGGCGGGGTGCTCGGCCCGTACCTGCACCCGAGGGGCCGGCGCTCGGTCGCCAGGCGGCTGGCCGGGCTCGGGGTGACCGTCCTCGACGGCCCCGACACGAGAGTGACGGCCGTGACGCGTGACGCGGTCACGCTCAGCGGAGGCCGCGAGCTGCCGAGCGCGGTGACGATCTGGACCGTCGGCTTCGGCGTACCGGACCTGGCCGCGCGCAGCGGTCTGAGCACCGACGCGCTGGGCCGTCTGCGGACGGACGAGACGCTGACCAGCATCGACGACGAGCGCATCATCGCGGCGGGGGACTCGGCGGCGCCTTCGGACCTGCCGCTGCGGATGAGCTGCCAGGCCGCGATGCCGATGGGCGCCCGGGCCGCCGACACGGTGCTCAGCCGGATCGCGGGGGAGCGGCCCGAGACCCTCAACCAGTCGTTCGCCGCGCAGTGCATCAGCCTGGGCCGGGGCGACGGCATCTTCCAGTTCGCCAAGCGGACCGACGTCGCCGTCTGGCTCAAGGTCGACGGCCGCCTGGGCGCGAAGCTCAAGGAGCTCGTGTGCGTGGGCGTGGTCAAGCACCTGGCCGACGAGGCGGGCAAGCCCGGCTCGTACCGTCTGCACCGCGTCGCGGGAGGGGGCACGCGCGAGCGGCAGCTCCGGGCGGCGGCAGCCGCGCGGACCGCCACGCCCGCCCCGGCGCGGCGGGCCGGAGTCTGAGCGAACACCTTTCGACGTAAAGGACCCTGACGAGGATGCACATGGACGAGCAAGCCACCGACCCGGCGACCGAGGCGTTCGTCGCCCACCGGAACCTGCTCTTCACCGTCGCGTACGAGATGCTCGGCTCGGCCGCCGACGCCGAGGACGTCCTCCAGGAGACCTGGCTGCGCTGGGTCAAGGTCGATCTGGAACAGGTGGGCGACGCGCGCGCCTACCTGGTCCGGATCACGACGCGGCAGTCGCTCAACCGGCTCCGCACGCTGCAGCGCCGCAAGGAGGCGTACGTCGGCAACTGGCTTCCGGAGCCGCTGCTCACCGCGCCCGACGTGGCCGAGAACGTCGAGCTCGCCGAGAGCGTGTCGATGGCGATGATGCTCGTCCTGGAGACGCTGGCACCGACCGAGCGCGCCGTCTTCGTCCTGCGCGAGGCCTTCGACCTGGGCTACGACGAGATCGCCGCCGCCGTCGACAGGACCCCGGCGGCGGTCCGCCAGATCGCCCACCGCGCCCGCCGCCACGTCGACGCCCGGCGCCCCCGCCAGGCGGTCTCGCCGAGCGTGGCCCGGACGGCTCTGGAGTCGTTCCGCCAGGCGCTCGAGACGGGCAACCCGCAGGGCCTTCTCGACGTACTCGCCCCGGGGGTCGTCCTGGTCAGCGACGGAGGCGGCATCAAGCAGGCCGCGCTCCGCCCGATCGCCGGCGCGGACAAGGTGACCCGCTTCATGCTGGGCGGCCTCGGCAAGAACAAGCTCCCCATGGAGGTCGCCTTCACGGTGATCAACGGCAGCCCGGCCCTCCTCGTCCACCTGGACGGCGAGCTCGACGGCATCATGGCGATCCACGTCGAGGACAGCCGCATCACGGGCCTCTACTACGTCCGGAACCCCGAGAAGCTCTCCCACGTGGAGTCGGAGACCCCGCTCACCCTCCGCTGAGCCGGCCCCCCCCCGCACGACAGAAGCCCCAGGCCGTTGGACCTGGGGCTTCTGTCGGGGTGGCGGCGGTCAGAGGCTGATGGTGTAGATGTCTTGGTGCTCCTGGTACGCGGGAACCCATCCGTCGACGGCGCCGGTGGTCGGGCCGGTGCAGTTCGCCCTCTCGAAGCCCATGTAGCTGACGGCCCCCTTCCACCAATAGCCCGAGAGCAGGGTGAAGGTGGAGGGCGTCTGGAAGCAGCCGTCGACCCGCTGGCCGTTCTGATTCGTACCGACGACGTAGAGGGAGTAGGTCTTACCTTCCCTGTCGTAGAACTGGAGCATCTGGCCGTTGGAGCCGGCGAAGGACTGACCGGCGGTGCCGAGAATTCCCGCGAACGCCAGTGCCGTTGCTCCGACGGTCGTGGCGATCTTCCTGCGCATGCTCATGCTTTCCCCTGAGGTCTCGGCCCGTGCAGATCGCCGGGCCACCGCCGCCGCGTTCTCGCTGCGGCGGTGTTCCCCGGCAGCGGAGAATCTAGGTCCGCCCGGCGCGCGGTGGTGTGCGTGACGTGCAGACTTTCTGTACACCGCGCGCACCGCGTCCCGCGAGGGCCGAGGACGACCGGTGTTCGGACGGGGTGATCCCGTACGCCTCACGGAAGGCGCGGCTGAACGCGGTCGCGCTGGAGAACCCCCAGCGAGCCGCGATCAGTTGCACGGGCTGACCGCTCAGTTCCCCGCGCGCGAGGTCGGCACGGGCGCGCTCCAGACGCCTGTGCCGGATCTGCGCCGCGACGGTCAGGGGCTGGTCGCGGAAGAGGGTGTGGAGACTCCGCAGGGACATCCCGTGCCGATCGGCCACCACCTGAGGAGTCAGGTCCGGGTCCCCGAGGTTGTTCTCGATGAAACGGTGGATCCGCTGCAGCGTCTCCTGCGCACGGGCCTCGGCAGGAGCCTCGCCGGGGTCACCGAGCTGCCGCGCGAGATGCGCCGTGGCGAGATCGAGGGCCACGGACCCCATCGCGCGCAGCTCCTCCGGGCCACAGTGCGGGCCGTGGGCGAGCAGCGTCTTCAGGAAGCCGGCGAGGACGGCCCCCGACCCGACGTCAGCGGCCAGACTCCGTGCGAGGAGCCGGTCCACCCGGTCGGCGCGCAGCGCCAGGGCGGGCCGGGGAATCTGCAGTACGACCGACTCGACCAGCCCTCCCACACTGGCCCCCTCGCTGGGCCGTGAGGTGTCGGTGAGGACGAGTCCGCCCGCCACCACGGACTCGCTGCCCCGCTGAGAGATCCGGAACGCGCCCTGGGTGACGAGCGCCAGCTGCAGGTGCTCGGGATCACCGCGCCGCACGTGGACCGGGGTGCGGCGCGAACTCACCGGCGAGCACGCCACGGTGGACAGCCGCACCACACCGAGATCCAGATCCGCGATGCGCGCGTGGAAGTCGGCCCTGCTCCGTGTGCTGAGCAGGACGGGCATCACATCGCTGGACACGGCCTGGCAGAACCACTCGAACCTGTCCCCGCGCGCCACGCCGGCATCCGACGCAACCAGCTCTTCCATGCGATCCCCCTGCCGTGACGAGGCGACGAACACGCCGGCCGATCTGTCGGACCCATGATCCCGGATGGCGCACGACCCGCGTTCTCGACGTCTCCCCCACCGCGCTGTTCGGCGCGCTGCGTCCGGGGTGGCGCCTACCCCCGCTTGGTGGCCTTCACGATCGCGGAGTGCATCCCGTCGGCGACCGCGTGGGTCGGGGTGATCGAGACGTCCGTGAATCCGGCGGGACGTGGCCGCGTACGTACCCGCCCAGATCGGCGGCGCGGTCACCGGCTCGCTGCCGGCCAACGCGGTCTTCGGCCGACCGGTGCTGTCCTTCTCCACCCACGACCGCTCCGCTCCCCAACTGTGGCTGGGCGAGGTCGTCGCCACGGCCTGCTCGACGAACTCGGTATCCCGGCCTCCGGTTGACCGCGCGGCGGGAGGGACCTCGTCCGGCGTACCTGGTGGAAGTACTCGGGGTGCGGTGAGTACGTGCGCTCTGCCCTCCTCGGCGGCGAGCCGGAACGCTTGGGCCATGCGACGACGACTCCCGATGCTCGACAACCAGCCGTTGGTGACTCTGCTGCTGGTCCTTACGACACTGGCCGCTTGGGCCGCCTGGCTGGGCTGGGACCAGCACCGCGACGTGCACCCCGATGGCTCCACGACCGGCCCCTACGAGGCCTGGCAGGTGATCGGGCTGGTGCTGACTCTGCTGGCGTCGGTGTCCTGGGCGGCGTCCCGGCGCCACGTCGTCGGTGCGGTGGCCGGCACCACCGCCGGGCTGACGGTCGCCGCCTTCTACGACTGGTCGGACGACGCCAGCGGCCTCTTCATGGTCGGCGTGGTGATGGTCATGATGGGATGCCTCGCCGTGACCACCGCCGTCACCGCCGTGATCGCCGCCGCGACACGCCGCTCCGACCGCCGAGGCTGAGCGGGGCTGGGGGCAGCCGCCGACCAGCCGTCCCTGCCCACCGGTTCGGCCCCGGGGGAAGTCGCGGTCGACATCGACGATCCGCGAGATCCTGCTCCCTGAAAAATCCTGCTCCCTGGAAGACCGCCGAAGCCCCAGGTCGCTGACTTGGGGCTTCGTAGAAGAGCGGATGACGGGAGGCGAACCCGCGCCATAAGCCTGGGAATCACCGCTGCTGGCCGTCCGTATGGCCTCTGACCTGCGGACAAGTCTCTTCGCGGGTCCTGCCGGGAGGCTCTGCTCGTACCCGTGGTGACCGCTGTCACCGCCCTGGAGGGCGCGGATGAGGCACGTGCCGGCTCCCGCCCGGCGGTCCGGTGCGGCTGGACGGGTGTAGTTCGGTACCCGACTCCGGCGCCGTCCGCCGGGAGCGCCGCTCGGCCGGATTACATGGGCCTGCGCCTCGGCGCGGGGCGTGCCGGTGCCCTTCACGGGCCCGGACCCGACGACTGGAAGAGCACCATGGCAGAGCGCCACCCTCGCAACCGCACCGGCCGCAACCCGCTACGTCGCGGGCTCGCCGCCGCCGTGCTCGCGGTCGGCATGCTGACGGCTGCGGCGGCACCCGGATTCGGAACCGGCGCGACCCCGTCGGCGCCCGGACCGCAGTTCACCCCGCTGACGGCGGCGGTGATGACCGAACCGGCGCCGTTCCGGGCCACGGACGGCAAGACGCACCTCTCGTACGAACTGCTCGCCACGAACGCACTGTCCAGCAGCGCACAGGTGCGGCTCGACCGTGTCGAGGTCCGGGACGCCCGCACGCACCGGGTGGTGGGCGCGCTGAGCGGCCAGGCGCTGGCCGATGCCGCCAACCCGGTGGGCGACCCCCTGCCGGGTGCGGACGGGTACACCCCGGCGCCCCCGGGGCCGACGCCGACCGTCATCCCGGGCTCCCAGCAGTGGGTCGTCTGGATCGACCTGGCCCTGGACCGCGGCCGGCGGGTGCCCGAGGTCCTCGAACACCGTCTCTCGGGTGCCGTCCTCACCGCCTCCGGTTCCTCCCCGTTCGAGGAGACGGTCCAGGTCACCCCGACCGACCGCGCCGCGCCGCTGAACCTGAACGCGCCGGTCCGCCCCGGCACCTGGTACTCCAGCGAGTCGTGCTGCGGCAACACCCACCACCGGCGCGGCCTCGGTCCGATCAACGGCCGCTTCTACGTGCCGCAGCGGTTCGCGATCGACTGGTACCGGGTCGGCGAGCAGGGACAGACCTGGGAGGGCGACCCCGCCCGGCTCACCAGCTACCTGAGCTACCGGCAGCCGGTCGTGGCGGCGGCCGGCGGCAGGGTCGTGGAGGTCCAGGACGGGATCCCGGACAACACGCCGCCCGTCACTCCGCCGGTCCCGCCGATCGACGAGACCGTCGGCAACCACGTCACCGTGGAGGTCTCGCCGGGCCGCTATCTGCTCTACGCCCACCTGAAGCCCGGCTCGCTCAGGGTCCGGGAGGGCGACCACGTCGAACCCGGCCGGGTCCTCGGCCTGATCGGCAACAGCGGCAACTCGACCACGCCGCACCTGCACTTCCAGGTGATGACCACGCCCGAGTTCTTCCCGACGGACAGCCCGCCGTTCACGTTCCGGCGGTTCCGCGTCGTCGGACAGGTCGAACCCCGGATCTGGGACGACAACCTGGGCCTCCAGCCGACCGGAGTCCTGCCGATCACACCCTCGCCGTACGACGGCCCCCACCGGGCCCGGTACCCGCTCGACCGCGAGGTGCTGGAGTTCTGACCGCTCCCGTCCGGCCCCGGCGCGGGGCGCCCGGAGAGGCCCGGACGACGACGAAGGCCACATCGAGCCCGCGGTGACGTCGTCGGTCGACGACGTCGGTGTACCTCGGGTACAGCGAGCCGTCACCGGAGAGCATGCCGTGCTGCGGCATCTGGTCGGCGGGCTGCCCGGAGACGGCCTGAAGTCGAGTACGAACTCTCCCGGACCGCTCGGGGGCGGTCTCCATAGGCATCCACGGCCTGATGGGCAACTCCCGACACGAACGCGCACGCCGGGCGTACAGCGCCTACCAGGCCACTCGTAGTGCTGACCTGGGGGACGGGCCTCGCGCGGGCATCTGCTCGTGAGCAGTCCTCCGCCAAGCCCCGGGGTTGCACCCTCCGGTCGATGCCGACGGCGTGCGGACTCACCTCAAGCCGATTCTGGCTGCCCGTCGGATGCGGCGGCGCGGCGGTATTCGGCGTTGATGCGCTGGGCCTCTTCGAGCTGGTCTTCGAGGATGATGATGCGGCAGGCGGCCTCGATCGGTGTGCCCTGGTCGACGAGTTCGCGGGCGCGTGCGGCGATGCGCAACTGGTAGCGGGAGTAACGGCGGTGGCCGCCCGCCGAGCGCAGCGGGGTGATCAGGCGGGCCTCGCCGATGGCGCGGAGGAAGCCCTGGGTGGTGCCGAGCATCTCGGCGGCCCGGCCCATCGTGTAGGCGGGGTAGTCGTCGTCGTCGAGACGGCCGTACGAGTCATCTGCTGTCATTTGCACCTCTCTGGGAAACGCGTTGAGGGGCCCTGGTGCCAGTACTGGCACCAGGGCCCCGAAGGAACTTCTACACCACCTGCCGGCCCTGATACTGCGCCGGCGTTCTGTGTCCGCGCACCCGACCTGGTTGCTGTCGGGGTTGCGGGGATCGCGGTTGCTTGACCGGAGACCACCTCACTATCGATGTCCTGCGGTACCCGGGCTCAGACGTACCGCCCGGGCGATCCTGATGGCGGCGGGTTCCTCCGTTCTTCCTCGGTGATCAACTACTTACTACAGGGAACTGCGTACTGCGGGTACTGCATGGTGATGCGTACTGCTTGCTCAGCGGCCTGTGACAGCGCCACTCTTCGACAGCCAGCCCCGTTGCCCGTCCTGCGTCTGCTCTGGCTTAGAACCCCACTGCCGAACTTCCCGGTGCGCGCGTCCGCAGCCGACGCCTTCACCAGGGGTACCGCTTGCTGACTTCACTGCTGGGTACTGCGTACTGCACCCACGGGTACCGCACTTGCCATGACCGCGGTCCCGCTTGTGGCGGCCCCTGATCACTGCGGGCCACCCGGTCCGGCCGCCAGTCCCGTCGCCGTCCTGCGAAAGCCCTGGCTTCGAAACTCCACCGCCGCACCGTCCTGCGAACTGCAACCAGCTGTAGTTGCTGGTAACGCCTGCCCGGCAGTTCATCTCTGCCGGGCCCTGTTGTCTCTCCGGGTTACGAGAGAAACCATAGCCACGCCACAGCCGCATGTCTACTCCGGCCAACATAGATTTTCGCGCGTCCGCTGGATAGGTAATCGGCCTCGAACAGTGACGCGCGGGGTCGCGGAGCGGCACCGCCGGGTTGCCCACCGCGTATCCGGGAGCCCGGTGCAGGGATCGGCGTCACTACGGCGCAGCCGATCGAGGACAGTGAAGGTGTCGGGGCCTGCCGGCGGCCCCGACACCTCTTGTCACCTGTGCCGTTGCGCCATGGGGCGGGGGTGCCACACGGCAGGGATCAGCGTCCTGTGAGGCGTTGTCCGGGGAAGGCGGGCGGGGCGGTGGCGAGGTTCGCGGGATCTCGATGGACGAGGGGAACCGTTGCGAGCATGGTGACACCGGTCAGGAGTATGAAGGCCCTGGCGTGGCTGCTGACGTCGGCGCGCAGGTCCGGAGCGGCTGCTTCTGCGCCGCGGTGGCGGCGTTCAGGAGACGCTGCACGGGCCTGGACCGGTTGACGAGCCGGAGCCTGCGTCCGTGGCGTGGCCACCGTTCGAGGATGGCAAGGAGGCCGGAGTCGCAGAAGGTGACCCGGGCGGTGTCCAGGACGAGGCCGGTGCAGCCGGTGTCGGCGGCCGAGGCCAGCAATGCCCGCAGCGGGGCGGCACTGTAGTGGTCGATCTCGCCTGCGAGCTGGACCATCAGGGTGGTGCCGAGGGTGGTGCAGGAGGAGATGACTATGACGCCGGGCGCGCCGTCCGCGCCCGAGTCATGCACGGCGGTAGAGGCAGGGGCGGCGTGGGAGGTGGCCACTATGGGGACGATGCTCGTGGTGTTCACATCCGCACCAACGTCTCCCGCCCGGGGACAGGAAACGAGCCAGGCAGCCCTTTCACCCCATGTGACCAGCTTCGATCCCCGTTCAGGGGAAGTTCCGTCGGAGGGGGCAGACTGTGCCTGGGATGGGCACCTGGTCCGGAGGCCGTATGGCTTTCTGTCGGCCGAACAGGTGGTCGTGCTCCTCGCCGGCGTCAGACGGCGACTGTGCGTCTCCCCGGCCGCACGACCGGTTGAGAGGACGGGGCGACCCGTGAATAGGATCGGCTCTCATGTCGAAGCTTGACGAGCTGCTCGTTGACGTCGCCACGCTGGTGGAGTCCGGGCAGAGCAATCAGATGTCCATGACCGTGGTCACCGGTGGTGCTGTCATCACCGGTCGGCTGGCGCCCGAAGCGGTGTGGAGGCAGCGGGTCTCGGAGGTCCTGGCGGACTCCGCCCGCCTGGGAGAGTTCTCCGCGGTCTTCACCGCTACGACAAGGAGGGACGGACCGCCCGCGTACCTGCACTTCCACATGGCGCGGATCCTTCAGGGCACGGTGGGGATCCCGGAGACCGGCGGGATGTACCGCGTCTCGATCGCGGATGTCAGCGCCTGGACCATGGGCGACTTCCGTTACTCCGATCACTGACTTCGAGCCCTCGGGGAACTCGTCCACCGCTACGCGAGAGGGCCCGACCGGCGGACCGGTCGGGCCCTCTCGGCTGCCCGAGTGTCAGCTCACGTCCGCCCGTGGGTCACGGTCAGGCCGCAGCCGGAGTGCCGAGCATCGCGGAGGCGTGCTGGAACGGGTCGGGGGCGTGGGTGGGCGCGGTGTTCCGGGGGAGGCCGCGGCAGGTGAAGCCGAGCTTGGTCATGGCGCGGAGAACTTCACCCGCGCTGAAGTCGCGGCGGTCCTGGCGGGTGATGACCTGGCCGACCTGCATGACGGGGTACGTGCGGCGGCCGATGATCACGGACTCGCCGACGACCTCCTCGGGCTTGACGCCCTTCATGGAGTCCAGGACGCCGCTCTTGGTGAGGTCGAAGGGGAAACGGGCGATGACACAGCGCACGATGCCTCACAGGGAGAGGAAGGGAATGGTTCCGCCGTGGTGAGGCGGTTCACGCGAGGACGAGAGCGGGCGCGAGGGCGCCCGGAGTGTCGTCCTGTCCGCCCACGCAGGACGAGGCGACGACCCTGGGGCGTACGGCCCGCCCGATCGTCACAGCGGTGGCCGGGGTGAGCGGCCCGCCGTCGCCGGAGAGGTCGCGCAGCTGGATCCGGTCCGTGTAGGCGGGGCTGTCACGGACGGTGGTGAGCTGGGTCCGGGTGACCAGGCCGGTGCACTGATCATCGCTGTCGCAGACGAGCAGGTGCGTGGTGTGGGCCCCGGCCATGACGGCCAGGGCCACTTCCACGGTCATGTCGTCGCAGACCAGCGGTCCGGCCGTGTCGACGGAGTCGGCCGCCGTCAGGTGCGCGGGGGCGGGGTGCGTCGGGCGGGACTGCATCTGGACCAGCGTCATGACGTGCCTCCTGCAGAGATGGGTCAGCTTCCGGATCACGTACGGCTCAGGCCGCCGCGTCGCCGGCGGAACGCCGTCCGCCGGCGCGCCTCGCCGAAGTGCCGCGCCCGCGCCGAGCGCGGGAGGCCGTGCCGTGTTCGCGCTGCTCGGCCGGCGGCGCGGTGATCGTCACGGGGGTGCCGGAAGGGGTCTGGGCGCCCGTGATCCGGCGGAGCTCCTCCTCGCCGGATCGGACCTGGGTGGTCTCCGGCACGATGCCGGCGGCCGCCATGAGGCGAGTCATGTCGCGGCGCTGCTGGGGCGTGACGAGGGTGACGACGCTGCCGGACTCGCCGGCCCGGGCGGTTCGGCCGCCGCGGTGGAGGTAGTCCTTGGGGTCCGTCGGCGGGTCCACGTTGACGACGAGGTCGAGGTTGTCGACGTGGATGCCGCGTGCGGCGACGTTCGTCGCCACCAGGACGGTGACGTGCCCCGTCTTGAAGCGGGTGAGGGTGCGCGTCCGCTGCGGCTGCGACTTGCCGCCGTGCAGGGCGGCGGCCCGGACACCGCAGTGGAGGAGGTCCTCGGTGAGGCGGTCCACGGCGTGCTTGGTGTCCAGGAACATGATCACCCGGCCGTCGCGCGCCGCGATCTCCGTCGTCAGCCGATGCTTGTCAGCGCCGTGCACGTGCAGGATGTGGTGCTCCATCGTGGTGACCGCGCCCTGTGAGGGGTCCACGGAATGGACGACGGGGTCGGTGAGGTAGCGGCGGACCAGGAGGTCGACGTTACGGTCCAGGGTCGCGGAGAACAGCATGCGCTGGCCCTCGGGGCGGACCTGGTTCAGGAGCGCGGTGACCTGGGGCATGAAGCCCATGTCGGCCATCTGGTCGGCCTCGTCGAGCACGGTGATCGCGACCTGGTTCAGCCGGCAGTCACCGCGGTCGATGAGGTCCTTGAGTCGGCCGGGGGTGGCCACGACGACTTCGACGCCGCTTCGCAGAGCGTTCGCCTGCCGGCCGATCGGCATCCCGCCGACGACGGTCGCCAGGCGCAGCTTCACGGCGCGGGCGTAGGGCGTGAGCGCGTCGGTGACCTGCTGGGCGAGTTCCCGGGTGGGGACGAGAACCAGCGCCAGCGGCTGACGGGGCTCGGCGAGCTGTCCGGCGGTGCGGGCCAGCAGGGCCAGGCCGAAGGCGAGGGTCTTGCCGGAGCCGGTCCGGCCGCGGCCCAGGACGTCGCGGCCCGCCAGGGAGTTCGGCAGGGTCGCGCCTTGGATGGGGAACGGGACGGACACGCCCTGTGCGGTGAGCGCGGCCAGGATGCGCCGGTCCATGGCCAGGTCGGCGAAGGTCTCGACGGCGGGCAGTGCCGGAGTGATCGTCTTCGGCGGGGCGAACTCCCCCTGCACGGCGGCGGAACGCTTGCCGCGTCCGCCCGACCGGCTAGGACCTCCCGACCGGCTAGGACCTCCCGACCGGTTCGCGGCGGACGAACCGGGTCGACCGCTCCGGCCCGTTCCGGCGGAGGAGTCGTACGTGTGGCCGCCGTTGCGGCGGGTGCGGGCGGAACGGCCGTTCGTGCGTGTGGGGTTCATGCAGAACCTTCCTTGATACGGCGCGTAATCAAGGACCCGGCAGCGGATGAACAGCGTTGGGAATCACAGACACGGGCCGAATGAAATGCGAAAGCAAGCAGCCTGGCTCAGGACAATGGAATTGTCGGCGCAAGCGGGCGAGCGAAAGAAATGCGAGAGGCGCAGGTGTACGCGAAAACCCTGCGAAATGCATGCAGCTGGGGCCCGCACCCCGAGGGATGCGGGCCCCAGCTACGTATTACGCGTCAGCGTCAGGCGGAAACGATGTTCTCGGCCGTCGGGCCCTTCTGGCCCTGCGCGATGTCGAAGGAGACCTTCTGGCCCTCCTGGAGCTCGCGGAAGCCCTGGGCGGCGATGTTGGAGAAGTGGGCGAACACGTCAGGGCCGCCACCGTCCTGCTCGATGAAGCCGAAACCCTTTTCCGCGTTGAACCACTTCACGGTGCCAGTAGCCATGTCATATCTCCTTTGGGCAGTACGACGGTATCCGTACCGTACGGATACCGTGTCGCCGCGATGATGCCCTGCCCGGAAAATGACCGGAAATACAAAGCGCTTCCATGCGGCACGCGGCCGACGGGAGGCGCTTGAAGTTTTTTGGGTACCAAAACTGCAACTGGGTTCGACAGTAGCACGTCACCGCCGCCTGTGTGTCGCGAGTATTTCTCCCTGTGTGGCGCCGCTAAAATCTCTGCCTGCGACGGCCGTTAAAACCTCAGCCCGCGAACACAGGTATTCGTGCACCCCGAATTCGGCGGGCCGGAAGCAGGGCGGTCGGCCGGCTGGGCTGTCGGCAAGTCATCGGAACCTGCGTCAGCGGGTCGGAGCCCGGGGGAGTCCCCGAGCGGTCTGGAAGACGACGAAGGCCCGGGTCCCTTGGCCTGGCGCCGCTTCTTCGCCGTCTCCTCGGCTCCCTTGCCGTCCGCTGTTGACCGCCCCTACGGGCACGTTGTGCACGGCGGCGGATCAGCCACGCCACTCGACCAGGACGAGAGTGGCGTCGTCCGAGGTGGCTTCGCCGCGTGCTCGCTTGAGTGTGTGGGACAGGTCCCGTGCCACCGCGCGGACTCCCCGGTCCGTCTTCTCCAGCTGGTTCACCCAGTCGATCAGCTGGTCCTCGCCGAACTGCTCCTGCCCGCTCTCGTGCTCCTCGATCAGCCCGTCGGTGAAGCAGAGGACGCGGTCCCCCGGTTCGAGCGTCACACTGCTGACCTGTGGCTGTGCTCCTCCGAAGCCGACGGGGAGGGTGGTGGGGCTGTCCAGGCGGCCCAGGACACGGTGCTCGCGGATCAGGACGGGGGCGGGGTGTCCCGCGTTGACCCATTGGAGGCGGCCGACGGTCGTGTCCAGTCGCATCATCTGGGCGGTGACGAAGTGGTCGGGGGCGAACTGTTCGGCCACCGCCCGGTCCATGAAGAGGTAGATCTCGGACAGCTCCACGCTGATGCGGCGGGCGTGCCGGTAGGCGCCGATGGCGACGGTGGCCATGGTGGCCGCGTCCAGGCCGTGGCCCATGGCGTCGATCATGGCGAGGTGGAGGGTGTCGCCGTTGAGGGCGTAGTCGAAGCTGTCGCCGGCCACGTCGTAGGCGGGTTCCAGGACTCCGGCGACGGCGACGCGCGGCATGGTCATGGTCAGCGGCGGCAGGAGCGACCACTGGATCTCCGCGGCGACGTTCAACGGCTCGCTGCGACGGGTGCGGAAGAAGAGGTCGGTGTAGTCGTTCTTGGTCTGTAGGAGGTCGGCGACCAGGCCCGCGATCCGGCGCACGATGCGGCGGACGTCGTCGTCGACCGTGTCCAGGGTGACGGCCAGGACGCCGGCCTGGTCGCCGCCGCCGAGCAGCGGTACGTGGACGCGTACTCCGTCGGCCGTCGCCAGCTCGACCGGGAGCGACGTGAGGAAACACCTGCCGGCGTCCGAGCTGTCGATGGACAGCGTCTCGCCGCCCGTCAGTCCTTCGGAGAGCAGGGGGACGAGCCTCTGCTGCTGATAGTCCTGGAGAAGGATCTGCGGATTCCTGCCGCCCAGCCGGCCGACCGTCTCGGTGACGACCAGCCCGACCCGGTGAGGGGGCAGCTCGTGCGCCTGGTCCAGGATCGTTCCCAGAAGCCCCTCGTCGAAGCTCTCCGAGCGATCGGGTTCCCTGCGCGGTCCGACGGTCATCCCGTTGCCTCCAACCGAGCGGCGATGACCTCGTCCGGTCCTGCCGTACGGGTCGGGTACCGCGACCGCGCCGCGACCGGGTACCGGAGCGGCCCGCACCAGAGACGTGGCCTCCAGGATGCTTCTCGGCGGCAGGGCACGCCACCCGGCCACCGTGCGGGGGGCCATCGGCCGCATGCGGCCGACGACGCCCTCCCTGGGCCTTCCGAGCCCGCCGGGCCCGGAGGCGAACCCGCTCAGTCGCCCTCTTCCTCCTCCGCCTCCATGAGGCGGATGCCCTGGTGGGTGAGCGAGACCATCGCGGGTGTGTTTCCCGGCTCCCAGTCGACGGAGACCAGTCCCTCGCCCGCGAGGTAGGAGCAGGCGGCGGCGAGATCCTGCTCCGGGATGCGCAGGTCGTGGTTGAGCGCGGCTCCGGTGACGCCGAGCAGGCGGTTGCCTTCGGCGGCAGCGTAGAGGGCCTGGAGGATCTGTCGGCGGTACCGCTGCCGCTCGTGGAGTGTCGACATGGCCGCGTGGTCCTGTCGTCGTGTGGTGTCGTTCGTGGCCGGTCAGAATTCCTCGGTGTGGGGGCCGGTGCCGGTGGGAGGTCTGCTGGTGGCGAGCCAGGTGCGGGCGGGTCCGGCGGCGGTCTCGGTGTCGACGGTGAGGTGGAGCCGTGTGCCGCCGCCCGGCACGGGGTAGCTGCGCTGCTCTGCGCCGGCGAAGCACCGGCGGATCACTTCGGCGACCGCACGGGCGGCCTCGGGGTCGGCGGAGACGATACGAATCTCGGCGTGTCCCCCCTGCGGCAGGGGCTCGTTCTCGGTGGGCTGCAAGACGGCGTGCTCCGTTCGGGGCAAGGCGAGAGGCCGGCGGGTGGGTTGTCCCTGGGGTCGGGTGCCCCACCCGCGGCCTTCGGTCGGAGGAGTGGTCTGAGGTCAGGGCCAGGTGCCCGTAGGCCGGCGATCGGCGATCCGTTCGGGCGGCCTGGGGTTGTCGTGACCGGGGGGACGGCTGAGGGAGGGGTAGGGGTCGCTGAAGTGGCGGGCCGCTATGCGTGCGTCGTGCTGGGCGTTCAGCCGGTGGATCAGGTGTGCGCCGAGCGCGATCAGAAGTGCGCCTGCCAGGAGAGTGATCACGGTCTCCATGTCCTCACCTCCCGATGCGTCCCGGCAGCGGAATCATCCGGGCGCCGACGACCGGGTGCGCCGCTGGGTGCGGCTGGGGCGCCGGGGCGGCCCCGCCGTCGGTCTCCCAGGCGTCTTCGCTGCTCCGTGCCTCCCGCATACGGCGGCCGGTCGCGGCCTCGCCGGACATCAGCGAGCCCGCGGTGAGGACGCTGCCCGGGAGGGCGGCGGCGGTCATCAGCCGGGCCGCGGAGGCGGGTTCGGTCTCGGGCGGAATCACGAGTAGGTCGCAGCGGCCGGTCGTGTAGGACAGCAGGATGATCTTGTCCGGGTCCTGCTCGGTGAACCAGCCCACGTGCAGGACATGGCCGGTGGCGGCGACCTTGTGCGGGATGACGGGCCAGTGGCCCGGGTTCACCAGGACGCGGGTGATGCGGCCCCAGCGTCCTTCGAGGGAGTCGGCCAGCGCCGGCAGCTCGGCTGCCAGGTCGCGTGAGCGGGGCCACCAGGCGCCGTCGAGCCGACCGACGAGTGGGGTCTTCGGGGTGAGCGACAAGCGGGCCGGAAGTCCTGGGGTGAGGGCCCGGTTCGCTGTCCTGTCGAGGGTGGTGGTCATGGCGGCGAACCTGCCCCCGGGCTGCCCGTCGGCAGCCCGGTTTTTCGTGTTCCCCGGAAATGACACCTGCGTGGAAGCTGGTGCTCGAAGTACTTCCGGTACCTCCACCCTACGTCCGAACAGCCCGTTTTCGGCCTGATGAGGGGAGAGACTTCCGAGCCGCACGAACGCGGGTGCGGCGACGGGCGGACATACGCGAGCCGGGGGTACCGTGAACTGACAGAACAAGTCGCCCCGCCGGCGGCCTGTCGCCCCCTCAGGCACGGCCGGCGGGTCGCGGCAGCTCACCTGCAGACGGGCGGATCCACCATGGTCGACCCAGACATTCCGCCCCCGCCCCCGTTGCTCCTGCCGGACGCGATCCACGAGGCGGTGCGCCCCGGTACGGCCCTGCTCCGGCTGGAGACGACGCACTCGCGGCAGGGCGTCCTCGACGGGGTGTGGTGGCCGCGCACCCGCGACGTGGAGCAGGAGGTTCCCGCGCTGGTGGCAGCCCTGACCGAACACCTCGGACCCATCACCCGGGTCGGCCTGGACGCCACCGCGTGGGACGGGATTCCGCCCCGGATGATCATCGACGACCGGGTCGTCCACCTCGACTCCTTCCCGGTCGGCGACGACACCGCCCTGATCACCCGCGGCGACAAGGACCACTTCGCGCTGATGGTGGTGCCGCCGGACACGGAGCCCGACGCCGCCCGCGCGGCCATGGCCCGCGCGGTCCACGCCGACAACATCACGCCGGCCACCGAGCTCCTCGTCGCCGCGCTTCCCCCACCGGCGACCGAGCAGGGAGGAACGGCATGATCCGGACGGCGGACATCCGCGAGTGGCGCGACCAGGACGTGGTGGACCCCGACGGCCACAAGATCGGCGAACTGGAATCCGTCTACGTCGACACCAGCACCGACGAACCGGCGATGGCCACGGTCCGGGTCGGCCTGCCCACCCGGCACCGCCTGGTGTTCGTCCCCCTGGAGGGGGCGACGGTGGGGCCGGGGTACGTGCGGGTCGCCCGCGACAGGAAACTGGTGAAACGGAGCCCCTCGATCGGCACGGACGGTGTCCTGCCCTTCGAGGACGAGGAAGCCGTCTTCCGTCACTACGGCCTCGTCTACGAACCCGGTGCGAACGGCGAACGCCAACTGGCCCGACGCTGAGCCCCCGACCGCCGGGGAGGCGGCCCCATGACACTCTTCCTCTTCCTGATCATCGTGGCGATCATTCTGGGCCTCATCGGCGCCGTCGCCGACGGACTCCTCTTCCTGCTCTTCATCGGCATCGCGGTACTCGTGGCAGACCTGCTCTACGTGGCCCTGCGCAGCCGCGGCTCCGCCCGCCACCGCCCGCTCCGGTGAGCTGGGCAGCGGGGCGCGCGACGGTTTCCACGGCTAACCTCCGCATCATGCTGCGTATCGTCGACACCCGTACCGGCCACCTTGCGGAGATTCCCTCCGTGAGCCGCCATCTGCTCAGCATCTGCGTCCACCTGCCGGTCGGCGGCGCCGGGATCGGCATGACGGATCTGCGGGTGCTCCTGGTCGGGGACGTACTGGCGCGCACTGCGGAGCTGCACGGCCTGCAGTCCCGCACCTTCCTCACCACGGCGGACCTGCCGCACGAGCAGGCCCAGGCACTTGATGGCGCCATGTCCGCTCTTGGCATCCATCCGCCCGCCACCGTCGGTGTTCACCATCCGACCGGAACAGTCCGCGCCGCTGCCGATGTACACGTCTGCGCGTACGGGACCGCCGCCCAGGACGCGGCGGACGGGGTCCGCGTCGACGTGGGCCGGATCGGCACGGCCTCCGGGGACAAGGGCGTTCCGGACCGTGCCCACCTCCCGGCCCCGGGGCTCCTGGACGCCTTCGCCCCGGAGGGGACGGATCCGCTGGCGGTGAGGATGCTTCTGCTCGGCCACGCGTATCGCACACCGATCACGGTCACCGGTACTGCGCTTGAAGAGGCCCGGCGGAAGCTGGGGCACTGGCGCCGGCTGGTGGCCGACTGGGCACAGGAGCCGTCCAGGCCGGTCCCTGCCGATGCGCTGCGACACACCCATGCCGAGCTGGCCGAGGACCTCGGCGTCCCCGCTGTCCTGGACACGCTGGTCACCCTGGCGAAGCGCGCCGACGTACCGGCCGGTGCCAAGTTCGAGACGTTCGCCTTTCTCGACCGCGTCCTCGGACTGGACCTCGCCCGCGAGGTGGGTCACCAGCACCGGGCGGCGACATGAGTCGAGGCCCCGTCGCCCGGCGTGCGTGTCCCGCGCACATCGGGCGATGATGGGGAGTACGGCCGAGCACGCGGAGCTGACCATGACGGGTTGGCGTGTCAGGGACTACGCCCAGGACGATCTCGAAGCGGTGCTCCGAGTCGACGCGGAGAGCGGCACGGCCGAGGAGGCACCTCTCTTTCCGCTCTCGGACGCGGTGGCGGCCCTCCAGGCTCTTCATCCGGCGGTGGTGGCCACCGCGGACGAGGAGGTGGTCGGTGCCGCGGTGAGCAGGGTGGAGGGCGACCGGGCGTGGATCCTGCGCATCAGCATCGCGCCTGCCTGGCGGCACCAGGGGCTGGGCAGCGACCTGATCACGGCCCTGGAGCACCGGCTGTTCGCCGACGGCGTCCGTACGCTGCACGCGGTCCTGCCCGAGAGCGAGACCGGTGCCACCGCCCTGCACAACTGCGGCTTCGTCGGCCGCCCGGGTCTGGTCTTCTTCGAGAAGCACGGGCGAGTGACCCCCAAGGCGGTCAGCATGCTCGCGTCGCTGGGAGCGGAGCTGCCCCCCGGAGGACTGTGGCAGAAGGTCGCGGGCATGCAGAGGGAGAAGGAGCTCATCGAGCGGCGCCTGGTCCTGCCGCTGGCCCATCCCGAACTGGCAGCCCAGCACGGGGTGGAGCTGCCGCGGGCGGTGATGCTGTTCGGGCCGCCCGGAACGGGGAAGAGCACGTTCGCGCACGCGATCGCCAGCCGCCTGGGATGGCCGTTCCTCGAACTGTTCCCCGCCCGGCTGGCTGCCGAGTACGGGCTGGCCAGCGGGCTGAACCGGCGTTTCGACGAGATTGCCCGGCTCGACCACGTCCTGGTCTTCATCGACGAGGTCGAGGAGATCGCGGGGGCCCGGAGCGGTGCGGACGCGACCGCGGTCGGTGTCGTCAACGAACTGCTGAAGGCGATCGTCCGGTTTCGGGGTCAGGACGGGCGGCTGCTCGTCTGCGCCACGAACGACGTGACCACGCTCGACTCCGCGTTCCTGCGGCACGGCCGTTTCGACTACGTGCTGCCGATCGGCCCGCCCGACCACCGCGCGAGGACCGCGCTGTGGGAGAGCTACCTGACCCGAGCCGGCGCGGAGGCCGACAGCACGGCCCTGGCGTCCGCCAGCGAGGGGTTCACCCCTGCCGACATCGCGCATGTGGCGCGCACCGTCTCCCAGGTCCAGTTCGAGCGCACCTTCGACACCGGAGCCCGGGCCCGCCCCACCACCGACGACTACCTGCGCACGATCGACGAGACCAGGCCCACGGTCAGTGCCACGATGGCCAAGGAACTCGTCTTCCAGACCGAGAAGTTCGCCCGCATCTAGGGCGTGTGCGTGCCCTCCGGGTGCCGCACTTCGCGGGGCTGACGGGAGTCGATGTCCTCCATGAAGGAGAGCATCCGGGCGTTGACCATGTCGGGGTGGTCGATCTGCGGGCCGTGCCCGGTCGCGGTGATGATCTCGGCGCGGGCTCCGGGGACGAGGCGCGGTACGCGTTCCAGCTGCCGCTTGGGGTGTACGAGCAGGCTGTGCCTGCCCATGATCACGTAGAGCGGGGTCCGGATGGACCGCAGCTCGTCCTCGGCCAGCGGCAGGGGTGCGGGACGGCGGATCCGGTACGCGCGGGCTCCGAGCTGGATCCACTTGCGCATCTCGGGGACGGCGAGGACCGGCTGGTCCAGCCAGGCGGCGAGGCGCGGGCGCAGCGCCTTCGGGGCGAGGGTGGCGAACAGGCTCACGAAGACCCAGGCGAAGAAGCGCAGGCCGACCTTCTCCAGGCCGCCGGGGTCGAGGGCGGTGACGGAGGCGATCCGTGCGGGCCGCAGGTGGGCCTGGTCGAGTACCAGCCAGCCGCCGTAGGAGGAGCCGACGAGGTGGACCTGGTCGAGGCCGAGCGTGTCGAGGACCTCGTCCATCCACTGCGCGGCGCGCTCGGGCTGCCACATGGGCTCGCGGTGGACGCTGCGGTTGGCGTCGCCCGGGGTGTCGAGGGCGTACACGGGACGGTGGAGGCTGAGCCCGGGGGTGTTGGGGTACCACATCGCCGAGCCGTAGCCGGCGCCGTGGATCAGGACGATCGGCGTCCTGGAGTCGGCGGCGGGGTCCGCGGGCCCGTACCGGTAGACGTGCGTGGTGCCGAAGGCGGTCTCCACGTCGGTCTCGGAGCGGACGGGTGCCCCCATCGCGTGGAGCACGTCGTCGGCGGCGAAGTAGCGGTCGCGCAGGGTGTCGTTGACGTAGCGGCCGACATCGCGGCGTACGCGGGCGGTGTTCTCGGGCACGGCGGCACCTCCTGTGAAGATCCGTTCTTCGTGGTACGACCGTACCATGAACATGGTACGGCTGTATCATGAAGGAGTTCGGGGAGCGGACCGCGAACCCACCACCGACGGGCGGAGACACGGGAACATGCCGAAGCGTGTGGATCACGAGGAGCGGCGCGCCCAGATCGCCGAGGCGCTCGTCCAGGTCGCGGGGCGGCGAGGGCTGCACGCCGTCGGCATGCGGGACGTGGCCGCGGAGGCCGGTGTGTCGCTCCGGCTCGTGCAGTACTACTTCGAGACCAAGGAGAAGCTGCTCTTCTACGGCCTCCGGCACCTGACCGACCGTTTCACCGCGAGGGTGGGCGCCCGACTGGCCGCCGCCGGCCCGGACCCGGGCCCGCGCACCACGGTGGAGGCGCTGCTGTCGGCCTCGCTGCCGACCGACGAGGAGAGCCGCACGTTCCACCTGCTGTACAGCTCCTACGCGATCCTGTCGGTGACCGATGAGGCGCTGGCCGCCCAGCCCTTCATCGACAACCCCGACGCCGCGGAGAACGCCCTGACCGGGATCCTGGAGCAGGCGCAGGAGGCCGGCCTGGCCGATCCGGGCGTCGACGCGCGCACGGAGGCGATCAGCCTGCTCGCGATGGCGGCGACCATGGGCACCAGCATCCTGGTGGGCCAGCGGAGTCCGGAGTCGGCCGTCGCGGTGCTCGGTCACCACCTGGACCGGATCTTCACGACCGCGTAGACGTCAGGGATGAGAGCGGGATCGAGCCGGACCGTTCCGACGGGCGCGGGGTCGGGCGGGGTGTCGAATCGGAGGGAAAGAGCAGCACTGCCGCTTGGTAGGTCGCTGCCTGGCGATCTCTTTCCAGCGGTCTGCAACCGGGACCGCTTCGGCACGCGTGTCGATGATCTGAGAGGCGCGAAGCGAGAAGTCGTGTTCCGCGCGAAGCGGACCGGCGGGACGGCGAAGTGAGCGCGGGACGGCGAACGGACGGGGTGCGGCGCGTAGTGGACCATGACCAGGTGCTCGAAGCCTTCCGGCTGGAATGCGGGGCCCTCACCGCCGCCCTGGCCGGACTGTCCGAGGCCGAGCGGAACCTCCCGACACGCTGCACTCCTTGGACCGTACGCGACCTGCTCGGGCACGTGTGCGTGGTGATCGACTGGGTTCCGGCCATGCTGGACGCCCCGGCGCCCGGCGAGGCGGAGATCTCCGCGGTGGAGTACTACCGCCCGGACGACCGCTTCTCACCCCGGACCAACGGCAAGCGCATCGCCCTGGCCCAGCACCGCGCGGCGGCACCGGCCAACGGCGCCGCTTTCGCCGAGGACTTCGCCGCGACCTGGCGGCGGGTCGACCGGCTGTGCACGGTCCAGCCGGCCGGTCGGACCGTGCGTACACGTCATGGCGATGCCATGCTCCTGTCGGAGTTCCTCCTCACCCGCGTCGTGGAAGTCGCCGTCCACGGCCTCGACATGGCCGACGCACTCGGACGCGAGGCATGGCTCACCCCGGCGGCCGGTGACGCCGTGACGGAGCTGCTCCTCGGCCCGGAGCACGCCACGGCGGCCGACAGGCTGGAGTGGGACCGTCCGCACTTCCTGCGCAAGGCCACTGGCCGGGAGCCACTGAACGAGGCGGAGGCCGCGCAGGTCGAACAGCTCGGCATCCGCTGGCTCGCCCTGGGCTGACTTCCGCGCCTGTCCGGCATGACCACCCCCGTCCTGCACCAGGAGGACTTGTGCAACGCGGTGAAATCTGGTGGGTCGAGTTCGACGAGCGACGGCCGGTCGTACTGCTGTCGGGAGACGGCGCGTCCGGGCTCCGGCTGCTGCAGGTCGTCGCCCCGGCGGGCGTCGACATCGGCGGCCTGGGCGTCGAAGTGGCCGTGGGCGCCTTGGAGGGACTGCCCTACGAAGGCGAGCTGCGGTTCGCTTTTCCGCGTCCGGGTTTCACCCCCTGCAGGTGGCTGACCACCGTGTCCCGGGACGACCTGATCGAGCAGGCGGGTGTCCTGTCCTCCGCGAAGCTCGGCGAGATCGAGGATGCCGTCCGACTCGCCGAACAGGCGAGGGAACGGACCCCGGCGACGACCGCGAAGCTCGGCGGGACAAGGGACGCCCTCCGTCTCGGTGGACTCGGGTAGACGGGCAGACCGAAATCCCGCTCTGCGGGAACGAGCGTCATCCGGGTCGCCGACATCGGGGATTGCGCCCGCAAGCGGTCAGGCGGACGGGGCGGGGGCGATCTCCGCGATCAGGCCCTCGACCAGCTTCTTGATCTCGTCGCGGATCGGGCGGACGGCCTCGACGCCCTGGCCGGCGGGGTCTTCGAGCTTCCAGTCGAGGTAGCGCTTACCCGGGAAGACGGGGCAGGCGTCGCCACAGCCCATGGTGATGCACACATCCGAGGCCTTCACGGCGTCGACGGTGAGGATCTTGGGGGTCTCGGCGGACATGTCGATGCCGACCTCGCGCATGGCCTCGATCGCGGCCGGGTTCACCGAGTCGGCCGGGGCGGATCCGGCGGATCGGACCTCGACGCGGTCTCCGGCCAGGTGGGTCAGCCAGGCGGCGGCCATCTGGGAGCGGCCGGCGTTGTGGACGCAGACGAACAGCACGGAGGGCTTGGCGGAGGTCATGCGGGGCCCCTTCTCGGGCAGGCGGGAAGCGCGGGCGGCAGGGCGTCAGCCGGAGCTGGTGTCAGCGGCCGCTGATGTGAAAGTATCAGTACATGATGACGTCAGTCGACACTGACCTGATCCGGGTTCTGGCCGACCCGCTCAGGCTCCAGATCGTGACCCTGCTCGCCCGCGAGACGCTGTGCACCACCCACCTCGTGGAAGAGACGGGTGCCAAGCAGACGAACCTCTCCAACCACCTGAAGGTGCTGCGCGAGGCTGGGGTCGTGGATACGGAGCCATGCGGGAGGTACATCTACTACCGCCTGCGCCCGGAAGTCATCGAAGTCCTCGCCGGTCAGTTCGCCGACCTCGCCACGACCGCGCGTGCCACCGCCGAAGCGAACCTCAAGCGGTCCTGCCCGTAGCCCGCTGCCTGCCTCACCTGCCCGAGGAGATCCTAACTTGACCGCCACCGAGCCCCTCGGCGCCGCCCCCGCGGCGGAGAGCGACATAGCCGCCGACGTGCCCCAGCCCGCACCCGGCGCGACCCCGCCCCGCACCCCACTGATCGCCCGCGCCGCCGCCGAGCTCGTCGGCACCGCGGCCCTGGTCGCGGTCGTCGTCGGCTCCGGCATCCAGGCCACCGAGCTCACCCAGGACGTGGCGCTGCAGCTGCTGGCCAACTCCACCGCCACCGTGTTCGGCCTCGGCGTGCTGATCGCCCTGCTCGGTCCGGTCTCCGGCGCGCACTTCAACCCGGCCGTCACCCTGGCCGAGTGGTGGACCGCCCGCCGGGGCGGTGGTGGCGTCACCGCCCGCGAGCTGACGGTGTACGTGCCTTCGCAGATCGTCGGCGCCGTCGCGGGCGCGATCCTCGCGGATGCCATGTTCGGCGAGCCGCTGGTGAAGTGGTCCACGCACGACCGCTCCGCCGGAAACCTCCTCCTCGGTGAGGTCGTCGCGACCGCCGGCCTGATCCTGCTGATCTTCGGCCTGGCCCGTACCGACCGGCTGCGCTTCGCGCCCGTCGCGGTCGCCTCGTACATCGGCGCCGCGTACTGGTTCACCTCCTCCACGTCCTTCGCCAACCCGGCGGTGACCATCGGCCGCGCCTTCACCGACACGTTCGCGGGCATCGCCCCCGCCTCGGTCCCGGCGTTCGTCGGCATGCAACTGGTCGGCGCGGTCGTGGGGCTGGCGCTCGTGGCGGTCATCTTCATGCGCGGCAAGAGCGACACGGAGCAGCCCGCGGCATGACGTGCAGCACGGACGTGGTGGTGATCGGCGGCGGCCGAGCGGGGCTCGCCGCCGGCTACCACCTGCGCCGCCTGGGCGTCGAGCACGTCGTCCCCGCCGTCCCCGGTCGCCGGGAGTTCTCCGGCCGCCAGCTCCACACGGTGCAGTACAAGAGCCCCCCGAGTTCGCAGGCCAGCGGGTGATCGTGGTCGGCGGTGGCAACTCCGGCGCCCAGATCGCCGCCGAAGAACGCAGTGCCGTCAGGTGATGGCGGGGCTGCGGCGCTCCAGCAGGACCACGTCGCGCCACACGCCGTGGTGGCGGCCGATGCGCTCGCGGGTGCCGATGATCCGGAAGCCCGCCCTCTGGTGGAGGGCGAGGCTGGCGCGGTTCTCGGGGAAGATGCCGGACTGGATCGTCCAGATCCCTGCGGCCTCCGTCGAGCCGATCAGGGCGGTAAGGAGCTGCATGGCGACTCCTTGCCCTCGGGCGGCGGGGTGGACGTAGACGGAGTGCTCGACCACGCCCGCGTAAGCGCACCGGTCCGAGACCGCGCTCGCCGCGACCCAGCCCAGGACCTTGCCGTCCTCGTCGACGGCGGCGAAGCGGTGCTCCGCCGGCTTGCCCGCGTCGAACGCCTGCCAGGTGGGGGCGGTGGTCTCGAAGGTGGCGTTGCCCTCGTCGATCCCCGCCTGGTAGATCGCCAGGACCTCATCGGCATGCACTTCGGTCAGCGACGCGATCGTGATGGTCATGCGGAGGCCGCGCGGGTCAGGAGCTGGCCCATCGCGGCGAGCACCGCGGGCTCCACCCGGTAGTACACCCAGGTGCCGCGCCGCTCGGAGGACAGCAGCCCCGCTTCCCGCAGCTTCTTCAGGTGATGGGAGACCGTCGGCTGGGACACACCCACATCCGAGATGTCGCACACGCATGCCTCGCCGCCCTCGTGCGAGGCGACCAGCGAGAACAGGCGCAGGCGTACCGGGTCGCCCAGGGCCTTGAACATGACCGCGGTCCGCTCGGCCTCCTCGGCCGTCAGCGGGCGCTCCGACAGAGGCGGGCAGCACGCGACCACGGTCTCCGGCTCCAGCAGCGGCAACACCTTCGTAGTCATGCCCCCATCATCCGAAAAACTTCGACGGATGTCTATGTTGACGAACATCGATCCAGGGGTCACTCTGGAGGCGTCAGGACATCGACAGACGTCGAATCAATTGGGGAGCCCGCCGTGAACGCATCCACCGAAGCCCTGCCCGTCGTTGTGATCGGCGCCGGCCCGATCGGACTCGCCGCGGCCGCCCGCCTCATCGAGCGGGGCATCGAACCCCTGGTCCTGGAGGCCGGACCGGCCGCCGCGTCCGCCGTGCGCGACTGGTCGCACATACGCCTCTTCTCCACCTGGTCAGAGGTCGTCGACCCCGAGGCCGAGAAGCTCCTCGCCCCTACCGGCTGGGTGAAGCCGGACGGTGCCACCTACCCGTCCGGCGGCGACTGGGCCGAGCTCTACCTCCAGCCCCTGGCAGACGTACTCGGCGACCGCGTCCGCTACAACGCGACCGTCACCGGTGTCTCGCGCACCGGCCGCGACCGCATCGTCGACGCCGACCGCGAGACCCAGCCCTTCGTCGTCCACCTCACCAGCCCCGAGGGCCGCGAGGAGCGGATCTTCGCCCGCGCCGTCATCGACGCCTCCGGCACCTGGTCCACCCCCAGCCCGGCCGGCGGCAGCGGCCTGCACGCCCTCGGCGAGAAGAGCGCGGCTGACCGCATCAGCTACCGCGTCCCCGACCTCAAGGACCAGGCTGTCCGGGCCCGGTACGCCGGCAAGCGCACCGCCGTCATCGGCTCGGGCGCCTCCGCCTTCACGGCTCTGGCCTACCTCGCCGACCTCGCCAGGAACGACGAGGACGGCACCGGGACGCACGCCACCTGGATCCTCCGTCGCGGGATCAGCGGCTCCACCTTCGGCGGCGGCGAAGCCGACCAGTTGCCCGCTCGCGGCGCTCTCGGCCTCGCGGCGAAGGCCGCGGTCGACGGCGGGTACGCCGATGCGGTCACCGGTTTCCGCACCGATGCCATCGAGCGCGACGGGGACGCCCGGCTGGTCCTGGTCGGCGAGGACGGCCGCCGCCTGGACCCGGTCGACGAGGTCATCGTCCTCACCGGCTTCCGCCCCGACCTCACCTTCCTGGACGAACTCCGCCTCGGCCTCGACGAGCGCCTCCAGGCCCCGGTCGAGCTGGCGCCGCTCATCGACCCCAACCAGCACTCCTGCGGCACCGTCTATCCTCACGGCGCGGCCGAGCTCTCCCACCCGGAGAAGGACGTCTACCTCGCCGGCATGAAGTCCTACGGCCGAGCCCCGACCTTTCTCGCCATGACCGGCTACGAGCAGGTCCGCTCCATCGCCGCCCACCTGGCCGGCGACCAGGAAGCAGCCGAGCGCGTCGAACTCACCCTCCCCGAGACCGGAGTGTGCGGCGGCGCCGGTCTCTTCGACCAGCCCGAGGCCGCCGAAGAGACCGGCGGCGGCTGCTGCGCCGCCCCGGCCACCCTCGCCATCGGAGCCCCCGCCACCGTCTCCGGCGGCTGCTGACCACCGTGCCCAACACACAGGCCAGCGTGGCCGCGACCGGAACGGGGGTCCGGTCGCGGCCACGCGCCGCCCTGCCCGCCCTGTGCCTGACGCAGATCACCAGCTGGGGAATCGTCTCCTACGCCTTCCCCGTCCTGGGCTCCCGGATCACCACCGACACCGGCTGGTCCCCGGCCGCCACCACCGCGGCCTTCTCCGGCGCCCTGCTCGTCTCCGCCGTGGCGGGCATCCCCATCGGCCGGATCCTCGACCGCCGAGGACCGCGTGCCGTGATGACCGCCGGCTCCGTGCTCAGCACGCTTGCCCTCCTGATCATCGCGGCCGCCCCCTGGCCGGCCGCCCCACCGCCGCCACCCGTCCATGGCCTGAGCGTGGGCGAGGAGGGTGTCGACGGTCCGTGCCGCACCGCGCCGACTTGTGGTCGGCGGCGCCGATCCCGCAGCGCGTGACCGTCGCGAACACGTATCCCGGGCGGTCAACGGGTGCGGCGGGAGCGGGTCAGAGCCCGCCCGCCCAGGGCGGTGCCGGCCAGCCCGAGCAGCAGAGCCACGTAGGCGCCGCCAAGCCCGTTGCCGGTGCCGAGTCCACCGTGAGCGGTGGCCGCGACCAGCCCGCCGAGAGCCATGGCGATCAGCCCCGCCACTATCGCCGCCGTGGCCCCGAGCGACCCGTTGGCAATGCCGAGACGACCGGCGGGACGGGCCAGCGCCAGTACGGCGATGACCACGGCAGCCAGCCCCAGCAGCCCGCCGGTGGTGGCTCCGAGCCTCCCGAGGCTGAAGTCGGTGACGCCCGCGGCGACAGGCTGGACCGAGGCGTGCGCTGCCACTGGTGTGGCAAGGGCAATACCGAGCCCGCCGAGCAGGGCGGTCGCGGAGGCGGCGAACAGGTGACGAGCGGACATCAGGGGTGCTCCTTCTCTTCCCACGACTGGATGCGCTTCGAGCATGTCGGCCGGGCCCCTCGCCGGTCGTCCAGCAGGCGCAGGCACTTCGCGCTACCACGGACGCGGCACGTGCTGCGGAGCTACTGCGTGCGTGGTAGCAGGGTGCTCGTCCGCCAGCGGGATTCGACTGCGGCTGCCCCGGGCTACGGTGCGCCCATGAGTAAAGGACCGTTCCGCGTCCGGGCCGGTGTCAGAGACTGGCTGATGGCCATAGGCGTGGCGGCAGCGCTGCTGGTCACCGGGCTGTCCGGGCAGCACTCCGCCACAGGACTCGACCTGCTCGGATACGTGTTGCTGGCGGTGGGCGGCCTGGCTCTCGCCGCCGGACGGCGGGCTCCTGTTCCCGTCCTCGCCGTCACCGGGCTGTGTGCGGTGGGGTATCAAGCGGCGGGGTTCGACGTGGCGGCCGTCGCGTTCCTCTTCGCGGTGTACGCGGCGATGCGGGCGGGCCACCGCCTCATCACGGTGGTGACCAGCGTGGCCGTGCTGGCCTCCCTCCCCCTCGCGGCCCTGATATCGGGCCTGCACGACAAGGGCGAGGCGTTCGCGCAGGCCCGGGGCGCCCTCCAAATCGCCTGGCTCATCGCCGCCGGCGCCGCCGGTGAAGCTCTCCGGCAGGCCGAGCAGCGAGCCGACGAAGCCGAACGCACCCGCGAGGAGAGCGCGCGACGACGTGCCGACGAGGAAAGGCTGCACATCGCGCGAGAGCTGCACGATTCGCTCACCCATCAGATCTCGGTCATCAAGGTGCAGTCCGAAGTCGCCGTCCATGTGGCCCGCAAGCGCGGCGAACCGGTCCCGGAGACCCTGCTGGCGATACGGGAGGCCGGCCGGGAAGCGTCCCGGGAACTCCGCGCCACCCTGGAGGCGCTGCGCGACGACGACACCAGCCCACCGCACGGCCTCGACCACATCCCCGAACTGGTGGAACGGCACGGCAAGACCGGTCTGCAGGCGACCCTGACGACCCAGGGCCAGCCGCATGACGTGCCGGCCGCGGTGGGTCGGACCGTCTACCGGATCGTCCAGGAGTCGCTCACCAACATCGCCCGTCACGCGGACGCGACCACGGCATCGGTCCACATCGACTACCGTCCGGACGCCGTCGCCCTCCAGGTCGACGACAACGGCAAGGCCGCGCCGGACACCGACCCCGTGCCCGGCATCGGACTGCTCGGGATGCGCGAACGCGTCACCGCCCTCGGCGGTCGCCTCCGGGCGGCACCGCGCGACGAAGGCGGCTTCACCGTCCGGGCCGAACTCCCCGTGGAACGAGCATCGTGATCCGTGTCCTGCTGGTCGACGACCAGCCGCTCATCCGCAGCGGCTTCCGCGCGCTCCTCGACCTCGAAGACGACATCGAGGTCGTGGCCGAGGCCGCCAACGGCCAGGAGGGCCTGGCGCTCGCCAGAGAGCACCTGCCCGACATCGCACTCGTCGATATCCAGATGCCGGTCCTCGACGGCATCGAGACGACCCGGCGCATCGCGGCCGACCCGGCCCTGACCGGCGTCCACGTCGTCATCCTCACCAACTACGGCCTGGACGAACACGTCTTCAACGCCCTGTCCGCCGGCGCCGCCGGATTCCTCGTCAAAGACATCGTGCCGGAGGACTTCCTGCACGCCGTACGCGTGGCCGCGCGCGGCGACGCCCTCCTCGCACCCTCGATCACCCGCAAACTGATCAACCGGTACGTCACCCAGCCGCTCCCCACCGACACGGGGCCGGGGCTGGAAGAACTGACCAGCCGAGAACGGGAGGCCGTCGTCCTGGTTGCGCACGGCCTGTCCAATGACGAGATCGCGGCTCGCATGGTGATCAGCCCGCTGACTGCGAAGACCCACGTCAACCGGGCCATGGCCAAGCTCCACGCCCGCGACCGCGCCCAGCTCGTGATCCTCGCCTACGAAGCCGGCCTGGTGACCCCGCGCAGCTCGCCACCCCACCCCGGGTAGATGTGCCGCAACGCTCGCCGCGTGCTGTGATGTGCGAGGTCAGAGGCTCGGACGGATCGCAGATCCCGTCTCCGTGACCTGGTGCGATCATCCACTGGGTGAGGCCTCTTGGGGCCGTCAGACTGACCACATGACTGACGAGGGTCGAGAGGTCTAGACGACGAAGAAGGCCCAGGTCGCTGACCTGGGCCTTCTCTCAAGAGCGGATGACGGGAATCGAACCCGCGCTATAAGCTTGGGAAGCTCATGTTCTACCATTAAACTACATCCGCCTGGCGGTTCGTTGATCGGTACCGCAGACTCGGACACTGTACCCCATCGCGAAGTCGAGGCGTACCTCCCTGTGACGGAGCGGCGCCTGGAGGCGGGTGCTGTCCCCCTCTAATGTGGCTCTCTCGTCCACCACTTGTCGGGGAAGGGACTTGATGGGTTCGATGGAGCGCACCGTCGTTCGTTGTGCCGAAGGGCATGTGTTCAGTACCGCTTCGTTCCCGCTGCAGCAGCTCGGTGCCGGGCGGATCGGGCCAGGGCGGCTTATCCGGTGTCCGCGCTGTGCGCGGCTGCGGCATGCGGTGCCCGTGGAGCTCGAGCGGCGCTGACCGGCGCGGGGCGCGGCGGGTTCCCGATTGGGGCAGGTCCGCGCCCTCTGCGTATCGTGGGGGCGTGCTTCTCTCAGACAAGGACATCCGGGCCGAGATCGATGCCGGACGGGTGCGCATCGACCCGTACGACGAATCCATGGTGCAGCCCTCGAGCATCGACGTGAGGCTTGACCGCTTCTTCCGGGTGTTCGAGAACCACCGCTACCCCCACATCGACCCCGCCGTCGAGCAGCTCGATCTGACGCGCGAGGTCGAGCCCGAGGGCGACGAGGCGTTCATCCTCCACCCCGGTGAGTTCGTGCTCGCCTCGACGTACGAGGTCATCACCCTCCCCGACGACATCGCCTCACGGCTGGAGGGGAAGAGCTCGCTCGGGCGGCTCGGGCTCGTCACCCACTCCACCGCCGGGTTCATCGACCCCGGGTTCTCCGGGCACGTGACCCTGGAGCTGTCGAACCTCGCCACCCTGCCGATCAAGCTCTGGCCGGGGATGAAGATCGGGCAGCTGTGCATGTTCCGCCTCAGCTCGCCCGCCGAGTTCCCGTACGGCAGCGAGCGGTACGGCTCGCGCTACCAGGGGCAGCGGGGGCCGACGGCCTCGCGCTCGTACATGAACTTCCATCGGACCCAGGTGTGACAGCTATGAGTGACGTACGGGAGAACCTCACCTACGAGGGCTTCGGCCGCGCCATCCGCGAGCTCGCCCAGACCATCGCCGACGACGGTTACGAGCCCGACGTCGTGCTCTCCATCGCGCGCGGCGGCGTCTTCGTCGCCGGCGGCCTGGCGTACGCCCTCGACTGCAAGAACATCCACCTCGTCAACGTGGAGTTCTACACGGGCGTCGGAACGACGCTCGAGATGCCCGTCATGCTCGCGCCCGTCCCCAACGCCATCGACTTCAGCGACAAGAAGGTGCTGATCGCCGACGACGTCGCCGACACCGGCAAGACGCTCAAGCTCGTCCACGACTTCTGCGTCGACCACGTCGCCGAGGTCCGCTCCGCCGTCATCTACGAGAAGTCGCACTCCCTCGTGAAGTGCGAGTACGTGTGGAAGAAGACCGACGAGTGGATCAACTTCCCCTGGTCCGTCGAGCCGCCCGTCGTGCGGCGCGAGGGCCAGGTCCTCGACGCCTGAGGCGAAGAGGCCGAGAGCCTGGCACGGAACGAGGGAGGGCCCCCGCCGGTTGCGGCGGGGGCCCTCCCTTCTGTGTTCTACAGCGTGCCCAGCTTGATGATCGAGAGCAGCGCGATCAGCTGGATCGCCGACGCGCCCAGCGCCTTCGGCCACGGCAGGTCGTGCGAGCGGCTCACCATCAGCGTGAACAGCGCGCCCGCCGCCAGCCAGGTGACCCAGCCGAGGACCTGGACCAGGCTGTTCTCGCCGCCCAGGAACATCGCGAAGAGCAGTCGGGGCGCGTCCGTGATCGACATGATCAGCATCGACAGGCCCACGGTCGGCTGCCAGCTGCCGTCGCCGCCCAGCTGGCGCGCGAGGGTGTGCGTGACCGCCCCCAGGATCAGGCCGCCGACGACGAAGCCGGCGCCCGTCATCAGCACGTACGGGATCGCCGTCGAGAGCGTCGCGCCGATCGCCTCGTCGCGCGCCTGGTCGAAGCCGAAGATCGCCAGCAGGCCGTAGAGGAACGTGACGACCAGTGCCGGTCCCCACACCGCGTGGTCCCGCATCTGCAGGAACGTCGGCGCCGGTCGCAGCACGATGCCGCTCAGCAGGGCCTTCCACGGCAGCCGCGGGCCCGTCGTGACGGGGGCCGCGCCGGCGTGGTACATCGCCGCGTCGCCGTAGGGGTCCTCGTTCACGCTGAACATCTGCGTGTGCCCCGGTGTGTTCGCCGCGTAGTGCTGCTGCTGATGCTGCTGCGCTCCGTGCGGGTCCCCGAAGTACTCCGGCTCGCCGTACCCGCCGCCCTGCGGGGCCTGCCGGCCCCACTGCTGCTGCGGGTGGGGCGGCGGGGCCGCGGGGTATCCGTACGGCGCCTGCTGCGGTTGTTGTTGCGGGGGGCGGTTGTCCCGGCCGCGTCCGTTCCTGAATCCAGCCACGCCTTGAACGTACCCGTTTCCGCTGTGTGGGCGCTCCTTTGCCACTGAGCTGTGACATCCCCTAGGGGGCCCCTGAGGGCTTTACAAGGTCGGTGTCCGGCCCTCGGCCCACTGTTACAAGGCTGATGTTTCGCCTATACGTCCCATCCGTAGCTTTACGGGCGTCGAAGGACGAAACGCACGAAACCGACATCACGAGGTACTTTCCATGCGCGTCACCCGTCGCACCATCCGTACCGCCGCGATCGCCACCGGCACCATCGCCGCCCTCGCCGTCCCGACCGCCGGCGCCTTCGCCGCCGACCACCCGGCCCCGGCGCCCGTCCCGGCGCCCGTGCCGACGGCGGGCCAGGGTGCGGAGCCCGACCAGCCGGAGGTCCTCCCCGACGAGCAGCGGCAGCCTCGGACGGGCCCGCCCGTCGAGCGCGCCTTCATCCAGTCGTACCGGCTCGCGGACGGTTCGGTCGCCAAGGTCTACCAGACGGGGACGGACCGGTACTCCGCCGAGATCTGGGCCGGCGGCACGCTGATCGACACCCTCGCCACCACCGGATCCCCCGCCTACGGGCAGAACAACGGCCTGCACGTCGTCCTGCAGCCCGACGGGAGCGTCGCCTCCTGGACCGAGGGCGACAAGCCCGCGCCGAAGCCCGAGCCCAAGCCCGAGCCCAAGCCGAAGCCCAGGCCCGTCCCCGACAAGAAGGTCCAGAGGAAGGCCGCCTCCTCCGTCACCCTCACCACGCCCGACGGGCGCATCGCCAAGCTCGTCAAGGGCTCTCACGGGCCGCGCGTCGTGATCTCCCAGCCCGACGGCCGGCGCCTCGCCACGCTCGACCCGAAGCACGCCACCGCCCACCACGGCGGCTGGAGCTACAGGCTCGTCGTCGTGGGCAAGGGGGAGTACCGGTTCGTCGTCGTCGACACCCCGAAGCAGGGCGGCAACAGCTGGGTCTACGACTTCCGCGGCAAGCTGGTCGAGAAGTACCGCGCCGAGAAGCACACGACGAGGTCGACCACCGTCGTGGCGCCGCCGTCGGCCGCGCGGACCGACGTCCCCCGGATCGACGTCCCCCGGATCGACGTCCCCCGGGCCGACGTCCCCCAGGGCGCCGTCAAAGCCGGTGCCGAGAAGGTCGCCGGCTCCGCCCACGAGGCCACCCTCATAGGAGCCGGTGGCGGTCTCGCCGCCCTCGGGGCCGCCGGGCTCGGGTTCGCCCTCCATCACCGCCGTTCACCCCGCCAGGACTGAGAGCGCGCAGCCGCACGTACGAAAGCCGCCCCGCGCATCTCGCGCGGGGCGGCTCCCTCGTTCGTACCGGCTACTCGGCCGGACGCTACTCGGCCGAGACCGACTCCGACTCCGCATCCGAGTCCGAACCCGACTCCGGGGCGTCCGGCTCGACGTCCTCCGGCTTCGTCTTCACCGAGTCGAGCAGCAGCTGGGCCACGTCCACCACCTGGACGGACTCCTTCGCCT
>NZ_JBICBL010000009.1:0-368442 GCF_043089925.1 Streptomyces sp. NPDC013457
CGGTTACATTCCGAACCCGGAAGCTAAGCCTTTCAGCGCCGATGGTACTGCAGGGGGGACCCTGTGGGAGAGTAGGACGCCGCCGAACAATCTTTAGCCTCAACCCCTGGACCTGGTCCGGGGGTTGAGGCATTTTTGCGTTTGTGGACTTTTCATCCTGGGGGGACTGGCTGCGGGCCTTATCGGGCGGCGGCTGCAGTCTGTTGGTCGTGATTCTCGTCTGGCGGACGGTCGTCCGCCTTGCCGCGTACGACGATCCGCATCGTCGTATCGGACGCCGGATTCTCCTCGTACCTCGCGCGTTCGTGCGACCCCCTCTTCAGGAGGTGAGGCGTGAGGTACGGCGGGTTGTGGCTTTGCGCCGGCATCAAGGGGTGGCGAGTGCGACGCCTCAGGCGGACCTGCTCGACCGGTTGGTCGAGGCGGACCGCTCGGCGCGGGTGCTGAGGCGTGGACTGTGGGTCTGGGCGAGCCTGATACCCGTCCTGCTCGTGAGCTGCGGTGTTCTGCTCGGAGCGTGGTGTGCGATGTTCCCGGCATGGGGACAGGGGCCTGGTGCCTGGGTCTGGGGGCCTTACGACGTCTTCTCGCGGGTGTTCGAGGACTGGGGGTTCACCGAGGGCTATGAGGAGTGCCTCGGATGGTCTCTTCTCCGGGGCTGCGAACCGAACTTCGTTCCCTGGTGGTCCGGTGTCGAGTCGGGGTTCGGTTTCGGTATGGCCGTGGGGATGGTCCTGGGAGCCTGGTGGGTCCGGCGGTCGGCCCTTCGGGAGTTCGCCGTGTGGGCGAAGCAGGACGCTCCTCTCCTGGCATGTCTGGAAGCGCTCGCGGCATGCCGTGACGCCTACCGCACCCCCGCCCCGGAGGGTTCGGTCCTGGATGCGCGGGTGGCTCGACTGCGGGTCGCCCTGCAGGACTTCGCCCGGCTGGGCCTCCCCGCCGACGCGGATCGCCTGGTGGAACTCGAGGAGCACGGCTGGCGTGTGGCGACCACCCTGCACGAGGCGACGGGCCGCGTTCTCCGGGAGGGGACCGCCCGCCTGCCCGATGTCGTCCGGCTGCTCGCCCAGCTTCAGGACCGGCTGCACGAATCCCGTTGGCTCGCGCTGCTCGACGCATCCCTCCTCTCGACCGCCCCGACCCCGCCGCCCTCGGCGGCACCCGCCGTGCCGTCGACACGCGGCGTCGGAGCAGGCTGGCAGGCACAGCACTATCTGGCGTTGGCGACGGCAGTGCCCGCGGTTCCGGCTCTCCTGGCCCTGGTCTTCACGGCGATGACGGTTCGTCAGGCGAGCGACGCATTGCGCGTCAACGAGCGGGAGCAGGTCGCCACCTCGTACAACGAGACCGTGGCCAATCTCGGTGACGACAACGTGAACGTCAGGATCAGCAGCATCTACGCGCTGCAGCGGATGATGCGGGAGTCTCCACTCGAACAACCGGCGATCGTCGAAGTTCTCAGCTCGTACATACGGGAACACGCGCGGCTCCCGAAGAAGGCCCAGATCGAGGCCGCGCGCAAGGATGAGAACACGCGGCCCTCGGACGACGTCCAGGCGGCTCTCAATGTGCTGGGCGGCCGGCCGCTCGGCGTGGAGGGGGAGCGGGTGATCGATCTGAGGCGCACGTTTCTCGTCGGTGCCGACTTCAGCGCCGGGGACTTCTCCGATGCGGACATGAGGGGTGCGGATCTCACGCGGGCGTACCTCCAGGACGGGGAGTTCGAGAACGTCTGGCTCCACGATGCGACGATGAACAACGCCTTCCTGAGCAACAGCGATTTCGAGGACTCGGAGTTCCAGGACGCCGACCTCAGGGGCGTCGTCGCGGACAGTACCGACCTGCACGACACGGTCCTCACCGGTGTCGATCTGACGGGCGCGGTGCTGGTCAGCTCGGACCCGGAGTCGGCCACCTCTCTCTCGCATGCGGATCTTTCCGGGGCGAACCTCACCGATGCCGACCTGACCGGTGTCCGGCTGCGCGGGACCGACTTCGGTGCCGACACGGAGCTGGCGATGCCGGCCGCGAATCTCACCCGGACGAACTTCACCGGCGCACTCCTCGAGGAGGCGTACCTCGACGGGACGGACCGGAGCACCGCTGTCTGGGACGGGGCCGTGCTGACGGAATAGGCGGGGTCGGTGGCTACCGGCCCTTATTGACCTGGTGTCACCAGGTGGGTGTCGTAGGCCAGGATGACCGCCTGGACGCGGTCCCTCGCGCCTGTCTTCGCGAGGATGCGGCTCACGTGGGTCTTCACCGTCGACTCCGCCAGGTGGAGGCGTTCGGCGATCTCCGTGTTCGTCCAGCCCTGGGCGATGACCGTGAGGATCTCGCGTTCGCGGTCGGTGAGGGCCGTGAGGCGGGGGTCCGCACGGGGTGGGCCCGGGGTGGGAGGGAGGTGGTGGATGTACGCGTCCAGGAGGCGGCGCGTCAGGCTGGGGGCCACCACCGCGTCGCCGCTCGCCACGGCGCGGATGCCGGAGAGGAGTTCCTCCGGCTGGGCGTCCTTGACCAGGAAGCCGCTGGCGCCGGCGCGCAGGCCCTCGTAGGCGTATTCGTCGAGGTCGAAGGTCGTGACGATCAGGACGCGGGTGCGGGCGCCCGTGGCGACGATGCGGCGGGTGGCCTCGATGCCGTCGAGCCCCGGCATGCGGATGTCCATGAGGACGACGTCGGGGCGGTGCCGGTCCACGAGGCGGACCGCCTCGGTGCCGTTCGGCGCCTCGCCGACGACCGTCATGTCGTCCTGGCTCTCCAGCAGCATGCGGAAGCCGAAGCGTTGCATCGCCTGGTCGTCCGCGATCAGCACCGTCGTCACGAGGGGGAGTCCTCCAGGGGGAGTCGGAGCCGTACGCGCCAGCCGCCGTCCGGCAGCGGGCCCGCTTCGAGCGTGCCGTCGTACAGCGCGGCGCGTTCGCGCATTCCCGTAACGCCCTGGCCCGTGCCCGTGGTTCCGGTGCCGTGCGCCCGGCCGGTGTCCGTGATCTCGACGGTCGACGCCTCCGGCCCGTACGAAAGGCGCACGGTCGCCTCGGCTCCGGTGCCCGCGTGCTTGAGGGTGTTCGTGAGGGCCTCCTGGACGACGCGGTAGACCGTCAGTTGCGCGCCCGTCGCGAGCGGTGGGGTCTCGCCGTGGGTGTCCAGCCGTACCGGGAGGCCCGCGGTCCGCACGCCGGCGATGAGGTCGTCCAGGTCGTCCAGGGTGGGCTGTGGGTCGCGTACCGCCTCGCCGCGCAGCAGGCGGCGGAGTTCGGCGAGGGCCTGGCGGCTCGTCGTGCCGATGGCGTCGAGGGCTTCGGCGGCGCGTTCGGGGTTCTTGGCGGCCGCGTACCTGCCGCCGTCCGCGAGGCCGGTGATGACCGCGAGGTTGTGGCCGATGATGTCGTGCATCTCGCGGGCGATCCGGGTGCGTTCGGCGGCCGCCGCCAGCTGGGCCTGCTGGTCGCGTTCGACCTCGAGGCGGCGGGCCCGGTCGACGAGGGCGGCGGTGTGGTCCTGGCGGGAGCGGACCGCGATGCCGAGCAGGGCGGCCATCGCGTACGCCCACAGGGTGGGGACGACCTGTTGGTCCCAGCTGCCCTGGGGGTATCGGACCGCGCCCATGACCAGGGGCGGGGTGAGCAGCGCGAGTGTCCACGGGAGGGTGCGCAGGGGTCGGCGCAGCGCGATGTGGAAGACGGCGAGCAGCTGGAGGAGCCCGGCCTGGAGGAACGCGCCGGTCCCCTGGTTCACGAGCGCCACGCACGCCATCACCGCGAGGACCGCCATCGGCCGGCGGCGCCGCCACAGGAGCGGGACGGCGAAGGCCAGGCTCATGGCCACGACGAGCCAGGCCGGTACGGAGGGGTCGGGGGCGGTGTTCCGCCAGCCGCCCATCGCGTCGATCAGGGCGGCGGCCGCCCAGAAGGCGGTGAGCAGCCCGTCCCAGACCCTGGGGCGGCGCGTGTCGAAGGCTCGTACGCGCTGGGTCAGGCGCTGGATGTACCGGCTGAGGGGTTCCTCGCCGGTGCGGGGTCCCCCGCCGGTGCGGGGGGTGCCAGGGTCCGCGTCGGGCTCCGCGTAAGGGTCCGTGGCGGGTTCCCTGCCGGGCTCCGTGCCGGGCTGCTTCTCCGTGATCACGCGTTCATCCTCGTACGCCGGCGGCTAGACGTCTCGGCGCTTCAGCAACATCGCCGGGACGATCAGGGTCGCGGCCGCCCACAGGCACAGGGCGAGGAACGCGCCGCCCGGGGAGGCCGCGTGGGGCAGCGGGTCCGCGGAGCCGAGGGCGCCGGCGGCCTGGGTGGGGAAGTACGTGATGGCCCTCTCGACGGCGTCGTACGGGAGCATGCCGAGGACCTCCGGCAGGATCAGCACCCCGCCGACGAAGGCTCCGATGCCGCCCGGAACCGAGCGCAGCGCGGCGCCGAGTCCGAGGGCGACGAGGCCGAGGAGGGTGACTCCGGCGGCGTTGCCCGCGATGGCGGCCAGGACTCCGTCGTCGGCGAGGGAGGCGGCCTGGTCGGTGTCGGAGAGGAAGAGCTGCGCGGTGAGGAAGGTGATGAGGGCGGTCACGAAGGAGACGGTGAAGACGGTCGCCGTGAAGACGGTGGCCTTCGCCCACAGGACGGGCGTCCGGCGTGGGACGGCGGTGAGCGAGGCCCTGATCATGCCGGTCGAGTACTCGCCCGCCGTGACCAGGATGCCGAGGACGGCGAGGGAGATCGCGCCGAGCTGGGAGCCGTAGAGGGTGAGGATGACGGTGTCGACGTCGGAGTCGCCGCCGTCGGAGGTGTAGGTGGCGCCCATGAGGATGCCGACGCCGAGGAGGAAGGCGACGGAGGTGAGGACGGTGATCCAGGTGGAGCGGACCGTCCACAACTTGTGCCATTCCGAGCGCAGGACGCGGGTGGGGGTGACGCGGTACGCGGAGGCGGGGGCCACGGCCGTCGGGGTCGGGGTGGTCGGGGTGGTCGGGGTGGTCGCCGCGGTCATGCTGCTGCTCCCTGGTATTCGACCGAGTCCTGGGTGAGGTCCATGAACGCCTGCTCCAGGGAGGCGGTCTCGGGGGTGAGTTCGAAGAGCGGTACGCCGTGGGCGGCGGCCGCGCGGCCGATGTCCGCGGCTTCGACGCCGGTGACGCGGAGGGTGTCGACGGCCTCGCTGACGATCCGGGCCTGCGGCAGGAGGGCGCCGAGGCGGGCCGCTTCGGGGGTGACGACCTTGACCGAGGCGCCACCCGATTCCCGTACGAGCGCGTCGACGGTGGTGTCCGCGAGGAGCCGGCCCTTGCCGATGACGACGAGGTGGTCGGCGGTCAGGGCCATCTCGCTCATGAGGTGGGAGGAGACCAGGACCGTACGGCCTTCGGCGGCGAGGGACTTGAGCAGCGTACGGATCCACAGCACGCCCTCGGGGTCGAGCCCGTTGACGGGCTCGTCGAGGACGACCGTCTCCGGGTCGCCGAGGAGCGCGGCGGCGATGCCGAGCCGCTGGCCCATGCCGAGCGAGAAGCCCTTGACGCGGCGCCGGGCTACCTCGGCGAGGCCGGTGAGGCCCAGGACGTGCTCGACGCGGGAGCGCGGGATGCCGTGGGTGTGGGCGAGCGCCATGAGGTGGTGGTGGGCGGAGCGGCCGGGGTGGATCGAGCGGGCTTCGAGGAGCGCGCCGACCTGGGTGAGCGGGGCGGGGTGCGCGGCGTAGGCGCGGCCGCCGACGGTGGCGCGGCCGCGGGTGGGGGCGTCCAGGCCGAGGAGCATCCGCAGAGTGGTGGACTTGCCCGCGCCGTTGGGGCCGAGGAAGCCGGTGATCGTGCCGGGGCGGACGGTGAAGCTGAGGTCCTGGACGACGGTCCTGTCGCCGTACCGCTTGGTGAGTTCTTCTGCTCGGATCATGTCCACGACGCTACGGAGCGGGCGGCGGCGGATCGTCCGACCGTGGACGGGAGCGCGGCGGGTGACGTAGTACCGGGGTACGACGGGAAGAAAGAGCTTGTCGGGGGTGGTGGCCCGCGGCGAGGATCAGGACCATGGACTATTCGATACGTGTCATCCGCGCCGACGAGTGGGAGCAGACCCGCGAGATCCGGCTCGCCGCCCTGCAGGACCCGGTGGCGGGCATCGCCTTCCTGGACACCTACGAGGACGCCGTCGAGCGGCCCGACTCGTTCTGGAAGGAGCGCGCGGAGGGCGCGTCCGAGAGCGGGACGAAGGTCCGTCAGTTCGTGGCCGAGGCGCCCGACGGGAGCTGGGCGGGCACGATCTCGCTGCTGGTGGAGCGGCCGTCGGACGACGTGCGGCTCGGTGAGGCGGCGAAGGTCGACCAGACGCACATCGTGGGCGTGTACGTACGGCCGGAGGCGCGCGGGACGGGTGTGATCGACGCGTTGTTCCGGGCGGGCGTGGAGTGGTCCTGGTCGCTGCCGGAGCCGACGGTGCGGCGGGTGCGGCTGTACGTGCACGAGGACAACGCGCGGGCCGCTGCCTTCTACCGGCGGTTCGGGTTCGTGGCGACGGGGGTCCGGGTGGCGATGCCGGGGGACGACTCGGCGCACGAGGTGGAGTACGAGGTCCGGAGGCCGGGGGTCTGACGTCGAGCCCGGCGGCCGGGTGCGCCTGACGCCCTGGCGGAGGCCCGATGGCGCCCTAGGGCTGGGGCAGGGGCTCCGGCCAGCGGGCGCGGGCCTGTTCCGGGGAGCGGAGCAGGGCCAGGGTCGGCAGGCCCTGGTCCCGGCCGTCCGCAAGCAGCTCCGGCAGACGGGGAAGGGGAGCCACGGCGGCGACGTCGTCGAGGACCAGGGTCATTGGTGGGTCGAGCCGACCGTCGGATGACCGTGCGGCCATGCGGCGGCCGTGCTCGACCACGCTTGCGGCGAGGGCGGTGAGCAGGGGCATCCCGCCGGGGCGGGTGCGCGGGTCCTCGATGGTTTCACCGACCACATAGAGGGTGCCCCCTTCGGCGACGAATGATTCCAGCGTCAGCGAATCAGTTCGATTCGGGGTGCAGGCGTCCCTGATGTGGACCGAGGAGAGCGAGGAGAGTGCACGGGCCGTCAACTCCTGGGCGATCTCGCGCCGTTCCGGGTGCGCGGTGAGCGCCGACTCCAGGAGGCCGGCGTGTCCCGAGGCGGCCTTGGGGTGCGTGCGGAGGATGCGTACGGGCTCGTGGGCGGCCGTGCCCTGGGCCCAGCGGTGGACCTGCTTGAAGGGGCGGTCGTCCAGGGCGGCGGCGTGCAGCCAGCAGCGCAGGAGCGTTTCGGCGGTGTCGGCGACCGCGACGTCCAGACGGGACGGCGGGCGTACGGGGGCGAGGAGGGCGACCGCCCGCTCCTGGGCCCTCGCCGGGTCCTCGCACCCCGCGGACGGGGACCAGTGGAGGCGTGCGGGTGTGTCGCAGAGGTGGCCGGGGTCGTAGAGCAGGACGGGGCCGAGCTTCCCGCGGGCGTCCTTGGTGTAGGCCCAGAGCGTCGGGTCGGAGGTGACGACGAGCAGGGGCCCCTCGGCGTCCTGGATCGCCTGGACGGCCGCGGGACGGCGCTCTGCGGGGGTGCCGTACACGATGCCGAGGGAGGGTGGGGCAGGCGCCGGGGTCGGGGCGGGCGGCCGGGACGCGGCCGGGGGGTGCTCCTCCAGGGGCGTCCTGGGTGCGGGCGGCTGCTGTACGACCGCCTGCGGTGTGTCTTCCGCGAGGCCCTCGGCGGCCGCACGGCTCGTACGCGCACCGGCGCTCGCGACCGCGCTCGCACTCGTCCCGGCACTCGCGACCGCACTCACCCCGTACGCGCCGACGCGGCGGGTCGCCCGTACCGTTCTCCAGCGTGCCAGCGTCCCCACCACGAACACCGTGAGGACCACCAGCACCATCAGCTCGCCGATGAGCAGGCCCCAGAACAGGCCGTATCCCGACAGCTCGCCCGCCGGGGTGTCCGGCCATGCGCCCGGCAGGTCCTGCGGGCTGCCGAACAGGGAGCGGACGGCCATCGGGGTCCGGGTGAAGGTGACACCTTCCGGCCAGGCGCCCTTCGACAGCAGGGCCGCCAGACCGGTCGCCGTCCACGCGAGCGCCGTCAGGCCGACGGGGACGCCGACCAGGGCCAGCACCAGCCCGTCCGGGACCCCGCCCTGCTGCCGCTCCCGCGGCCCCTTCGCCATCGCCATCCTCACGCCACCGTCGACCGGGAGGGATCGTCGAGCTGCCGCTCCATGAGGGCGGCGCGCTGTTCCGTCTCCCACTCCAGTTCCGGGTCGACGGCCGGGTCGGCCGACGACTCCGTCATGGCGCGGTCCGTGTAGACGAGCGGGCGTTCCCTCTCGGTGATGAGGTGCTTGACCACCTGGACGTTGCCGTTGACGTCCCAGACCGCGATACCGGGGGTGAGCGTCGGGATGATCTCGACCGCCCACCGTGGCAGGCCGAGTACCCGTCCCGTCGCCCTCGCCTCGTCGGCTTTCTGGGCATAAATGGTCCGCGTGGACGCCATCTTGAGGATGGCCGCGGCCTCGCGGGCGGCCGCGCCGTCGACGACGTCGGAGAGGTGGTGCACGACGGCGACGAAGGACAGGCCGAGCCGGCGGCCGAACTTGAGCAGCCGCTGGAACAGCTGCGCCACGAAGGGGCTGTTGATGATGTGCCAGGCCTCCTCGACCAGGAAGATGCGCTTCTTCCGGTCGGGGCGGATCCAGGTGTGCTCCAGCCACACGCCGACGATCGCCATGAGGATCGGCATGGCGATGGAGTTGCGGTCGATGTGGGACAGGTCGAAGACGATCAGCGGCGCGTCGAGGTCGATGCCGACCGTCGTCGGGCCGTCGAACATGCCCCGCAGGTCGCCGTCGACGAGCCGGTCCAGGACGAGCGCGACGTCCAGACCCCAGGCGCGTACGTCGTCTATGTCGACGTTCATCGCCTCCGCCGACTCCGCCTTGGGGTGGCGGAGCTGCTCGACGATGTCGGTCAGGATGGGCTGGCGGTCGGTGATGTGCTCGTTGACGTACGCGTGGGCGACCTTGAGCGCGAAGCCGGATCGCTCGTCGAGGCCGTGGCCCATCGCGACCTCGATGATCGTACGGAGCAGGGCCAGCTGCCCGGTCGTGGTGATCGACGGGTCGAGCGGGTTGAGCCGGATGCCGGCGTCGACGGCGACCATCGGGTCGAGGCGGATGGGAGTTATCCCCAGCTCCTGCGCGATGAGGTTCCATTCGCCGACGCCGTCCTCGCCCTGGGCGTCGAGGACGACGACCTGCCGGTCGCGGAACCGCAACTGCCGCAGGACGTACGTCTTCTCCAGCGCCGACTTGCCGTTACCGGACTCGCCGAGGACCAGCCAGTGGGGGGCCGGGAGCTGCTGCCCGTACAGCTGGAACGGGTCGTAGATGTAGCCCTTGCCGCTGTAGACCTCGCGGCCGATGATCACGCCGGAGTCGCCGAGGCCGGGCGCGGCGGTGGGCAGGTAGACGGCCTGGGCCTGGCCGGTCGAGGTGCGGACGGGCAGGCGGGTCGTCTCCACCTTCCCGAAGAGGAAGGCGGTGAAGGCTTCTGTGAGGGCGGAGAGTGGATCTCGCATGTGGGCGGGCCCCTTAGCGGCTGGCGGCTGGCGGCTCTAGCGGCGGATGCCGGTCGCGAACGGCAGGGTGTTCACAAAGGCCCGGTGGTGCTCGCGGTCGCACCACTCCAGCTTCAGATACGACTTGCCGGCGGAGGCCCTGATCGTGCGCTTGTCCCTGGCCAGGGCTTCGGGCGAACGCGACGACACAGTGATGTACCCGACGAGGTTGACGCCCGCCGCGCCACTGGCGAGATCTTCACCCCGCTGGTCGAGCCGGCCGTGCGCGGCGATGTCGCGGGGGTCGACCGTGCGGTTCATCTTGGCCTGGCGGGAGGCCTCGGCCTCGTCGTTGGTCTTCTCGGTGAGCATGCGCTCGATGGCGACCTCGGTGGGTTCGAGGTCCATGGTCACGGCGACCGTGCGGATCACGTCGGGCGTGTGGACGAGGAGCGGGGCGAGGAAGTTGACGCCGACGGGGGTCATCGGCCACTCCTTCACCCAGGCGGTGGCGTGGCACCAGGGGGCGCGGGTGGAGGACTCACGGGTCTTGGCCTGGAGGTAGGTGGGCTCCATGGCGTCGAGTTCGGCGGGCCAAGCGTTTCGTTTCGTCATGGCCTGGATGTGGTCGATGGGGTGGTCCGGGTCGTACATGGAGTGCACGAGGGAGGCGAGCCGGGACTGGCCGAGGGGCTGCCGTACGCGGATGTCGGCCTCGGCGAGACGGGCGCAGATGTCGGTGAGCTCGCGGGCCATGACGACGGCGAGGCCGGCGTCGCGGTCGAGCTTGCGGGCGCCGGAGGTGTGACGGGCCGCGCGGGCCATGGCGTTGGCCTCGGCGGCGAGTTCGCGGGTGTAGTGCATGCAGGCCACGAGGTAGGCGCGGTGCTGCTCGCTGGAGGTGGAGACCATCGACTGGAGCTGCTCGTACGACTCCTGGAGCCAGCCGGGGGCCTGTGCGTCGCCGCGCTGGGCGACGTCCTTGGCGTGGGCGTCGGGGTCGGCGGGGAGGGTGCGGGCGAGCATCTGGAGGCGGGTGACGAAGCCGTCTCCGTTGGCGACGTGCTTGAGGAGGGTGCCGAAACGGTCCACCAGGGCTTCCTGGTCCTCGCTGTCGCGCAGGCCGACGCCGGGGCCCTCGATCTCGATGGCGGCGGTGACGGTGCGGCGGTCGGCGTGGAGGAGGACGGCGATCTCGTCGGGGCCGAAGGGCGCGGCGAGCCAGCTGATCCGGCCGATGCCGGGCGGCGGGCCGACCTCGACCTCACGGCCGTCGATCCGGGTGCCGGCCTCGGCGGCGGCGGAGCGGTAGGCGGTGCCGCGCTTGAGGGAGCGCTTGTAACTGCGGTTGATCTCGAACCACTTGTAGAAGGTGCGGTGCTTGTACGGCACGTACACGGCGGCGAGCGCCAGGACGGGGAAGCCGACGAGCAGCACGATCCGCAGGGTGAGGGCGGAGACGAGGAGTCCGCTCATCATGCCGAGGAACGCGCCGGCGATGATCAGGGCGATCTCGCCGGTCTCGCGGTTCTTGCCGACGATCGCGTTCGGCCGGGCACGGCCGATGAGATACGTACGGCGGGGCGTGACCGGCTGGGACTGGGTCGTCAACGCCCTCCACCTCCAGTGCTTCCTGTGTTGTTGCGGTTGCTGTGCGGGGTGCCCGACGTGGGGCTGCTGCTACGCGGTGGGGGTGCGGCGGAGGGGACAGTTCCGCCGCCGCCCCCGGTGCCCCCGGAGCTGACGGCCGTGCCACGGCTGCTGTGGGCGGCGACACCGCCGGAGAGCGGGTTGGCGGGGCGCGGGGCGCCACCGCTGTTCTGGGTTCCGCCGCCGCTGTCGCGGGTGCTGTGGGTCTTGATGCCCTGGGAGACGAGGGAGGCGGGGGAGGAGATGACGGCGGCGGCGGCGTTCTCGCCGGCGCGGTGGAGGCGGTTGTTGCGGGAGGCGACGATCTCGTCGCCGAAGCCGGGGACGAAGCGGTAGATCATCGCGGAGGCGAAGATGGCGAGCAGGATGATCGCGAGGCCGGAGACGACCGCGGAGAAGGAGTCGGGTCCGGTGCCGGAGGAGAGCGCGCCGGCGAGGCCGAGGACGATGACGATGACCGGCTTCACGAGGATGATCGCGATCATGATGCCGGCCCAGCGGCGGACGTGGCCCCACATGTTCTTGTCGACGAGGCCGGAGTAGACGACGACGCCGAGGAGGGCGCCGACGTAGAGCATGACGGCGCGCAGGAACAGCTCGAGGTAGAGGACGCCGGCGGCGAGGATGCTGACGAGCGAGACGATGATCAGCATGATCGGCCCGCCGCCGATGTTGTCGCCCTTCTGGAGGGCCTCCTTGAAGCTGCCGAAGAAGACGTCGGTCTGTTGCCCGGTGCCGGAGGCGATGACCTCGGTGACGGCGTCGGTGGCGTTGACGACGGTGTAGAGGATGAGCGGGGTGAAGGCGGAGGCGAGGACGGTCAGCCAGAGGAAGCCGATGGCCTCGGAGATGGCGGTGGTGAGGGGGACGCCGCGGATGGCTCGCTTGGCGACGGCGAGGAGCCAGAGGAGGAGGGTGAGGAAGGTGGCGGCGGCGAAGACGACGGCGTAGCGGCCGAGGAACTCGATGTTGGTGAAGTCGACGTCGGCGGTCTCTTTGACGGCCTTGGAGAGGGCGTCGACGATCGAGACGGCGGCGTCGGCGCAGCCGCGGGCGAGGGAGGAGAGGGGGTCCAGGGCGGCGGTGGGGTCGGTCACGGAACGGCCGTTGCCGGCGCCGTTGCTTTGGCCGTTTTCGCAGTAGTCCTTCGCCTGACCGACGATCAGGTCACACGGGTTGTTGCTGGGGCTCGGTGTGGCGCTGGGCGTCGGCGTAGGCGTGGGTGCCGCGTGGGCACGCGACGCGAGGAGCACGACGCCTGCGGGCAGAGCGGCGACGAGCGTGCCGAGCGAGCGTCGGTCAGCGGGCATAGGTGAACCCTCCGTACTCCTGGACAGCCTCGGCGATGTCATCCGCGGTGGAAGCACGATTGTCGCCGTTGACCGGCGTCGGGCCTTCGGCCTGCTCCGAGGAGACGATCTTCCAGTCGTTGCCGACCCACCTGAGCTTCTCGGTGATCGTGAACCAGTTGGAGGTCACCGGCTTCGTGGATCCCTCGCCTGCCAGGCCCACGAGTCCGGTGCACCAGACCTCCACCGTCGCCGAGTCGTTGCTGAAGTCCCGTACCTTCGTGCCGACCGGGATCGTGCGCGACACGAAGGTCAGTCCGCTGGGCGCGGTGCCGTCGGCGCCGAGGCCGATGTTCGCCAGGAAGCCGGGGGAGTAGGAGTCGTCCAGCCTCTTCATCAGGCCGGCCACCACCGCAGGGTCATGCGTGGTCTCGACGATGGTCCGCCGAGTTCCGGCCCGGAACATCCCGTCAGAACCCAGCGCCACCGCGAAGTTCGACGCCGCGCTCTGCGCGCCCTGTTCGTTCTGGGCGAAGCCCGTGGGGATCGGGCCGGTCTTGCCCGTCACCGGGCGGACGCCCGTCGCCGCGGTCGGGTTTCGGGCGGCCGAGGGGTTGGCGTCCGTCTTCTCCGGGTCGCCGTCTCCTCTGTTCGCGAAGGCGATCGCGGCGATCAGGAGGACCACCACGCCCACCACCGTGATGAGCGAGCGCGAGCTGCGGGCGGTCGGGGGGCGGCGGGTGTCGTCGTAGGGGTCGCCGCTGCCGCCCTCCGGGAGGCGCGTGCGGGTCTGGCCCGAGCCGCCGCCGAAGCCGCCGTTGTCGTCGCCGAGGCTCATGACAGGCACGCCCTCTCAACCGTGTGGTGACTGGACATCAGGAAAAGAACCGACCTCGGTGGTTAGACGGCCATCCCGTACACGATCGTGAACAGCGTGCCCAGCGACCCGATGATGAAGACGCCGGTGAGACCGGCCACGATCAGGCCCTTGCCCTGCTCGGCGCTGAACGTGTCCCGGAGTGCGGTCGCGCCGATGCGCTGCTTCGCCGCTCCCCAGATGGCGATGCCGAGACAGAGCAGGATGGCCACGGCCATCACGACCTCGATCATCACCTTGGCCTCGTTGCCCAGGCTCCCGAAAGGCCCCCAGTTCGGGGCGATTCCACCGATGATGGTGGTGATGTCGCCTTCTTCGGCCGCCAGGTACATGTAACTCACCGCCCCTGTTGGGTAGTTCGTCGACCCTGCCCGATGGCAGGGGTCATCGCCCTATCTTCGCTGATGAAACCGCTCGCGTGTGACGGCTTGACGGCTCTATTTACCCGATCCCCGCACACTTGACCGATCCCACCGTCTTGACCTGCGGCGAGGTGGCCGGTTTCTATGCGAAGAAGCGTATGGTCACTCTGTGTATCACGGAGGGTGACTCCGGGCAATGACTGTCGTTGTTACACCTCAGGCCGCGTACACGGCCCGAGGTGTCGCCGTCATCCGCCCGCGTACGGGGTGTCGACGTGGCTGACTTCGTAGAGGCCGGCCCCTGCCACGCGGTAGAGAGCCGTACGGGTCAGCGTGTTGACCGCCAGGGGCTCGCCGTCGCGGCGTGTGCGGTGGACGACGGTCACGGCCGGCGGGGTCACCGCGAGGGAGACCACCGGAGTGCGGTCGCCGAGCGACTCGGTGGCGAAGGGGACCGGGGTCCCGTGGTCGTTCCGCCAGACGACGAGCGTGTAGTAGCGGCCCGTGCCCGGCGTGGTGATCTTCACGACGCCCACGGCGTCCGCCGCGCCGTCCCCCACGAGCCGGCCGATCGCGCACTGGGGCTGGAGGTCGACCTGGACGCCGTCCTCGTTCTCCCAGTGGCCGTCGGTGAGCCGCATCCCCGGGTGCGGGTGGTCGGGCAGCTTGACGAGGGCGGTCTGCACGCGCGCGTGGCGGAGTTGATCGCACGTCAGGGCGCGCGCGGGGTGGCGGGAGGGTGAGGCCGTACGGGTCGGTGAGGCCGAACGGGCCGGGGAGGCAGAACCGGTCGGGGACGCCGTACGGGTCGGGGACGCCTCCTCCGTCGGCTTCGCGCTCTCCGTCGGCTTCGCGCTCTCCGTCGGCTTCGCGTTCTCCGTCGGCCTCGCGCTCGGCGTCCCCGACGCGCCCGGTGTGCCCGCGCCGGTGCCGCCGTCCGGGCCGCAGCCGGTCAGCAGGCTCGCCGCCAGCGTCGCCGTCAGGGCGGCGACCGCCAGCCGTGTCACCCGTGTCAGATGGTTCGCCTCGTGGCTCATGATCGTCCCCCTGTGTGGCCGGTTCCTGCTGTTCGACGCGACGAGAGACGCCCCCGCCTCCGGCCGGGGTTGCAGGTTTTTGTCCGAAACGGGTAACAGGGCGCCCACCCCTGGAGCGGCTGGCGCACCTAGACTTGTCGCTCGATGGACTGCCAAGAGCCCAGGGGTGGTTGACGGTGCGTAGGGCGCGCAAGGCGTGGCTGGTGGCCGGTGGGGTCTTCGGCGTGTGCCTGAGCTTCGTCGCGCTGCTCGTCGTCGGTACGTACGCCGCCGCCGCCGGTCTCTTCGGGGGCGCCGGGGACGCCAGGAACGGCACCGTGGGGCTGGCCAAGGGCGCCGTGCCCGCCGCGTACCAGGGGCTGGTCCAGCAGTGGGGGAACCTCTGCCCCGCCATCAACCCGGCCCTGCTCGCCGCGCAGCTCTACCAGGAGAGCGGCTGGAACCCGAGGGTCGTCTCGCCGGCGAACGCCATGGGCATCGCCCAGTTCATCCCCGGCACCTGGGCCGGCCACGGCATCGACGGGGACGGGGACGGCGACCGGGACGTGTGGGACCCCAAGGACGCGATCCCCTCGGCCGCCTCGTACGACTGCGAGCTCGCCGGCTATGTGAAGGACGTGCCGGGCGATGCCACGAACAACATGCTCGCGGCGTACAACGCGGGTGCCTACCGGGTCATCAAGTCCGGTGGCGTGCCGCGGATCAGCGAGACGCAGAACTACGTACGGATCATCCGGTCGCTGGAGAAGAGCTTCGCCCGGCCCGTCGGTCGCGTCGAGCCCTCACGGCAGGCCGCCGGAGCGATCTACTACGCGCAGCAGAAGCTCGGGACGCCCTACCTCTGGGGCGGTACCGGAACCGCGGCGCAGAATGGCCGATTCGACTGCTCCGGGCTGACCCAGGCCGCGTACCTCAGCGTCGGGATCGAGCTGCCGCGTGTCGCCAACGACCAGTACAACGCCGGTCCGCACCCCTCCCGCGACGAACTGCTCCCCGGCGACCTGGTCTTCTTCTCCGACGATCTGACCAACTCCCGCGCCATCAGGCACGTCGGCATCTACGTCGGAGGCGGCTACATGATCGACGCGCCGCGAACCGGTGCCGTCATCCGTTTCGACAAGATCGATACGCCTGACTATTTTGGTGCGACCCGGGTGACCAAGGACGGCGCGGCGGCTCTGCCGACGCATCTGCCGCAGAGCTGACACCGCGTCGGCCGGGCAGCGGCCATGGCCGGAACTCTCCGTTAAGCACAGGCCCTGAGCAGCGACGGCGCGTCACTCTTCGGTAACGTCGGAGTGATCGTCGAGGAAGAGCGGAACGTACGCCTCAGGCGGTTCGTTCCCTGATCCGACCGCTCACGGTCGACTCACGTGACAAGGCAAGGGGCCGCAGCAGATGGCTGGACTCGCATCGGACGGTTCGAACCCCGATGTCAGCCTGCTCTACGACATCAACGGGCTGGCGCGGGAAGCTCCGCCCTGGCTCGACCGCGTCATGGGTTTCGTCGGCGAGTACGGGATCATGCTCGCCCTCGTCCTCGTCGCGCTCTGGTGCTGGTGGAGCGTCCGCCGCCGCGGCACCCTCACCGACTCCGTCTCGGCCGTCGCCGCGCTCGTCTGGGCCCCGCTGGCCGCCGGCGTCGCCGTGCTCGTCAACGTCCCCATCCGGGGCTTCGTCGAACGGCCCCGGCCGTTCAACGACCACCAGGGCCTCGAGGTCCTCGTCGACGGCAAGACCGACTTCTCGTTCGTCTCCGACCACGCCACCCTGGCGATGGCCATCGCCGTCGCGCTCTTCGTCGCCCACCGCAGGCTCGGCCTCGCCGCCATCGGTCTCGCCTTCGCCGAAGGCTTCTGCCGGGTCTACATGGGCGTCCACTACCCGACCGACGTCATCGGCGGCTTCGCCCTCGGCACGGCGGTCGCGCTGCTGCTCGCGCCGATCGCCCACGCCCTGCTGACCCCGCTGGTCTCGGCGATCGCCCGCTCGAAGCACGGCGCCCGGCTCGTCCGCTCCCGGCGCGCAGCCGACCGGTCCTCGCTGCCGGAGACCCTGGACATTCCCGAGCCCCGGCTCGGCCAGGGGACCGGGGAGAACGATCTCGCCGCCTAGAGCGTGTCCGCCCCGATGTGGTGGTCCGCGCTGAACCGTCAGAGGGCCCGCACTCCGCCCTGGTGGAGTGCGGGCCCTCTCGTATGACCGCCGGCCCCAGGTGGGGGGATGTCTGTGCCGGCGGCAGGAGCGGCCCACCATGCGCTCCACGCCCGCCTGCCCCGCGTCCGTCGATTCATGCGTGCCCGAAGTGGTGGACCGAACGGCACACGGGCGGCGGTGGAACCGGGCGGTCGTCCCTGGGCATCAGGTCGTCGTCACCTGTCGGCAGGCAGGGCCTCGGGGCCCACCCGGTGGTTACGCCGTCTTCCGCGTGTCCGCCGTGTGCGACGCCGCGTCCGTGCGGGCCTTGTCCCGGGATCTTCGCGCCGGGCCCTTCCATCCGCAGCTGCAGTGGGCGACCGCGAAGGAGCCTCGTTCGGTCGTGGTCGCGTGATGCGGGGACTGCTCGTGCACGGATCCACCGTACTGCGCGTGACGGGTCGTCCAGGCCGTCGTTATGCGGATCGGGCGGTCCCGGACAAGCAGCGGTACGGCGTTGGGGGTTGGCAGGCGATGGTGGTGCAGCGGTACGGGCGTCCGGGAGCGGCGTGGGCCGTCGCCGCGGCGCTGATGGCGGGCGGATGCTCCGAGGCGCAGGACGCCAAGCCCGGCGGAGACCCGACGCGGACCGTGCGGGGCGCGGCCGAGGTGCTGACCCGGGCCGGCACCTCCAAGGCCAGCACCAGCATGGAGATGGCGGCCGGCGGGACGCGGGTGACCATCCGCGGCGAGGGCGGTTACGACTTCCGCCGCCGCACCGGCAGCCTCCGGGTCGTCCTGCCCAAGGACCCCGCCGGGGCCAGTGAGCACCGGCCCGTCACCGAACTCCTCGCCCCCGGCGCCCTCTACATGAAGAACCGCGGCGCCGGCGTCCCGGCCGACAAGTGGGTCCGCGTCGACACCACCACCCTCGACGACGGCAACCTCATCACCGGCGGGGCCACCGACCCGGCCGCCGCAGCCGAGCTGCTGCGCGGCGCGCAGCAGGTGACCTATGTCGGCGAGGTCGACCTGGCAGGGGCGAAAGTCAGCCACTACCGCGGTGTCGCGGACATCGCGGTGGCCGCGCGGGCCGCCTCTCCGCAGGTGCGCGGTGCGCTCGCCGCGGCGGCGAAAGGGTTCGCCACGGACACCGTCCCCTTCGACGTGTATCTGGACGCGGAAGGCCGGCTGCGCAAGGTCCGGCACCAGTTCACCTTCGCCAACCAGGGGCGTACGGTCGCGGTCGCGTCGACGACCCTGCTGTACGGGTTCGGCACCCCCGTCGACGTGCGGCTGCCGCACCGTAAGGACATCTACGCCGGGAAGATCAAGGTGTAGGGGCGGCGGGAAGCCACCCGCAGGCCATTCCCAAATGGTCCGGACGAGTCATGCGCGGTGCGTGGCGCGCTCCCTACGCTGGGAGACCGACGCCGCCAGGAAGAGGTGAATGCGCGTGGCTCCGCCCAGTACCGCGACAGTCCCCACTGACCAGGACTGCGTCGCTCTCGCCGAGATCGAGCTCTGCGGTGAACTGATCATCGCGGCGTCGGCGGCCGACGGGGAACGGCTCAGCGCCGACCGGATCGACGAGGTGCTGAGGGTCGCGGCGGAGCGGGCCGGCGGTTGCTGCTGACCGGCCGCCGTTCACCGGCCGGCGCCGACCGACCGGGGTGACCGGCCGCCGTTCCGGCCGGGGCCGTCGTCGGCGGCCCCGCGGTCTCAGGTACGCATCATCCGCGCGATGGCCTTCGTGGCCTCCTCGACCTTGGCGTCGATCTCGTCGCCGCCCTTGGTCGCGGCGTCGGCGACGCAGTGCCGCAGGTGTTCCTCGAGGAGCTGGAGCGCGAAGGACTGCAGGGCCTTGGTGGAGGCGGAGACCTGGGTGAGTATGTCGATGCAGTACGTGTCCTCGTCGACCATCCGCTGCAGACCGCGGATCTGACCCTCGATCCGGCGCAGCCGCTTGAGGTGCTCGTCCTTCTGCTTGTGGTAGCCGTGCACGCCGTGGTCGTGGTCGGTGCCGGGTGCGGCAGTGTCGGGGGTGACCTCGGCCGCCTCGGTGGTCGTCATCGCGTCCTCCCGTTGTCCAGAAAGGGTAGATATACCCCTCGTGGGTATATGGTACCGATCCCCGCCGATCCGGGCGGGGGCCCGTGCAGATCACTGTGCCTGATGGGCGACACTGAAGGGACGCCGGTTAGCCGTGGCCGGATGATGCGCCTAGCATCAGCCTGACCGAAACCCAGCACCCCGAGGACCCCACGTGCGATTTCGTCTGACCCCCAGGGAGACGAGCTTCTACGACATGTTCGCCGCGTCCGCGGACAACATCGTCACGGGCTCGAAACTCCTGATGGAACTGCTCGGAGCGGAGCCTTCCGCCCGGGCCGAGATCGCGGAGCGGATGCGGGCAGCGGAACACGCCGGTGACGACGCGACCCACGCCATTTTCCACCAGCTGAACTCCTCGTTCATCACGCCGTTCGACCGCGAGGACATCTACAACCTCGCGTCCTCCCTCGACGACATCATGGACTTCATGGAGGAGGCCGTCGACCTGGTCGTCCTCTACAACGTCGAGGAGCTGCCCAAGGGTGTCGAGCAGCAGATCGAGGTGCTGGCCCGCGCGGCGGAGCTGACTGCCGAGGCGATGCCGCACCTGCGGACGATGGACAACCTCACCGAGTACTGGATCGAGATCAACCGGCTCGAGAACCAGGCCGACCAGATCCACCGCAAGCTTCTCGCCCACCTCTTCAACGGCAAGTACGACGCCATCGAGGTCCTCAAGCTCAAGCAGATCGTGGATGTGCTGGAGGAGGCGGCCGACGCGTTCGAGCACGTGGCCAACACGGTGGAGACCATCGCGGTCAAGGAGTCCTGAGGCTTCGTGGACACCTTCGCGCTGATCGTGACCATCGGTGTCGCGCTCGGCTTCACCTATACCAACGGCTTCCACGACTCGGCGAACGCCATCGCCACCTCGGTGTCGACGCGGGCGCTGACCCCGCGGGCCGCCCTCGCGATGGCGGCGGTGATGAACCTCGCCGGCGCGTTCCTCGGCAGCGGTGTCGCCAAGACCGTCAGTGAGGGCCTGATCGAGACGCCGCACGGTGACAAGGGGATGGGCATCCTCTTCGCCGCGCTCGTCGGCGCGATCATCTGGAACCTGGTCACCTGGTACTTCGGCCTGCCGTCCTCCTCCTCGCACGCGCTGTTCGGCGGCATGGTGGGCGCGGCGCTGGCCGGCGGTACGGAGGTCATCTGGGGAGGCGTGCTCGACAAGGTCGTCATCCCGATGTTCATTTCGCCGGTGGTCGGTCTGATCTGCGGCTACCTGGTGATGTGCCTGATCCTGTGGCTGTTCCGCAAGACGAACCCGCACAAGGCGAAGCGCGGCTTCCGTATCGCGCAGACGGTGTCGGCGGCGGGCATGGCGCTGGGCCACGGTCTGCAGGACGCCCAGAAGACGATGGGCATCGTGGTGATGGCCCTGGTCATCGCCGATGTGCAGCAGTCCGGGGACGACATCCCGGTGTGGGTCAAGATCGCGTGTGCGGTGATGCTGTCGCTGGGTACGTACGCGGGTGGCTGGCGGATCATGCGGACGCTCGGCCGGAAGATCATCGAGCTCGACCCGCCGCAGGGCTTCGCGGCGGAGACGACGGGTGCGTCGATCATGTTCGGCTCGGCGTTCCTGTTCCACGCGCCGATCTCGACGACGCACGTGATCACGTCCGCGATCATGGGCGTGGGCGCGACGAAGCGGGTGAACGCGGTGCGGTGGGGTGTCGCGAAGAACATCATCCTCGGCTGGTTCATCACCATGCCGGCCGCGGCGATCGTGGCGGCGCTGAGTTTCTACGTGGTCCAGCTCTTCTTCGGCTGACGGGCGCCACGGCGGGGTCGGGGTGCTGCTGGGGGTCCGGGGGTCATCCCCCGGGGGATGCAGTATCACCATGCCGGCCGCGGCGATCGTGGCGGCGCTGAGTTTCTACGTGGTCCAGCTCTTCTTCGGCTGACGGGCGCCACGGCGGGGTCGGGGCGGCAGCCTCGGACCCCCACAAATGGTCGGGCCCGGCTCCCCTGTAGGGGAGCCGGGCCCTTTCGTCTGCGGTGGCACCGCCATGCAGCACCGCAGGACGCCACGCGGCCGAGCCGCATGGTCTGTGTGGGCTATCCGAAGCGGCCGGAGATGTAGTCCTCGGTCGCCTGGACGCTCGGGTTGGAGAAGATCCGCTCGGTGTCGTCCAGCTCGATCAGCTTGCCCGGCTGGCCCACGGCCGCCAGGTTGAAGAAGGCCGTACGGTCCGAGACACGGGCGGCCTGCTGCATGTTGTGCGTCACGATGACGATCGTGAAGCGCTCCTTCAGCTCGCCGATCAGGTCCTCGATCGCCAGCGTCGAGATCGGGTCGAGGGCCGAGCAGGGCTCGTCCATCAGCAGGACGTCGGGCTCGACCGCGATGGCGCGGGCGATGCAGAGACGCTGCTGCTGGCCGCCGGAGAGGCCGGAGCCCGGCTTGTTCAGGCGGTCCTTGACCTCGTTCCAGAGGTTCGCGCCCTTGAGGGAGCGCTCGACGATGTCGTTGAGCTGGGACTTCTTGTACGAGCCGTTCAGCCGCAGACCCGCCGCCACGTTGTCGAAGATCGACATGGTGGGGAAGGGGTTCGGGCGCTGGAACACCATGCCGACCGTGCGCCGCACGGCGACCGGGTCGACCCCGGCGCCGTACAGGTCCTGGTCGTCCAGGAGGACCTTGCCCTCGACGCGGCCACCGGGGGTGACCTCGTGCATGCGGTTCAGGGTGCGCAGGAACGTGGACTTGCCGCAGCCGGAGGGGCCGATGAAGGCCGTCACCGAGCGGGGCTCGACGGTCATCGAGATGTCGTCGATCGCCTTGTGGGCGCCGTAATAGGCGGAGAGGCCGCTGACGTCGATTCGCTTGGCCATATCAATTCACTTCCAGAGGTGACCGCGGTCAGCGGCCGGTCTTCGGGGCCTTCCAGCGGGCGATGCCGCGGGCCACCAGGTTGAGGATCATGACGAAGGCGATCAGGACGAGCGCGGCGGCCCAGGCGCGGGCCACGGCGGCGTCGGTGCCGACCGCGTACTGCTCGTACACGTAGAGCGGCAGCGAGGACTGGGCGCCTTCGAAGGGGTTCGGGTTGATCAGCTTCGTACCGAACACGAGGAGCAGGATCGGGGCCGTCTCACCGGTGATGCGGGCGACCGCGAGCATGACGCCCGTGGTGATGCCGCCGATCGCGGTGGGGAGGACCACCTTCAGGATCGTGCGCCACTTCGGGATGCCGAGCGCGAGGGAGGCCTCGCGCAGCTCGTTCGGGACGAGCTTGAGCATCTCCTCGGTGGAGCGGACGACGACCGGCATCATCAGGATCGCGAGGGCCATCGCGCCGGCGAATCCGGAGGGCCCGAAGCCCAGCATCAGATTCCAGGTGGCGAGGATGAAGAGGCCCGCGACGATCGACGGGATGCCCGTCATGACGTCGACGAAGAAGGTGACGGCCTGGGCGAGCTTCCCGCCGCCGTACTCGACGAGGTAGACCGCGGTCAGCAGGCCGATCGGCGCGGCGATCAGGGTCGCGATGAGTACCTGCTCGATCGTGCCGAGCAGCGCGTGGTAGACACCGCCGCCGGCCTCGGCGTCGAGGACGCCGTTCATCGAGTGGCTGAGGAAGTACGGGTCGAGGACTGCCAGGCCCTTGCTGATCGTGACCCAGGCGAGGGAGAGCAGCGGGATCACGGCCAGGATGAAGCAGACCCAGACGAGGCTGGTCGCGACCCGGTCCTTGGCCTGGCGGCTGCCCTCGACCTTGGTGGTGATCGCGTACGTCGCGAGGACGAAGAACAGGGCGGCGATCAGGCCCCACTGGATGCGGCTGTGCCAGCCGGCCGCGAGACCGAGGCCGACGGCGGCGGCGATCGACCCTATGGCGGTGGCGAGGGGGGTCCAGCGGGGGAGCCGGGCGTGCTGGAGCGGGTCGTGCTTGACGACGCTCTTCACGGGCGGGCGGTCCTGTATGGCGTGGTGGCTCATGCGTTGGCCCCCGAGTACTCCTTGCGGCGGGCGATGATCCATCGGGCCGCGCCGTTGACCAGCAGGGTGATGACGAAGAGGACGAGGCCGGAGGCGATCAGCGCGTCACGGCCGAACTCGTTGGCCTCGTTGAACTTCGCGGCGATGTTCTGGGCGAAGGTGCCGCCGCCCGGGTCGAGCAGGTGACCCGAGATGAGGAAGCTGGGGGAGAGCACGACGGCCACGGCCATCGTCTCACCGAGCGCGCGGCCGAGGCCCAGCATCGAGGCGGAGATGATGCCCGAACGCCCGAAGGGGAGGACCGACATGCGGATGACCTCCCAGCGCGTGGCGCCGAGGGCGAGGGCGGCCTCTTCGTGCATCTTCGGGACCTGGAGGAAGACCTCGCGGGTCACGTTGGTGATGATCGGGAGGATCATGATCGCCAGCAGGATGCCCACGGTGAAGAGGGAGCGGGCGACGCCGTCGCTGGACTTGTCGAAGATGTACGTCCAGCCCAGGTACTGGTCGAGCCAGAGGTTCAGGCCGGCCAGGTACGGGACGAGGAAGATCGCGCCCCAGAGGCCGTAGATGATGCTGGGCACGGCGGCGAGCAGGTCGACCACGTACGCGAGCGGCTTGGCCAGCTTGCGCGGGGCGTAGTGCGAGATGAACAGCGCGATGCCGATCGCGACCGGCACGGCGATGACCATGGCGATGATCGACGAGACGACCGTGCCGAAGGCGAGGACCGCGATGCCGAAGACCGGCGGGGCACCCGCGGGGTTCCACTCGAAGGTGGTGAAGAAGTTCGTGGAGTCCTTGGAGACCGCGAGGATCGCGCGGTAGGTGAGGAAGCCGGCGATGGCGGCCATGATCACCAGGAGCGTGATGCCGGATCCCCGGGACAGTCCGAGGAAGACCCGGTCGCCCGGGCGGGACGCGCTCTTCGCGCGTCGGCCGTTTCGTATGGGTGGTGTGGTTGTCGTAACCATCGGTCTCTCCGGTCTGCGGAGACGTACTGCGTACGGCTCCTGGCGGCGGTGCACCGGATGCCGGGCCGGTCCGTCACGCGGGGCGACGGACCGGGCCCGGCCGGGGATCAGGACAGGGTCGGGACGATCTCGCGGACCTTGGTCGCGATGTCGGCCGGGAGCGGGGCGTAACCGGCCTCGGAGAGGACCTTCTGGCCCTCCTCGCTGACGGTGTAGTTGAGGAACGCCTTCAGGGTCGGCAGGGTCTCCGCCTTGTTGCCCTTGTCGCAGGCGATCTCGTAGGTGACGAGGATCAGCGGGTAGGCGCCCTCGGCCTTGGTGGCGTAGTCGAGGGAGAGGGCCATGTCCGAGCCCGTGCCCTTGACCTTCGCGGCGGCGATGGCCTTGGAGGCGTTCTCCGGGGTGGCCTCGACCGGGGCGGAGGCGCCGGTGTTCACCTTGACGGTGGAGATCTTGTTGGCGGTCGCGTAGGAGAGCTCGAAGTAGCCGATGGAGCCCTCGGCGTCCTTGACCGCGGTGGCGACACCGGAGGAGCCGTTGGCGGCCTGGCCACCCGGGGCGGGCCACGACTTCGTCTTCGGGTCGTGCTTCCAGTCGGCCGGGGCGGCGGTGGAGAGGTACTTGCCCAGGTTCTGGGTGGTGCCCGACTCGTCGGAGCGGTGGAACGCCTGGATGTTGGTGTCCGGCAGCTTGACGCCCGGGTTCAGCTTGGCGATCGCCGGGTCGTTCCACTTCTTGATGTCGGTGTTGAAGATCTTGGCGATCGTGGAGGCGTCCAGGACCAGGTTGTCCACGCCGTCCAGCTTGTAGCCGATGGCGATGGGGCCACCGACCATCGGCAGGTTGATGCCCTTGCCGGTCTTGCAGATCTTCGCCGACTCGGCGACCTCTTCGTCCTTCAGGGCGGAGTCGGAGCCCGCGAAGGCGACCTGGCCCTGGTTGAACTTGGTGATACCGCCGCCGGAGCCGATGGCCTGGTAGTTGACCTCGACGCCGGAGCACGCGGCCTGGAAGTTCTTGACCCAGAGGTCCATGGCGTTCTTCTGCGCGGACGAGCCCGCGGCGAGGAGCTGGCCCTTGGCGCCGTCGCACTTGATGTTCGACGCGGCGGCCGAGGTCTTGTCGCCGTTCGCCGGGGTACCGCTGTTGTTGTCCGAGCCACACGCCGACAGCACGAGGGCGCCGGAGACGACGAGGGCACCGATCGCGGAGGCGCGAAGCCCGTTCATGCGCGAAAGCTTCACTTTCGGGTGTTCCTTCCAGAAGCCGCCAGCCGCGGACCGGTTGTCCTGAACGTTGTACGGCGGTGTGTGTCGGGGTGCTGGGTGCAGCGCTGTGCCTCTGCACCGTGTACGACCGAAATTAGGCAGAACAGGTGAAGCGGCCGACGGGGGAGGGTGAACGGAAAGTGAACCGTGCCGGAAGGCGCGGTGCGGGGCCCTCGGGCGGGCGGCGGAACGCGGACCCCGGGGCGACGGCCCCCGAGGCGCCGTGGGCCCCGTTCGACTGGGACCACGCGCTCGGCCGCCCGCCGACGCGGCGGTGCGGCCGGGCGACGCGGCGGTGCGGCCGGCTGCTGCGGTGCCGCCGGCTGCTGGGGCGGACGGACGTCGGTGCCGCCTGACGGTCGGGACCGCCGGCCGCTGGGCCTGCCGCGCGTCGGGGCAGGCCGGCCGCCGGTGCTGTCGGGCGCCGGTCTGTCGGGCGTCGGTGCCGTTGGCTGCTGTCGCTGCCGGGCGCTGGTGCCGCCGGACGTCGGGACCGCCGGCCGCCGGGCCTGCTGGGCGTGTCGGGGCAGGCCGGGCGCTGGTGCCGCCGGGCGTCAGGGCCGACCGGGCGTCGGTGCCGCCCGGACGTCGGGACTGCCGGCCGCCGGGCCTGCCGGGCCTCGGGGCGTCCGGGTGTCGGGGTGGTCAGAGCGTCAGGGCGTCCAGGAGTGTTCGGTCGCGGGGCTGGGTCAGGCGCAGGCGCGCCCTGTCACGGGGCAGCCACTCCACGCGGTCGACCTCCTTCGACGGGGTGAAGGTGCCGCCGAGGGCGCGGGCCGACCAGTACGTGACCTCCTTCGGCTGCCCGTTCGCCCAGTAGCGGGCCGACGGGAGGCGGGCGCCCAGGACGCAGGACTGGCCGGTCTCCTCCCGTACCTCTCGCAGCGCGCACTCCTCGACGGACTCGTCCCGCTTCAGCTTCCCCTTCGGGTGCGACCAGTCGTCGTACTTGGGCCGGTGGACCAGGGCGATCTCGATGCCCTGGCCCGAGGGAGCGGGGCGCCACAGGACGCACCCCGCCGCCCGGATCACGGGACGGGCGCCGTGGCGGGCTGCCAGGCGCGTTGGAAGGCGAAGCGGGAGGCTTCCACCTCGTGGCGCTGATCCGCGTGGAGGACGCCGAGGGCGTACGCGGTGGCGGGGGCGATACGGGGCGTGCGGGCCGCGGCGGCGGCCGCGGCGGCCGCCTCGGAGGCGTCGCGGTGGCGGTTCAGCGCCCGGCCGGCCTCGTCGAGGACCGGGTCGGGGGCGGCGTCGCCGTTCAGCACCTCGCAGGCGTACCGGTGCAGCCGCAGCAGCAGCCGGGTCTGGTGCCAGGGCGCGTCCTGGGCCTCGCCCGCCGCGAGACCGAGGGCGTCGGCGTTGTACGGGTGGGCCGCGCGGGCCAGCGGCAGGACGGAGACCGCGTCCAGGAGGCGGCGCTCGACGACCGCGGCCGGGGCGTCGAGGACCTCGATCGCCTGGGCCGCCCCCGCGGGCCCGAGCGGAACCTCGGAGGCCAGGAGCGCGACGGCGTCCGCGACCGCGTGGAAGCGGGAGGAGCCCAGCGCCTGGAGGGCGGCCGAGTGGGCGCGCGTCCGGGCCAGGGTGAGCTGGCGTTCCAGCAGGGCGCCGGCCCGGGCGGCGCCGACCGTCAGCCCCGCGCTCTCGGCGCCGCGCGCGGCGGGCACGGGTCCCCCGGGGCCCGGCGCGCCGGAGCCGTGGCCCCCGTTCGACAGGCGGGACAGGGCGTCCACCAGCCGGATGAGCCGGGCGGTGCAGGCGTGCTCCAGGGCGAGCGTCCCGGAGAGCCAGGCCAGCTCCGTGCGGAGCTGGTCGGCCCAGGGGGCGTCGAGGAGCGGACGGAAGGTGTGCAGCGTGCCGCCGATGCGGCGGGCGGCGGCGCGCAGGGACCGGGCGGCCTCCTCCGCGCCGGCGGTGTCCGCGCCGCTCTCCGTGTGCAGGCGCAGGGCGCGCAGGAAGTCTCCGGCCCGCGCCTGGAGGTAGGGGGAGAGGACCTCTCCCGCCGTGACGCCCGCAGTGGCGGAAAGGTGGTCAGGGTTGTGCACGCCGGCGCCTCCGCGCGTCGATGAGCATCTCCTGCACGTGCCGCAGGGGCTGGCCGTCGGCGTCGGTCGCGTGCCGCGTCCAGTTCCCGTCCGGGCCGAGGTGCCAGGAGGAGGTGGTGTCGGACATTCCGGTCTCCAGGAGCCGACTCAGGGCCGCCCGGTGGGCCGGGTCGGAGACCCGGACCAGCGCCTCGATGCGCCGGTCGAGGTTCCGGTGCATCATGTCGGCGCTGCCCAGCCAGACCTCGGGCTCGCCGCCGTTGCCGAAGGCGAAGACCCGGGAGTGTTCGAGGAAGCGGCCGAGGATCGAGCGGACCCGGATGTTCTCGGAGAGGCCGGCGACGCCCGGGCGGATCGCGCAGATGCCGCGGACCCAGATGTCGACCGGGACGCCCGCCTGCGAGGCCCGGTAGCAGGCGTCGATGATCGCCTCGTCGACCATCGAGTTGACCTTGATCCGGACGTAGGCAGGGCGGCCCGCGCGGTGGTGGGCGATCTCCTGGTGGATCCGGGAGACCAGTCCGTCCCGCAGGGACTTCGGGGCCGTGAGCAGCCGGCGGTAGGTCTCCCGGCGGGAGTAGCCGGAGAGCCGGTTGAACAGGTCGGAGAGGTCCGCGCCGACCTGCGGGTCGGCGGTCAGCAGGCCGAGGTCCTCGTAGAGCCGGGCCGTCTTGGGGTGGTAGTTGCCGGTGCCGACGTGCGAGTAGCGGCGCAGGACGTCGCCCTCCTGGCGGACCACGAGGGACAGCTTGCAGTGCGTCTTCAGGCCGACGAGGCCGTAGACGACGTGGCAGCCGGCCTCCTCCAGCTTGCGCGCCCACTTGATGTTGGCCTGCTCGTCGAAGCGGGCCTTGATCTCGACGAGGACGAGGACCTGCTTGCCGCTCTCGGCGGCGTCGATCAGCGCGTCGACGATCGGGGACTTGCCGGAGGTCCGGTACAGCGTCTGCTTGATCGCGAGGACGTCGGGGTCGGCCGCGGCCTGCTCCAGGAAGGCCTGGACGGAGGTGGAGAAGGAGTCGTACGGGTGGTGCAGCAGCACGTCCCGTTCCCGCAGCGCCATGAAGATGTCGGGCGCGGAGGCGGACTCGACCTCGGCGAGGTCCCGGTGGGTGCCGGCGACGAACTTCGGGTACTTCAGCTCGGGCCGGTCGAGTCCGGCGATCCCGAAGAGGCCGGTGAGGTCGAGCGGGCCGGGCAGCGGGTAGACCTCGGCGTCGGAGACCTTCAGCTCGCGGACGAGCAGGTCGAGGACGTACGGGTCGATGGACTCCTCGACCTCCAGGCGGACCGGCGGGCCGAAGCGGCGGCGCAGCAGCTCCTTCTCCAGGGCCTGGAGAAGGTTCTCGGTGTCGTCCTCCTCGACCTCGAGGTCCTCGTTCCGGGTCACCCGGAACATGTGGTGGGCCAGCACCTCCATGCCGGGGAAGAGCTCCTCCAGGTGCGCCGCGATGACGTCCTCCAGCGGGACGTACCGCTCGGGGGAGGCCTCCAGGAAGCGGGAGAGCAGCGGCGGCACCTTGACGCGGGCGAAGTGGCGGTGACCGCTGACCGGGTTGCGGACGACGACGGCCAGGTTCAGGGAGAGGCCAGAGATGTACGGGAAGGGGTGCGCCGGGTCCACGGCCAGCGGGGTGAGGACCGGGAAGATCTGCTGCCGGAACAGGGTGAAGAGACGCGCCTGCTCCTTCTCGGTCAGTTCGGGCCAGCGGATCAGGTGGATGCCCTCGTCGGCGAGGGCCGGGGCGACGTCCTGCTGGTAGCAGGCGGCGTGCCGGGCCATGAGCTCGCGCGAGCGGGTCCAGATCAGCTCCAGGACCTCGCGGGGCTGCAGACCGGAGGCGGAGCGGGTGGCGACGCCGGTGGCGATACGGCGCTTGAGACCGGCCACGCGCACCATGAAGAACTCGTCGAGGTTCGACGCGAAGATCGCGAGGAAATTAGCCCGTTCGAGGAGGGGGGTGTTGGGGTCCTCGGCCAGTTCGAGGACGCGTTCGTTGAACGCGAGCCAGCTGCGCTCCCGGTCGAGGAAGCGGCCCTGGGGAAGTTCGCCGCCCGAGGTGTCGTCCTCGTACGCGTCGAGATCGGCGTCGAGGTCCGGGTCGAGGTCGGAGCCCCGCTCCGGGTTGACGGTGTGCGGGCGGTGCGCGGCTATGGAGCCGACCGTGGGCTGGGCGTTCTGCCGCGTGATCGGCTCGTCGCTCCGGCTGCTTTTCGCGGCGGGCCTGGCGGACGGCTTCGCGGGCGTCTTGGGGGCCGTCTTGGCGTTCTTCGCGGACGGCTGGACCGGGACCTCGGCAGGCTGCTTGCTCATGGCCCCATTCTTCCGCGCGAAGGGGTGGTCGGGCGCGTCGGAGCGGGCCGTGGGCGCGGGGAGTCTCCCTTTGGGGAGCGCGTTGGGGGTCGCGGGCACGACGGGCTTCATTGCGTGAGCGTCGCAAGCGCGTCTGAATGGCCGGTAACGACGACATGACGTGCGGGAATCCATGCGCAACGTGTGCCGCTACGAAATCCGGGGGCGGACGGGCGAGAGGTAGCACGCCGGAACGGCCGGTGGCAAGCAGAAGGGCCGGGCGGATGCCCGGCCCTTCTCCGTACCGCCTCTTCGTCAGACGTCCGCCTCGGCCCGTGCCCGGCGCCGCCGGGTCCTGTGGACCAGGGCCGCGAAGGCCAGCAGGGCCGCCGGGTACAGCAGCACCCAGCCGAACCCGGCCAGCATCGCCACGACCGGGGCTCCGGCCACCAGCGCGAGGAGCCGCTGGGCTGGGCGCGTGTACAGCTTGGCGTAGCTGAGCACGGCGATCGCGTAGCCGATGACGAAGTTCACCGTGGAGAGCTGGAAGACCATCGTCAGGCTGATCAGGTCGAACGCCTCGACGACCACCACCCCGCCGAACATCAGCACCGACAGCAGTACGGCGGGCCGGGGCGCGCCGGAGCGGGCGTCGACCCGGGCCAGCGTGTCCGGCAGGAGACCGTCCCGTGCGGTGGCGAACACGATCCGGGAGGTCGCCCAGGTGCCGCCCATCAGGGTCGCGAAGATGATCGCCGCGCCCAGGGCGGCCGCGATCCGGCCGCTCGCGTCGCCGAGGACCTGCTCCAGGACGGCGACGACCGGCGCCTCGGAGAGCAGCGGGTCGTCGGGTGCGACGACGAGCTGGACGGCGAGGGATATGCCCAGGTAGAGCGCGACGACGATGACGAAGGTGATGCCGATGACGAGCGGGAAGTCCCGCTTCGGGTTGCGGTACTCCTCGGCCGTCGACGAGACCAGCTCCCAGCCGGTGAAGGCGAAGAACACCAGGCCCACGGCGGGCAGGGCGGCCAGCCACTCGGTCGGCGGGACCACGTCGCCGTGCAGGGAGCCGGAGTCCACCATCGCGGGGGCGAAGGCGACCAGGGCGAGGAGCAGCAGCAGACCGATGGTGACCGCCGACTGGATGCCGCCGGCCAGCCGGGAACCGGCCGCCTGGAGCAGACCGATGACCACCAGGTAGCCGAGGGCCACCCAGCCGCCGATGCCGCTGTCGCCGAGGAGTGCGGCGACGTAGTTGCCGCCGCTGATCGCCATCGCCGCTCCGCCGAACGCGCAGGCGCCGATGAGGATGACCGACGCGACGGTGGAGCCCGGTGAGCCGAACGCGGCCTGGGCGAAGCCCTGGACGCCGCCGGCGGTCGGGTAGCGGGCTCCGAGCCGCGCGAAGACGACGAGGAGCGGAAGGACCACGACGGCCGCCGAGAGCCAGGCGTACACGGCGCTGGAACCGACCTGGTCGTAGGCGAGGCCCGGCAGGACGAGGAGCCCGCTGCCGATGATCATTCCGGTGGCGACACCGACGCCCTTGGGGACGGTCAGGGTCTTGTGGAGTTCCGAACTCGACGCTTCAGGAGGGGTTGTGGTGGAGCCGGGTTGGCCGGTGCTCGGCTTGCGCTCCTCGGACGTCTGTCCCTCATTCGTGACTGCCATTACCTCACCTGGGTGTGTGGGACCTGTTCGCGGGGCCGACCAGCACGCGCGTGCCATCATGCGCGGCACGGAACCCGAGTGGGGAGTCCTTCTTCAGCCGCCAGGGCTCCGGAAGGGTCTGAATGGCTTGTTTCCAGTGGGAGCCGGTGTCCGAAGGGCTGTTGGAGAGCGTGATGCCCTCGGCCAGGTCGAGTTCGAACCAGATCACGACGGCGTGGGCGGCTCCGTCCTCCAGCGGAGCGATCTCGAACGCCCGTGAGGCCGGTTCGATGTCCTGGGCGAAGTCGAAGTGGAAGATCTCGACCGGGTCGGTGAGCGGGCGGTACCGGTAGTTGGTGAGGGTGGTGGAGAAGTACTCCAGCGAGGTGAGAGAGGCGAAGGGGCTGAAGTCGAAGCCCTCGACCTCGCCGACATGGTTGAGCGAGTGCAGCTCGGGGCTCTCCACGAACTGGGCGAAGAGCCGGCCGGAGCGGGGCAGCACGGTCGCGTCGGGGGTGAGCAGCTCCCGCCGGGCGTGCTTCAGCGCGGGTACGGCGAACTCGCCGAGCAGCGCGCAGTCGAAGATCTCGGTGACCAGGACGTCGGCCCGGCGCGGCAGGTCCACGCCGACGCGCAGGTCCGTGGAGAGTCCGGAGACGACGCTGACGACGTTGTCGTACCCGTTCTGCCGGACGATCTCGCGGGCGGTCGCGGAGACGACGTCGACGGCCTCGACCGTGACGACCCGCTGCGCTCCGGAGCGGGCGGCGAGCAGCGCGAGGAGACCGCCGCCGGTGCCGATGTCGAGGACCAGCTGCCCGTCGCCGACGACCTGCTGGATCGCCTTGGCGTACGCCTGGTTGCGCTCGGTGTCGTTCATCATGCCGAAGTGCCAGCGCGGGACGAGGGCGCGCACGGCGCGGTTGATCTCGCGCCGGTAGCGCTCGCCGTCGCCGGCGGTGTCGCAGCGGGCCGCGGCGCTGAACAGGTCGTAGGCGCGCTCGAACTGACGCTGCGCCATGGCCTCCTCGCCGAGCGCGAGCAGGGTCTGGCAGGGGTCGGCGGAGTCCGCGGGACGGCGGGGTGCCAGCAGGTCGAGGGGTGTGTCTTCCGTGGCGGTGAGGGTCATGCCGCGTTCACTCCTGCTCGGACCATGGTGTGGATGGGGACGGGCGTCTCATCTCCGGCGGGGAGGTACACGGTGACGGTGTGTCCGACGCGCACGGCGGGGTGCGAGCGGTCACAGAGCCGGTCGACCGGGAACAGGCCGCCGTGCCAGGGGCAGACGAGCCTCCCCTCTTCGACCTCGCCGAGGTGGAGCGGGCCGCCGCGGTGGGGGCAGCGGCTGCTCAGGACGTGCACGGCGTCGTCACGTTCCATGACGAAGTAGATCTCGTCGCCGGCGACGAGCGCGTTGTGCTCGGTGCGGTCGAACTCCGCCCGGGTGCGGGGCTTCGCGGGGGCGGCCGCGGCCCCCTTCGTACGGGCGCTCACGCGGCCGGTCCGGTGGCGACCTGGGTACGGGACTCGGCCCGGACGCCGTAGAGGCGGCCGGCCGGGACGACGACGGACCTGCCCTGCGGCACGCGCAGCGGGTCGCCGGTGGCGGAGGTGTACAGCAGGGCCTCGCCGCCGCGGACGTGCAGACGGGTGTCGGCGGAGGCGACCTGGGTGTCGAAGGGGCTGTCGCTGTCGAGCTCCACGACCTCGCCGGCCGGTGCGTCGGTCTTCGACGGGGCGTCGGAGAGCGCCGGGTCCCAGGTGAGCTGGGCCAGCAGGTCGGCGCCCGCGAGGCGGTCGAGGAGCTGGATCTCCTCGACGCCCTGGAGCAGGCCCTTGACGGCGACGGGGCCGTGCTTGAGGGCGAGCGGGATGAGCAGGTCGTCGATGGCCATCCGGCCGTGGTGCTGGTCGATGTGCGCGTGCTCGTCGCAGTAGCGGGTGTCGACGTCCTTGCCGTACACGTCGCGGAAGACCTTGGTGAGGTCGCCGAACCAGGCGGCGAAGGTCGCCTCCAGGAAGGCCATCGCGCCGATGTAGCGGAAGAAGCCGGTGCGGTTCCGGGTCGCCCAGTAGAAGTAGTTGTTGATCGCGATCGAGCTGGGCAGGTAGAAGAACCAGTAGTGGTGCGAGGTGGTGGCCATGCCGACGCTGGAGCAGAGCTCCATGAAGAGCGTGCTGTGCTTCGCGGGGAAGACGCCGTAGCCGAACTCGTCGACGAAGATCTTGAAGAGCTCGCTCTGCTCCGGTCCGAACGCGCCGCCCAGGTTCTGCGACATCGCCGTGGCCTCGGTCAGACCGTCGAGCGCCATCTGGACGATCTGCGTACCGGCGGCCGTCCTGGGTGAGGCGGCGGAACGGATCGCGTCGAACACCGGGCGGTTGCCGGGGCTGTTGGCCAGGTCGACGGAGCGGCGCAGATGGGCGCGGAGGGTGTCTTCGTCCCACTGCCCGGTGACGCCGACGGAGTCGTCGAGGAAGCCGAAGGCGAAGCGCTCCGCCTCGGGGCGGATCCGCTCGCCGGAGAGCCGGCTCTCGGAGTGGTAGAAGGCGTTGAAGTCGTCCTCGAACCTGCGCAGTCCGGCGGCGGGCAGGAACAGCGCGTCGCTCTCGTAGACGTTCATCAGCAGACGGTTCGCGAGCAGGCTCCGGTCGGAGGCGAACGTCTCCTCGACGAGGGGTGTGCCCCAGTCGATCCCGGCGATGCGCTCGGGGTTCAGGGGGCGGTGGTACGGGTTGTCCTTGATGAACGGTTCGCTGGTCGAGCGGAACTGTGAGAAGCGGCTGTACCGGACGCTCTCCTCGGTCAGGTTGCCGAAGGCGCTTTCCGGGCTGGTGCTCGTGGTCATCGTGGTCGTGCCCCTCCGTTACTGCACAGCGACAGTCGTCGTGACGCAGGCGATTGTGCGCAGGGGGGTCTGAAGAAGGTCTGAAGAGTGTCAGGCCCACGTTCTTCAGTCCCGGGCGGCCCCGGCTTCTCAGCTGCGGGCGAGGGCGTCGGGGAGACAGCAGCCCGGGAAGCCGTCGTCGTGGATCGGCCTCATCAGCAGCGTCGAGCGGGCGGTGGGCCGGTCGGCGGCGGCCGCGCGCTCGGAGGCGTAGATGCCGACGAGTTCGTCGAAGCGGTACGCGTCGGAGCCGCTGCGCTCCAGCAGGCCCACGTCGGCCAGGGCGTCGAGCCTGCGCCGGGCGGCCGCCGGGTCGCCGTCCGCGAAGGCGGTCGCGTCCGCGGGCCCGATGGTGTCGGCGGGCCCGCCCGTCCCGGCGCCGGACCTGCCCAGTGCCCGGAAGAGCCGGGCCGCCTCGGGGGAGAGGGACAGGTAGCTGGCCTCCAGCGCGCGGCGCACGCTGGCCTCGCCGTCCCCTTCGACGCTCAGGTGGTCGAGCCGCGTCCAGGGGTCCTCGTACCGCTCGGCCAGCTCCCGCGGGCACAGGTGCGGGTTGGCGGCCAGGGTCCCGGCGGCGATCCGGATGCCGAGCGGGAGCCGTCCGCAGTACTCGGCGAGGCGCTCCACCGTGGCGCGGTGTCCGGCGCACCGCTCGGGACCGAGGAGGGCGACGAAGAGGTCGGCGGCGGTCTGCCGGTCCAGTGGACGCAGCCCGATGCGCTGGGCGCCCTCGCGGGCGACGAGCCCCCGCTGGAGGCGGCGGCTGGTGACGATGACGGCCGAGGGGCCGGGTGGGACGAGCGGGCGTAACTGGTCCGCGTCGGACGCGTCGTCGAGGAGGAGCAGCATCCGCCTGCCGTGCACGAGGGTGCGGTAGAGGGTGACGCGTCCTTCGAGGTCGTGGGGGAGCTGGTCGTGTTCGACGCCCAGTCCCTGGAGGAGGCGGGCGAGTGCGTCGAAGGCGGAGCGGGCACCGCCGTCGCCCGTGCCCCGAAGGTCGACGTACAGCTGTCCGTCGGGAAACAGGTCCGCGTACTCGTGGGCGAGTTCCAGGGCGAAGGCGGTCTTGCCGACTCCCGCGGGTCCGTCGACGGTCAGGATCGGGGCCGTGCTCCGGCACCGGGCGGTGTCCTGGTCGAGCTTCTGCCTGGCCTGCTGGAGCTCCGGTTCGCGGCCGATGAAGACGCGGGCGGTGGCGGGGAGCTGGTGCAAGGTATGGCCGGCGTGGGGGGCGAGGGGGCCGCGCCGCGGCAGGGGGGCGGGTGGCTCCGGGCGGGCCGCCAGGAGCGGCGCGGGCCGGTGTGCGGCGGGTTTGAGCGCGTACGTCCGGAACGGGGCCGACCGGGGCGCCCGGGGAGCGGCGGCCGGCCGGGGCGGCCTGGACGGCCAGGGTGAACCGGACGGACTGGGCGGCCGGGGCGTGACGGAGGGCCAGGGCGAGTCGGCCCGGGGCGCGGCCGGTGTCGCGGGCGGGCTCTCGGCGGCGGTCTCGCCCGCCAGTATCCGCTCGTACAGCTCCCGCAGTTCCCGGCCGGGGTCGATGCCCAGCTCCTCCCGCAGGAGGGTCCGTGCCTCGTCGTACGCCTGGATGGCGTGGGCCTGCCGTCCGCACCGGGACAGGGCCAGCATGTGGAGGTGGCGGAGCCGTTCGCGCAGCGGCTCCTGGGCGATGGCCTCGGAGGAGGCGACGATCGCCGCGTCGAGGTGGCCGGTGGCGATCAGCCCGGCGATCCAGCCCTCGGTCGCGGCGAACCGCAGCTCGCGCAGCCGGGTGCGTTCGAGGGCCGCGTACGGTCCGGGGATGCCGCTGAGCGCCTCGCCGTGCCAGAGGCCGAGCGCCGACTCGAAGCGCGCGAAGGCGGCCGGGGCGTCGCCCGCGGCCACCAGGTGCCGGGCCTCCTCGTAGCGGCGTACGAAGACGGCGGAGTCGACCGCGTCGGCGGGTACGCGCAGTTCGTAGCCGCCGGCGCGGGAGACGATGAACGCGCCGGACTCCCGGCTTCCGCGGTCCGGTTCGAGGGTCCGGCGCAGCGCGGCGACGTAGGTGTGCACGGCGTTGGCGGCCGAGGCCGGGGCGTCGGTGCCCCAGAGCGCGTCCACGATCTGCGTGCGGCTGACCACGGTGCCGCGCCGGCCTGCGAGGAGCGCGAGGACGGCCCGCTGTTTGGGCGGGCCCACGGTGAGTTCCCGGCCTGCCCGCCAGATGCGGAGGGGGCCGAGCAGGTGCAGGGCAAGGCGGTGCGTCGGTTCGGGCATGTGCTGTCACTCCAGGACCGGGCGTCGACGACGGGGAACGTTGACCTGTGGATCAGGAGACGGTCCTCGATGTGTCGGGATGCTCCTGGAACGGCCCATGACCTCGCACAGCCCTCGTGGCGCAGCATTGCATGACGCAGATCCCTCCCCCGTGTACCCGTGGACGGCGCACCTGCGTGAAGCAGGGTGCGAACGCGGATGTGAGGCACGCTAGTTGGCCCGGCGCGGGGTCAAAAGCTGACACTCGGCCGTGGTTGCATTCCACCGGATATCCGGCAATAGGCGGCGGAGCGGCGAACGTGCCACCGGCAACGGCGGCACGTTCGCCGAGGCAACTCGGCATCAACCACGACATTGGGGGAGTGACGGGACCGCTCTCGGCGGCCCCGTCGGATGGCTCAATCACATCCCTTGGCCGAGAGAGTTCGCACAGATCTCCGTTCGGCCGGCTCCGTCGCTACTCCGTCCGGCCTCGTCCGCCGCGTCAGCTTCCGGCGGGCGACGACGGGTGGCGCCTGCTCAGGACCCGGAACGCGACGAGGAGCGTGACGGCGGCGAGCGCGAGCACGATGCCCGTCTCGATGAGCTGGGTGGGCCAGAAGTGGGACCGGGGGTGGTAGTCGAGGTACTCGGCGACGACGGGTACGTCGACGCGGCAGCCGCCGGCCGCGACGGCCTCGGGGTCGCAGAAATAGCCGGGCAGCCGGCCTCCGGTGCTGTCCATCAGGCCCTGGTCCACGATCAGACCGTCCTCGGGCATCAGCGCCATGGAGCCGTCGGCCACGGGCTGTCCGGTGACCGTCCGTACCGGCAGGAAGGTCCAGCGCAGCGCGCCGAGCGCGGCCAGGACCAGGCCGGTGACCAGGCCGGTCGCGGCCATCGCGACCACCGTGCGGCGGATCAGCTGTCCGAGGAGCGCGCCGACGGCGACGGCCAGCAGGACGTACGCGACGAGGACGGTGCCGGTCGCCTCGTACGGGCCGCGGTCCGACCAGTGCAGCTGCCAGGTGCCCGAGACCCGGCCCCACCCGATCCGGTAGACCGCCATCAGAGCGAGGGTGACCGCGAGCGCCGCGACCGTCGCGGTGAGGAGCTTCGCGCGGAACCACCGCGCCGGGGTGAGGGACTGGGTGAGCGCGAGCCGGTACGTGCCGCTCTCCAGCTCACGGGCGATCAGCGGTCCCGCGACGAAGGCCCCGGCGAGGAGGGGGAGGAGGACCATGCCGATGGCGGTGTACTCCAGGGCCAGGCGCAGGAGGCCGTACGCCCGGCTGTCCTCGGACGGGAGCGCGTATCCGTCCACCACGCGGACGTCCGGGACGGTGGCGTCCCAGATCCGCAGCCCCAGGATGCCGGCGAGGACCAGGACCACCGCCGCTCCCGCGGCCTGGAGCGTGCGTCGGTGCTGGCGGACCGTCACCCAGTGCTGGCCCTTCAGCGGGAGGGTGCTCATACGGAGGCTCCTTCGGGGCGCAGGTGGGCGAGGACGAGGTCCTCCAGGGTCGGGACGCTCGTCTGCCAGGGGCCTTCGATCCGGCCCTCCCGGCGGACCAGGGCCGTGAGCTGGCGGCCCGTCGTGCGGGACTCGACGACCGTGTGGGGGGCGAGGTCGGCGACCGGGCCACGGAGCACGGCGTGCGCGGCGACGAGTTCGTCGATCGCGCCGTCGAGCCGGACGCGGCCGCCGTCGACGAGGAGCAGGTGGTCGCAGGCGCCCTCCAGCTCGGTGAGGATGTGCGACGACATGACGACCGTCGTGCCGCGTTCGGCGGCGTCCGCCATCAGGACGCCCATGAGCTGTCGGCGGGCGAGCGGGTCCAGGTCGGCCATCGGCTCGTCGAGGAGGAGCAGTCCGGGCCGCTTGCCGAGGGCCAGGGCGAGGGCGACGCGGGTGCGCCGGCCGCCGGAGAGCTCGCGGACGCGCGCGTCCGGGTCGAGCTCGGCGGTGATCCGCTCGGCGGCGGCCACGTCCCAGCGGCCCGGGTTGAGCTCGCGGCCCATCCGCAGCGTCTCGGCGACGGTGAGCTGCGGGTAGAGCGGCTTCTCCTGGGCGACGTACGCGAGGTGTTCGCGGGCGGGCGCCCGGACCGTGCCCTCGGTGGCCGGCAGCAGTCCGGCCGCCAGCGCGAGGAGGGTGGACTTGCCGGCGCCGTTGGGGCCGACGAGCGCGCAGACCCGGCCCGCGGGGAGCGCGAAGGTGCACCCTCTCAGCGCCCAGCCGTCGCCACGGCGCCGAGCCGACCCCCGCCCTCCGTACCGTTTGCCCAGGCCCTCGGCGCTCAGGACCGTTTCGTCGGTCATGCGTCCCCCTCGAAGAATTCCTTCAGTACGGATGTGAAGAGCGCGGCCACGTCCTCCCGCTCCAGTCCTTCCTCCCGCGCACGGCGTGCCCAGTCGGCGAGTTCGCCCCGCAGGGGCGAGTCCGCGGGGCCGGTGCCGAGCGTCGCGCGGACGAAGGTGCCGAGGCCGCGGCGGGCCTCGACGAGCCCTTCGCGCTCCAGCTCGCGGTAGGCCTTGAGGACCGTGTTCGGGTTGATGGCCGTCGCCTCGACGACCTCGCGCGCGGTGGGCAGCCGGTCACCCGGTTCCAGAACGCCCATGCGCAGGGCCTGTTTGGTCTGCTGGACGATCTGGACGTAGGTGGCGACGCCACTGCGCCGGTCGATGCGGTACTCGAGCACGTTCCTTCTCACCACCCTTTCACTAATCAAGTAGTGAAAGGGTGGTGCAAGAGAGGGGGCGGTGTCAACCGCCCCCTTCTTCCGGGTGTGTTGACCGGTGCTCAGGACTCCGTGCGGTACATCAGGTCCACCTCGTGCGTGACGAAGCCCAGCCGCTCGTACACCGTCACCGCCGCCGTGTTGTCCGCGTCGACGTACAGCATCGCCGTCGGCAGCCCCTGCGCGGCCAGGTGACGCAGCCCGATCGCCGTGAGTGCCTTGCCGAGGCCGCTGCCCTGCGCCTCCGGCAGGATGCCGACCACGTACACCTCGCCGAGCTGCTCCTCCGCGTGCGTCTTCGTCCAGTGGAAGCCGATCAGCCTCCCCTCCTTCTCCGCGAGGAAGAAGCCCTTGGGGTCGAACCACGGCTCGGCGAACCGGTCGTCGAGGTCGCGCTGGGCGAGCGAGCCCTGCTCGGGGTGGTGGGCGAAGGCCGCCGCGTTGACCGCGAGCCAGGCCGCGTCGTCCTGGCCGGGGACGAAGGTGCGGACCGTGACGCCCTCGGGGAGCGTCGGCTCGGGGATGTCGAGCGGCACCAAGGGGCGGCGCAGCTGGCGCAGTTCGCGGAACAGGGTCAGACCGAGCACCTGCGCCAGATGCCGGGCCGCGGCCTTCCCGCCGTGTGCCCAGACCCGCAGCCGCTTGCCCGAGGCGGCGAGCAGCGCGGTGCCGAGCGCCCGGCCGTGACCGCGGCCGCGGTGCGACGGATGGACCACGAGCTCGGCGGCCGGCGCCTCCACCGGGTCGGTGTCCTCCAGCTGCGCGTAGCCGTAGAGCTGGGTGCCGACGGTGAGCAGGAAGTGCCGCACCCCCTCGCGCCGGCCGTGGCGCAGATACAGCCGCCCCTGCTCGGACACGGCGTGGACGCCGTCGGCGCCGTCGGTCGCCTCCAGCAGGTCGAGGACGTCCGTCACCTGCTCGGGGGAGAGCTCGTCGAGAGTGTGGATCTGCCGGCCGGGTTCGAGGGCCGGTGCCGCGTCAGGAGTCATGCCTCCGAGCCTACGGAATCAACCTAGTTGTAACCCGGTACCCCCTGTTGCGCTACGCGCGTTGACTCTAGGCTGCGCCCGGTACGTCAGCAGTCGACAGGCGCCGCTCACAGGGGCGCGGGGACAAGGGGAACGATGGCAGCGACACCGAAGAAGAAGAGGACAGCGGGGCGGATACTCGCCGTCGGCGCGGGGCTCGCCACCGTCGGCGCGCTCGTCGCCGCGCTGCCCGCGGGCGCCTCGGGGACGAAGGGCGGGGGTGACGAGCGCGGCCACGGCCACGGCTACGGGCGCTACGTCGACGTGCAGCTCCTCTCCTTCAACGACCTGCACGGGAACCTGGAGCCCCCCACGGGCTCGGCCGGCCGGGTCACCCACACCAACGAGGACGGCACGACGAAGACCATCGACGCCGGTGGCGTCGAGTACCTGGCCACGCACCTGCGTGAGGCCCGTAAGGGCAACCGGTACTCCGTCACCGCCGCCGCGGGCGACATGATCGGCGCCTCGCCGCTGGTCTCCGGGCTCTTCCACGACGAGCCGACCGTCGAGGCGCTGAACCGGCTGAAGCTCGACGTCAGCTCGGTGGGCAACCACGAGTTCGACGAGGGCGCGCGCGAGCTGGCCCGGATGCAGAACGGCGGCTGCCACCCGACCGCCGGCTGCTTCGAGGAGGGCAAGCGGTTCAAGGGGGCGCGCTTCCCCTACCTCGCGGCCAATGTGACGAACGAGAAGACCGGCCGTCCGATCCTCGACCCGTACTTCATCTGGGAGCGGGACGGCGTCAAGGTCGGCTTCATCGGCGTCACCCTGGAGGGCACGGCCGGCATCGTCTCCGCCGAGGGCATCAAGGGCCTGAAGTTCGGCGACGAGATCGAGACGATCAACAAGTACACCAAGGTCCTGGAGCGCAAGGGCGTCAAGTCCATCGTCGCCCTGCTGCACGAGGGCGGTTCGCCGGCCTCGGGTTCGTACAACTACAACTGCGACAGCCCCGGTCCCGGCGACGGCATCTCGGGCCCGATCGTCGACATCGCGAAGAAGGTCAGCCCGCAGGTCGACGCCCTGGTCACGGGCCACACCCACCAGGCGTACGCGTGCACCGTCCCGGACCCGTCGGGCAAGCCGCGCACGGTCACCTCGGCCGCCTCCTTCGGCAAGCTGTACACCGACACGACGCTGACCTACGACCGCCGGTCCAAGGACATCGTCCGTACCGCCGTCTCCTCCGCGAACCACGTCGTCACCCGTGACGTGGCGAAGGCCGAGGACATGACCCGGCTGATCGACCGCTGGAAGACGCTCGCCGCGCCGATCGCTAGCCGTCCGGTCGGCTACATCTCCGGTGACGTCGACAACCCGGCCGACGCGCCGGAGAAGCCGCTCGGCAACCTGATCGCCGACGCGCAGCTGGAGGGTATGGCCCCGGCCGACAAGGGCGGCGCGCAGCTCGCGCTGATGAACCCGGGCGGTGTCCGCGCGCCGCTGGTCCACAAGGCGTCCGGCGCCGAGGGCGACGGGGTCGTGACCTACGGCGAGGCGTACACGGTCCAGCCGTTCACCAACATGATGACGGCGGTCGACCTGACCGGCGCCCAGCTCGTCACCGCGCTCCAGCAGCAGGTGAGCGGCCCGAACCAGGCCGCCCCGAAGATCCTCCAGGTCTCGAAGGGCTTCACCTACACCCTGGACATGACGAAGACCGGCGCCGACCGGATCGTGGTCTCCTCGGTGAAGCTGAACGGTGAGGTGATCGACCCGTCGAAGACCTACCGGGTCGCGATGAACGAGTTCCTGGCCGGTGGCGGTGACGGCTTCGCCGTCCTGAAGGAGCACAAGAACAAGCTGGTCGGCGCGTCCGACCTGGACCTGTTCACCGCCTACCTGACGGCGCACTCCTCCGCGAGCGCCCCGCTGGCCCCGCCGGCCACGGGCCGGATCACGGTCGTCAAGTAACACCGGGGGCAACTCCGCGTCGCCAGGGGGCGGCGGGCCGTTCCGACGGTCCGCCGCCCCCTTCGCGCATGCCGGACCCTGGCGGATATTGACGCGTACGCGTCATACTCCGCGCATGGACCGACGACGCTTTCTCGCGGGAGCCGCGGCAGCCGGTGCCGTCCTCCTGGTGGGAGCCCCGCCCGCGCGGGCGCTCGCCACTCAGGACTGGATGGCCGGCCACGGCGACCCCACCCCGCTCCAGAAGCTCACCATCCCCGGCACCCACGACTCCGGCGCCCGCTTCGGCGGCCCCTGGTCCGAGTGCCAGAACACCACCCTCGCGCAGCAGCTCGCCTCCGGAATCCGGTTCTTCGACATCCGCTGCCGCGTCACCGGCGGCTCCTTCGCCATCCACCACGGCCCCTCGTACCAGAACATGATGTTCGGCGACGTCCTCATCGCCTGCCGGGACTTCCTCGCCGCCCACCCCTCCGAGACCGTCCTGATGCGCGTCAAGCAGGAGTACTCCTCGGAGTCCGACGCCACCTTCGGCGCCGTCTTCGGCGACTACCTCGACAACCGGGGCTGGCGCTCCCTCTTCCGCATCGGGGACACCGTCCCCACTCTCGGCCAGGCCCGCGGCAAGGTCGTCCTCATCGCCGACAACGGAGGCCTGCCCGGCCTCAAGTGGTGGGACGGCGGCGCCATCGCGATCCAGGACGACTGGAACGCCCTGCCGAACGCGAAGTACCCCAAGATCGAGGCCCACCTCCGCACGGCCGTCGCACAGCCCGGCAGGCTGTACGTCAACTTCGTCAGCACGTCCGCGTCGCTGCCGCCGCGCTGGAACTCCGACAACCTCAACCCCCGCGTCCACGGCTTCCTGGACGGAACCGCGAACGGCTGGAAGGGGCTCGGCATCGTCGCCATGGACTTCCCCAACACCCGCTCAGGCCTGGTCGAGTCCCTCGTCCGCCACAACTGACGGCGGGGGCGTCGGCGCGCCCGGCAGTCGCAGGACCGCCGCCGTGCCGCCGCCCTCGGCCGCCGTCAGCGCCACGGTGCCGCCGGCCTGGTGGACCGTACGGGCCACGATCGACAGACCGAGGCCCGAGCCGGGCAGGCTGCGCGCCGACGGCGAGCGCCAGAAGCGCTCGAAGACATGGGGGAGTTCCTCCGCCGCGACGCCCGGCCCGTGGTCGCGGACGGTCAGCTCGCCCCGCATCAGGGTCACCTCCACCGTGCCCCGCGCGGGCGAGAACTTCACCGCGTTGTCCAGGACGTTCACCAGCGCGCGCTCCAGCGCCGCCGGCTCCGCCCGGACGTACCAGGGCGCCAGATCGGTGACGAACGTCAGCTCGGGACCCCGCAGCCGCGCCCGGTCCAGGGCCGACCTCAGGAGCGTGTGCAGCGGGACGACCTCCAGCCGGCCCGGCTGCGCCGCGTCCGGGCGCGCCAGCTCCTGGAGGTCGCCGATCAGCGCCGCCAGCTCCGTCATCTGCGCCTTCACCGACGCCATCAGCGCCCGCCGGTCCTCGGGCGGCAGCGCCCGGCCCGTCTGCTCGCTGCGGGCCAGCAGCTCGATGTTGGTACGCAGCGAGGTCAGCGGCGTCCGCAGCTCATGGCCCGCGTCCGCGATCAGCTGCGCCTGCCGGTCCCGCGAGACCGCGAGCGCCGCCGTCATCGCGTTGAAGGAGCGCGACAGGCGGGCGATCTCGTCCTCGCCCTCGACCGGGATCCGTACCGTCAGGTCCTCCGTCGCCGCCACGTGCTCCACCGCGCCCGTCAGCCGGTTCACCGGTTCCAGGCCCGTCCGCGCCACCCAGAGCCCGGCCGCGCCCGCGCCCACGACACCGATCCCGGAGACGAGCAGCAGCACCCAGCCGAGCGTGGACATCGAGCGGTCGATCTCGTACAGCGGACGGGCGACCGAGACCGCGACCGGCTGGCCGGCGATCGACACGGGATACGAGTAGACCCGCATCTCGGTGCCGTTCTCGGCGTCCGTCGTGTGCAGGGCGAACGGCTGCTCGCCCCGCGCGACCGCGAGGTCCTCGTTCCGGGCGGGGATCGGGGAGGTGCCGAGCGTGCAGAGGTCGCCGGTGACGGTGACGATCTGCAGGGTCTGCGCGGGCCCGGCCGGCATCGGGCGGTCCCGCGCCCCCGGGGCGCAGGAGGCCAGCAGCATCCGCGCCTGCTCGTCCGTGAGGCGGCTGCCGCGCAGCGAGGAGTCGAGCTCCGCCTCCAGCTGCGCCCGTGTCACGAACCAGCAGGCGAGCGAGACCGCCGCCACCGCCACCGCGACCGCCGTCGCCGTCAGCAGCGCCAGCCGGGACCGCAGCGGCCGCGACCGGAACCAGACCACGGGACCGCTCACTCAGGGCCTCCACCGCGCAGCACGTACCCCACACCCCGCACCGTGTGCACGAGGCGCGGCTCGCCGCCCGCCTCCGTCTTCCGCCGCAGATACATCACGTACACGTCGAGCGAGTTCGAACTCGGCTCGAAGTCGAAGCCCCAGACCGCCTTCAGGATCTGCTCGCGCGTCAGCACCTGGCGCGGATGCGCCAGGAACATCTCCAGGAGCGTGAACTCCGTCCGCGTGAGCTCCACCGCCCGGCCGGCCCGGGTCACCTCCCGGGTCGCCAGGTCCATCCGCAGGTCCCCGAAGCTCAGGACGTCGCCCTCCGGCTGCGCCTCGGCGGCGCTCGCGTACGAGCTGCGCCGCAGCAGGGCCCGGATCCGGGCGAAGAGCTCGTCCAGCTCGAACGGCTTGACCAGATAGTCGTCCGCGCCCGCGTCGAGCCCCGTCACCCGGTCGCCGACGGTGTCCCGGGCCGTGAGCATCAGGATCGGCACGGTCGAGCCGGCCGCCCGGATCCGCCGCGCGGCCGTGAGCCCGTCCATCCGGGGCATCTGCACGTCGAGCACGACGAGATCGGGGGCGTACGACTCCATCCGGGCGAGCGCGTCGATCCCGTCGACGGCCTCCTCGGTCCCGTACCCCTCGAAGGCGAGACTGCGCCGCAGCGCCTCCCGTACGGCGGGCTCGTCGTCGACGATGAGGATGCGGTCGCCTTCATTCACCGGGCCAGTCATGGGGCCAGCCTCGCACGCGTTCAGTTCGCGCCGCCGTCCCGGAGCTCGTCCAGGTCGGCCTTGAGCGTGTTCACCGGGATGGCGAATCCGAGACCGACGCTGCCGGCCGAAGAGCCGCTCGAAGAACTCGGCGAGTACATCGCCGAATTGATTCCGATGATCTCGCCGTTCATATTGATCAGCGCGCCGCCGGAATTCCCCGGATTGAGCGAGGCGTCGGTCTGGATCGCCTTGTACGTCGTCTTCGACGAACCGGTGTCGCCGTTGAACTCCTGCCCGCCGAACTCGAACGGCCACCCCTGCCGCGGGTCGTACTGCTGCCGCTGCTGGTCCCGGCCGTCGTCCTTGGCCACCGTCACGTCACGGTCGAGCGCCGAGACGATGCCGCTGGTGACCGTGCCGGTCAGACCCTCGGGGGAGCCGATCGCCACGACCTCGTCGCCGACCTTCACGTCGTCGGAGTCGCCGAGCGTGGCCGCCTTGAGGCCGGACGCGCCCTCCAGCTTGATCAGCGCGAGGTCCTTGTCGGGGTCGGTCCCGACGACCTTCGCCTCGTACGTCTTCCCGTTCGACAGCTGGACGGCGATCGAGGAGGCGCCGGAGATGACGTGGTTGTTGGTGACGATCTCGCCGTCGCCCGTGATGATCACGCCGGAGCCGGTGGACTTGCCGGACGCCGAGGACGCGGAGATCTCCACGATCGACGGCGAGACGGCCTGGGCCACCCCGGCGACCGTGCCCTTGCTGCTCGCCGAGACGTTCGTCCCGCTGACGCCGGACGCCGTCGGGGCGCCGTCCGCGGTGAGCTGCTGCACCAGGGTCGCGGTGCCGCCGCCGACCGCCGCGGCGGCGATCGCCACGGCGACGAGGAGACCGACGCCCCGCTTGGCGCGCCGGCGCGGGAGCGGGGCGGCCGCGGCGGGCGCGGGCGGGGCCGGGGGAGTGACCGTCGGAGGGACGTGACCCCCGGACGGCCAGACCGTCGTGCCCGGCTCCGTGGTGACGGGCTGCGTCGGGTCGTACGGCGGCCTCGGGGGCTGCGGCGGGTAGTACGGCTGCTGCGGCTGCTGGTGGTCCGTCATGGGAGAGACTCTCGGAGCCGTTCATGAGAGCACTCTGAGGACGGCCTGAGAAGCCCGACAGAACCCTGTATGCCCCATATAAAGACCAGGGGCGGCCGGGTGCGGCGGGGTCAGCCGCCGTCGCAGCCGCAGGAGCGGCGGACCACCAGGGCCGACGGGAACTGCTTCACCCGTTCGCGCTTGGAGCCCACCACCCGCAGCGAGTCGTCCAGGACCAGGTCCACCGCCGCCCGGGCCATCGCCGGGCGGTCCGAGGAGATCGTCGTCAGCGGCGGATCCGTCAGCGCCGCCTCCTTCACGTCGTCGAAGCCCGCCACCGCCAGCTCCGTCGGCACGTCGATCCGCAGCTCGCGCGCCGCCCGCAGCACGCCGAACGCCTGGTCGTCGGTGGAGCAGAAGATCGCCGGCGGCCGGTCCGGGCCGGAGAGCAGCTTCAGCGCGACCTGGTACGCGTCGTAGCGGTTGTACGGAGCCTGGAAGAGCCGTCCCTCGATCGAGATGCCGGCCTCCAGCATGGCCCGCCGCCAGCCCTCCTCGTGGTCCGCGACCGGGTCGCCGACCGCCGGGGTGTTCGGCACACCGCCGAGACACGCCACGTACGGGTGTCCGTGCTCCAGAAGGTGCCGGGTGGCGAGCTGCGCGCCGCCGATGTCGTCCGTGACGACGGCCACGTCGTCCAGCGCCTCGGGCCGCTCGTGCAGCAGCACCACGCGCGCGTCCCAGGCCTCGATCTCGCTCGCGGCCCGCTCGCTCATGCCCTGGCTGACCAGGATCAGACCGGAGACCCGCATCCCGAGGAACGCACGGAGGTAGTGGACCTCGCGCTCGTCGCGGTAGTCCGAATTGCCGACGAGGACCATCTTGCCGCGCTCGGCGGCGGCCTGTTCGACCGCGTGCGCCATCTCGCCGAAGAACGGCTGGCGCGCGTCCGGGACGATCATGCCTATGAGGTCCGTGCGCCGCGACGCCATCGCCTGGGCCACCCGGTCGGGTCGGTAGCCCAGCTCCTTGATGGCGGCGAGTACACGCTCGCGCGTGGCCGGGGCGACCGGCCGGGGTCCGTTGTTGATGACGTAACTCACGACCGCGGTCGAAGTACCCGCCAGTCGCGCTACGTCATCCCGCGTCACCTTGGCCACGCGCGGCAGTCTACGCGGGGTGACCTACCTACCGGCAGGTCGCACTGTGGCTTCCGCCACGTTCCTGTCCTCCGAGGGGGTGACATCCTGCGCGCCACCCTTGACCCGGGCCTCTTCCTGCGCCCGCGCCTCCTCGGCCGCCCGCTCCACCTTCTCCGGTGTGACGAAGCGGTATCCGACGTTACGGACAGTGCCGATCAGCGACTCGTGTTCCGGGCCGAGCTTGGCGCGAAGTCGCCGTACGTGGACATCGACCGTTCGGGTGCCGCCGAAGTAGTCGTACCCCCAGACCTCCTGGAGGAGCTGGGCGCGCGTGAAGACCCGGCCGGGGTGCTGCGCGAGGTACTTGAGGAGCTCGAACTCCTTGAAGGTCAGGTCCAGGACCCGGCCCTTGAGCTTGGCGCTGTACGTCGCCTCGTCGACAGAGAGATCGCCGTTGCGGATCTCCATCGGGGAGTCGTCGGCCACGATCTGCTGCCGGCCCGTCGCCAGCCGCAGCCGGGCCTCGACCTCGGCCGGACCCGCGGTGTCGAGCAGCACGTCGTCGATGCCCCAGTCGGCGGTGACGGCCGCGAGACCGCCCTCCGTGACGACGAGGATCAGCGGGCAGCCGGGCCCGGTCGAGCGGAGGAGCTGACAGAGGCTGCGCACCTGCGGGAGGTCACGGCGGCCGTCGACGAGGATGACGTCCGCCCCTGGGGTGTCCACCAGGGCCGGACCCTCGGCCGGGGCGACCCGTACGTTGTGCAGCAGAAGGCCGAGGGCGGGAAGCACCTCGGTCGAGGGCTGGAGTGCGTTGGTCAGCAGCAGCAGTGAACTCATCGGCGGCCTCCTGCGGGAGTGGCCGGCCGGGTTTCCTGCCGGTCGTGCTCGGTTCGCTCGTCCATGACGTCGGTTCCTCCTCGGTCCCTGCGAGGACGTCTGCGTGTCTCACATGCGGCTCTCGCGCCCTGAGAGCTTTTGTTCATCCGTCCGTAACAACGGTCGGGAAACGCAAAAGGACCCGGGGGCTGCGTTGCCCGGATCCTCTGCCTAGGAGAATAGCCCACATGAGTTCCGAGGCAGAGGGGCGATTTCACATCGTGGATGTCTCCTCGATCACGTCCCGTCCCCAGCGTGCCACTTTGCTCACCACGGACGGTGTCCGTATCGAGGCTGTTTACGAACCGTGTACACGGGGCGTCACCGATACGGCCGTGGTCCTGGCCCACGGGTTCACCGGGTCGGCCGACCGGCCCGCGGTCCGCCGTGCCGCCGAGGCGCTCGCCGGGTACGCGGCCGTCGTCACTTTCTCCTTCCGCGGGCACGGCCGTTCGGGTGGTCGCTCCACCGTCGGCGACCGCGAGGTCCTCGACCTCTCGGCCGCGGTGCGCTGGGCCCGGAAGCTCGGCCACGCGCGCGTGGCGACCGTCGGCTTCTCCATGGGCGGCTCGGTCGTCCTGCGCCACGCGGCCCTGGAACGGGACACCGGCGGCCACACCGACGCGGTCGCGGCGGTCAGCGCACCCGCCCGCTGGTACTACCGGGGGACGCCCTCGATGCGCCGCGTCCACTGGGTGATCACCCGCCCCATGGGCCGCCTGGTCGGCCGGTACGGACTGCGGACGCGGATCCACAACGAGGACTGGAACCCCGTACCGCTGTCGCCCGTGGAGGCCGTCCCGCTGATCGCGCCGACCCCGCTGCTGATCGTCCACGGCGACCGCGACCCGTACTTCCCCGTCGACCACCCTCGGATGCTGGCGGAGGCGGGCGCGGGCGAGCTGTGGCTGGAGCGCGGCATGGGCCACGCCGAGAACGCGGCCGACGCGGACCTGCTGCGCCGTCTGGGGGACTGGCTCACCCGCCGATAGCCCATCATGGACACCGGCGCGCACACGAACGAAGGGAGCGCCGCTATGGCAGCGGGAACCATCCGCTACTGGGCCGCGGCCAAGGCAGCCGCCGGTGTCGCCGAGGAGCCGTACACCGCGGAGAACCTGGCCGAGGCGCTGGACGCCGCCCGTGCGAAGCACCCGGGCGAGCTGGCCCGCGTACTCCAGAGGTGTTCGTTCCTCGTCGACGGTGACCCCGTCGGGACCCGCGGCCATGAGACCGTACGCCTTGCCGAGGGCGGCACGGTCGAGGTGCTCCCGCCGTTCGCAGGAGGGTGAACCGCACAGCATGAGCAGCGATCAGCAGCAGCCGTACGAGCAGGGCTACGACCAGGGATACCCCCAGGGTCACGAGCCGGGCCACGACCCTTACGCGGGTCAGCAGCCGTACGGCCTCCAGGACCCGCACGTCACACAGACGTGGCAGGGCCAGACCTGGGACACGCAGTACCAGCCGGTGGTCCAGCCCCCGCAGCCGCAGCGGCAGCCCGTGCAGCCGCAGCAGCCGACGGCGTACGACGCCACCGCCTACCTGCCTCCGCAGCCCGCGACCACGGCGCATCCGCTGCCGGACGAGACGCCGGCCGCCGCCCCCGTCCAGGGCGGGCCCACGGCCGCGTACTCCGCGCCCACCACCTCCGGTCACACCCGCCTCACCGACGCCCAGCGCGCCCGGGCCGAGGGACGCTCGCCGATCATCGCGCCCGGGATCCAGCCCGCCGCCCTCACCGCGGTCCTCGGCGGCCTGCTCGCCGGCGGCGCCGCGCTCGGCTCGTACGGACTGCTCGTCCCGCTCGTCCTGCTCCAGGCCGTCACCGCCGCCGGCTGGTTCCGGCTCAACGGCATGTGGCCGGCCCGCCAGGGCATCGCCCTCGCCTTCGCCGGCGGCCTGGCCGCCGACGTCGCCCTGCTGGCCGCCGGCCGCGAGAACGCGCCCGCCGCGATCATCGGCACCCTCGGCGTCTGGGTGCTGCTCACCCTCGTCCTCCAGCTCCGCAGCCACGCCGACCCCGACGAGCGCATGTACGGCCTGATGGCCACCGTCGCCTCGGCCGCGCTGACGATCGTCGCCACCGGGCACCTCGGCGCGGAGCCCGACGCAGTGGTCGTCGGCGGCCTCGCGGTCGCCGCCGCCACCGTCGCCCGCGCGCTCCCGCTGCCCCGCCCGGCCTCCGTCGTCGTGGCGCTGCTGGCCGCCGCGGGCGCCGGGATCGCCGCCGGAGGCCTCACCGGCCTGGGGACCTCCGGGGCGCTGCTCGGTCTCGCCGCCGGGGTCTGCGCGCTCGTCGGACTGCACGTCGCGAGCTACGACTACCCCTCGCGGTTCGTGCACATGACCGCCGGTGTCGCGCTCCCGCTGACCGCCGCCGCCCCCGCCGTCTACCTGCTGGGACGCGCCCTGGCCTGACCCCGGGGAACCATCCGGCCCCGTGACGCGTCGATCTTGATGTCGGGGGCCGGACAAGTTTTTGGGGGCGGGGCAGGTCATGCGAGCACTGCGCATATTGCTGATCGTGGCCGTCGTGCTCGGCGGGATCTTCGTCGGCGTCGACCGGCTCGCGGTCAACTACGCCGAGTCCGAGGCCGCCGACCGCGTGCGGCTCGGCCCGGCGCGGGCCGACTCGACGGACGTCGACATCAAGGGCTTCCCGTTCCTGACCCAGGCGATGGACAAGCGTTTCGACGAGGTCGACGTCGCGCTGACCGGCGTCGAGGCCACGGCCGGCAGCCGGAAGATCCGGATCACCGAGATGACCGCCGCGCTCCGGGACGTGACGGTCGACGACGACTTCGCGGGCGCCCGCGCGCGCACGGCGACCGGTACCGCCCTGATCTCGTACGCAGACCTGACGGCCGCCGCCGACCGTGACGTGACCGTCGCCTACGGCGGCGACGGCAAGCTGAAGGTCACCGGCGGGGTGGAGATCCTGGGCCGTACGGTCACCCGCAGCGTCGTCTCCTCGGTGACCCTGGTCGACGGGAACACCATCCGGGTCCGCGCCGACAAGGTGCCGGGCGAGGGCATTCCGGGCCTGGAGTCCCTGATCCGCAAGCGCACCGACTTCGACCGCGAGATCGGCGGCCTGCCTCAGGGCATGAAGCTGGAGAAGGTCGAGGCCCGCGAGGACGGCGTGGCGATCGCCGTGACGGGCACGAACGTGACCCTGGCGGGCTGAGACCGGGCGTCGGGCCGCGACCGGGCCGCCGCACGCCGTCGGGGCGGGGCCGGGGCCGTATGGACCGGGGCTCGGCCACATGGTGAGACGGTGGCGTCCGACCCGTAGAAAAATCACCTCACGGGCACGCCCCGGACCCTGGCGGCGCCCGGTTTCTCCGCGATCTCGTCTCACATCTCGGACGATCGCGTCTCAAAATACGACACACCGGTGACACGGCCGCCTGTCCGTCCCTACGATCGTGGGCATGAAGCGACAGGCGGATCTCACGAAGCGGCGGGCAGTAGACCTGTGCCGCATCGCCGCCATGCTCTGTCGCACCGTCTGAGCGGGACGCCGCAGTCCCGTATTCCTCGGGCCCTTCCGACCCCCGGTCGGGGCCACCCCCGTGTAGCCCGTACGTGGCGCTGACGCGTACCCGCAATCCCCTGCGCGACACCGCACAGCACCGCAACACCGCACCACACCGCCGAACACTGCCCCGGAGGAGAACAGCATGAGCCGCAGCGACGTCCTGGTAGACGCCGACTGGGTCGAGGCGAACCTCGACAACCCGCAGGTGGCCGTCGTCGAGGTCGACGAGGACACCTCCGCGTACGAGAAGAACCACATCCGCAACGCGATCCGGATCGACTGGACCCAGGACCTGCAGGACCCGGTCCGCCGTGACTTCATCGACCAGGAGGGCTTCGAGAAGCTCCTCTCGGCGAAGGGCATCGCGAACGACACCACGGTCGTGCTCTACGGCGGCAACAACAACTGGTTCGCCTCCTACGCGTACTGGTACTTCAAGCTCTACGGCCACCAGGACGTGAAGCTCCTCGACGGCGGCCGCAAGAAGTGGGAGCTCGACTCCCGCGACCTCGTGGCCGAGGTCCCGGCCCGCCCGGCCACCGAGTACAAGGCCAAGGCCCAGGACACCTCCATCCGTGCCTTCCGCGACGACGTCGTGGCCGCGATCGGCGCCCAGAACCTCGTCGACGTGCGTTCGCCCGACGAGTTCTCCGGCAAGCTGCTCGCGCCGGCCCACCTCCCGCAGGAGCAGTCGCAGCGTCCCGGCCACGTGCCGAGCGCCCGCAACATCCCGTGGTCGAAGAACGCCAACGACGACGGCACCTTCAAGTCGGACGACGAGCTCAAGGCCCTCTACGAGGACGAGCAGGTCGACCTGGCGAAGGACACCATCGCCTACTGCCGCATCGGTGAGCGCTCCGCGCTGACCTGGTTCGTGCTGCACGAGCTGCTCGGCGTCGAGAACGTCAAGAACTACGACGGCTCGTGGACCGAGTACGGCTCCCTCGTGGGCGTGCCGATCGAGCTCGGCGCCAACAAGTAACACCACCGGACGCACGGACCCAAGGACAGGACGAAAGACATGTGTGGAGCACAGCCCGGCGGCCCCGACGCCTCGACGATCAAGCCCGGTGAGACCACCATCCAGGGCTTCGTGACCAGGGACGGCGAGCCCGTCACCGGTTACGTCCGCCTCCTGGACTCGACCGGCGAGTTCACGGCCGAGGTCCCGACCTCCGCCACCGGCCAGTTCCGGTTCTACGCGGCCGAGGGCACCTGGACCGTCCGCGCCCTGGTTCCCGGCGGCACCGCCGACCGCCAGGTCGTGGCGCAGCACGGCGGCCTCGCCGAGGTCGCGATCGCGGTCTGATCACCGCCATGAGGGCTTCGGACACGAAGCCCCGCCTACCGGCCGAAGGGCCGTGCCTCCTGGGGGGTTGGACGCTTTCCCGGACTTGAGGCACGGCCCTTCGGTCTTACTCTGAAGATATGTACGCGCGTCGTCGGCACGTCTACTTCTGGCTGATGGGCGGCTGTGTGGCGCTCTTCGTGGGCGCCTGGGCCGTCGTGCGGCTGTTCTCGATGCCCGTAGCCATCGGGATGTGCGTCGTCGCCATGCTCATCCCGCCGGTCGCCGCGATGATCGCGAACCGGAGGGGCCCGGAGGACCGCTGGTGGGACGATCCGTCCGGGGACCCGCAGTCCGACGAGTGGTGGGACGAGCTGGACGGCAAGAAGCGCCGCGAGGGCCAGTAGCCGGCCGGCAGACGGTCGGCAGCCGGTCAGTAGACCAGGGCCTGGGTGCCGTCCGTCATGGCCTCCTGGACGAAGACCTGTGCGCCGGCGATGCGGACGCCCTCCAGGACGTCCTTCTCCGTGATCTCCCGGCGGGCCGCGCACTGGGTGCAGAGCGTGATCCGCCCCGCTGCCAGGATCGAGTCGATCAGGTCCGGGAGCGGCGCGGCGTGCGGGAGTTCGAACTCCGCCGCCCGGCCCGGGAGCGCGAACCACGACGACTCGCCCGTCAGCCAGAGCGAGACCTCGACCCCACTGGCCACGGCGACGGCCGCCACGGTGAAGGCCTGGGAGCAGCGTTCGGGAGCGTCGGCCCCGGCGGTCACCTTGATCACGAGCTTCTTCGCCATATACCGAACTGTAATGCGGACCCCTGCAACCTCATGCACCACTCACGAGTCAGCGCTGTGCGCGGATAACGGAATCCTCGCTTCAGGTCTCGTGGGGGGACCCTCTCTTGGAAAGCACAGAAGAAAGCGTCGCCGCGCCGCGTCGGCGCAGGACCGGACGGACGGTCGGCCTCGTCGTCCTCGCCGCCGTCCTCGGCCTCGTCGGCGGCACCGCCGTCGGCTACGGCGTCCAGGCCGATCGGGAGCCGACGGCTCTGCCCGCCCTGAACCAGCCGGGTCTCGCCTACCCGAAGCCGCTCCCGGCGGGGCAGAAGGCCGCGCCCCTGCCGGTCTCCGAGGACCGCAGGCTCAAGACGGACGGCGACCTGCGCAAGCTGCTCCTGCCGCGCCCGGCGGGCGCGAAGAAGACGGAGTTCTCGGACCTCGGCGACGGCTGGATGTCGGTCGCCGCCTACGCCCGTGACTTCAAGAACCCGGGCCGGGCGCTGGACTTCCAGCTCAGCAGCGGCATCAGGCGCGTCGCGCGCACGTCATGGCAGCAGGGCACGTACCGGATCACCGAGATCCGGCTGGTGCAGTACCGCTCCACCGACACCCTCGGCGCGCAGGAGCACGCCGAGGGCCAGATGGAGTACATGTCCGACGAGGACTTCGCCTCCTCCGACGGGGAGGCGGTCAAGGGCTCCGCCAACGGCCGCTACTACGTGTTCCCGGTGGAACGGAAGGCCGGATACCTGGACCTCTACGAGGCCCGGGCGTACTTCCACCGCGGCGACATCATGGCCGAGATCTTCGTCGTCGACGCCAAGAAGATCTCCGCGAAGGAGATCAGATCGATCGCCGAGCAGCAGCTGGGGCGCCTGTGAACGAGGACCTGAACACCGTGACCGAGCCGACGAAGCCCGGCCGTGGGCGCAAGCTGCTGACGGTCGTCCTGCCGGCCGTGCTCGTCCTCGGCGCGATCGGCGGCGGCGTCACCTACACCGCCGTCACTGTCGACGCGGCCCACCGCAGCGCCCCGACCGTCGCCTGGGAGGAGCCCGAGGCGACGCAGTGGGACAAGGACCCGGCCGCGGGCGCGTCGCGCGGCCGGGCGTCGACGCCGCTCAGCAAGCTGCTCCTGCCGGTGCCGGAGGGATACGTTCTCGGCCCCGACATCGAGTCGTACGGGAACGACGGCGAGCTGGGCGACAAGGAGGCCCTCGCGCTGCTGAAGGAGGAGGGGAAGGGCCTCTCAGGCAAGAAGCGCCGGGCGTACGAGAAGCGCGTCGAGAAGGTCGGCATCAAGGGCATCGCCGTCCGCTCCTTCGCCTCGGAGAGCAACGACGTCGTGGTCTCCATCCGCGTCACGCAGATGAAGGACAAGAAGCGGATCCGCGAGATGTTCGACCTCAGGAAGGATCTCTTCGAGCTCTTCGAGTTCCCCAAGGGGCCGAAGATCGGCGGGCACAAGAACTCCGCCTGCTTCATGGTCCCCGAGGACAAGGACCTGACGAAGGCGGAGAAGGCCGGGGAGCTCGTGGAGATGCACTGCACGGCGTACGACTCCGAGGTCGAGGTCACGGTCACCGTCGCGGGCACCAAGCCGTTCGACAGGGCGGCGGCCGCCAAGCTGGTGCGCAAGCAGCTGGACCACATCACGTCCCCGGGGGAGTACGTATGACCGAGCAGACGACGGACACCGACGTGAAGCTCCCGGGGCAGGCGCCTGCCCCGGAAGCGGAAGCGCTGCCGACCGAGGTACCCGCCGCGGAGGCCGAAGCCGTGCCGACCGAGGTACCCGCCGCGGAGGCCGAAGCCGTGCCGACCGAGGTACCCGCCGCGGAGGCCGAGCCGGGCGCGGTGCCCCAGGCCAAGGCCTCCCGCAAGCCGCTCCTGTGGGCCGTCGCCCGCTGGACCGCCGCCGTGCTCGTCTTCGCCGGCGTCGGAACCGGGACCGCGCTCGGGATCACCTCCATGGAGCGCACCGACGTGCCCGGTCTCGCGACCGAGAGCGACGGCCGCTGGGTCTACCCGGAGCTCAGCCTCCCCGCGCTCCCGGCGGACGCGCCGCGGCCCTTCACCGAGGGCAACGACGGCGAGATCCACCACGCCGACCTGCGCAAGCTCCTCCTTCCCGCGCCTGAGGGCGCCAAGCCGGACCCGAAGCTGAACGGCGGCTGGGTCGGCGTGGACCAGTTCCTGTCCCAGTACCGGACGGACGAACGGCCCGAGCTGTCGGAGGCGCTGAAGGAGTCCGCCCTGCGGCACATCGCGGCCCGGGGCTGGACCACGCCGGACGGTACGACGACCCGGATCCACCTGCTCCGGTTCAACTCGGTGGCCTTCGCCGAGGCCTTCAAGGACGACGCCGTGCAGGCCGGAGCGACCACCGGTCCGCTCCTCGACGGTGTCGAGGGGGTGCAGGTCGACGGGGACTTCCCGACGAGCGTCAGCGTCCCGTACACCGTCCTGTACACGCACGTCGAGCTGCCGCGGAACACCGACCAGACCCGCTGGGCCTACATCCAGGCCGGCGACACCCTGGCGCTGGTCACCCAGTCCCGCAAGGGGGAGGCGCTGACGGTCCCGTTCCAGCAGACCGTGGCCCTCCAGAACCAGCTCCTGGGCTGACCCGTCGCGCACCGGCCGACCTCGCAGAGAGGGCCGGGCCCCCGCAGACTAAGCTGGGGCCCGGCCCGTTCTGCCTTCACGCTCATCCGAGGAGCACCCGTGATCATCTTCTTCGAAGTCCTCCTGGCCCTGGTCTGCGTCGCCGTGCTCGCGTTCACCGGTCTGGCCGTGAAGAAGCTGTACCAGGGCCAGCGGTAATCACCTCTACGGAACGACAGAGCTGCTCATGATCGAGATCCCGTCCGACCTCAACCCGGACCTCGTCCCCCTCGCGTTCCTCCTCGGAACGTGGGAAGGCGCGGGCGTGGCCGACTTCCCCGGCGCCGAGAAGTGCAACTTCGGTCAGTCCGTGACCTTCAGCCACGACGGCCGTGACTTCATCGAGTACCACTCGCACTCGTGGGTCCTGGACAACGAGGGCAAGCAGGTCCGCCCGCTGGAGAGCGAGAGCGGCTACTGGCGGATCGACAAGGACCGCAAGGTCGAGACCGTCATGGTCCGCGACCAGGGCATCGTGGAGATCTGGTACGGCGAGCTGGCCGACAAGAAGCCGCAGATCGACCTGGTCACCGACGCCGTGGCCCGTACGGCGGCGGCCGGCGCCTACAGCGGCGGCAAGCGGCTCTACGGCTACGTCAAGGGCGACCTGATGTGGGTGGGCGAGAAGGCGACCCCCGAGGTCCCGCTCCGCCCGTACATGTCCGCGCACCTGAAGAAGGTCGTGACGCCCGAGGAGGTCGCGGAGATGGCGCGCAACCTCGGCGACCTGCCGGACGACGGCATCGCCTTCTTCAAGTAGGCCCTCTCCGCGGGCCTTCTCCGAAGGGTCGTTTCCGAAGGCCTTCTTCGATCCGGCCCCACGAGACCCAGCCGTGTGCGCCCACGCCCTCCTACACTGGGGGCGTGGTGAGCACCGACTGGAAGAGCGACCTGCGGCAGCGCGGCTACCGGCTGACGCCTCAGCGCCAGCTTGTCCTGGAGGCCGTGGACACGCTGGAGCACGCGACGCCCGACGACATCCTGGGCGAGGTCCGCAGGACGGCCGCCGGTGTGAACATCTCCACCGTGTACCGGACCCTGGAGCTCCTGGAGGAGCTCGGGCTCGTCTCCCACGCCCATCTCGGACACGGGGCGCCGACGTACCACCTCGCCGACCGGCACCACCACCTCCACCTGGTCTGCCGGGACTGTACGGAGGTCATCGAGGCGGATGTCGAGGTGGCCGCCGAGTTCACCGGGAAGCTGCGCGAGACCTTCGGCTTCGAGACGGACATGAAGCACTTCGCGATCTTCGGCCGATGCCGGGACTGTTCGAACAAGGACACCGGTACGCAGTCGTAGGCTTGCCCCATGCAGCAACATTCAGCGCACAGCCCTCTGCTGTCCCTGCCCGGCGCCGTCCCCGCCGAAGGCCGTGACGAAGGTGTCGCCGCGCACTACGGCGACCTGTTCCGCGAACAGCGTGCCCTCGCCGCGGGTGACGGCTTCGTCGACCTCTCGCACCGCGGTGTCGTCGCCGTCTCCGGCGACGACCGCCTGAGCTGGCTGCATCTGCTGCTCACCCAGCACGTCAGCGAGCTCCCGGTCGGCCGCGCCACCGAGGCGCTGATCCTCTCCGCCAACGGTCACATCGAGCACGCGCTCTACCTCGTCGACGACGGCGAGACCGTCTGGGCGCATGTCGAGCCCGGCACGCAGGACGAGCTCATCGCCTATCTGGAGTCGATGAAGTTCTTCTACCGGGTCGAGGTCGCCGACCGCACGGACGAGGTCGCCGTCGTCCACCTGCCGGCCGGCTCCATCGCCGAGGTGCCGCCGGGTGTCGTCGTACGGGAGACCCCGCACGGCCGCGACCTGTTCCTGCCCCGCGCCGACCTGGAGACCTTCGCGGCCGCGCACGGCCCGGCCGCCGGGATGCTCGCGTACGAGGCGCTGCGGATCGAGGCGCACCGGCCGCGGCTCGGCTTCGAGACCGACCACCGGACCATCCCGCACGAGCTGGGCTGGATCGGGAGCGCGGTCCACCTGCAGAAGGGCTGCTACCGCGGGCAGGAGACCGTCGCGCGCGTCCACAACCTGGGGAAGCCGCCGCGCCGCCTCGTCTTCCTGCACCTGGACGGCAGCGAGGTCCATCTGCCGGGCCACGGCACCCCGATCCGGCTCGCGTCGGACGGCGCCGAGGGCCGCCAGCTGGGGTTCATCACCACCTCGGGCCGCCACCACGAGCTGGGGCCGATCGCGCTGGCGATGGTGAAGCGGAACGTGCCGGTGGACGCGGAGCTGATGGCCGGGGACACGGCCGCCGCGCAGGAGACGGTGGTCGAGCCCTAGAGCCCGGTCGGGAAGACAGGGCTGAGGACCGGACCTGGCTCCTCAGACCTCCAGGAGCACCGTGAACGGGCCGTGATTCGTGAGCGAGACGCGCATGTCCGCTCCGAACCGGCCCGTCTCCACGTGCGCGCCCAGCTCGCGCAGCCGTGCCACGACCTCGTCGACGAGCGGCTCGGCGACCGGGCCGGGCGCCGCGGCGTTCCAGGTGGGCCGGCGGCCCTTGCGCGCGTCCCCGTAGAGGGTGAACTGAGAAATCACCAGCAAGGGGGCATTAATGTCCGAACAGGATTTCTCTCCCTCCAGAATCCGGACGGACCACAGTTTTCTGGCCAACTGTGCCGCTTTCTCCGGAGTGTCCTCGTGGGTGACTCCCACCAGCACACACAGCCCCTCGCCGACGATCTCGCCCACGGTCTCGCCCGCGACGACGACGCTCGCGCCGTCCACTCTCTGCACCACTGCACGCATACAGGCCAACCTACAGACCTTCGCATAGGGGCTGAACGGGTGCAGAGCGCCTGCACGCGCAGGGGCGGGAGTGGCACCATGCGTGTCAGGCGGTGCGGTTCCGCACCGGTCGAGGGGACGATTCACATGAGTGCACCTGGCGCCGGGCAGACGCCGGCCCGTTTCGGAGTAGGCGTACGGCCGCCCGTGCAGCGGACGGCGGAGCCCGCACTGCCGGAGCGGCGGCAGCCGGACATCGCCGCCCTGAGGCTGCCGGAGCTGCGCGCGCTCCGCCGTGACGCGCAGGGCGACGAGGCGGACCTCAGTTACGTACGGCGGATGCTGCAGGGCCGTATCGACATCCTCAGGGCCGAGCTGGCGCGGCGTACGGATCCGGAGTCGCCGGTCCTGGACCGCCTGTCGGAGATCCTCGCGGACGTGCCGTCGAGTCGGGGCTCGTCGGCGCGGCACGTGACGCTGTCGACGCCGCGGAGCGAGGAGTACCGGCGGCTGGCTGCGGAGATGCTGTCGGAGGTCGAGCTCTCCGACCTCGGGGCGCGGACGGACGACGAGCTGCACACGGCGATGGGCCGGCTCGCGGGGTACGAGCAGCAGATCTCGCGCCGGCGGCAGGACCTCCAGCGGACGGCCGACGACTGCAGCGCGGAGATCACCCGCCGCTACCGCGAGGGCGAGGCGCAGGTGGACGACCTCCTGGCCTGAGCGAGTGAGGCCGGGGCGCGTGAGGCCGGGGCGCGCGGGCGCCCGCGCCGGTGGCGCGGGAAAACTCGCGTGCGCGGGATCGGTGGCGTGCATAGTCTCGCCGTCATGAGCCTTGAGGTACGCCCCGTGGGCGAGTCCGAGTTCGGCGAGTGGCTGTGTGCCGTGAAGACGGGGTTCATGCGGCCACCGGTCCTCGGGGACGGCGAGGCCGAGGCGCGGCGGCAGAACTTCGACCTCTCCCGCACGCTCGGCGTGTTCGACAAGGGCAGGATCGTCGGCACCTTCCGTACCTTCACGCAGGAGCTGTCCACGGTCGGGGGCGGCTCGCTCGTCGCCGACGCCGTCAGCCAGGTCACCGTCTCGCCGACGCACCGCCGCCGAGGCGTGCTCAGGGGGGCGATGACGGCGGACCTCGCCGCGGCGAAGGAGCGGGGCGACGCCGTCGCGACCCTCATCGCCGCCGAGTACCCGATCTACGGCCGGTACGGCTTCGGGCCCGCCGCCTGGACCACCGAGTGGGCCGTCGACCTGACGCGCGCCGGGCTCGACCCCCGCCGCACGGGCCGGCCCGAGTGCGGCGGCTCGATCGAGCTGTCCGACGGCGCCGAGATCCGCAAGATCGGCCCCGAGGTCCACCGCCGGCTGGCCCGCGTCCGGGCCGGCGTCCCGAACCGGGAGGCGCGCGACTGGGAGCGCGGCACGGGTGCCGGTTTCCAGACCGAGCCCTGGACCGAGCCCTTCTACGCCGTCTACCGCTCGGAGTCCGGCGAGGTGGAGGGTTATGCCGCCTACCGCTCGGACGACAAGTGGGACGACGGCAAGCAGCCGGTCAACACGGTCTCCGTCCGGGACCTGATCGCCTGCACCCCGGCCGCCGAGCGGGCGCTGTGGCAGTACCTCTGCTCGATCGACTGGGTGACCTCGGTCCGGTCGGGCTACCGCGCCCCCGACGACCTCCTGCCGATGCTCCTGCCCGACCCGCGCGCGGCGAGGGTCGTCAGCCACGCCGACATGCTGTGGGTCAGGGTCCTGGACGTGGCCAAGGTGCTGGAGGGCCGTAGTTACGCGGCTTCCGGCTCCCTCGTCCTGGAGCTGCGGGACGCGGACGGACTGGCCGGCGGGCGCTACCGGCTCGACGCCTCCCCGGAGGGCGCGGAGTGTTCCCGTACGACCGGATCCGCCGACCTCGCCCTCGACATCGCCGAGTTGGGGACCCTCTCGCTCGGCGACGAGTCGGTGACGCGGCTGGTGGCACTGGGCCGGGTGGAGGAGCTGACGGCGGGTGCGGCCGCCCGCGCGGACGTGGTGCTGCGGTCCGCGCGCCGGCCGTGGTGCCCCGACATATTCTGAGCGGTCTCCCTCACCTCGTCCGGAGGCGGAACAGCGCCCCCGAGGCGGCGATGCCCGTGGCCATGAGTCCGGCGCACCAGGCCAGCGCGATCCAGGGCGTGTCGCCGACCGGCTGGTCGAGCAGCAGTCCGCGCATCGACTCGATGAGCGGGGTGACGGGCTGGTGCTCGGCGAAGCCGTGCAGCCAGCCCGGCATGGTCTCGATCGGGACGAACGCGCTGCTCGGGTAGGGCAGGAACATCATGAAGAACGTGACCCCGCCCGCCGCTTCGGGTGTGCGGGTGAGCAGCCCGAGCGCCGCCGCGAGCCAGGAGATCGCGGTGATGAAGGCGACGAGCAGTCCGAGCGCGGCGAGCCAGCCGAGCGGGGTCGCGGTGGGCCTGAAGCCGATCGCGAAGGCCACGCCGAGGACGAGCACGGTGGCGACGAGGTTGCGGGCGACGCTCGCGCCGACATGGCCGGCGAGGATCGGCGTACCGCCGATGTCGAGCGAGCGGAAGCGGTCGATGATCCCGCCCTTCATGTCCTCGCTGACGCCGACGGCGGTCCCGGCGGAGCCGAAGCCGGAGCAGAGGATGAGGACGCCGGGGACCACGTAGGTCACGTACCGCGTGCCGGTGTCGATGGCTCCGCCGAAGAAGTAGACGAAGACCAGCATCAGCATGATCGGCAGCATCATCGAGGTGATGACGGCGTCGACGTTGCGGCGGCCGAGGCGGAGCCCGCGGGCGGTCATGGTGAGGGCGTCAGACATGGAGGGGCTCCTTCTCCGTGAGCGTCAGGAAGACGTCGTCGAGCGTCGCGGTGCGCAGCGCGAAGCGGACGATGTCGGTGCGGCCGGGGTCGAGTTCGTCGAGGAGCGCCCGGACCTGGGCGGCGCTGCCGTCGGTGGGGACGCCGAGGGTGAGGGTCTCGGGCTCGTGGTGGACGGCCCGGTCGGCGAACCGGAGGTAGCTCTCCCGGTCGCGCAGGACGAGGTCGAGCCGGTGGTCGGCGAACCGGGCCTTGAGCTGCTGCGCGGTGCCTTCGGCGACGACCCGGCCGGCGTCCATGACGGCGATCCGGTCGGCGAGCCGATCGGCCTCCTCCAGGTACTGGGTGGTGAGGAAGACGGTCGTACCGCTGTCGGAGAGGGCACGGACCACGTCCCAGAGTTCCCTGCGGCTGCGCGGGTCGAGTCCGGTGGTCGGCTCGTCGAGGAAGATCACCGAGGTCTCGCCGGGGTCGCGGACCAGACCGGCGGCGAGGTCGAGGCGGCGGCGCATGCCCCCCGAGTACGTCCTGGCGAGGCGCCCACCCGCCTCTGAGAGGCCGAAGCGCTCCAGGAGTTCGGTGGCGCGGCGGGCGGCGGCCGGGCGGGAGAGGCCGGAGAGCCGGGCCATCATGCGCAGGTTCTCGGCGCCGGTCTGCATCTCGTCGACGGCGGCGAACTGCCCGGTGAGGCTGATGGCGCGGCGCACCCGGGACCGCTCGCCGGCGATGTCGTATCCGGCCACGCGCGCCCGGCCGGAGTCCGGGGCGGTGAGGGTGGCGAGGATGCGGACCGTGGTCGTCTTGCCGGCGCCGTTGGGGCCGAGGAGGGCGAAGACGGTGCCCTGTTCGACGCGGAGGTCGAGGGAGTCGAGTACGGGGACGGTCCCGTAGGCCTTGCGCAGGCCGGAGGCTTCGACGGCGGGTGGTGCGGCCGGGACGGCGCGTGGTGCGGGCGCGGCGGCGGATGGCATGGTTCCCCCTGGGATCAGTACTGCGTATGCCCTACGCGTTACTGTGTAAGGGTTACGCATTACTAGGATGGCCGTCAAGCGAAGAAGGGCGGATGTGGTGGCGGACGACAGGACCGAGGGCGGCGGAACCTTCCTGCCCGCGAGCATCGAGGCCGCCTGGGGGCTGCGCGAGCGCCCCTCCAAGGGCCCCAAGCCGGGGCTCACCCTCGACCGGATCGTGACCACGGCCGTCGCCGTCGCCTCGGCGGAGGGCCTCGACGCGGTCTCCATGGGCCGGATCGCCAAGGAGCTCGGCGTCTCGCCCATGTCCCTCTACCGCTACGTCGGCGCCAAGAGCGAGCTGTACGTCCTGATGCAGGACGTCGCCACGGGCGCCCCGCCCGTCCCGCTCCCGCCCGGCACCGGCTGGCGCGAGGGGATCGAGCACTGGGCCTGGGCGATGCGCGAGGTCTACCACCGCAACCTCTGGATGCTCCGCATCCCGCTCTCCGGCCCGCCCGCGACGCCGAACACCGTCGCCTGGTGGGAGCAGGCCATGGTCGCCCTGGAGGGCACCGGCCTGGACGAGGGGACCAAGGTCTCGGTCGTCATGCTGCTCGGCGGCTTCGTCCGCAACGAGGCGCTGATGATGGCCGACCTCGGCGCCGTCATCAGCGCGAGCGGGGAGAGCCCGGAGGTGGTCCTCTCCCGTTACGGCCACACCCTGCGGCGGCTGGCAGACCCGGAGCGCTATCCGGCGGTTGCGCGGATGCTGGACGCGGGCGTGATGGACCAGGCGGACGAGCCCGACTACGAGTTCCGGTTCGGTCTGGACCGGATCCTCGACGGGGTCGCACCGCTGGTGGAGGGGGCCGGGCGCTCGTAGAACTGGAGCACACCGCCGACGCCGAAGCATGCCGCTCCCGTGAGCGTGCCCCAGTTGGCGACGGCGACGCTCACCAGGTCCCCGGTCGAGGGCCGGGTGAAGGCGGTGACCGCCGAGGCCATGAAGAGGACCGACCCGAGCTGGTTGACCGCCACGATCCACCAGGCGAGGTCGTGCGGGAGGATCCGTGGCCGCCCGTGGCACACCTCGACCAGCGCGAGGTGCCCGGAGATCAGGAACAGGATGCAGCCGACCATGTCCGGGGCCCAGACCAGCCTGTTCACCTGCTCCACGGAGAGCCCGTGCAGCAGCGAGCCCACCAGGTTGATGCCGAACACGAGGGTGCCGGCGAACAGCACGAAGGTGCTGAGCCAGTCGATCCGGCCCGGTTCGTAGCTCCACCATCTCCAGCGCCGCGCGGCCAGCGCCCCGGCCTCGTGGTCACGGTCGGGCGTGTTGATCGCCTGGAGCAGTGAGGCGTACCCGCCGGTGTTGAAGCAGAGGCCGCCGGTGAAGTAGATCCACGCACTCGTGATGTCGCCCGGACCGAACTGGGCCAGCCCGGCACCGAGGGCGAACAGCGCGCCCCCGACGGTGAACGCGCAGGCGGCGACGGCGTTCAGCCTGCGCATCCGGCCGACCGAGACGCTGTCCGCCGTCCGCGCGCGGGGCTCCGGCTCGCCCGCCGCACGGACGGTCAGCAGGGCTCGCTTGCGCGCCAGGCGCGATTCCCAGACCGCGGTGACCCCGGTCTCGGGCCGCCACGTGACCCGGGTCGTGAACGGTCCCGCTCCTTCGGAGTGCACCTTCGCTCCCGCCACGAGCCGACTGTATCCCTCCCGGACGGAAACCACCCTTATGTAACGAGTAGGGCGATATGTCTGCCGTCAGGTGAGCACGTTGACGGCGCGGGCGACCACCAGGCCGAGGATGACCAGGGAGACGAGGGACTGCACCGCCATGGTGAGCTTGGCCCAGGGTGCAAGCGGCATGACGTCCGTGGGGCTGAAGGCGGTGGCGTTGGTGAGCCCGAGATAGAGGTAGTCGACGTAGTGGGGGCGCCAGTCGGGCGCGGCGAGCTCGGGGCTGAACTGCTGGGGGAAGGCGAGTGCCGGGGTAGGGGGCATGCGGTGGAGGCGGGCCGCCGCTCCGCCGCCGTCGAGCTCGAAGTACAGCAGCGAGAACGCGAGGACCGTGCCCGCCCAGACCGTGCCCCCGGTCTGGAGCAGGCTGGTGGCGTCGGCGGTCTCGCTCCCGTTGTGGATGATGTCGTCGATCAGCTGGACGGTCGACCAGACGGCGCCGAGCGCGAGCACGGCGACGAGGGTGATCGACACGGCGCGCAGTGCGGCGGAGCGGCGGTCGATCCGGCCCGGGTCGCCCGCGATCAGCGCCAGCAGGAGCAGGCCCTCGGCGGACGGGAGCACCCACTTGGGCGCGATCCGCAGGGAGTCGGGGAGCAGCAGGGTGAGCACCATGGCGGTCACGACGGCCGCGGCCATGGGCCAGCGGGCCTCGCCGACGGGCTCGGTCTGCTGTGGCGGGGGTTCCTGGGGCGCCTGCGGTTCCTGCGGTTCCTGCGGTTCCTGGGGTTCCTGCGGTTCTTGCGGCGGGGGAGCGGGAGGTCGGCTCACGTCGGTTGCTCCCTGTCGGTGTCGTGGGCCGGTCGGCGAGCTCCCACTCCACTACGCCTCGCCGGGCCTCGCACGGCCCGGGACCCGGCCGGGTCAACACGACGACCGGAACGGCGGACACGCGCCGCACGGGAGCGACCCGGAGGGCGGCCCGGGACCTCGGGGCGGGCTCACGCCTCCTGAAGCGCCGTCAGGAGATCCCGTACGGCGGGCAGCGCCAGGGAGGACTCCCGAACCGCCGCGTGGATCGAGCGGACCGGCTCCGGGCCGCGGACCTTACGGACGACCACGTTCGGGTGGCGGCTGCCCAGGCCCGCCACCGGGACCAGGCTGATCCCCAGGCCGGCGGCGACGAACCCCTGGGCGGTGGCGTACTCCTCGCACTCCACCGCGATGTCCGGCGTGAACCCGGCCGCCGCGCAGGCCTCCAGGACCGCGTCCAGGCAGGGGCCGGGGCGTTCGCTGCCGACCCACGGCTCGTCCGCGAGGTCGGCGAGGTCGACGAGCCTGCGGTCGGCGAACCGGTGGCCCCTGGGGAGGACGGCCCGGTACGGGTCGTCGACGAGGTGGACGAGGCGGAGGCCGTCGGCGGACGCTGTGCCCCGCGGCCGGACCACGAGCGTGAGGTCCGCCTCCGGGTCGGGCGCCGCGCCCTCGGCGATCCTCAGGTCCACCCGTACACCCGGGTGTTCGGACCGGAAGCGGGCCAGGGCCGGGGCGACGAGGTCGGTGCCGGCGGTGGCGAAGTACCGGACGGTCACCTGCCCGGTGCGCCCGGCCCTCAGGTCCGCGAGCGCGGTCTCGGCCTCGGCGACCTGGCGACCGATCAGGGCCGCGTGCTCGGTGAGCAGCAGCCCGGCGGCGGTGGGCCGGACGCCCCGCCCGGAGCGTTCGAGCAGCGCGATGCCGGCCTCCTTCTCCAGGACGTTGATCTGCTGGCTCACGGCGGAGGGCGTGTAGCCGAGGTTCGCGGCGGCGGCGGTGACGGAGCCGCTGGTGACGACGGCCCGGAGGACCTGCATGCGTCTCACATCGAGCATGTAGCACAGCTTAACGGTGGATGCATGATCCTGCGCTTGTCCTGTCGAGTCGCGGCGAGGACCGTGGACGCCATGACTTCGGCGACGCGCATGGGCGTCCTGGCCCTGCTCTGGGGCTCGGGCTTCCTCTGGATCAAGCTGGCTCTGGACCACGGCCTCACCCCCGGGTGGATCACCTTCGTACGGTGCCTGCTCGGGGCCGGTGTGCTGCTCGCGCTCGCGTGGGCGGGCGGGCAGAAGCTGCCGCGGGACCGGACGACGTGGGGGCGGCTGGCGGTCGCGGCCTTCTTCTGCAACGCCCTGCCGTTCCTGCTGTTCGGCATCGGTGAGCAGTCCGTCGACAGCGGTGTCGCGGGCGTTCTGAACGCCACCACCCCGCTCTGGTCCCTGTTCATCGGGCCGGTGATCGGCACGGAGCGCGGCCTCGGTGCGGCGAAGGCCGGCGGGCTCGTCCTCGGCTTCGCCGGGGTACTGCTGATCTTCGCGCCCTGGAGCGGGGACTCCGGGCTGCTGAGCTGGGGCGCGCTTGCCCTGCTCGGCGCTTCTGCGAGTTATGCGGTGGCCTTCGCGTACATGGCCCGCCGGCTCACCGGCCGGGGCACCGCTCCCGTGGCGCTCTCCGCGGCCCAGCTCGTGGCGGCGACCGTCCTCAGCGCGCCGGCGCCGCTGGCCATGGCCGGGGGCGCGGGGGCGGTGACCTGGGCGGGGGTGGGCGCGGTCGTCGTCCTCGGGGTCTTCGCGACCGGGCTGACCTTCCACCTCAACTACCGGATGATCGCCGAGGAGGGCCCGACGAGCGCCGCGACGGTCGGCTACCTGCTGCCGGTCGTCTCGGTGGCGCTCGGGGCCCTCGTCCTGGACGAACCGCTGACGGTACGGGTCGTGGTGGGGATGGCGGTCGTACTCGCCGGTGTGGCGCTTACGCGGCGGGCGCCGCGACCCGCTCCCGCTGCTGTCCCTGCCCCTGCTCCCGCTGGGCCCGCCCGCCGTTCCTCGGCCGGCGCAGCACCGTGAGGGCGACGGCGAAGGCGGCGGCCAGGAGCCCGGTGGCGACGGCGAACGCCAGGTGGTGACCGGAGGTCAGGGCCTCGGCTACGGGCCGGCCCGCCTCGGTCAGGGACTCGGTACGGGTGGCGGCCAGGGTGGAGAGGACCGCGATCCCGAGGGCCATGCCGATCTGCTGGGTGGTGTTGAAGAGGCCCGAGGCGAGGCCCGCGTCCTCCTCCCGCGCGCCGGACATGCCCAGCGAGGTCAGGGCGGGCAGCGCGAGGCCGAAACCGGCCGCCAGCAGCATCACGGGCAGCAGATCGGTGACGTACGAGGCGTGCACCGGGAGCCGGGTGAGCAGGCCGAGCATCACCACGAGCAGCGCGAGCCCTGAGAGCAGGACGGCGCGCTCGCCGAAGCGGGCGTTGAGGCGGGCCGAGACGCCCAGGGACACCGCGCCGATGACGGCGGCGGCCGGGAGCATCGCGAGACCGGTCTCGGCGGCGCCGTACGCGAGGACCTTCTGCAGGTGGAGCGCGACGAGGACCTGGAAGGAGAAGAGAGCGGCGACCATCAGCATCTGGACCAGGTTGGCGCCCGAGACGCTGCGCGAGCGCAGGATCCGGAGCGGCATCAGCGGGTTCGCGATCCTGGCCTGGCGGACGACGAAGCCGGCGAGGAGGGCGAGCGAGAGCGCGCCGAGCCCGAGGGTGTGGGCCGAGGCCGCGCCGTACTCCTCGATCTTGACGACCGCGTAGATGCCGACCATCAGACCGGCGGTGACGAGCAGCGCGCCGAGCACGTCCGCGCCGCCGCCGGCCCTGAGGCCCGGACCGCGGTCGGCGGGCAGGGCGCGGAGGGCGACGAGGAGGGTCGCGACGCCGATGGGCAGGTTGATGAAGAAGATCCAGTTCCAGGTGAGCGCGTCGGTCAGGACCCCGCCGAGGACCTGTCCGATGGAGGCGCCGGCCGCGCCGGTGAAGCTGAACACGGCGATGGCCCTGGCGCGTTCGCGGGCTTCGGTGAAGAGCGTGACGAGGATGCCGAGGCTCACGGCCGAGGCCATCGCGCTGCCGACGCCCTGGAGGAAGCGTGCCGCGATCAGGACGCCGGGGGAGGCCGCGACGCCGGCGAGCAGCGAGGCGGCGGTGAAGACGGCCGTGCCCGCGAGGAACATCCGCCGGCGGCCGATCAGGTCGCCGAGGCGTCCGGCGAGGAGGAGCAGCGAGCCGAAGGCGATGAGGTACGCGTTGACGATCCAGCTGAGCCCGGCCGGGGTGAAGCCGAGGTCGCCCTGGATGGCCGGCATGGCGACGGTGACGATGCTGCCGTCGAGGATCGTCATCAGCATCCCGGCGGCCAGGACGCCGAGGGCGAGCGAGCGGGAGCGGGAGGGGGCGGATGTGGCGGGCATGGGGTCTCTCCTGTTCGACGGAGGCAACAGGAAAGACCGTAGCAGATAGTTCCGTTGCAGACTATCTTTTACGGATCGAGGATGGGGTGGGGGTGGGGGTCAGCCCTTCTGTCGCGCCCGACGGGCCGGCCGTGCACCTTCGACGGGCGTCTCCAGGTGGCCGGTGACCAGGCGGTTCAGCGCACGCAGCAGCACCTCGCGCTCCGTGTCGGGGAGTGAGGCCAGGGCGCCGTGGTGCACCCGGTCGACGATCTCCTGACTCTCCGCCGCGACCTCCGCCCCCTTCGCCGTCACCGCGATGATCCGGGCGCGCCGGTCGGAGCTGGAAGGCCGGCGCTCGGCGAGGCCGGCCTTCTCCAGGGCGTCGACGGTGACGACCATCGTGGTCTTGTCCATGTCCCCGATCTCGGCGAGCTGCGCCTGGGTGCGCTCCTCCTCCAGGGCGTGGACGAGGACGCAGTGCATACGGGGGGTGAGTCCGATCTCCCCGAGCTCGGCGGTCATCTGCGTACGCAGGACGTGGCTGGTGTGATCGAGAAGGTAGGAGAGGTCCGGTTCGGTGCGCGAGGGTGCCATGGCTGTCATGCCAGCCAGGGTAGGTCACTCGATCCGTCGCGGATTATCAGAAAGCGGACGACCCCCGCCCGCCGGACTTCCCCGGCTCGCGTGGCCGCCTCGCCTCCGGCGTACGCCCGCACGGTGAGGCGCGACACTCTTGCAAGCGCCTGCTTGCAAAAGTTAGCGCCGGATGTCATCGTCACCGTCATGGCATCACTCAACGTCGGCAACCTTGGCGAGTACCTCCGTGAGCAGCGGCGCACCGCGCAGCTGTCGTTGCGGCAGCTCGCGGAGGCCGCGGGGGTGTCCAATCCGTATCTGAGTCAGATCGAGCGCGGTCTGCGCAAGCCCAGCGCCGAGGTGCTGCAGCAGGTCGCCAAGGCCCTGCGGATCTCCGCCGAGACGCTGTACGTGCGGGCCGGAATCCTCGACGAGAAGGAGCGGGACGAGCTGGAGACGCGCGCCGTCATCCTGGCCGACCCCTCCATAAGCGAGCGGCAGAAGCAGGTGCTGCTCCAGATCTACGACTCCTTCCGCAAGGAGAACGCCGCCGAGGCGGCTGAAGCGGCCGAGGCGGTCCAGGCGACCGACGCCGCCGACGCCGCCGATGCCACCGGCGTCACAGCCGGACCCACCCCGAGCTAGTACGTACACATCCGGGAGGACCACCACCATGGCCATCATCGAAGAACTGCGTACCCCCCTCTACTTCGCCGCCGGCACCGCCGACCTCGCCGTCCAGCAGGCCAAGAAGGTCCCCGGCCTGATCGAGCAGATCGCCGCCGAGGCGCCCGCGCGCATCGACGCCGTCCGCAACACCGACCCCAAGGCCGTGCAGGAGAAGGTCACGGACCGGGCCAAGGAGGCCCAGGCCACCGTGCAGTCGAAGCTCGCCGAGGTCGTCGGCAACCTCGACACCGACCTGAAGAAGCTCGGCGAGACCGCTCAGGACCTGGCCCTGCGGAGCGTCGGCGTGGCCGCCGAGTACGCGGTCAAGGCGCGCGAGAAGTACGAGGAGGTCGCCGCCCACGGCGAGGAGGCCGTCCGGGCGTGGCGCGGTGAGGTGGCCGATGAGATCACCGAGATCGCGGTGGTCGTCGAGCCGGAGCCGGCGAGCGCGCCGGAGGCGAAGAAGGCCGAGTCCAAGGCCCAGGTGCCCGCCGCCAAGGCGGCCGAGCCCGCCGGTACGGCCGAGGCGTCCAAGCCCGCCCGGAAGACCACCGTGCGCAAGGCGCCGGCCAAGAAGCCGGTCACCGCCACCGAGAAGTGACCGCGGGCACCAATCAGGTTGCCCGGCGCGTTGTACCGGGTACCTTGGCCGCGAGGGCTCCCCATCACTGACTAGGCGGTTCAGACATGTTGCGCGACGGATTCGACCTCGGTCTCTCCCTGGTGACGGACCTGGTCTTCCTCGGCTTCGCCGTCGTCTCGTTCGTCTTCGCCGCCATGGCACGCGAGGACGCGTATCGCGCGGCCGGCAAGCAGACCAAGAAGTTCTGGCTGATCATCCTCGGCATCAACCTCGTCCTGAACCTGGTTCTGGACATGTTCTTCCTGCAGATCGCCGGGGTCATCGCCGCCATCGTCTTCATGGTCGACGTGCGGCCCGCCATCAAGCAGGTCTCAGGCGGCGGCCGGCGCGGCGGATCGAGCAGCGACGGTCCGTACGGTCCCTACAACGGCGGCCGGTAGAAGCGCGGAGCCGGTCGGGCGGTACGGCCTCAGGTGCCGCCGGCAGAGCCTGTGGCGGTACCCACCCGAACGGCAACGGCACCGCACCGCCCGTACGAGACGTTCCATGGGACCCAAGGGGCCCGGGGTCAGCCCCGGGCCCTTTCCAGTGCCAGGACCGCCACGTCGTCCGTCAGCTCCCCGCCGTTCAGCGAGCGCACCTCCGCCACCGCCGCCTCCAGGAGCTCCTCGCCCCGCAGGCCCTCCGCCAGCTGCCGGTTGATCATCTCGACCATCCCGTCCTGGCCGAGCCGCGGCGAGCCCGGGCCCGCCGAGCGGCCCTCGATCAGACCGTCCGTGTACATCACCAGGCTCCACGCCCCGCCCAGCTCCACCTGTCGCCGGGGCCAGCGGGCGCGCGGCAGCAGGCCGAGGGCCGGGCCGCCGTCCTCGTACGGGAGCAGCCGCGCGGGCCGGTCCTTGCGGGCGATCAGCGGTGCGGGGTGCCCGGCCAGGCAGAGGCCCGCCCGGCGCCCGTCGGGGGCGATGTCGACCGTGCAGAGCGTCGCGAAGATCTCCTCGCTCTCCCGCTCGTGCTCCAGGACGCGCTGGAGCGTGGAGAGCAGCTCGTCACCGCAGAGGCCCGCGAAGGTGAGCGCGCGCCACGCGATGCGCAGCTCCACGCCGAGCGCCGCCTCGTCGGGGCCGTGCCCGCAGACGTCGCCGATCATCGCGTGGACCGTGCCGTCGGGGGTGCGGACGGTGTCGTAGAAGTCGCCGCCGAGCAGCGCGCGGGAGCGGCCGGGCCGGTAGCGGGCGGCGAACCGCAGGTCGGAGCCCTCCAGGAGCGGGGTGGGGAGCAGCCCGCGCTCCAGCCGGGCGTTCTCCTGGGCCCGCAGCCGCGACTCGGTGAGCTTCACCTGCACCGCGTCGGCCCGCTTGCGCTCGACCGCGTAGCGGATGGCCCGGCTCAGCAGCCGGCCGTCGAGCTCCTCGCGGAAGAGGTGGTCCTGGGCCCCGACCCGTACGGCCTCCGCCGCCAGCTCCGCGTCGGCCGAGGCCGCGAGCGCGAGGACGGCGTGGCGCGGCGCGAGCCGCAGGATGTGGCGCAGGGGCGCGAGCGTGTCGTCGCCGGCGGCGCGGGGCCCGGGGAGGGCCAGGTCGACGAGGACGCAGTGCACGTCGTCGGTGAGGAGCCGCTCGGCCTCGGTGAGGTTCCGGGCGGTACGGATGCGGACGCGGGTCCCGTCGACGTCGTCGAGCATCTCGGGAACGGCGAGGGCACCCGCCGGGTCGTCCTCGACGACGAGCAGCGTGAGATCGGTGCCTGTCACAGCGGGCACAGCGCCGGGCGCCTCAGCAGAGACGATTCTCTGGCGCGGTACGGGTACGGGCATCGGTCGTGGTTTCCTTCCCTCCCCCCGAGGGCGCGGCGGGGCGACGAACGACGTCCCGCCAGACGGGGACCATAGCGGTACCGCACCGGGCAGCGGAATGGCGATCACGGTACGAGCATCGATGGTCCCTTGGCATATGCCGCGCATGGGGAGGTTGTTGCCCGCTGAGCCATGACGAACATCACGCCGGACGGCCTCCGGAACGGAGCCCTCCGGTGGCATGGGTCACTCCGGGCGGACGACTCCCAGGATCTCCATCGAACCCGCACCCGCGAGGGTCACGTTCCGCCCCGGACGCGGCGCGTGGACCATCGCCCCGTTTCCGACGTACATCCCGATGTGACTGGCGTCCTTGTAGTAGACGATCAGATCGCCCGGCCGCATGTCCTTGATGTCCACCCTGGGCAGCAGGCGCCACTGCTCCTGCGAGGTGCGCGGGATGTTCCGGCCCGCCTTGCCCCAGGCCCGCTGGGTCAGCCCCGAGCAGTCGTACGAGTCCGGGCCCTCGGCGCCCCACACGTACGGCTTGCCGATCTGCGCCGTCGCGAACTCCACCGCCCGCTTGCCCTGGGGTGTCGCCGTGTTGTTCAGGCCCTTGAGGACACCGGTGTCCAGCCAGGCGGTCTGCGCCCGGTACTGCTCCTGCTCCTCCAGGCGCTGCAGCCGCGCGCGCTCCTCGGCCGCCAGCTCGGACTCGAGCTTCTTGGCGGCGGCTATCTTCTCCTCGATGTCCTTCTTCGCCTCGGCCTGCTTGACGCGGTTGGCCTCCAGCTTGGTCCAGTTGGTGCCCGCGTCCTTGGCGTAGACGGTCAACTGGGCCTGCGTCCTCGTCATTTCGGCCAGCAGGTCCTTGGTGGCCTTCTGGCCCTCCCTGAGCCGGCCGGCGTTGTCCAGGAAGAGCTGCGGGTCGTCGGTGAGGACGAACTGGGCGCCCTCGGGAAGCCCGCCGTTGCGGTACTGGGCACGGGCCGCCGCGCCCGCCTGCGCCTTGAGCGCGTCGATCTTCTCGCGTCCGGCGACGATCATCTTGGCCAGCCGCACGATCTCGGCGGACTGCTCCTTGGTCTGCTCCTCGGCGAGGTTGTACGCGTCGGTGGCGGCGGCCGCCTTCCGGTACAGGCCGTCGATCTCCTTGCGCACCTCTTCGAGGGTCTTCTTCGGAGCGTCGGGCGGGAGCGGAGCCGTGGGTGCGGTGGGCGAGGCGGGTGCCGACTTGGGAACGGCCGGGGCCGCCGAGGCCTGGAGCGTCAGCGCGGGCGAGGCCAGCACCGTCAGGGCGCAGACCACGGTGATCGCGGCGTTGACACGGCGGCGTCGGTTCACAAGCTCCCCCTCGTACGGCCCGCACCGGTATCTGATTTACCGTCAGTAACTTCGTCGTGACCTTGGTGATGGTGCCACGCGGAACGCGAAAGCAACAGGGGATACCGGGCCCTGTCGGGTCACTTTCCCCCACAGGGGACGAGTGAGGTGGGTGTTGCGTTCCCGACGTGCCGCGAATTCACCGGCAGTTGGCATCCGGATGGCCCTTCAGATGACTCTTCGGGCGGCTCTTCGGGTGGCACTGCGAGCGGCGCGCGTCCGTCAGCGGGGCGCGAGTGCTTCCCAGCTCACCGTCACTTCGCCCTGGCGCCACCGCCGGTGCCCGTCCGTCAGGGGCCAGTCCGCCGCCAGATCGCGTACGGCCCGGATCCAGCGCTGCCGTGCGCCGAGCGAGGCGAACGGAGCGGCCGCCGCCCACGCCCGGTCGAAGTCGCGGAGGAACGCGTGCACCGGCTCGCCGGGCACGTTGCGGTGGATCAGTGCCTTCGGGAGCCGCTCCGCGAGGTCCGACGGCCGGTCGAGCGAGCCGAGGCGGGTCGCGAACGTCACCGTCCGCGGGCCGGTGCGGTCGAGCGCCACCCACACGTGACGCCGCCCGATCTCGTCGCAGGTCCCCTCGACGAGCAGCCCTCCCGGCGTCAGCCGCGCGCACAGCCGCGCCCAGACCGCGGCCACCTCGTCCTCGTCGTACTGCCGCAGCACGTTCGCGGCCCGGATCAGCGCGACCTCGCCCGGTACGGGGACCTCGAAGCCGCCGTGCAGGAAGGTGAGCCCCTCCGTCTCGTACGGACGGGCGGCGGCGACCCGGGCCGGCTCGATCTCGATGCCGACGACCTCGGTACGCGGGTCGGCGGTGCGCAGCCGGGCCAGGAGCTCCACGGCGGTCCAGGGGGCGGCCCCGTAGCCCAGGTCGACGGCGACGGGCGGCTCCGCGGAGCGGCGCAGGGCCGCGCCGTGGACGGCGGCGATCCAGCGGTCCATGCGGCGCAGCCGGTTGGGGTTGGTGGTCCCGCGGGTGGCCGTGCCGACGGGGCGGCTCGGGGTGCGGAGCGTGGTGCGCGGGGCCATGGAACGAGGGTACGGGGCGCGCCACGCCGTGGGGACACGGCAATGAATTGGCAAAACGGAAATGGATGGCGGCATTCCGGTGTTGTCGGGCGTGAAGGACGCACTACGCGTCCCTTTTGCCGTGCCCGCACCGCCCGCCATCCCCTCAGCGGAAGGACCGTCGACGTGAGCCAGTACGTGTCCCGGCTCGCCGGCTCCCTGGCGACGCCGCCCCGGCTCCGGCTCCCCGGACGTCACCGGACCCCGCGCCGGGTGGCCATGCTCAGCGTCCACACCTCGCCCCTCCACCAGCCGGGCACCGGCGACGCGGGCGGCATGAACGTCTACATCGTCGAGCTGGCCAAGCGCCTGGCCGCCATCGACATCGAGGTCGAGATCTTCACCCGGGCCACCACCGGCGGCCTCGCCCCCGCCGTCGAGCTCGCCCCGGGCGTTCTCGTACGCCATGTGGACGCCGGGCCGTACGAGGGCCTGGCCAAGGAGGAGCTGCCGGCCCAGCTCTGCGCCTTCACGCACGGTGTGATGCGGGCCTGGGCGGGCCACCGCCCCGGCTACTACGACCTCGTCCACTCCCACTACTGGCTCTCCGGGCACGTCGGCTGGCTTGCCGCCGAGCGCTGGGGCGTCCCGCTCGTCCACGCCATGCACACCATGGCCAAGGTCAAGAACGCGGCGCTCGCCGAGGGTGACACCCCCGAGCCCGCCGCGCGGGTGATCGGCGAGACGCAGATCGTCTCCGCCGCCGACCGGCTGATCGCCAACACCGCCGAGGAGGCCGACGAGCTCGTCCGCTTCTACGAGGCGGAGCGGGCGAAGGTCGCCGTCGTCCACCCGGGCGTGAACCTGGACCACTTCCGTCCGGCCGACGGCCGCGCCGCCGCCCGCGCCCGCCTCGGGCTGCCCGCCGACGCCTTCATCCCGGTCTTCGCGGGACGTATCCAGCCGCTGAAGGCCCCCGACATCCTGCTGCGAGCTGCGGCCGTGCTCCTCGACCGGGATCCGTCGCTGCGCTCGCGCATGATCGTGCCGATCGTCGGCGGGCCGAGCGGCAGCGGCCTCGCCAAGCCCGAGGGGCTGCAGAAGCTCGCCGCGCGGCTGGGCATCGCGGACATCGTCCGCTTCCACCCGCCGGTCGGACAGGACCGGCTCGCGGACTGGTTCCGGGCGGCGTCGGTGCTGGTCATGCCCTCGTACAGCGAGTCGTTCGGTCTGGTCGCCATCGAGGCGCAGGCGGCCGGGACCCCGGTCGTCGCGGCCGCGGTGGGCGGCCTTCCGGTCGCGGTGCGGGACGGTGCCACCGGCTTCCTCGTCCCGGGCCACGACCCGGCCGACTACGCCCACGCGCTCGGGCGGTTCCTGGCCGACCCCGCGCTCTCCGCCCGGATGGGCGCGGCGGCGGCCCGGCACGCGGAGTCCTTCGGCTGGGACACGGCGGCCTCGGGCACGGCGGACGTGTACACGGCGGCGATGCACGATCATCGCCGTCGCGTACGCTCGCACCATGGCTGATCAAGCTGAGGACGTACGGCGGGTCGTCGAGGACACCTTCAAGGACGCCGAACTGGAGTGGGAGTCGCCCGAGCCCGGCTCGTACGTGGTGAAACTCCCCGGGACGCGGAAGCTCTTCACCACCCTGTCGCTGCGCGTCGGCCGCCACTCCCTCTCGCTCAACGCCTTCGTCATCCGCCACCCCGACGAGAACGAGCCGGGCGTCCACCGCTGGCTTCTGGAGCGCAACCTCAAGCTGTACGGCGTGAGTTACGCGGTCGACGGCCTGGGCGACATCTATCTGACCGGCAAGCTGCCGCTGGCCGCCGTCACCCCGGACGAGCTGGACCGGCTCCTCGGCTCGGTCCTCGAAGCGGCGGACGGCTCCTTCAACACGCTCCTGGAGCTGGGCTTCGCGAGCGCGATCCGGCGCGAGTACGAGTGGCGGGTCTCGCGCGGCGAGTCGACCCGCAACCTCGACGCGTTCACTCACCTGACCCAGAAGCCCGCGAACTGACTCTCCGCCCGCTGCAATCGCGCGGGATCGGGTGCTCCTGGCCGTCCCCTGCGCGACCCCTTCCGTACCCGCCGTGGCCGTGCCGGCCGGACTCCACGGGGGAGCTCCACGCGCGCGTCGAGGCGTACGGCGATCCGGACTCGGTCCGCCCCCGGAACCTGTACGAGGCCCAGCGGGCGCTCGGCCGCTGACGCGCGAGAGCCCCCGGCGCCGAGGGGCCGGGGGCTTCGCGGACTCAGGGACGGGGGAGCCGGAGTGTCACGAGGCCGCGTCCTGCGGCTCGGGCTCGCGGGCGGTGGTGACCACGGGCTTGGTGAGCGAGGGCGCTTCCGCGGTGGTGGCCACGGGCTTGGTGAGTGTCGGTGACGCGTCCACCGGGGTGTCGTCCGCGAGGGCCTTGCGGAGCCGGGTCGTGTAGCCGACTGCGGCGACGGCTCCGATGACGGCGGTGCCCATCCAGAGGTAGTCCGGCCCCGGTCCGTCGACGACCCAGCCCGCGAGGATCGGGGCGAGGAAGCCGGACAGCGCCCAGGACATGCCCATCACGCCCTGGTAGCGGCCGCGGGCGTGCTCGGGGGCGAGCTTGGCGGTCGCGGCGGCGTTGGTGGGGACGTGGACCATCTCGCCGATGGTCCACACGACGACGGTGGCGGCGAAGACCAGCGGAGTGCCGGCGAGGGCCGTGGCGCCGGTGCCCACGGCGAAGAGCAGCGAGGAGACGGTGAGCAGCACGGCCGGGGAGCGCTTCTCGGTCACCTTGTTGACCAGCAGCTGGAAGCCGACGATCACGACGCCGTTGACGGCGATGACGGCGCCGTACGCACCCGGCTCCAGTCCGGCCGCCGTCATGGTGAGGGGCAGGCCGACCCAGGGTGCGGTGAAGACGAGGCAGACGAGGAGGTTGAGGAGGACGAGCGTGCGGAAGGGGGCGTCGCGCAGGACGTCGAGGACGCTGACGCGGTCCTTCTCGACGATCTCGCCGGCCGGGTTCCGGCGGGCCTCGGGGCGTGTCTCGGGAAGGCGGAGGAAGACGATCAGGGCGCAGAGCGTGACCGCGACGGCCTCGACGACGAAGAGGGTGCGGTACCCGAGGAAGATCGCGGCGCCACCGCCGAAGGCGGCGACGGCGAAGCCGAGGTTGAGGGCCCAGTAGTTGAGGGCGAAGGCCCGGCGGCGGTCGTGCTCGGGGACCATGTCGGTGATGGTCGCCGAGATGGACGGCCGGACGGCCTGCATGGAGACGCCCATCACCAGGACGACGGCCGCGACGCCCCAGCCGGTGGAGACCAGCGCGAGGGCGGCGGCGCAGGAGGCCGTCACCAGGTGCATGGTGACCATCGTGGGCCGTCGGCCCCACTTGTCGGTGAGCGTGCCGCCGAGCGGGGAGCCGGCGACGCCGCCGAGACCGTGGAGGGCGACGACGAGTCCGGCGAACCAGGCGGAGTGGCCGAGCTCACGGGTGAGGTAGAGGGAGAGGAAGGTGAGCACGAAGGCGCCGGTCCGGTTCACCAGGGTGGAGAGCCAGAGCCACCAGAAGCCGGCGGGGAGTCCGGAGACCGTCGCGCGTGCTGATCGTCTGAGCGAGTCGATGGACATGTGTTGCCGGCCCCCGTGTGTGTAAGTCCCTCCAACGGCATCCGTAACTTACGCATCTCATACGACGGACGCCAGCGAATTGACGGTGCACGTCAATCGTCGGGCGTCGATTAGGCTCGGGCGCATGGCCGACGCACCGTACAAGCTGATCCTCCTCCGCCACGGCGAGAGCGAGTGGAACGCCAAGAACCTGTTCACCGGCTGGGTGGACGTCAACCTCACCGAGAAGGGCGAGAAGGAGGCGGTCCGCGGCGGTGAGCTGCTCAAGGACGCCGGCCTGCTGCCCGACGTGCTGCACACCTCCCTCCAGAAGCGCGCCATCCGCACGGCGCAGCTCGCCCTGGAGTCCGCCGACCGCCACTGGATCCCGGTCCACCGCTCCTGGCGCCTGAACGAGCGTCACTATGGTGCGCTCCAGGGCAAGGACAAGGCGCAGACGCTCGCGGAGTTCGGCGAGGAGCAGTTCATGCTCTGGCGCCGCTCGTACGACACCCCGCCGCCGGCGCTCGAGGACGGCACGGAGTTCTCCCAGTCGGCCGACCCGCGCTACGCGACGATCCCGCCGGAGCTCCGCCCGCGGACGGAGTGCCTGAAGGACGTCGTCGACCGCATGCTGCCGTACTGGTACGACGGCATCGTCCCGGACCTCCTGGACGGCAAGACGGTCCTGATCGCGGCCCACGGCAACAGCCTGCGCGCGTTGGTCAAGCACCTGGACGGCATCTCGGACGAGGCCATCGCGGGCCTGAACATCCCGACGGGCATCCCGCTCTCCTACGAGCTGGACGAGAACTTCAAGCCCCTCAACCCGGGCGGCACGTACCTCGACCCGGAGGCGGCGGCCGCGGCGATCGAGGCCGTGAAGAACCAGGGCAAGAAGTAACTCTTACGCACGAAAGAGCCCCCTACCTGCGGTTTCCCCGCCGGGAGGGGGCTTCTTCGTGGGCTCGGGCCGTCTGTGGGCCGTCAGGGGGACTGGGCCGTGCCTTCTCCGGGCTCCAGTGCCTGCCGCCACTCCGCTCTGGCACCGGCGCCCTGGAGCACCGAGGCGGCGGACCGGGCCTCGTAGTCGCCCAGCCCTCCTACGACCGTGACCGGGGCCTGCCGCGCCAGGACCCGGCTGTGCCACAAACTCAGCCCAGTCACTTTGCGCACTGCCAGGATCACGTCCTTCTCGCGCGGCCCGCAGGCGATGAGCACCACCTCGTGCGACGGGTCATCGCAGAGCAGCGTGAAGCACTCTGTGGACTCCTCGTCGGCCATCCCGCCCCCCATCCTCAGCGACCAGGAGCGTAGGCGCCTTCGAAGACGGCAGCCAGAGCTTTACGTGTCCGCTCCCGGCTGCTCGGCATGAGGTGGGCGTACACCCGCAGCGTCAGGCCGGGGTCCGAGTGTCCCAGGTACTCCGCCAGCGCCTTGATGTTCTCCCCGGCGTCAAGGCACCCGGCTGTGCTCCGCTCCGCCGGGCGGGCTTCCCGGCTCCGCTCGGGGCGCCGCTCCTGCCTTCGGCCCGCTCCGCCCCCGCTGCGCCGACGCCCGCCCCTGCAAGACGGGATAGGCCCAAGGGCATGAGTCGAGCCCCAACCGCCCGCGGTTCCATCTGCCACCGACATGCCTCCGGCGGGGCCTCAGGCTCCGGGATGGCGGGGGCACCGTACGCGGGTGCCAGCCGGTGGGGTGTGGCGGTGGGGAACTCCCATCCCGTCTGCCGTCGACCCAGGACAAGCCGAGCAGACACGGCACCGGGCGTCCAGGTCGTTCGTACAGTGGCGCGCTCCACCTGGACGCCCGGCACCGCGCCCGCTCCACGGTGTGTGGGCCGACGGCAGACGGGATGGGAGTTAGGTGAGTGGCGGGCTGAGGAGGGCCGGACAGGCTGGGCGTGATCACTTGATGAGGTGCAGCCCCAGCACTGCCCGGCATCCTCAGAGGATCACTTACGGAAGACGCGTCGCAGCTCCCGGACGACCTCAACGATGTCTTCGCGGCGACAACGCAGCAAAGCCACCATCCCCAGAATCAGGAAGGAGACCCAGCACAACAGAAAGATCTGAATCCAGGTGATTTCGGGCATGACGAAGGACCTCTTTCGGAGGCCCGTCGTCCGGCTAACCAGGGTGAGCCCGCAAAGCTCTTCGCTCCGGCACGACAAGGCTGACTAGTGTTCGATCTTGCTCGAAGTAGGCGGTTACCTAGCTTAGGGCACGGGGTAACTCGCCGTCCTAGTTATTCAGTCCGTGCCCCCCCGCGTGCCCGACAAGGGGGGAACCCTGCGGTGAACGACGGTCACTGGTGGCGAATGAAGAGCAGAGCGACCCCTGACCGATTTACCTGGTCAGGGGCCGTTCTACCTGGCGGTGGGTGTGGGATTTGAACCCACGGTGACTCGCGCCACGACGGTTTTCGAGGCTGCAGCTCGCCCATGGTCGCCCCGCAGCCCTCGGGTACCTTGCCCCTCATGGACGCCACGCAGGAGCCGACGGGACCGCTGTCAGACGAAGAGGTTCAGCAGTTCGTCAGTCTGCTGCGTCGCTACCTGCACCACGAACTAGATCAATGGCAGGGCCTCGTGACCGAGTCTGACTACGGGCCGCTCTACGCTTTCTTCACCAACAAACTTCCAGATGAGTGGCCACACGAGATGTTCCGACCGATCTAGCCGCGGCGGGCTGCTTCTAGAGCCTTCGACGCCACTCCAACGCTGTCCTAGCGATGCGCCCCGAGGCCGACGCACGTCAAGGCACGGCCTCTTGTGGGAGCCGGGTGACCCCGTGACGATGAAGGCATTAGCTGATCTATGGGAGCAGGCAATGACAAGTACGCGGGGTGCGCAGCGAACGGCGACCGTCGTCACCTTGGGTCTCACCTTGATTGGGCTCGTCGCAGCTGGCCCGCACCTACTCACGTGGATAGCTCCGGACAGTCTGAACTGGCAGGAATTAAGTCTGATCAGCCAGACCTACAGCGCGATCGCTGTGGTGATCTCGGCTGCTGCCCTCCTTGGCGTGGTCGTATCGATCTCGGTTCAGGCCCGACAGGCCCGGCTGGAAGGAGAGCAGACCTTCCGAGCTGCCCACCGGGAATTGACCATCTTGACCTTGGGCGACTCAGCGCTCATACGCTGTTGGGAACCGCCACGAACCCCGATGACGGAAGAGCGGCGGAAGCAGATCCTCGTAACCAACCTGATCATGAGCATGTGGAGCAGTGACCATCGCCTGAGGCGCATCAACGATCAGGCGATGAGCGTTGCACTGGAGGGTCACTTCCGAGGGGAAGTTGCTCGTGTGCACTGGACTAATAGCGGTCCAAGCTGGCGCGCGCACGCGACAGCGGTGGGTGATCCACACCTCAGCCGCTTCGTATACCTAGTCGACAGTGCCTACGCGGCCGCAGTTGCCGACGGGCCGCCGATCTCCGACAGTCAGTACTTCATCGCTCCTGAGGCCCGCACCCCATAGCGGCAAGGGCGTGGTTGCCTGGCGCTTGAGTTTGCCCAAGCGCCTGTCACGTGACCTGCGACTGCGGCCAGAACTGAGGAGGAGGCGCGTCGTGAGCCTTCAGGCGGCGGAGTCTCAGCCCCTCCTCAACCTGGGGTTGATCCCGACCAGCGGAGCGCAGGTCGCAGGCGGCGAGCCCCCTGATCGACTCGCGCGACCTATTCGTGGACTGGCGGCTGTCACAAGGGCACGGCGGCTGACCTGACCAGCAGAGACAGGGGAGGCACAAGGGGCTCCGGAGCCGTTAGCGCATGTGGGCAGACTCAGGGGGCTTGCGCGCGGCCGGCGCTGGCAGGGCACTCTTGGCCATCGGCGGAGCCTGGTCGACGGTTGGGTCCCGGGCTTACACCGGGCCGCCCCCGGACAGAACCAGGGATGCAGCTGCACTACAGAGCTGGACACCTCGGAAGCCGACCGCGCGCAGGTGGACGCTATCCCGCGGAACTGACAGACAGCCGCGAAGACCGTGCCACATCCGTGCCAGATCGTGCAGGAAACCACGGGGAATGAGAGCTAGTGCCGGGTTCTGGGATGTCGATCAGCTCCCGCAGTATCTGTGCATGTCAGCCCCCGTCCCACCTTCCCTCTCTTGTAAAGAGGTGGTTGCCGTGCGCCCCAGTGCCTCCACCGGCCAGAGGCATGCGCCTGCATGCGCCTTCCGCAGAGCCAGGAGCGCTCGACACACTCGGCTGGTCTGTCCGTCCGATGTCACGAGGGGGAGTAGTGGCTCGAACACAGTCCAAGTGCGGAGCACTCACGCAGAGGGGGACTCGATGTCAGCGCCTTGCCATGATCGGGGCCTCCAGGTGTGACCGTCACCGCGGCGAGTGGTCCTCCTACGAAGTCCGGAAGCGTAAGGCGCAGAAGAAGCAGAAGTAGCCGGCGGCTGGGCCGTGGGAGGGCGATCGAGGGCGACCAACGGTGACAGGTCACGACGGCTGAGCCACAGGTCAGGGGCCATCAGTCGCACGGCGCCCCAGGTCGGATCAGAACCAGGGCAAGAAGTAACCAAGCCTGCCGAAGAGCCCTCTCCCAGCGGTTTCCCCGCCAGGAGGGGGCTTCTTCATGCCCGGGGCCTTCTGCGGGTCCGTCAGGGCCGTGGTGCGATGGAAGCGGGGGCGGAAGGGAGAGCGATCATGCCCGGAGCGAAGCGAACGGGTGTCGCCGCCTCGGTGTCGGTCCGTCCACTGGCCGAGCCGGACCTGGATCGGGCCGACGCGATCTTCAGGGTCGCCTTCGGGACCTTCCTCGGGGCCCCTGAGCCGGAGACGTTCTTCGCGACCGCCGACTATGTCCGCACCCGCTGGGCGGCGGATCCACACGCGGCCTTCGTGGCGACCGTCGACGGCGAGGTCGTCGGATCGAACTTCGCCGCCGACTGGGGCAGCGTCGGGTTCTTCGGCCCGCTGACCGTACGTCCGGATCTGTGGGACCAGGGCGTCGGCCGGCGCCTCATGGAACCGGTCATGGCCTGCTTCGACACCTGGGAGAACAGTCACCTCGGCCTGTTCACCTTCTCGCACAGTCCCAAGCACCTCGAGCTCTACCGCCGGTACGGCTTCTGGCCCCGGTTCCTCACGGCCGTCATGAAGAAGCCGGTCGCCGCCGGTGCCGCGGTCCCCGGCCGAGTGCTGTACCGCGAGCTGACCGCCGCTGAGCGGACCGGCGCGCTGAGCCGCAGTCGCGCACTGACGGGGGCCGTGTACGAGGGCCTCAGCCTGGAGCGCGAGATCATGGCCACGCATGCCCAGGGGCTCGGTGACACCATCCTCCTCGAGGGCGCCGACTCCGAGCTCGACGGACTGGCTGTCTGCCACTGCGGGGCGGGGTCGGAGGCCGGTGAGGACGTGTGCTTCGTCAAGTTCGGCGCCGTGCGCCCGGGCCCGGACGCCGCGGACCGGTTCGAACGACTGCTGGACGCGTGCGAGCAGCTGGCCGTCGAGAAGGGGCTGGGGCAACTGGACGCCGGAATGAGCCTGGCGCGCGAGGACGCCTACCGGCGCATGATCCACCGTGGCTTCCGTACCTGGCTGCAAGGCGTGACCATGCACAAGCCCAACGAGTCCGGCTACAGCCACCCGGACGCCTATGTGATCGACGACTGGCGCTGAGTCCATCCACGGCGGCAGACCGCAGGGGTTGCGAGACATCGACCGACCGTGGAGAAACCGCGCGGGGACGGGCCACCCCGCTGACCGTCGACGCCCACGGCCACGTCGACGACGCCGAGAGCGCCGACCGGCTCATCCCGCCGGGGGACGACTGACCGCAGCCGCCGCCGACTACGCGGCGAGGCATATTCACGAGCGTGGTCCCCGAGGCGTCGGTAGCCTCCGCGTCATGTCTACCGCGCTCCGTCTCGAGAAGATCACCCCCGACAACGTCGACGCCGCGATCGCCCTGCGTGTGCATCCCCACCAGGAGAAGAACGTCGCCCCCGTCGCGAACTCGCTGGCGGAGGCGTACGCCTTCGGTGAGCCCGCCTGGCCCCGCCTCATCTTCGACGGCGACGAGCTCGTCGGCTTCCTGATGGCCTTCCTCGACATCCAGTGGGCCCCGAAGAAGGACCCCGAGGACTACCGCAGCGGCCTCTGGCGGCTCAACATCTCCGCCGATCACCAGGGCAAGGGATACGGGCGCTTCGCCGTCGAGGCGGTGCGTGAGGAGATACGGCGGCGGGGCGGCAGCCTGATGTACGTGTCGTGGGAGGGGGACGAGGACGGCCCCGGCGACTTCTACCGCAAGCTGGGCTTCCGCGAGACCGGTGAGACCACCGGGGGCCAGGCGGTCGGCGTGCTCGACGTGTGACGCCGCCGCGACGGCGACGCGAAAAGCCCCGCGCGAAAAGCCCAGCGTGAGAAAAGGCCCGCGTGAAAAGGCCGCGCGTGAGAAGCCCCGCCCGGGGGCGAATCCCGGGCGGGGCTTTTCGGTCCGACGGCTACCCCGAGCAGCCCCCGCACTGGCACGGCCCGCCGGACTGGCAGCCGCAGCCGCAGCCCGCGCCGCACCCGCAGGCGCCGAGGACGGGCAGGAGGGCCGCGTCGCGCGGCGCCTCCTGCTGGGGGTCGGTGGTCGTGGCGGATTCGGCCATGGGGGTCCCTCCTCGAAGGCGTACGTCGCCTCCCCCCATTGCATGCCCACCCCACCGGGCGCATCAACGGCGCACAGGAGTGCGAGCCCCTGCCCGCCGCCCGCGCGCCCGCACGCGCCGGGTGGCCGCGCGGGCGGCGGGCAGGGTCGGGGGGGGGGGGGGGGGGCGGGGCCCCCCCCCCCCCCCCCCCCCGGGGGCCCCCCCCCCGGCGGGGGGGGGGGGGGGGGGGGGGGGGGGGGTGGGGGGGGGGGGGGGGGGGGCGGCCCCCCCCCCCCCCCCCCCCGTCCGAGGGCTACGCGCCTTCGACCGGGGCGTCCGACTGCTGGAGCTCGTCCGCGTGCTCGCCCGTCACCAGGTACACCACGCGCTTCGCCACCGACACCGCGTGGTCCGCGAACCGCTCGTAGTAGCGGCCCAGCAGCGTCACGTCGACCGCCGTCTCGATGCCGTGCCTCCAGCGGTCGTCCATCAGGTGCTGGAACAGCGTCCGGTGCAGCAGGTCCATCTCGTCGTCGTCCTGCTCCAGCTGGAGCGCCAGGTCGACGTCCTTCGTGATGATGACCTCCGCCGCCTTCGCCATCAGGCGCTGGGCCAGCTGGCCCATCTCCAGGATCGTCGCGTGCAGGTCGCGCGGCACCGCCGTGTCCGGGAACCTCAGCCGCGCCAGCTTCGCCACGTGCTGCGCCAGGTCGCCGGACCGCTCCAGGTCCGCGCTCATGCGCAGCGAGGTCACCACGATCCGCAGGTCCGTCGCCACCGGCTGCTGGCGGGCCAGGAGCGCTATCGCCCGGGCCTCCAGGTCGTGCTGCAGGTCGTCGACCTTCTGGTCCGCGGCGATCACGCTCTCCGCGAGCTTCAGGTCGGCGTCGAGCATGGCCGTCGTGGCGCGCCCGATCGCCGACCCGACCAGGCGGGCCATCTCGACCAGGCCCTCGCCGATCGAGTCAAGTTCCTCGTGATACGCGTCCCGCATCGATGTCCCTCTCTCGCAGTCGTCCGGGGTCCGGTCGTGCTCGGACCCCCACGCTCCCACGTTCGACCGCCGACAAGTCAGGCGCGTCCACCCCACATGAATGAGCCCTTTCCCCTCGGTGAACTCTGGGCGACGTACGCCGCTGTTCCGGCCAGGCCAAATGAACCAGCACAGTCTCTACGGTGAACTCTGGGCGACGACTGTTCGAGCAGCCACACGGACGGCTGGGAGAGTGTCCATCGGCCCGCATAACCTGGATGGCATGGACGTGAACGCGGCGGTCGCCGCATTGGCAGCGATCGCCGGGGTGTGCACCGGCGTGATCGCCATGCTGGCGTTCCGCTGGAGCGAGCGCGACCAGGCGCGACCCACCCGGACCTCCCTGCACACCGACGCCGTGCTCCCGCCCGGCGTCGACACCGTGCTCTCCGTGCTGCGATCCTCCGCGGTCGTGCTCGACGAGAGCGACTCCGTGGTCAAGGCCAGCTCGGCGGCGTACGCCCTCGGTCTGGTCCGCGGCGGAAAGCTGGCGGTCGAGCCCATGCTCAACATGGCCCGCGACACCCGCCGCGACGGGGAGATACGGCAGGTCGAGCTCGACCTGCCCCGGCGCGGTACGGGACGCGGTGAGGCCCTCGCGGTCTCCGCCCGCGTCGCCCCGCTCGGCTCCCGCCTGGTGCTGCTCCTGGTCGAAGACCTGACCGAGGCCCGCCGTATCGAAGCGGTACGGCGCGACTTCGTCGCCAACGTGAGTCATGAGCTCAAGACTCCGACAGGCGCCCTCTCCCTGCTCTCCGAGGCCGTCATGGACGCCTCGGACGACCCCGAGGCGGTCACCCGCTTCGCCGGCCGCATGCAGATCGAGGCGACCCGCCTGACCAACCTCGTACAGGAGCTCATCGACCTCTCCCGGGTGCAGAACGACGACCCGCTGGAGGACTCCGAGCCGGTACGGGTGGACGAGCTGGTCGCCGAGGCCATCGACCGCTCCCGGCACGCGGCCTCCACCAAGCAGATCACCATGGCCTCGGGAGGCACCGCGGACCTGCACGTGTGGGGCAGCCGTGGACAGCTCGCCGCGGCCCTCGGCAACCTCGTCGAGAACGCCGTCAACTACTCACCGGCCCGTACGCGGGTGGGCATCGCGGCCCGCCGCGTCGCGGCACCCGGCGGCGACCTGATCGAGATAGCGGTGACCGACCAGGGCATCGGCATCTCCGAGAAGGACCGCGAGCGGGTCTTCGAGCGCTTCTACCGCGTCGACCCGGCCCGCTCCCGTGCCACCGGGGGCACGGGGCTCGGCCTCGCCATCGTCAAGCACGTGGCCGCCTCGCACGGCGGAGAGGTCACCGTCTGGAGCACCGAAGGCCAGGGCTCCACGTTCACCCTGCGGCTGCCCGAGGCGGGCGCCGTACGGGACCGCCGTCCGCCCGCCTCCCCCACCCCCGATCTCATGACCGAACCGCTCCCTGCCCCGGAGGTCCTTCCGTGACCCGAGTGCTTGTCGTCGAGGATGAGGAATCCTTCAGCGACGCCCTGTCGTACATGCTTCGCAAGGAAGGCTTCGAGGTCGCGGTCGCCGCGACCGGGCCCGACGGCCTCGACGAGTTCGAGCGCAACGGGGCGGATCTCGTCCTCCTCGACCTCATGCTGCCGGGGCTGCCCGGCACCGAGGTCTGCCGTCAGCTCCGCGGCCGCTCGAACGTCCCGGTCATCATGGTGACCGCCAAGGACAGCGAGATCGACAAGGTCGTCGGGCTGGAAATAGGAGCCGACGACTACGTGACGAAGCCCTTCTCCTCGCGGGAGCTGGTCGCCCGCATCCGCGCGGTGCTGCGCCGCCGCGGTGAGCCGGAGGAGGTCACGCCCGCCGCCCTGGAGGCCGGCCCGGTCCGGATGGACGTGGACCGCCACGTCGTCACGGTCTCCGGCGGCAAGGTCGACCTCCCGCTGAAGGAGTTCGACCTCCTGGAGATGCTGCTGCGGAACGCGGGCCGCGTCCTGACCCGTATGCAGCTGATCGACCGGGTCTGGGGCGCCGACTACGTCGGTGACACCAAGACCCTCGACGTCCACGTCAAGCGCCTGCGCGCGAAGATCGAGCCCGACCCGGGCGCGCCGCGGTACCTGGTGACGGTGCGCGGCCTCGGCTACAAGTTCGAGCCGTAAACCGTCGTACGCGGCCCTAGGTCCGCGTACGTACGTGAAGGGGCGCCCCGCCGGAGTGATCCGGTGGGGCGCCCCTTCCGCGTACGGGTGTGACGGGTGTGTCAGTGACCGGTCGAGCTGCTCGCGCCGCCCGTGGGCGTGGCGGTGCCGGTCGGCGTGGCGGTGCCCGTGGGGGTCGCGGTGCCCGTCGGGGTGGCCTCGCCGCCGTGGCCGGCGTCGCCGGTCGGCGACGCGGTGGCGGTCGGCTTGGCGGCCGGGGGCTGCGGGATCTCGGTCGGGCCGTAGGCGGCGAAGTAGCCGGTCGCCGGGACGACGAAGGCCGCCAGGGAGACGTCCCCGGTCCGGCTGAGCTTGAAGACGAGTTCCTGCCCGTTGCCGTCCTTCACGGCCTCGTGGCCGTTCTCGATCGTGGCGGAGGCGTTGCCCTTGCCGCCGATGACGACCGAGCCGCCCGCGGGGATCGTGATCGGGCCGGAGCCCGTGGCGGCCTTGAGCACCACCGGCGCGGGGGAGCCACCGAGCGTGATCGAGTCGAGCGTCTGCGGCGCGCTGCCGTTGTTGAACACCGTGGCGGAGACGACGGCCGGGCCCGGGGCCCCGGTGGTCGGCTGGGTGATCACGAGGGCGTTCTGGATCTTGACGTCCTCGACGGTGACGGCGGCGTTGTCAGGCCGGACGCCGAGCGTCTGCGCGTCGTTGCCGGCGCCACAGGCGGACAGCGAGGCGATCGAGATCACGATGGCGGTGGCGGCGAGGGCGCCGCGTCGAAGGCTGCGGCTCACGGCGGCGGCAACTCCTTGGACGTACGGACGGGCAGGGACGACCGGCTGGAGTCGAGCTCAGGACCAACCGGCTAAGGAAGAGCTAAAGGTGCGTCAGCGGGCTTAGGTTACCGAGCCACCCTCTCCGTCCCGCACCCGACCCGCCCCTTCGGGCCCCCGGGCCGTGGGGCCGCGGTCGCCACTCGCTTCGTGATCGCCTTCGCCGTGGCCGGATCACGTCGCATTGGCGCTCCGTTCACATAACAGACTTGATCAATTCGGTGACCGTCCGCGCATTCCCTCACGTGCCTCATGGAAAAACCCGCGTCACACCGTCGGGTGATCAATTCGGGATTCGGTCCAGGATGCATCCGCACGGGTGACCGATCCTCGAACGGAGTACGTGAAGATGTGCGCTCCGAAACCGGCAAAACGGGACATCACGCCTCCTCCGGGGTGCTCCGGGCAGGTGTGGCGGGCGCGTTTCTCTCCGTCCGTACAGCGGCTCCGACCTGCGAATACCGGCTTCCGGGAGCCCCGCGCAGCACGTTCGCGTCGCTGTTGTCAAGCCCTGAGATATGCCCTGACCTGCGAAAACGCCATTCAGAAGAAGCAGTTTCCGTGTTACCCTGGATAGCCACGGAAGGGGTACCTGTCACATGACGTTCAAGGTTGGCGACACCGTGGTCTATCCCCATCACGGGGCCGCGCTGATCGAGGCCATCGAAACTCGCCAGATCAAAGGCGTGGACAAGACCTACTTGGTGCTCAAGGTCGCCCAGGGCGACCTGACGGTTCGTGTGCCGGCGGACAATGCGGAGTTCGTCGGTGTTCGCGATGTGGTTGGTCAGGACGGTCTTGACCGGGTCTTCGAGGTGCTGCGCGCGCCGTATGCCGAGGAGCCCACGAACTGGTCCCGGCGCTACAAGGCGAACCTCGAGAAGCTCGCCTCCGGCGATGTCATCAAGGTCGCCGAAGTGGTCCGCGACCTGTGGCGCCGGGAGCGCGAGCGCGGTCTCTCCGCAGGTGAGAAGCGCATGCTCGCCAAGGCTCGGCAGATCCTGGTGAGCGAGCTGGCGCTCGCGGAGAACACGAACGAGGACAAGGCCGAGGCCCTCCTCGACGAGGTCCTCGCGTCCTGAGCGAAGGCTATGCCGCGGTGCCCGATGACGTGCTGTGTCCCACACACAGCGCTGTCGCCGGGCGCTGCGGCATGTTTCGTGTCCGGTCCGGGGGATCCTCCCGACGCGTTCCAGCACTGCCGACTGCGCCGGGTGATCTTCCGAGTGACCTTCCGGTCGGTCTCGCGTCCGGTCGATCTCACGTCCGGGTGATCTCGGGGTGACGTCCGTCTCGTGACGCGTCCGTCCACGAAACTCCCGTACCCCTGCCCCCCCTCGCGTCCCACGGCTCTGTGCCACTCGCAACGCCCCGACCGTCGTCACGGAAGGGGCCCGGTCAAGGCGTCGCGTCCAGCTCGCTCAGGCCATACCCATGTCGGCCGAGCAAACAAACCTGCCGGAGTGCAACCGATGACAGACGAAACGCGTCCCGCGCGCACCGCCGCTGTGATCCCCGCGGCGGGCCGGGGCGTACGCCTCGGCCCGGGCGCCCCCAAGGCGCTCCGCGCGCTGAACGGCACCCCCATGCTCATCCACGCCGTCCGGGCGATGGCGGCCTCCCGCGCCGTCTCCCTCGTCGTCGTGGTCGCGCCCTCCGACGGTGCCGCCGAGGTCAAGAACCTCCTCGACGCCCACGCGCTGCCCGAGCGCACCGACTACCTCGTCGTCCCCGGCGGCGACACGCGCCAGGAGTCCGTACGCCTCGGCCTCGCAGCACTGCCCGAGGGCGTCTCGACCGTCCTCGTCCACGACGCGGCCCGCCCGCTCGTGCCCGTCGACACCGTCGACGCCGTCATCGAGGCCGTACGGGACGGGGCCGTCGCCGTCGTCCCCGCCCTGCCGGTCGCCGACACCGTCAAGGAGGTCGAGCCCGCGCAGACGAAGGGCGACCCCGAGAGCGTCGTCGCCACGCCCGAGCGCGCCCGGCTGCGCGCCGTCCAGACCCCGCAGGGCTTCGACTACGAGACCCTCGTCAACGCCCACGCGACCGTCGCCCTCACCGGTGACGGCGCGACCGACGACGCCGGCATGGTCGAGCGGCTCGGCGCGCCCGTCGTGGTCGTCCCCGGCCACGAGGAGGCGTTCAAGGTGACCCGGCCCCTCGATCTCGTACTGGCCGAGGCCGTACTCGCCCGCAGGAGGGCCAACGATGGCTTCTGACCTCCCGCCGATCCCGCGCACCGGCATCGGCACCGACGTCCACGCCTTCGAGAAGGGCCGCGAGCTGTGGTGCGCCGGCCTGCTGTGGGACGGCTCTGAGAGCGACGGGTACGGCCTCGCCGGGCACTCGGACGGTGACGTCGCCGCCCACGCCGCCTGCGACGCCCTCTTCTCCGCCGCCGGCATCGGCGACCTCGGCGCCCACTTCGGGACCTCCCGGCCCGAGTGGTCCGGTGCCTCCGGCGTCACGCTCCTCACGGAGGCCGCCCGGATCGTCCGCGCCGAGGGGTACGAGATCGGGAACGTCGCCGTCCAGGTCATCGGCGTACGCCCCAAGGTCGGCAAGCGCCGCGACGAGGCGCAGAATGCGCTGAGCGCGGCCGTCGGCGCCCCCGTCTCCGTCTCCGGCACGACCACGGACGGCCTCGGCCTCACCGGCCGGGCGGAAGGCCTGGCGGCACTGGCGACGGCCCTGGTCTACCGCCGGCCCTGACCGGTGCCGGCCGCCGCCCACCGGACGCCACCGGCCGCCGACCCTGACCGCCACCGGCCCCCGGCCGCCGACCGCCGGACGCCGACCGCCGGACGCCACGTGCCGCCGACAACGACCCGGCCGGCGGCACCCGTCCGCGGTGGTGTGCCCCGGACGGGACGGGCCCGGGGCACGGACGGTCCGCCGTCCCTCACGGCCGGACGGCGGTCGGGCTTCCGGCCCGCGCGTGCCCGACCGCCCCGCCGAACCCGCCGGACCCCGCCCCGCCTGACGTACCGCCGGAAAAATCCCGCCCCGCGAGCGGCAATCGGTCGCGGGGCACTACCACACGCCCACTACCCTGGAGTGGTGACTATTCGCCTGTACGACACCAGCGCCCGGCAGATCCGTGACTTCTCCCCGCTCACACCGGGCTGCGTCTCGATCTACCTCTGTGGTGCCACCGTCCAGGCCGCCCCGCACATCGGCCACATCCGGTCGGGGCTGAACTTCGACATCATGCGCCGCTGGTTCGAGTACCGCGGCTACGACGTCACGTTCATCCGCAACGTCACCGACATCGACGACAAGATCATCGCCAAGGCCGGAGACCAGGGCCGCCCCTGGTGGTCCATCGGCTACGAGAACGAGCGCGCGTTCAACTCCGGCTACGACGCCCTCGGTTGCCTGCCGCCCACCTACGAGCCCCGTGCCACCGGCCACATCACCGAGATGATCGAGATGATGCGCGGCCTCATCGAGCGCGGACACGCCTACGAGGCCGACGGCAGCGTCTACTTCGACGTCCGCTCCTTCCCCGGCTACCTCGCGCTGTCCAACCAGGACATCGACGACCTGCGCCAGCCCGCCGAGGAAGGCATCACCGGCAAGCGCGACCCGCGCGACTTCGCCATGTGGAAGGCCACCAAGCCCGGCGAGCCCGACTGGGAGACCCCGTGGGGCCGCGGCCGCCCCGGCTGGCACCTGGAGTGCTCGGCCATGGCCCACAAGTACCTCGGCTCCGCCTTCGACATCCACGGCGGCGGCCTCGACCTGATCTTCCCGCACCACGAGAACGAGATCGCCCAGGCCAAGGCCTTCGGCGACGACTTCGCCTCGTACTGGGTGCACAACGCCTGGGTCACCATGAGCGGCGAGAAGATGTCCAAGTCGCTCGGCAACTCGGTGCTCGTCTCCGAGATGGTCAAGCACTGGCGCCCCATCGTCCTGCGCTACTACCTGGGCACCCCGCACTACCGCTCGATGATCGAGTACAGCGAGGAGTCCCTGCGCGAGGCCGAGTCCGCGTTCGCGCGGATCGAGGGCTTCGTCCAGCGCGTCACCGAGAAGGCGGGCAAGACCGTCCCGCCCGCCCCCGAGGTGCCGCCCGCCTTCGCCGAGGCGATGGACGACGACCTGGGCGTCCCGCAGGCGCTCGCGATCATCCACACCACCGTGCGCCAGGGCAACAGCGCGCTGGCCGCCGACGACAAGGACGAGGCCATCGCCCGCCTCGGCGAGGTCCGGGCCATGCTCGGCGTCCTCGGCCTCGACCCCCTCGACCCGCACTGGGCCGAGGAGACCGACCGCGGCGAAGAGCTCCACGGCGTCGTCGACACCCTCGTACGGCTCGTGCTCCAGCAGCGCGAGTCGGCCCGCGAGCGCAAGGACTGGGCGACCGCGGACGCGATCCGCGACCAGCTCGGCCAGTCCGGCCTCGCCATCGAGGACAGCCCCGACGGCCCCCGCTGGACGCTGGGCACCCGCTGATGATGTGCCGCTCGGGGAGCCGGGCGGCACACTTCACTTACAGACCTATGTACGCGCGTGAACGCACATGCGTACGCAACACCGAGGATTAGGTAGTCATGGCCGGGAACAGCCAGCGCAGGAACCGCCGTACGTCCAACAAGAAGGGCGCGACGGTCGGCAGCGGTGGCCAGCGGCGCAAGGGCCTGGAGGGCAAGGGCCCCACGCCGCCCGCCTCCGCCCGCAAGGGTCACAAGAAGAACCGCATCGCCAACGCCCAGGCGAAGCAGGCCGCCGCCCGGCGTCCCGCACCGCGCCGAGGCGGCCCCAAGGGCACCTCGGAGATGGTCGTCGGCCGCAACCCGGTCTTCGAGGCGCTGCGCGACGGCGTCCCCGCCACCACGCTCTACGTCCAGCAGTTCATCGACAACGACGAGCGCGTCCGCGACGTCCTCAAGCTCGCCGGCGACCGCGGCAACATCAACCTGATGGAGGCCCCGCGCCAGGAGCTCGACCGGATGACGAACGGCCTGAACCACCAGGGCCTCGTCCTCCAGGTCCCGCCCTACGAGTACGCGCACCCCGAGGACCTCACGGCGGCCGCCTACGACGCCCACGAGGACCCGCTGATCGTCGCCCTCGACGGCGTCACCGACCCCCGCAACCTCGGCGCGATCGTCCGCTCCGTCTCCGCCTTCGGCGGCCACGGCGTCGTCGTCCCCGAGCGCCGCGCGGCCGGCATGACCGCCGGCGCCTGGAAGTCCTCGGCCGGCACCGCCGCCCGGACCCCCGTCTCCCGCGTCACCAACCTGACCCGGGCCCTGGAGGGCTTCCAGAAGGAGGGCCTCACGGTCGTCGGCCTCGCCGCCGACGGCGAGCACACCGTCGAGGACCTGGAGGCGCTCGACGGCCCCGTCGTCATCGTCATCGGCAGCGAGGGCAAGGGCCTCGGCCGCCTCGTCGGCGAGACCTGCGACTACCGCGTCCGCATCTCGATGCCCGGTGGCGCCGAGTCGCTGAACGCCGGCGTCGCCGCGGGCATCGTCCTCTACGAGGTCGCCCGCCGCCGCACGAACTGACCTCGCCACACGCCGTACCGAACGGGCCCACCTCCCTGAGCTGGGCCCTTTCGCGTACCTGGGCGCGGATGGCGCGATCTTGACGGGTCTCGGACATTCAGAGCCCGTCAAGGCAGTGTCCTAACCCCGCGTCACTCGGTTAGATGAGTGTGGACACCAGAACGCCCCGGCCGGGGTTCGACGATCAGCCCGCGCTGAGCATGCTCAAAGTGGATTCCGATCCCGCGCAGGTCATCGTGAACCACGCCAGCTTCCGTGTGCGGCTCGCCCCGGCCCAGCAGCCGAAGTTCGCCGCCTCCCGCGGCCCGGCTCTCGCCGCCGCGGCAGCGGCGGGCGGTGCCGCCGGCCGCCGCCGGCCCGTCGTGTGGACCGGAAAGTCCGCGCCCGGAGCGACCGGACTGCTCCAGGCCGTGCGGGAGTCCTCCGTCTCCACGCTGGAACCCCCCGCGCACCACGACACCGGCGTCACGCAGGCCATCCCGCGCATCGACGACACCATGCCCACCCCCGTCGTCACCGCCGACCCGCCGCTCCTTCCCCCGATGCGGCGCGCCGAAGGCGCCTTCGACCACGCCTACGACAGCCCGTACGAGCTGTCCCGCGACGGCGCGTACGGCACCGGCGACGGCGACGGGACCGTACGCGGGGACGACCCGAACGGCGACGAGTACCGCGGCGGCCGTGAGCAGCGCCACGGCGCCGACCCCGTCCGGCACGCCTACTACCCCGGGCGCCGGATGAACCTCGGCGTCGTCCTCCTCCCGCTCCGCGTCTTCCTCGGCTTCATCTCCATCTACGCCGGCATGGGCAAGCTCTGCGACCCCGTCTACTTCGACGGCGGCGAGCGCGGCTCCATGGTGAAGTGGCTCCACTCGCTCAACCCCTGGGCGCTGGCCGAACCGCTCCGCGACTTCGCCCTCCAGCACCCGGTCGGCGCCGGCCTCACCGTCGCCTTCCTCCAGGTCGTCGTCGGTGTCCTCACCGTCCTCGGCCTCTGGCAGCGCGTCGCGGCCGTCATCGGCGCCCTGCTCTCCGCCGCGCTCCTGCTGACGGTGAGCTGGAAGTCCGTCCCCGTCTACGACTCCGCCGACATCATCTTCCTCGCCGCCTGGTCCCCGCTGATCATCGCCGGCGCGCCCGTCTACTCCATCGACGGCCGTCTCGCCGGCGAGGCCTGGCGGACCCTCGGACCGCGCTCCGAGCTGTGGGACCTGCGCCGCCGCGTCCTGCGCCGCGGGGCGCTCGTCACCTCCGTCGTCGTCGGCCTCACACTGCTCACCGGCTCGGTGCTCGGCGGGGCCGTACGGTCCACGGAGATGGTCACGGTCCCCGGCCCGAACGACGACCCGATCAACCACCTGCCCGGCCGCACGCTCCCGCAGGAGCCCGGCGAGCGCACCCCGTCCCAGTCGACCTCCACCCGCCCCAAGCCGTCGGCGACGGCCGGCGCGAGCGGGGAGCGCGAGGACGACAAGACGGCCTCGCCGAGCGAGACCGTACGGGAGACGGGCCGTACGGAGGAGAGCCGGCCGACCGCCACGCAGGGCACCGGCAGCCGTACGCCGACCCAGTCGCGGCCGGCGGCCCCGCCGTCCACCAGCTCCGGCCCGACGAGCACCGGCGGCACGAGCGGCGGCGGTGGCGGTGGCGGCACCGGCGGTACGACCGAGCCGACGAGCGGCGGCTCGTCGACGGGCGGCACCGGCGGCAACCGGAACCCGATCGGCGGCCTGCTGGGCTGACGGACGCACAGCCCGGAAACAGGCGAAGGGCGGCACCGCGAGGAAGCGGTGCCGCCCTTTCGTGGTGGGCTCCGGGGACGGGGAGGGCAGGGGGCCCGTACGGGCTGCCGGGCGGCGGGTAGGCCGGGCAGTCGGGAACTCGGGCGGCCGGGCAGTCGGGCAGGCGGGAACTCGGGCGGCCGGGCACTCGGGCACTCGGGAACTCGGGCGGCCGGGCAGCCGGGCGGCCGGCAGTCCTGGGGCCTGGCGGTGAGTCCGTACGACGGGCCGGTCACAGGCCCCGCGCCTCGCCGTGGTGTGTACGAGGGCTGTCAGGCGCCCTGGGAGGCCAGCTCCTTCGCCGCCTCGGTCAGGTCCTTCGCCGTGTCGATCGCCCGCCAGTAGGCCCCGTGGGGCAGCGGGAAGCCCGCGAGACGGCGCTCCCTGGCCAGCCGGGGGAACGTGGTGCGCTCGTGGTCGCCCCGGTCGGGGAGCAGGTCGGTGAACGCGGCGGAGAAGACGTACACGCCCGCGTTGATGAGGAACGGCGACGGCGGCGCCTCGATGAAGTCGGTGATGTGCCCGAAGGTGTCGGTCTCGACGGCGCCCCACGGGATCCGGGGGCGGGCAAGGGCGAGGGTGGCGGTGGCGTCGCGCTCGTCGTGGAACGCGGCCATCTCACGCAGGGAGAAGCGGGTCCAGATGTCGCCGTTGGTGGCGTACCAGGGCTGTCCGGGCTCGGGAAGGTGAGCGGCGGCGTACTTGAGGCCGCCACCGCGGCCGAGGGGTTCCTCCTCGACGACCGTCGTCACGCGCAGCGGCAGATCGGCGGAGGCGAGCCACTCCTCGAGCACCTCGGCCAGATGGCCGCAGGACACGACAGCGTCCGTCACGCCCTCGGCGGCGAGCCAGGACAGCTGATGGCCGATGATCGGGGTCCCGGTGCCCGGGATCTCGACCATCGGCTTGGGGCGGTCGTCGGTGTACGGGCGCAGGCGCGAGCCCTGGCCGCCCGCCAGGACCACGGCCTGCGTCGGGGAGGTATGCATACCGCGAACGATATGCGCACCGCGCGAAGGAGCCGTTCAGCGTCTTCGGTGTCCGGTCTTCGGTGTCCGTCGTCAGGGTCGCGGGGCGAGCCGGGCGGCTCAGCTCGCGTACATCACGCCGGTCGCGAACGAGGTGTCGCAGACGGGGCGGGAGTAGGACTGGGCGCGGGTCGGGCCGTAGTGGCGGACGGCCGCCTTGCCGAGGGCGCGCGCGATGGACATGCAGTGCTTGGCGAGGGACGGGCTGTTCTCGACCTCCCGCTGGAGGTGGGTCAGCGCCGTTCCGGGGTCCTTCTCCTGAAGCTCCACGAGGAGCCGGTCGCGCAGAATATCCTGCGGGGCACGGGACTTGGCGGGGACGGAGACGTCCTCCGAGGATGCGGTCAGCATCTGGGTGTCGGAGTCCTGGCCGGCCCACGGAACGGCGGACACCGCGAGCGTTCCCGAGAGCACCAGGACGACGGGCAGGACGAGGGCGAGAGAGCGGCCGATACGGCGGGCAGTGTGCGTCACGGAGGCGAGCGTAGCGGCCGGTGATGATATGGCGACATTTAGTCACTCTCGCGGGGGATGGTTCGAGGCGAAAATTCGAATCCCATGTTGACGCCGGTGTCTGAATTGGCGGCTATGCCGGGGTATTTGTCGACGTACGCGAACGGCCCCGCATCTGCAAGAGATGCGGGGCCGTTCGGCAGGCACGGAGCCTCGGTGCGGACTCAGCCGGTGAGGCGCTCGCCGGTCGAGGTGGAGAAGACGTGCAGCTCGTCCGCGCGCGGCACGACGTGCAGCGTGGAGCCCTTCTCGGGCACGGCGCGGCCGCCGACGCGGACGACCAGGTCCTTGTCCTCGCCGCCGACGCGGGCGGATCCGTAGACGTAACCGTCGGCGCCGAGCTCCTCGACGACGTTCACGGAGACCGCCAGGCCCTCCTTGCTGGTGGCGCCCGACACGTCGAAGTGCTCGGGGCGGATGCCGACCGTCACGGTCGTGTCGCCCTTGGCGGAGGCGGCGGAGAGCGCGTCACGGGAGACCGGGACGATGCTGTTGCCGAACTTCACGCCGCCGTCGGTGATCGGCACCTCGACCAGGTTCATGGCGGGGGAGCCGATGAAGCCGGCGACGAAGAGGTTGGCGGGGCGGTCGTACATGTTCCGCGGGGAGTCGACCTGCTGGAGCAGCCCGTCCTTGAGGACGGCGACGCGGTCACCCATGGTGAGGGCCTCGACCTGGTCGTGCGTGACGTACACCGTGGTGATGCCGAGGCGGCGCTGGAGCGACGCGATCTGCGTACGGGTGGAGACACGCAGCTTGGCGTCGAGGTTCGACAGCGGCTCGTCCATGAGGAAGACCTGCGGCTCACGCACGATCGCGCGCCCCATGGCCACACGCTGACGCTGACCGCCGGAGAGGGCCTTCGGCTTGCGGTCCAGGTACGGCGTGAGGTCGAGGATCTTCGCGGCCTCCTCGACCTTGGCGCGGATCTCGCTCTTGTTGACGCCGGCGATCTTGAGGGCGAAGCCCATGTTGTCGGCGACGGTCATGTGCGGGTACAGCGCGTAGTTCTGGAACACCATGGCGATGTCCCGGTCCTTGGGCGGCAGGTGCGTGACGTCGCGGTCACCGATGCGGATGGAACCGCCGTTCACGTCCTCCAGGCCGGCGAGCATGCGCAGCGAGGTGGACTTGCCGCAGCCGGAGGGCCCGACGAGGACGAGGAACTCGCCGTCCTCGATCTCGATCTCGAGCTGGTCGACGGCGGGCTTGTCGGAACCCGGGTAGAGCCGGGTCGCCTTGTCGAAAGTGACAGAAGCCATGGTGATGTGTCCCTTCACCGGCAGGAACGTGCCGGACGATCCGAGTAAAGGAAGGATTGAGGTCTAGTCCACCGGAGTGAACCTCGGGTGACGCTACCTTGGCGGTGTCCGATCTGTCAGTAGTCGGAGGCGGTGAGATTTCCCGGCGGGCTCGGTGAGGGCAGAGCACCGCACTTGTGACCTACCGCTGTCGCGGCGCTTCCTGCTTCGACGTCCATCGCCGATCCCGTACAGCCCCGCGGGCCGTACACACCCGGTCTTACGTGAACTCCACAGGCATTCCGGCCGACGGCCCGTCGGTCCGTAGTGCTTCTTGATCTATGCGGCCGGAACAGTGGCCGGCAGCTCTGACGCCCGGATCAGCGAGGGTACGGGTCTGCCCCGGGGGGAGGGTCTCCGTCACCTGCCGGTACAGCCGCATCCCCTCGTCGCGGAGGTTCACAGCCGCGTTCGCATCCCGGCCGTGTACGACACCGCACTGCGCACAAACCCATTCCCGGACGGAGACGTCCAGCCGTGGCCCCTTGGTGTGACAGACCGAGCAGCGGCGAGTCGACGGGAAGAACCGGTCCACGATCACGAGTGTCCGGCCGTACCACTCACACTTGTAGCGGAGCTGCCGCAGGAGCTCACCCCAGGCCGCATCCTTGAGCGCCTGGTTCAGCTTCGCCTTACGACGCCGTCCTTTGCCTTTCGCCGGGCGCATCAGATTGGCGATCGGCAGATCCTCCACCACGAGCACTTGGTTCTCGCGCACGAGGCGGGTGGTGAACTGATCCAGCAGGTCCCTGCGGACATCGCCGATGAGTGTGTAGAGGCGCGCGATGCGCGTTCTCGCCTTCTCCCGGTTCTTCGAGCCTCGCTGCTTTCGGTGCAGCGCACGCTGGCGGCGGGCCAGCTCCTCCCCGTACTTCCGCATGAGACGTGGATGCTCGAGCAGCGAGCCGTCGTCGAGTGTCACCAATGCCGCCAGGCCCAGGTCCAGACCCACCGCCTTCGGCTCGGACCCGGAGGGCAGGAACACCGGCGGCAGCGGCTCGATCCGCTCCTCCACCAGCACGGACAGGAAGAAGCGCCCCGCACGGTCCCGCGTCACGTCGAGCCGGACCGGAACGTGTCCTGCCGGCAGTGGACGCGACCACCGCACGTCCAGCGGGGTCGTCTGCTTCGCCAGCGTCACGCGGCCTGTGCCCAGCCGTTCTGGATCTTCCACCCACCGAAAGCCGGTCCGGACGTACGTCGCGGAGTCACGCGACCGGCCCTTCTTCTTCCGCTTCGGATGCTTCGCCGACTTCTTGAAGAACCGGGTGAACGCACCGTCGAGATGTCGCAGCGCCTGCTGCAGCACCGTCGACGAGACCTCACGTAACCACTCCCGACCTTCTTCCCTCTTCCATCCGGTCAGAGCCCGACACGTCTCCGCGAAGCCGAGGGAGACCCGGTGGCGCTCCCAGGCGCCGGATCGGAGTGCCAGCCCTTCGTTGTAGACCCACCGGCAGGCACCGAAGGTCTGGTGCAGCTGCACGGCCTGGTTCGCGGTGGGGTAGAAGCGGTAGCGGTAGACACGCTGCCGCGTACCGGATCCTTTGGCCCGCTGCTTGATCACCCCGGATGCGCGGCCATGCCGCTCATGGCGGTCCGTGATGCCCAATGCCTCGCGCTTCACGCGTTCGGCGTCTGCACCGACGACCCTTACCGGCGCCTCGGCCGAGAGCCCCGCCATCGCCCCTCCCCACCCTGCTGTCCGATAGTCGGAATGGCACTCCAGCCCGATCAACGAACGTGTGGGCGGGTGGTTACGGTGGCCGCAAAGTTCTTGGCTGGCAGTTCGTGGCGCTGTGTAGAGTGGGGGAGCCTCGCGCGTGAGCGGCGCGGGCGTTGCCTCCTTAGCTCAGCCCGGCCAGAGCAACGCACTTGTAATGCGTAGGTCGTCGGTTCGAATCCGACAGGGGGCTCCACCATTCTCGTGTCCCGGACCACTCAGGTCCGGGACACTTGTGTTTTACGGGGCATTTCAGGCTGGGGTGTTCTGGGGAGGGGTGCGGCGGATGAGTCGGCGTTCCAGTGGGCTGATCGGTGCGTGGGCCGAGGCGCAGCGGGCGGCACAGCGGGAGCGGGAGGGGCAGCTGCAGGCCGTGCTGCGGCAGCAGCGGGACGCGGAGCGGGCGCAGCGGTCGCACGAGCGGGACGTGGCGCGGATGCAGCGGGAGCAGCGGGCCGCCTATCGGCAGCATCGTGACGCGGACGCGTTGCGGCGGACCCGAGAGCTGGACGAGCGGGTCGCGCTGTTGTCGGGGTTGCTGGCGCGGGGGGCCGTGTCACCGGCGTTCCACGTGGAGTCGATGAGGCGGTCGGAGGAGGTCGAGCCGTTCGCACCGGGTCCGCTCGCGCACCCGATCGCCCTGCCGGAACAGCGGCACTACCAGCCGCAGAGCGCCTGGACCGCGTCGGGCCGGGCGCAGGCGGAGCAGGAGGCTCGGGCCAGGTTCGAGCGGGACTGGTACGCGGCGCAGACGGCGGAGACGCAGCGGCAGCAACAGTTGGCGGCGTACAGGGCGCAGTACGACGAGTGGGCGGCGGGCCGATTGGCGGAGATCCGCGCGCACAACAGCGGAATCGCGGGGATGGTCGAGTCGTTGAGGGCCGGCGACCCGGAGACGGTGGTCGAGTTTTTCTCGGCTGTTCTCTACGCCTCGACCGCGTGGCCGGAGGGGTTTCCGCGGCAGGTGTCGGCTGCGTACGACCGTGGGGGTCGTGGGCTGGTGCTGGACTGGGATCTGCCGGCGTACGACGTGGTGCCGGAGGCCAAGGGGGTCAAGTACCTGCCCAGTACGGACCAGGAGAAGGAGGTCCCGCGCCCCGTGACGCAGCGGCGGGCGCTCTACCGGGACGTGGTGGCACAGAGTGTGCTGCTCGCGGTGCGGGAGCTTTTCGCGGCTGACCGGTTCGGAGTCCTGCGGAGCGTGGCTCTGAACGGCATCGTGGAGGGTGTGGATCCGGCGACAGGGCTGGCAGCGCGTCTCTGCCTGGCATCGGTGATCGTCGAGCGGACGGTCTTCGACGGACTGAATCTGGAGCTGGTCAGTGCGGTGGACTGTCTGACGGGCGCCTTGTCGGGGCGTCTGTCCACGAAGCCGGATGAGCGGGTCTCGGTGCGGCCTGTGTTGCTGCCGGAGCAGGTGAGTTCGGACGTCGTGCTGCAGGCGGAGGGCGAGGAGCCTGATCTGCTGGCGATGGATCCGATCGCGTTCGAGGGGCTCGTGGCCGAGCTGTTCCGGGCGCGTGGGCTTCAGGCGGTGACGACGCGGCGGTCGAACGACGGTGGTGTGGACGTCGAGGCGCTGGATCCGGATCCGATCAGTGGCGGGTCGATCATCGTGCAGGCCAAGCGGTACCGGAACACGGTGCCGCCGAGCGCGGTGCGTGATCTGTACGGCACGGTACAGAGTGCGGGGGCGAACAAGGGCGTACTGGTGACGACGTCCGGGTTCGGGCCGGGGTCGTACACGTTCGCCAACGGGAAGCCGCTGACGTTGATCACGGGCGCGGAGCTGGTGGATCTGCTGCACCAGCACGGCCTGCGGGGCCGGCTGGGCACGGGTGCGCCCGAGGCCCCGACGGTCGTGCCCGAGGTGCGGACCGCGCCTGACGCCGATGAGGACGTCAACGTGCTGGGGATGGTCTGGTCGGGGTCGGTGGCTCTGGATGTGTGCGCGCTGGTGTGTGAGGGAGGCCGGGTGCTGGGGGAGGAGCACTTCGTCTTCTTCAACAACGTCTCGACGCCTGAAGGGGCGGTGCGGATGGTGCCCGCCCTGTGGGGCGACAAGGCGGCGGTCCAGGTCGCTTTCGAGTCCCTGCCCGCGCGTGCCGACCGGTTGGTTCTGGTCGCGGCTGTCGATCCGGAGGTGAATCCGGATGCGGACCTCGCGGGGTTCGTCGACGCGGGCATTCGACTGCGGGACGGGTCGGGTTCCGAGGTGGACCGGCTCGATGTGTCGGACGGTCGGGCGGGGGAGACCGCGCTGGTGCTGGGGTCGTTCCGGCGGCGGGCAGGTGGCCACTGGGATTTCGTTCTGGGCGGCAGGGGTTACCAGGGCGGGCTTGCGGAGCTGGTGGGTGACTTCGGCATCGAGGTGGAGTAAGGGCGGAGGAGGAAGGCCCTCGGGCCTGATGGAGGGCGAGCGGCTTCGCTTGTGCTTCGGCTCCAACGCCCCCTCAGGGATGGGTATTTGGGAGGCCCGTGGCAGGTTGGACGACTAGGCTGGGCTGCATGGATGAGCGATGCATGCATGACTTGGTCGTCCAGCAGTGCGTGGACTGCGCCCCTGTCCCCGAGGGCTTGGTCAAGTTCGTCTATGTCACGGCCGGCGGTGCGGTCTTCCATCGCTCGTCGGCCTGCAAGGCTCTCGAAGAGGGGCAGGAGTACGCCCAGGCTCAGGGCCTGGAGACTCACCCTCGTCGTCGTGTCGTCCTGGCCGAGGCCACGGGTGACGGCCGTGGCGCCTGTGCCTACTGCTTCTGGGACTACCAGCCCCGATGAGGATGCGTGCAGCCCTGCGGACGTAGGATCCGCGGATGTCTTCAGAGCAGCCCGGAGTCGTCTGGTCCCTTCAGGGGTACAGCAAGGCGGACGAATTCCTGCGTACCGAGTTCCCCGTCACCCGTGAACAGGTCCTGCAGCTCCGCGAAGTGATCACGCCGGATGCGGACGATCCGTTGATGCTTCTCAACTACGACGTGCCCACCGGCGTGTGGCCGGCGGTGGACGCGGTCCTGCGGTGCGGTCCGCCCGACCCGGAGCTCGACTACCAGATCGGGGCGTACGCGTCCGAGTGATCCGGTCCGGTGGGGACGGGGTTCAGTGCCGTACGAACCGGAGGTCTTCCGGCCGCACTCGCTCGCGCGGTCCCGCCGAGCGCAGTACGACGTCCAGGACCCGCGCCGGGTCGGCGGCGTACGCGTGGGAGAACCACGCCATGTTGGCCTCCACCACGGCCCAGCGGTGGCCCGGGCGGTACGGGTCGAGCAGCTGGCCGACGTCCACGACGACGGCGCTCGGGAGGGTGGGCCCGGCCGTGGCGACGAGGTGTTCCACGAACTCGGTGATCTCCGTGGCGACCGCCCCGTGCCTGTCGAGCGGACGGGGGTCGAGCCGGCCGAACACCGCGTACCGGCTGCCCGTGGCGATCCGCCCGTCCAGCAGGAACAGCCGGTACTCGGCGGCGAAGGTCACCACCTCGGAGAGCAGAACCGGCGTCGCCGGGTCCAGGCCGGCGGGCAGCCGGGAGCCGTCGGCGTAGACGTCCGGCGGGAAGGACTTGTCCCGGGGCGGCTTGACGAACGTCGGCCGTTCGATCGCCCAGGCGTCCGCGACGGTCGCCGCACGGACCTCCCGCCCGGTGAACTCCTCCGGCAGCTCGGAGAGCCAGTCGTCCGCCGGTTCGAGCAGGGCGAACCCGAGCCGCGCGGCCAGCCGCGCCCCTGCCACCGGTCCGCCGTACCAGTACGCCGGTCCCGCCTCCGCGCCGATCTCTTCCGCCGCGCCGATCTCCTCCGCCGTCAGGGTCGCCATCCCCCGCGCCGTCGCCTCGCCGGCGAGCAGCTCCATCGTCGACGTCCGCCGACCGGGCATGACAAGCACCACGTCAGCGGCCCGAGAGACGGTCGGCGATGCGGGCGATGCGGGACGACGTCGCCGTGTGGGTGGTGGATTCCCGACGGTCCGCCGCGCGGTAGGCGGCGTACATCGCCTGGACTCCGAGCCAGCGCAGCGGTTCCGGTTCCCATTTGCGGACCTTGTGGCCGACCCAGGGGAGCCCGGTCAGGTCGGTGGGCCCCGACTGGCCGGAGTCCTGCTGGATGAGGTCGCGCAGGGTGCGGGCCGCGAGGTTGGCGGTGGCGACGCCGGATCCGACGTAACCGCCTGCCCAGCCCAGGCCCGTGGAGCGGTCGAGGGTGACGGTGGCGCACCAGTCGCGGGGGACGCCGAGGACGCCCGACCAGGCGTGGTCGATGCCGATGCCCGCGAGGGAGGGGAAGAAGCGGACGAGGATGTCGCGGAGGGCCTCGATCGTCTGGGGCTGGGTGCGGCCGTCGTTGTCCGTCCTGGAGCCGTAGCGGTACGGGACGCCCCGGCCGCCGAGGGCGATGCGGCCGTCGGCGGTGCGCTGGGCGTACATGTAGGCGTGGGCCATGTCGCCGAGGGTCTCCCGGCCCTGCCAGCCGATGGCGTCCCACTGGGCGTCGGTGAGCGGCTCGGTGGCGATCATGGAGGAGTTCATGGGGAGCCAGGTGCGGCGCTGGCCCGTGAGGGAGGCGGTGAAGCCCTCGGTGCAGCGCAGGACGTAGGGCGCGCGGACGGTGCCGTACGGGGTGACGGCGTGCTTGGGCTTGATCTCGGTGACCGGGGTCGACTCGTGGATCGTGACGCCGAGGGCCTCGACGGCGGCGGCCAGGCCCTTCACGAGCTTCACCGGGTGGAGTCGTGCGCCGTGCGGGGTCCAGGAGGAGCCGACGGCGCCGGCGACGCGGATGCGGTCGGCGGTCTCGCGGGCGCCGTAGAGCTCGCGTTCCTTCTCGCCGAAGGCGAGCTCGACGGCGTGGAAGGCCTTGAGGCGGTTTAGCTGGGCGGGGGAGTGCGCGATCTCCAGGACGCCGCCGTGGTGGATGTCGGCGTCGATGTTCTCGGCGGCGCAGACCTCGACGACCTCGGTGACGGTGTCGTTCATCGCGTGCTGGAGGCGGACGGCGGCCTCGTGACCGTGGAGCCTGGCGTAGCGGTCGCGGCCGGCGATGCCGTTGTAGAGCCAGCCGCCGTTGCGTCCGGAGGCGCCGTAGCCGCAGAACGCGGCTTCGAGGACGGTGATGTTGAGGAAGGGGACGGCCTTCTTGAGGTAGTACGCCGTCCAGAGGCCGGTGTAGCCGCCGCCGACGATGCAGACGTCCGCGGTGGCGTCTCCGGGCAGGGGCTCGCGCGGCGCGGGGGTGCCTTCCTGCGTGTACCAGAACGAGATGCCGCCGTTGACCGTGCTGCTCCTGCTGACCATGGGCGGGAGGCTACTGGATGGTCGGGGGGCCTTCGACCCCTGGATCGGGGTCTTTCGGCGGGGTGGGCGTGGTGGGGGTGCCGCCTAGGTTCGAGGGTGCGGATTCCGTTGTTCCGAAAGGACCTTTTCATGCCCGTACCCAGGACTGTCCGTGCTGTCGTGGCGCTCGCCGCGGCGGGGGTGGTGGGGCTCGCGGCGGCGGGTTGTGCGGCGGCGCCGGTGGACGCTCCGGCGGTGTCGTTCTCGACCGCCGCGGCCGGGCTCACGACGGTGGTCGAGGGTCCGCGGATCCTCGTCGGGGATCCGTCGGCGCCGCACACCGCGACCGTGTTCCTCGACCCGCGCTGCAGCTACTGCGCCAAGTTCGAGGAGAGCGGGGGCGTGGCGCTCGCGGAGGCCGCGGCCGCCGGGAAGGTGCGGATCGCGTACGTCGTCGCGTCGTTTCTGGACGCGCGGAGCGGCGGGACGGCGTCGGCGCGGTCCGCGAACGCGCTGCGGGCGTCGGTGGAGGCGGGGAGGTTCGCGGAGTTCCAGGCGGCGGTGCTCGCGAGCGGCGGGGCGGAGGATCCCCTGCGGGTGGCCGCCGGGGTGGAGGGGCTGAGGGGCGAGGAGTTCGACCGGGCGGTGCGGGAGGGGTCGTACCGGGCGTGGGTGGCGTCGGCGGAGAAGGACTTCGAGGAGTCGGGCGTGGGCGGGACGCCGACGGTGCTGCTCGACGGGCAGCAGGTGGGGGTGGGCGGTGCGCTGTACGACGAGGACGCGTTCGCCCGGGTGTTGCGGGATGCCGGTGTGTGAGGCGGGTGAGTCCCGGGGTGGGGGTGCGCGTGGCGGGCGAGTCCCGCCGTGGGGTGCGCGTGGTTCTACTCGGATGTGCTGTGCCTCCGGCGTCGGTAGCGTCGACCTGTGATCGAGATTCCGGCGGAACTGGTGGCGTCGCAGGCGAGGTTCAACGGAGAGGCGGGGCGCGCGTTCGTCGCGGCGTTGCCGGGGCGGGCGCGGGAGTTCCTGGACCGGTGGGGGCTGCGGGTGACGGGGCCGTCGATGTACGGGGTGGCGTCGCTCGTCCTGCCGGTGACCCGGGTCGAGGACGGTGTGCGGGCGGCGCTGAAGATGCAGCTCCTCGACGAGGAGAGCGCGGGGGAGGCCGTGGCGCTTCGGGTCTGGGACGGCTCGGGGGCCGTACGGCTGCTCGCGGACGATCCGGGGACCGGCACGCTGCTGCTGGAGCGGCTGGACGAGGGCCGGCATCTGTCGACGCTGACGGACGCGCGGGAGGCGGTGGGGATCCTGGCCGGTCTGCTGGCGCGTCTGGTGGCGGTGCCCGCGCCGGACGGGCTGCGGGGGCTGGGTGACATCGCCGCGCGGATGGTGGCCGAGACCCCGGACGCCGCGGCGCGGCTGGGGGCGGAGGACGCGGCGCTGCTGCGGGACTGCGCGGCGGCGGTGCGGGAGGTGATGGGGGAGCCGGGGGACCGCTTGCTGCACTGGGATCTGCATTACGACAATGTCCTGGCGGCGGAGCGTGAGCCGTGGCTGGCGATCGATCCGAAGCCGCTGGTGGGCGATCCGGGGTTCGAACTGCTTCCGGCGCTGACGGACCTGTGGGAGGCGGATCCGGCCGCCGGGACGCTGTGGCGGTTCGACCTGCTGACGGAACGGCTGGGTCTCGACCGGGGCCGTGCGCTCGCGTGGACGCTCGGCCGGGTGCTGCAGAACGGGCTGTGGGACGTGGAGGACGGCGAGGAGGCGCTCGATCCGGACCAGGTGTCCATCGCGCGGACCCTGCTGGCGGCGGGGCGTTGACTGGTCGCAGCCGGGGCGCATGATTCGTACATGATTCGTACCGCCACACCTGCCGACGTCCCTGTGATCCACGCGATGGTCCGTGAACTCGCCGAGTACGAGAAGGCGCTGGACGAGGTCCGCGCGACCCCCGAGCAGCTCCACGAGGCGCTGTTCGGCCCGAGTCCCGCGGCCTTCGCGCACATCGCCGAGTCGGACGAGGGCGAGCCGGTGGGCTTCGCCCTGTGGTTCCTGAACTTCTCGACCTGGCGCGGGGTCCACGGCATCTACCTGGAGGACCTGTACGTCCGCCCGTCGAGCCGGGGCGGCGGCCATGGGAAGGCGCTGCTGGCGGAGTTGGCGCGGATCTGTGTGGAGCGGGGGTACGAGCGGCTGGAGTGGTCGGTCCTGGACTGGAACAGGCCGTCGATCGACTTCTACGAGTCGCTGGGCGCGCGCCCGCAGGACGAGTGGACGGTGTACCGGCTGACGGACGGGGCCCTGCGCGGGCTGGGGACAGGGGCGTAGCGCTGCCGAGTGCGCCGGGGTGAGGGGGTGTCAGCGGGGCCGGTGCGGGGCCCCGCCGACGGGGGCGGGGGGTTCGGGTGGGTGCGTTACGGGATCAGGACGACCTTGCCGATCGTGCCGCGGGTCTCCAGGGCGCGGTGGGCCGCGGCGGCCTCCTTGAGGGGGAAGCGGTGGATCGCCGGGCGGAGTGTGCCCGCGGTGGCGGCGGCGAGGGAGGCGAGTTCGAGGTTGCGGACGTCGCCGCCCGCCTTCTGGATCATGACGGGGCCCAGGACGGACTCCGAGGTGATGCCGCGGGCCGCGAGTTCCTCGTCGGTGAAGGTGAGCGGTCCGCCGTCGTGGAGGCCCGCGGCGGACCAGCCGAAGACGACGTGCCGGCCGCCCTTGCCGAGGAGGTCGACGGCCGCCAGGCCGGTGGCGCCGCCGACGGAGTCGAAGACGACCGTGGCGGTCCTGCCGCCGAGGAAGGAGCGGACCTGGTCCGGCCAGTCGGGGAGCTTGTAATCGACCGCGAGGTCCGCGCCGTTCTCCTTCACCAGGGCCACCTTCTCCGGGCCGCCCGCGAGGCCGACGACCGTGGCGCCGGCGTTCTTCGCGTACTGGACGAGGAGGGTGCCGATGCCGCCGGCCGCGGCGGGGACGACGGCGATCGAGTCCGGGCCGAGTTCGGTGAACTGGAGGATGCCGAGCGTGGTGCGGCCCGTGCCGATCATCGCGACGGCCTCCGCCTCCCCGAGGTGGTCCGCGAGGGCGTGCAGCCGCCCGGCGTCCACGACGGCGCGTTCGGCGTAGCCGCCGGGGGCCATGCCGAGGTGGGCGACGACGCGCCTGCCCAGCCAGGAGGGGTCCGTGCCCTCGCCGAGCGCCTCGACGGTGCCTGCGACCTCGCGGCCGGGGATCGTGGGCAGCTCGGCGGGGGCGGGGAAGGGGCCCGTCGCGCCGAGGCGCAGGGTCGTGTCGAGGAGGTGGACGCCGGCCGCGGTGACCGCGATCCGCACCTGTCCGGGGCCCGGGGCCGGGTCCTCGACCTCTTCGTAGGTGAGGTTCTCCGCCGGGCCGAAGGCGTGGAGACGGATCGCGTGCATGATGACTCCCCGAAAAGTGGTCGGTGTGTCGCGCGGTCGGTACGTCGTGACGGCCCCAGCTTTCAACCTCAAGCGGACTTGAGGTCAAGGCTCCGGCTCCTGAGCGCCAGCGACACCGCCTCCACCGCGCTCGTGAACGACACCTCCGACAGCACGCCCGGCGCCGCCACCTCGTCGCCGACCAGGTACACGCCGTCGCCCCGGTCGATCGCCGGCCGGTCGCGCCAGGTCGTACCGGGCCGGTCGACCGCTCCCGTCCGGCCGCCGGAGAGGGCCTCGCGGCGCCAGACCGTACGCGCGCGCCAGCCCGGGAACCCCAGGTCGAGCAGGCGCTCCGCGTGCGCGACGCCGTCCGCCTTGGACTCGCCCGGGGCGATGGGCAGCTGGGCCTGGACCAGCTGCTCGCCGGCCGGGGCGAGGGAGGGGTCCTGCGCGGTGAAGCGCTCGATCCAGCCGGGTGCGTCCAGGTCGGAGACGATGAACGGATCGCCCTTGCGGCGGCGCAGCGCCAGATCGAACAGGACGGTGCGGCCGCTCTCCCCGCGCAGGGCCGGCTCGCCCAGGAGGCGGGCGGCGGCCGCCAGGGAGGTCGCGACGACGACCGGGCCGTCGCCGAGCGGCAGCGCGTCGAGCCGCGACGAGGTCTCGATCCGTACGCCCGCCTCCCGGGCGTACGCGGCCATCCGCTCGATGAGCCGCCCCCAGCCTCCCCGGATGTACCGCGCCTCCGGCGGCAGCGCGGCGGCGCGGTGCAGCCGCTCCTGGACGAAGCGGGCCGAGAGCGCGCCGGGGTCGTGGTGGAAGAGGGCGACCCCGCTGTACGCGGCGGCCTGACGGGCCGTCTCGGGGCCGGCGATCCCGGTGGCCCAGGTGAGGAAGTCGGTGTCGACGGGGGCCCGGTCGGCCGTGCGGAGCGTGTGGCGCAGGAAGCCGAGCGGCGGGGTGCGGCGCAGCGCGCCGTGGAGGTGGAAGCGGAAGCGGGCGGCTTCGAGGGGCGGGATCTGCGCGAGGGGGCCGATGAGGTCGCGCTGCGCGAGCCAGGTCCAGTGGGGGCCCTTGCGGTAGAGCGCGTGCGGTCCTTCGTTGGTGCGGTACGGGCCGCCGGCGGTGCGGGCGCGGCCGCCGAGTGCCTCGTGGGCCTCGTGGAGGGTGACCGCGGCTCCGGACTCGGCGGCGGTGATGGCCGCGGTGAGTCCGGCGAACCCGCCGCCGACGACGGTGATGTGGTTCCGGGCGGTCCTGGGCCTGGTCGTGTCGTTCCGCTGCATCGCTCGCTCCCTCGTTCTCGCTGGTACGAGGGGGACGGGCGAGGGGGGCCGGGATGTGACATCGGGGCGTTGTCAGTGGCGTACGTCACGATGGGGTCATGGTGACGGGCAGGGCGAGTGGCGGTGGCGGCGGCAGGAAGAAGATCGCGGCGGTGCGGAGGGCGGAGGTCCGGCTGCCGCCGCTGGAGGCGTACGAAGGAGGGCTGGAGCCGGACGGGGACTACGACGGGGTCGCGTTCGAGGGGCGTGACCTGTCCGGGCAGAGCGGGTCAGGGGCGCGGTTCCTGGAGTGCGCGCTGCGGGAGTGCGCGCTGGACGAGACGCGGCTGAACAGAGCGCGCCTGCTCGATTCCGTGCTGAACGGGGTGCGCGGGGTCGGTACGGACCTGGCGGAGGCGTCGCTGCGGGACGTGGAGATCGTGGACGCGCGGCTCGGGGGGACGCAGCTGCACGGGGCGGTCCTGGAGCGGGTCCTCGTACGGGGAGGGAAGATCGACTTCCTGAACCTGCGGACGGCGAGGCTGAAGGACGTCGTCTTCGAGGAGTGCGTGCTCGACGAGCCCGATTTCGCGGGCGCGGTGCTCGAACGGGTGGATTTCCGGGGGTGCGTGCTGAAGGGGGCGGACTTCGGCGGGGCCCGGATGAAGGACGTGGACCTGCGGACCGTGGAGCGTCTGGAGATCGCGCGGGGGGTCGATGCGCTGGCGGGCGCGGTGATCAGTACGGCGCAGTTGCTGGACCTGGCGCCGGTGTTCGCCGCGCAGCTGGGGGTGCGGGTGGAGGACTGAGAGCGCGCGTCACGGGACGCGGGGGAAGCGGGCCTGGAGGTCCCAGATCACGGGGTTGTCGCCGAGCCCCTCGTGCATGTCGGTGAGGTCGGCGACCAGGTCGTGCAGGAAGTCGCGGGCCTCGCGGCGCAGTTCGGCGTGGTTGAAGGTGAGCGGCGGCTCGTCGCCCGGCATCCAGTCGGCCTCCACGTCCACCCAGCCGAAGCGGCGCTCGAAGAGCATGCGGTCCGTGGACTCGGTGAAGTCGAGCTCGGCGTACTGGGGCTGCGAGGCCCGGCTGCCCCGGGGGTCGCGGTCCAGCCGCTCGACGATGTCGCAGAGGGCCCACGCGAAGTCGAGCACCGGCACCCATCCCCAGGCTGTGGACACCTCGCGGTCGGCCTTGGGGTCGGCGAGGTAGACGTCCCCGCAGAACAGGTCGTGGCGCAGCGCGTGGACGTCCGCGCGGCGGTAGTCGGTCTGCGGGGGGTCGGGGAAGCGACGGGAGAGGGAGTAGCCGATGTCGAGCACGGGGACGATGGTCCCACGCGCGGCGGTACGGCCCCTACCGCGCGGGTGAGCGGGCCGTGCGGCGCGGGTGGGCGGGATGCACGGCCCGGGCGTACCGGCGGGGGCGTACTGCGCGGGCGGCACCTGCCCCGCCCGGGTGGGCAGGGGCCGGTCAGGCTCGTGACCTGGCGTGCAGGGTGCGGGCGAGCCTCGGGCCCAGCCGGCGCTTCAGTTCGCGCAGGGGGCGCAGGCCGTCGGCCGCGCGGTCGAGGCGGTAGTAGAGCTGCGGCGGGACGTGCGGCAGCAGGGGCGAGTGGCGCTGGCCGAGGAGCGCGAACATCTGGGCCGGAGGGAGCCGCATGTAGCGGGGCAGGTTCTCGTACCACCGGGCGCTGTAGCGGGCCGCGCTCTGCGCCGAGAGGAGCTCGGCGCGCCGCCGGGCGCCGTACCGCGCGAGCGCCCCGTCCAGGTCCCCGCCGGCGCGCAGGGCGTCCGCCAGCGCGAGGGCGTCCTCCAGGGCGAGCGTGGTGCCCGCGCCGATCGAGTAGTGCGTGGTGTGGGCGGCGTCGCCGACGAGGACCAGGTTGCCGCGGTGCCAGACGCGGGTGGTGAGCGTGCGGAAGTTCAGCCACTGCGCCGTGCCGTCGTCCTGCCCCCGGCCGATCAGCGGCTGCCCGTCGAGCAGGTCGTGGAACAGCTTCTCCAGCAGGTTCAGGCTGTCGGCCTCGCTCCTTGTGTCGAGCCCCAGCCCCTTCCAGGTCTCCGGGGCGCACTCCACCACGCAGGTGGACTGCTCGCCGCTGAACCCGTAGGCGTAACACCAGATCCAGCCGTGCTCGGTCTCCTTGAACGCGAAGCTGAAGGCGTCGAAGACCTTCGTCGTGCCGAGCCAGATGTACGGGTTGCGGCCGGTGGCGACCTCGGCGCCGAAGTGGCCCGCGTACGCCTCGCGCAGGGCGCTGTTGACCCCGTCGGCCGCGACGACGAGGTCGGCGTCCGCCAGTTCGGGTGCGTCGGGGCCGGGGATCCCGTGCTCGAACTCGACCCGTACGCCGAGCGCCTCCGCCCGCTCGGCGAGGAGCGTGAGCATCCGGCGGCGGCCGATGCCGAAGCCCTCGTCGCCCCGGTGGACGGTCCGCTCGTCGCGGACGATGGCGACACCGTCGGTCCAGCGGACGGAGGCCTCGTCGACGGCGCGCGCCGACTCCGGGTCGCCCGCGCGCAGCTTGTCCAGGAGTCCGGCCCAGTAGGTCACGCCCCAGCCGTACGTGGAGCCCGCCGGGTTCCGTTCGAAGACGGTGATCTCGTGGGACGGGTCCTGCCGCTTCATCAGGATCGAGAAGTACAGGCCGGCGGGCCCACCGCCGACGCAGGCGATCTTCACGTGCGCTCCCACAACGAGACGAGACGAACTGACACTCTGCGATAGAAAGGCAACGCAGAGTAGCAGCGTCAGGGGAGCAGGCGCTGCTCCTTCGCCACGGCGACGGCACCCGCACGGGTGTCCACGCCGAGCTTCGCGTAGATCCGTCCGAGATGGGTCTTCACGGTCGCCTCGCTGATGAAGAGCGCGCGGGCGATCTCGCGGTTGCCGAGGCCGTGTGCGAGCTGGCCGAGGATGTCCCGTTCGCGGTCGGTCAGGGTCGGCCCGGCGGCGCCCCGCATCCGGTCCATGACGCGACTGGCGACCGGCGGGGAGAGGGTCGTACGGCCCTGTGCCGCGGAGTGGATCGCGGCGAACAGCTCCTCGGGGCGCTCGGCCTTCAGGAGGTAGCCGGTCGCGCCCGCCTCGATGGCGCGGGTGATGTCGGCGTCCGTGTCGTACGTGGTGAGGACCAGGACGTGCACGCCGGCCGCCGACCCGGCGATCCGGCGGGTCGCCTCGACGCCGTCGATGCCGGGTCCGAGCTGGAGGTCCATCAGGACGACGTCCGGCCGCAGCTTGGCGGCCATCGCGACGGCCTCCTCGCCGCTGCCGGCCTCGCCGACGACCTCGATGTCGTCGGCGCTGCCGAGCAGGGCGAGCAGCCCGGCGCGGACGACGGCGTGGTCGTCGCAGAGCAGGATCCGTACGGTCACGGCCGACCTCCGGGTTCGTGGGCCGTCATCGGCCCGCCTCCAGGTTCGTGGGCAAGGGGATCGCGGCCGAGAGGACCGTGCCCTCGCCCGGGGTGGACTCCACCGTCAGCGTGCCGCCGAGCTGGCGTACCCGCGCCCGCATCGCGGGCAGGCCGTGGCCGCGCACCCCCGCGCCGTCGCGCGCCGCGGAGGCGTCGAAGCCGCGCCCGTCGTCGGCGATGTCGAGGACGACCTGGTCGTCGAGGTACGTCAGGGTCAGCGCGGCGGAGGTGGCGCCCGCGTGCTCGCGGACGTTGGCGAGGGCGCCCTGCGCGATGCGCAGCAGCGCCGACTGTGCGCGCTCGGGCAGGGCCACCGGTGCCCCGTCGACCCGGAACGCGGCCGACTCCCGCCCGGCCAGCATCCGCAGCGCCTCCTCCAGGCCGCCGCCCTCGGCGAGGTCGGCCGGGGCGAGGTCGTGGACGAAGCGGCGGGCCTCGGCGAGATTGCGCTCGGCGATGGACTCGGCGGTACGGACATGGCGGCGCGCGGTCGACGGATCGCCGTCCCAGGTCCGCTCGGCCGCCTGGAGCAGCATCTGCTGGCTGGACAGGCCCTGCGCCAGGGTGTCGTGGATCTCCATCGACAGCCGCTGGCGTTCGGCGAGGGTGCCCTCACGGCGCTCGGTCGCGGCCAGCTCGCGGCGGGTCCGGATCAGGTCGTCGATCAGCGCACGCTGCCGCTCCGCCTGCCGCTGTGCGTGGACGAAGACGGCGGTGGCGATCGCCGCGACGGCCGGCGGGGCGACGATCAGGTTGGGGTCGAAGCCGTCGTCCGAGAGCTGGACCTGCGCGGTCACGACGAAGACGCTGAGGAGGGTGACGAGGACGAGCGCGGCCCGCGGCGGCAGCGTGCGCATGCCGGTGTAGAAGAGGGGCACCGCGCACCACGCGAAGCTCGGCGCGAGGACCACCAGGAGCATCCACACGGCGACGACCGTGACCAGCCAGGCGATCCGGCGCGGGGTCGGGCGGGTGCCGAGCACGGGGCCGAGGAGATACAGGGCGGCGAGCGCGCCGGAGAGGGCGACGATCCACGGGCTGCGGTCCTCCCACGGGTGCCGCAGCAGGAAGCGGGCCAGGGACGCGCCGAGGAGGAGGAAGAAGGCGAGGTGCATGACCCGCGCGAGCCAGCGCGCGTCCGGGTCCGCGTCGGGGTCCTGCGCCGTCACACGTACTCCTCTGACCGGTGGAGAAACCTTCTGACCTGGGGATACGTATCCATGCTGGCCCAGGAGGACCAGAGGGGCATCAACCGATCGGCTGACACCCCCGTCGTCCATCATGCGCGACGGCGGCATCCGGTCCGTGGACCGTACGGGCCCGGTTCCGGCCGGAGGATCGATGGCGGAGCGAACGAACGACCCGCCTCGAACCGGACCGACCACCGCCACAGCCCCAAGGAGCCCGTCATGAAGAAGAAGATCGTCTTCGGTGCCGCCACCGTCGCCATCGCCGCCGCCGGCACGTTCGGCGCCGTCTCCGCGAACGCCTCCGCCCCGGCCGCCGCGCCCGCCGTCGCCGCCAAGGCCGACGCGTCGAACAAGAACCTCCAGCAGACCACGCACCTGACGATCGACGCCGCCACCGAGGCCGCGCAGGCCACCCTGGACGCCGCAGAGGACGAGAACCAGCGGATCACGGTCGCCGTCGTCGACCGCAACGGCAACACCATCGTGACCCTGCGCGGCGACGGCGCCGGCCCGCAGTCGTACGAGTCGGCCGAGCGCAAGGCGTTCACCGCGGTCTCCTGGAACGCCCCGACCTCGGAGCTGGCCAAGCGCCTCGCCCAGGCCCCGAACCTGAAGGACATCCCCGGCACCCTGTTCCTCGGCGGCGGCGTCCCGGTGACCGCCAAGGGCGCGCCGATCGCCGGCATCGGTGTCGCCGGTGCGCCCAGCGGCGACCTCGACGAGAAGTTCGCGCAGGCGGGCCTCGCGTCGCTCTCGAAGTAACCGTGGCCCCGTGCGGCCCCGCGTACGCGGCCTCGCGTACGCGCCCGCACGATCTGGGTGCCGCCCGGACCCCCGTCGGGCGGCACCCGTCGCCGTACGCCCGCCGAGCGGCACCCGAGCCGTACCCCTGCCTAAGATCGACTGGTGGACATACGGAGCAGAGCCGGCCTGGCAGGAGTCCTCGCCGCGCTGCTCGTCCTCGGCGGCTGCACCGCGGCCGCGGACGGCGGCGTCGACGTGGGCGGGGTGAGCGGTACGCCCGGCGCGGCCGGGCTGCGCGACCCGTACTTCCCCAAGCTCGGCAACGGCGGCTACGACGTCACCCACTACGCGCTCGACCTCCGCTACGAGCCCCGGCAGGGCCGGCTCGACGCCACGGCCATGATCACGGCCCGTGCCACGCAGGACCTCAGCGCCTTCAACCTCGACCTCGCCGGTCTCTCCGTCATGTCGGCCTCCGTGGACGACGTCCCGGCCGCGGTCAACCGGGCCGGGAACGAGCTGACGCTCCGGCCCCGCGACGACATCGACAAGGGCGACGTGTTCCGCGCCAAGGTCACGTACGCCGGCGTACCCCGAACGATCACGGACGCGGACGGCTCGCAGGAGGGCTGGCTGCGGACCGCGGACGGGGCGCTCGCGCTCGGTCAGCCGACCGGCTCCATGGCCTGGTTCCCCGGCAACCACCACCCCTCCGACAAGGCGACGTACGACATCACGCTCACCGTCCCCGCCGGGACGCAGGCGGTCTCCAACGGTGTGCGGACCTCGGAGCGCACCGCGAACGGCCGGACGACGTCCGTATGGAGCGTCGCCGAGCCGATGGCCAGCTATCTCGCGACCGTCGGCGTGGGCCGGTACGTGACGAAGGCCTCGGCGACCCCGTCCGGGCTGCCCGTCCTGACCGCCGCGGACCCGACCGTCGCCGCGAAGAGCGCGCCGCTGCTGGACCGTATCCCCGAGGTCGTCGCCTGGCAGGAGGAGAACTTCGGCCCGTACCCCTTCTCCGCCACGGGCGCGATCGTCGAACGGACCGCGGACGCGGGCTACGCGCTGGAGACCCAGACCCGGCCGGTCTTCCCGCAGGACGCGTTCACACCGGAGATCCTCGCCCACGAGCTGGCGCACCAGTGGTACGGCAACTCGGTCACGCCCGCGACCTGGCAGGACATCTGGCTCAGTGAGGGCTTCGCGGTGTACGCGGAGTGGCTGTACGCGGAGGACTTCGAAGACACCCCGGCGCAGCGCAGCTTCGAGTCGGCGTTCCCCGTGGACGCCAACTGGGCCTTCCCGCCGGCCGAGCCGCCCGCGGCGGAGAACCTCTTCGACCCGCCGGTGTACCAGCGGGGCGCGATGGTGGTGCACAAGATCCGGCAGGCGGTCGGTGACGAGAAGTTCTTCGAGATCCTCGCGGGCTGGCCCGCGGCCCACCGTCACGGCACCGCCTCCACCGCCGACTTCACGGCCTATGTGGAGGACGTGGCGGGTCGGGATCTCGACGACGAGGTGTGGGACGAGTGGTTGTACGGGAAGGGCCGGCCGGCCACGCCGTGACGGTGGCCCCCGGCCCGGTCCGTGCCCCCCCGGCAGTGTGGGCCCGTCAGCCCTGCCCCTCGGTGTTGAGGCGGGCTGCCTGGCGCGTCAGGTAGTCGCGTTCGGCGAGGTTGGGGGCCCTGCGGGCCGCGTCGGCGTAGAGCCGCGCCGCCGTCACCCCGTCCCCGTCCCGCTCGTGCAGGTAGGCGGCGACCGCCGTGTGGCGCGGCAGGGAGTCGTCCAGTGCGGCGAGCGCCGCCAGGCCCGCGCGCGGGCCGTCGGCCTCGCCGACCGCCACCGCGCGGTTGAGCCGGACCACCGGACTGTCGGTCAGCCGCGCGAGCTCGTCGTACCACTCGACGATCTGCACCCAGTCGGTCTCCTCGGCGGTCGGCGCGTCCGCGTGGAGCGCCGCGATGGCGGCCTGGGCCTGGAACTCGCCGAGCCGGTCGCGGGCGAGGGCCGCCTGCAGGATCCGTACCCCCTCGGCGATCGCCCGGGTGTCCCATCGGCCGCGGTCCTGCTCGGCGAGCGGGACCAGGCTGCCGTCCGGTGCGGTCCGGGAGGCGCGCCGGGCGTGGTGGAGGAGCATCAGGGCGAGCAGCCCCGCCACTTCGGGATGGTCGATCACGGCCGCGAGCTGCCGGGTGAGCCGGACGGCCTCGGCGGCGAGGTCGACGTCTCCCGAGTAGCCCTCGTTGAAGACCAGGTAGAGGACGCGCAGCACGGTGGCGACGTCGCCGGGCCGGTCGAACCGGACCCCTGAGACGGTGCGCTTGGCCCGGCTGATCCGCTGCGCCATCGTCGCCTCCGGCACCAGGTAGGCGTGGGCGATCTGGCGGGTGGTCAGCCCGCCGACGGCGCGCAGGGTGAGCGCGACCGCGGACGAGGGCGTCAGCGACGGGTGGGCGCACAGGAAGTAGAGCTGGAGCGTGTCGTCCACCGCGGGTGCGGGGCCGGGCGGCGGCTCCTCGTCGACGCGGTCCTCACGGCGGCGGCGGGCGGTGTCGGCCCGGGTCGCGTCGAGGAATTTGCGCCAGGCCACGGTGACCAGCCAGCCCTTGGGGTCCCGGGGAAGATCGGCCGGCCAGACGCGGACGGCCTCGAGCAGGGCGTCCTGGACAGCGTCCTCGGCCGCCGCGAAGTCGGCTCCGCGGCGGACGAGGATCGCGAGGACGCCCGGTGTGAGGCTCCGGAGCTGTGCCTCGTCCATCGGTGAGCTCACTCGGTGACGGTGGGCCGCACACCGTAGAACGGGCGCAGTTCCAGCCACTCGTGGATCGGCTTGCCGCCCGCCCCGGGGGCGGCCGACAGCTCCCCGGCCAGTTCGACGGCGCGGTCGTAGCTGTCGACGTCGATGATCATCCAGCCGGCGATGAGGTCCTTGGTCTCGGCGAAGGGGCCGTCGGTGACCGGCGGGCGCCCCTCACCGTCGTACCGGACCCACGCACCCTCGGGTGCGAGCGCCTGACCGTCGACGAACTCGCCGGACTTCTCCAGCCGGTCCGCGAAGTCCTGCATGTACTGCATGTGCGCCGAGATCTCCTCCGGCGTCCACCGGTCCATGGGGACGTCGTTCACCGCAGCCGGAGCGCCACGGTAGTGCTTGAGCAGCAGGTACTTGGCCATGGTGGTTCTCCTCGGTGCTGATGCGACCCATTGTGGTCACGTTCACTTCGGGGACGGAGCCGGTTGCGCGTTCTCGACATCACCGCCGGACTTCTTCTCCGCGAGTTCCTTACGGAGGACGACGCAGGGCCGCGCGCGGGCGCGGTCGGGCCGGCGCGCGGTCTCCTCGTAGCCGAGGGCGGTCCAGAACGCGAGGGCCTTCGCGTTGTCCTCCAGGACCGCGAGCCTGAGTCCCGTACGGCCCGCGGCGCGGAAGCGGTCCTCGACGGCGGCGGCGAGCCGTCGGCCGTGACCGGTGCGGTGGGCGCCGCCCTCGATCATGAGCAGCCCGAGCCAGGGGTCGGGGTCGGCCGGGTCGGGGTGGTGGGCGAGCGTGACGGCGATCCCGGCGAGCCGGCCCTCGGAGCGGGCCAGCAGCACCTCGGTGCCGGGCTGCGCGAACTCGTCGGCGAGGGCGGCGGCGACCTGTTCGGGCCGGATGTCGTCGGGGTCGGGGAAGTCGCCGGTCAGTTCGTGGAAGGCCCGGTTCGAGGCGAACAGCGCCGTGAGTTCGGTGAGCAGCGGGCCGGGGAGCGCGTGGGCCTCGGCCGGGGTGAGCGGTTCGACGATCACGCGGGCAAGGGTAGAGCCCCGGCGCGGTGGTCGCGCCGGGGCTCACCCTGGGGACGGCTTCGGCCGCCTGTGCGGCTGCCTGCCTGTGCGGGCTGCTGCGGGCTGCCTGCCCGTACGGCTGCCTGGCTGTGTGGCGGCCCTGCCTGTGTGGCTGGAGCCGTCCTACCGCCGTACGTACGTCAGAGGTTGACGCCGAAGTCGCGGGCGATGCCCTCCAGGCCCGAGGCGTAACCCTGGCCGACCGCGCGGAACTTCCACTCCTGGCCGTTGCGGTACAGCTCGCCGAAGACCATCGCGGTCTCGACGGCGGCGTCCTCGGAGAGGTCGTAGCGGGCGATCTCGGCGCCGCCGGCCTGGTTGATGATGCGGATGTACGCGTTCCGGACCTGGCCGAAGTTCTGCGTGCGGTTGACCGCGTCGTAGATGGAGACCGGGAAGACGATCTTGTCCACGTTCGGGGGCAGCGCGGCGAGGTTCACGTTGATCTGCTCGTCGTCGCCGCCGCCCTCGCCGGTGCGGTTGTCACCGGTGTGGACGATGGTCTGGTCCGGCGTGGACTTGTTGTTGAAGAAGACGAAGTGCGCGTCGGAGGCGACCTTGCCGGCGGCGTCGACGCCGATGGCCGAGGCGTCGAGGTCGAAGTCCGTGCCGGTGGTCGTGCGGACGTCCCAGCCGAGGCCCACGGTGACGGCGGTCAGGCCCGGAGCCTCCTTGGTCAGGGAGACATTGCCGCCCTTGGACAGGCTTACAGCCATGGGATGTGCCTTTCTTCGTGACCTTCGTGATGTCGTCACACGGGATAACGCGGACGGTGCCCCGCCGGTTCCACGGTCCAGGACCGGTGTCGCCGCGGTGCGAAAACAGGATGACGCGCGGGAGCCGGTCCGGGGAACATGGATGACATGTCCGGTCCCTATCTGATCCGCGGCTCCGTCTCGCTGCCCGAGGCCGAGCTCATGTGGCGTTTCTCGCGGTCGTCGGGGCCGGGCGGGCAGCACGTCAACACCAGTGACTCGCAGGTGGAGCTCCGTTTCGACCTGGCGTCGACGGAGGCGCTGCCCGAGGTCTGGAAGGCGCGTGCCCTGGAACGGCTGGCCTCGCGGCTGGTGGGCGGGGTCGTGACGGTCCGCGCGTCGGAGCACCGCTCGCAGTGGCGCAACCGCGAGACGGCGGCGGTGCGTCTCGCCGCGCTCCTCGCGGAGGCGACGGCCCCGCCGCCGAAGCCGCGCCGGGCGACGAAGATCCCGCGGGGGATCAACGAGCGCCGGCTGAGGGTGAAGAAGCAGCGCTCGGAGACGAAGCGGGGCCGCCAGGGCCGCGACTGGGGCTGACGGGCGAGTGGGGCCGAGAGCGGGCCTGACCCGCTCAGCACGTGGGCGAACCCTGTGCCGCGTCTGGGCCGCGTCCTCGGCGGCTCAGGCCAGGTGCCGGTACTTGCCCCGGAAGTACGTCAGCGGGGAGTCCTGCGTCGCGCTCGGCACCGACGACGTCAGGACGCGGGCCACCACCAGGGTGTGGTCACCCGCCACCACGCGGTTCTCCGTACGGCATTCGAGCGTCGCCAGCGCGCCGGTCACCAGGGGCGCGCCGCTCTCCTCGCCCCGGGTGTACGGGATGTCCGCGAAGAGGAGACGGTCGCTCACCCGGCCCTTCATCGCGAAACGGCCCGCGACATGGCGCTGGTTCTCCGCGAGTACCGAGACCGCCCAGACGGGGACCTCCGTCAGCAGGTCGTCCATGCGGGAGCCGTTGCGCAGGCTCACCATGACCAGCGGCGGGTCCAGGGAGACCGACATGAACGCGGTCGCGGTCATCCCGACGTCCTCGCCGCGCGGCCCGTCGTCCGGGTCGTGGGCCGTCACCAGGACCACGCCCGCCGCGAGGCGGGACATCGCCGCCCGGAACTCGTCGTTGCTCACCCCCTCAGCATGAGGGATCGCCAGATCCGAGGTGGGGGGCGAGGTGAGGGTCGTCGTCAGCACATCCGCACGCTAGCTCCGCCCCGTGGGCCGTGACATCGGGCCCCGGGACCAGACCGGGCACCCCCGCCGGTCCTAGGACCTCGGTCCCGGAAGCGGTGACACGTGAAGCCCCTGCTGGTCGCCCGCCGTTCACTTTGCGTTCAGGAAGGGTGGGGGTCGGTTTCCGGTGCCCCCTGGCACGCTTCATCACGTCTTGTGACTTGAGTCACAGAGCGCAGTATTTGTTGACCCTGTGTACCGGGTGCACAGCTCGCTGTGATTCAGTGGCGGAGACAGTGCAGTACGAGAGCCGATGAGAACCCTGGAGTTGCTGTCGAGGTCTCGGGGAGAGCGAGCGATGGAGACCGAGTCGGAGCCGTACGTCCGTCTTGCGACCCTGCGGCAGCTGCATCAGGTCGTGGCCGACCTCAATACAGCCCGCAGTCTGGCGGACACCCTGCAGACCGTCGCCAACGGCATCGTCGCGGGCCTCAACTATGAGCTGGCCTGCGTCAACCTCGTACGCCCCGACGGAGATCTCGTCGTCGCCGCCTTCGCCGGCAGTCCCGCGGCCGAAGCGCTGATCACCGGCCGCGTCGGCTCCCGCGCGTCCTGGGAGCGCCGCCTCTCCATGGGTGTCGCCTGGGGTGACCTGCGGTTCATACCGCACACCGAGGGCTGGGTCCTCATCGAGGACGACGTCCCCCAGTGGCACACCGAAGGCCCCGCCCCGCGCTTCGAGGACGAGTGGCATCCGCACGACCGCCTCTACGCCCCGATGTACTCCTCCGGCTCCGGACGCGAGCTTCTCGGCGTCATCTCCGTCGACCGGCCCCGTAACGGCAGGCACCCCGGCCCCTGGGGCCAGGAGGCCCTGCAGATGTACGCCTCGCAGTCGGCGATTGCGATCAGCAACGCCCGGCTGCGAGCAAACATGCAGCGCGCCCTGGTCCGTCTGGAGCGGGAGCAGCAGGCCCTGCGCGCCAGTGAAGAGTCGTTCCGCCAGGCCTTCGAGTACGCCCCCTCCGGCATGGCCATCGCCGAGATGGGCGGCGACCAGCACGGCCGGCTGCTGCGCACCAACGACGCCCTCTGCCGACTCCTCGGCCGGCCGGCCTCCGTGATGCGCCGCTACTCCTTCGCCGACCTCGTCCACCCCGAGGACATCGGGACCCTGCTGCGCACCTCCGCGGAGGGCGGCCGCGCCGAGCTGCGGCTCGCCCGCCGCGACGGGACGTACGTCTGGGTCTCCCTCCGCAACTCGGTCGTCGCCGACACCGCCGACGGGCCCCGCTTCCTCCTCACCCACGTCGAGGACATCGAGGAGCGCAAGCGCCATGAGCTGCAGCTCGCCCACCGCGCCTCCCACGACGCGCTCACCGGCCTGCCCAACAGCGCCGAGCTGCGCTCCCGGCTCAGCGCCCGGCTCTGCGAGCGCCCGCACGCCAGCCCCGAGACCGACTACGACGCCCCGTACGGGCACGAGCACGGCTTCGGCTTCGACGCCGGGCCCGGCGCCGGCGGGCCGTACGACCACCACGTCCACTCCGTCGCGCCCGCCGGCGGGGAGATCGACGACGGCACGAAGGGGCTCGCGGTGCTCTTCTGCGACCTCGACGGCTTCAAGTCGATCAACGACCGTTTCGGGCACCACACCGGCGACGCGGTCCTCATCGAGGTCGCCCGGCGGCTCACCACCGGCGTACGGGACGGGGACACGGTCGCCCGTCTCGGAGGTGACGAGTTCGTCGTCCTCGCCGACGGCCTCGGCGCCGCCGACGCCGCGGACCTCGCCGTGAGGCTCCGAAACGCCATCATTCCGCCGATCCGGGTCGACGGCCGGGCGGTCCGCGTCGGGGCGAGTTTCGGCATCGGCTGGGCCGAGTGCGGCATGACCGTCGAAGAGGTCCTGAACTCCGCCGACCAGCGGATGTACATCGAGAAGCGGTCGCGCGCCAAGGTCCACAGGCGCGCCGGATAGCGGCCCACGGCACCCCTCCTTGTCAAGGACCGGATCGTCGACTTCCCCGTTCGGGGTAGGCTCGGCCGGTCGGCGACGGCTGGCGAGCATGGGATAGGAGTGACCGGATGGCTGCCGGTAACGACGGCGCGAACACGCCCGAGAACGACGATCCGTTCGGCTACCTGTACGCGGACGGCCAGGCGGCGGGCGCCCAGCCCCCGGGTCAGGGCGGTGGCTACGGCTACCCCGGACCGGCCGCGCAGCCGGGTGTCCCGCGAACCTCGTACAACCAGGTCAGAACGGTCGGCGAGCGCCAGTACGGCGGCCAGCAGCAGTACGGTCCGCCGCCCGGGCAGGTCCCGCAGCAGCCGGGGTACGGCCAGCCGCATCCGCAGTACGCGGCACCCGAGACGTACCCGGGCAATCAGCAGACCCGGCAGTCGACGATCCCGCCCCAGCGCGGCGGTGGCGGCGGCCGGGGCCCCAACACACGCGGCCTGCTGCTCGGCGCGATCGCGGTCGTCGCGGTCGTCGTGATCGGAATCACGGCCGCCATCATCACCAACAAGGGCGGCGAGGAGACCGACGGCGGTGCCGCGGGCGGCAAGCCGACCGGCGGCTCCTCGGAGGTCACCCAGAGCCCGAGCGCCGAGCCCAGCCCCGACGACTCGCCGGCAGAACTTCCGCAGCAGGACGCGGCGGTCCTCCAGCTCGGCGGCAGCGCGCACCTCGAGAAGACCATCAAGGGCGCGAAGGGTGCGGGCGGCACCTACGTGGCCGGATTCAACAGCGTCGGTGCGTCCGCGACCTGGAAGACCGAGGTCCCCGAGGCCGGCACGTACAAGATGGAAGTCCGGTACGCGGTCCCCGCGAAGGACGCCAACGCCACCGTGACCGTCAACGACAAGGCGAACACGAACCCGATGAACCTGAAGAACTTCATCGGTTCGTCGGACCCGAACCTGGAGAAGAACTGGCAGACCACCTGGTCGCAGGTCTCGCTCCAGAAGGGCCAGAACACGATCAAGCTCTCCTGCGAGCAGGGGAACCAGTGCGACGTGATCCTCGACTGGGTGAAGATCAGCAACCTCTGAGCCGGCGCCCCCGTAGGGCACCCTGATACAGCACCCGGCGCCGGGTGGACGCATCACGCGTCCACCCGGCGCCGACTCACATGCCGACCCCGTCGCCGCGGGGGCTGGGCGGCGCCTGCTGGGGCCCGGCCCGTCCCGGACCGCTCTCTCCGGCGCCAGGCGCGGGTACAGAGGTACCGCGCCGCTCGGCGGCGCCGGGCTGCTGGTGGGTGAAGCCCGCCTGCCACGAGGGCGCCGAGTTCTCGGGAGCGGCGGTACGGGGGCCACTTCCGGTGGCGGGTTGGGTGTGCGTGAACCCCGCCTGCCACGTGGGGCGGGGCTGCTCCGGTGCGGGGGTCTGCTGGCCGGGGGTCTGCGGGGCCGGGGTCTGCGGCGCGGGGGTCTGCGGCGCGGGATTCTCCTGACCGGGGGGCTGCTGGCCGGGAGTCTGCGGCGCCGGGGTCTGCTGACCGGGGGGCTGCGGTGCTGGAGTCTGCTGCCCGGGGGTCGCGGGCGCCGGAGTCTGCGGCCCGGGGGTTCGCGGCCCCGGACCCTCCTGCTCCGGACCTTCCTGCTCCGGACCTTCCTGCTCCGGGCCTTCCTGCCCGGGCCCCTGCCGCTGTTGGCCGATCACCGCCTGCTGCGGTGTCTGTTGGCTTTGTTCCGGCGCCTCGGGCCGCAGTACCTGCCCGTTCGGCCCCTGGACCGTGCGGGCCGCGTCCCGCTCCTGGGCGGTGACCATCATCTCGGGGCCGCGCTGCGGCAGCGGCGTCTGCTCCATGGTCGCCTGGACCAGGGCCTGCATGGCGTGGTCCCAGGAATACTGCTGGAGTACTTCCCGCAGGTAGAGGGCGTCGGCTTGGCGCTGCGGGAGCTCGCGATGAAACTGGCTGATCGCCTGGAACCATTCCCTTGAACGGGGGGTGCCGTCGGTCGGCTCGGGTACCACGCACCGTTGGCCGATCTCCGCCGGCACCCGATCGGTGTCCTGGAAGAACATCGCGGCGCCGCTCTCCTCGTTGACCAGGACGGGGACGCCATGGGCGAGTCCCTCGGCGGCCACCATGCCGTAACCCTCGTGCTTCGAAGGCATGATCACCGCGTGGGAGCCCCTGATGTCCTCATTGAGCTCTTCCACGTTGCTCGTGCGGCCCTTGACCGTTGCGTTTCCGCCACTGAGCCTTGCGAGTTTGGCCACCGCCGACGCCATTTCCTCATCCTTGACGCCCCGGACGGTGAGGTGGACCGGAACGCCGGATTCGTTCAGCAGGCGTACCGCCTCTGCGGCGTCGTCCACGCCCTTGAGGGGATCGTCGACCCGCCCCATGACCAAGAGGTTCAGTCGATCCGGTGCAGGGTCGTGCTGCACCGGATCGTATATTCGGGTGCCCGGGATGACTTCATGGGAATGTGGGATGTGCGCACCCTCCGAGGAAAGCTGTCTGCTCGCTTCCGAGAGGAGAGGGCCGACGCCGGCCACGACGTCCGCGCGCGCCATGGCCAGGCGTTCGATCGAAGAGTCCTCGACGGCCTTTTCCGTCGCCTCTTCGTGGGAAAGTCCCTTCACGAATGGAAGTCGTTCGGGGCTTGTGTGCAGGAAATGCACCGTGCGTGAGCTCTCGTACTTCTCCCGCATCAGGGCAACGGCCGGTCCGGAGAAGCGCGAGTGCCCCATGATGATGTCGTAGGGCTGGTTCGCCGGGTCTTCAAGCCCGTACTCCGTAGGGTCCTGGCCGGCGAGATGCTCGATCCAGTCCCGTCTCTTCACGCCCTCCGGGGGGCGCGTCGTCACCTGCCTCTGAATGCCTTCGTGCTGGGGCATGTCAGGGTTGGCCGTGAGCAGTGTGACGTTGTGTTGGCGGGCGAGAGCCTCGGCCATCTGCTGGTTGAAGACTTCGACACCCCCGTAGCCTCTGCCGCTGTTGTCCGACACGACGAGAATGTTGTACCGCTGGTCAGCCATCGATCCCCCGTTTTTCTTCGATCACCGCATGCCCCACGTCAGAATCCGTAGGTTTCCCGCAGTTCTCGGCCGATTCCCTCGTCGATGAAGTCGGTCAGGTCGTAGGCGGAGAAGTGGATGATGCCGGATTCCGCTCCTGGGTGGATCCTTGCGGCGTACTCGTCGAGGATCTCCGCCAGGATTCCTGCGCGAACGGCGGAGATGGCGACGTCGTCCGGGTCGCCCTTCTCGCGGAAGATGCGTACCTCTCCAGGGTGCGGTGGCCTCGGCTTCCGTCCGAGCTCCGCGCTGCGCGCGAAGAACTTCACGTCGGCTCCGACCGGGCCGGGAACCGGCCGGCCCTCGGGCCAGTCCACTCCCGCGGTCGTGTGCACGCTCGGGTCGATCAGCTCGTGCCGCTCCCGCCAGAACACCCGCGACCGCCCGGCCAGGAGATTCTGAACATCCTGCGCCGCCTTCGCAGTGAGGGGACTTACGGAGGCATCCCCGGTTTGCCGCATGTACTCCAGGGTGGGCATGTTGTCCGATGCGCGCCGGGCCGCGAGGAACAGCGCGTCGTATCGCGCCCGCAGGTCGTCCACGTCGGAAGGCCGGTGGGACACGCGCGCCACGTCGACTGCTCCGACCGGGTGCGAGGTCGGGGCGTTCGCGCCCATCGCCGCCCGCAGTTCGTCGGCTGCGGCGTGTACCAGCCGGCTGAGCTCCGCCGTATCCCCGGTGATCTTCAGCGCAGGCCGACCCGGCGTCAGTCGGTTGACCAGGTCGGCGAACGGGAAGGTGAGCGTCATCATGTGACCCTCGGGCATGACCACTGCCCGCCCCGGTACCAGGTAGTCGTCCGCGTACGGCTCCATCCGGGCCTCCCACGGGCCCGGGTCCGCGGCCATCCGGGCCTCCCACTCCGCCACCGCCTCCGCGAAGGTGATCGGGCGGTCGACCGGCCCGGCGGCACGCCGGGAGATCAGATGGCGCGCCGGATCCGAGGGTTCCCCCTCCTGTGGCGCGGGGCCCTCGGACACGGACAGCGCCGCCTCCAACTCCCGCCATGCCGCCCGGCGCTCCTCCGACCACCGCCCGCCCGGACTGTCCAGGCGCCACACGGGACGCTCCTCTTGCGACATCATCCGCGAAGCCGCCGAATAGATCATTTCGTATGCGTCGGCAAGTTCCAGTTGGCCGCTCATCTCGACTCTCCTTCACGATCGATCAACCCACCCACATCCTCACATCGCGCATGCGGTCCGATCATCATCGTTTGTGGAGGTGTTCTCATGGCACCCCGTCAGGAAGACGGCGCTCACGCCTGCCGTCAGGAAGACGGCAGGCGTGAGCGCCGTCGGACCTTTCGGTTCCGCGGGGCCTCTCGCTGCGTTACGCGGCCGCCGGCTGCTCCGTGACCGTCACCCGGGTCAGCAGTTCCTCGTACGCCCCCCGGTCGAACTCGCCCGCCACCGGGGAGAGGACCGTCGCCGCCGACAGGGCGACCGCCTGGGTGAGGCGGTCCGGCCAGGGGAGGCGGTCGACCAGGCCGGCCAGGAGGCCCGCGACGGCCGAGTCTCCGGCGCCCGTCGGGTTGCCCTTCACCGCGGCCGGCGGGGACGCGTGCCAGAGGCCGTCGGGGGTCGCGGCCAGCATGCCCTGGGGGCCCAGCGAGGAGACCACCGCGTGCGCGCCGCGGCGGCGGGCGTCGCGGGTGGCGCGGTGCGGTTCGCGGGAGCCGGTGAGCTGGGCCAGCTCGTCGGCGTTCGGCTTGACCACGTCGGGGCGGGCCGCGATTCCGCGCCGGAGGGGCTCGCCGCTGGTGTCGAGGAGGACGGGGACGCCGGCGGCGCGGGCGAGCCGGATCAGCTCCGCGTACGCGCCGACGTGGATGCCGGGCGGGAGGCTGCCGCAGAGGGCCACCGCGGAGGCGCCGGCGAGGAGGCCGGTGTAACGGGCCGTGAGGGCCGTCCACTCGGCGGGGGTGATGGCCGGGCCCGGCTCGTTCAGCTGGGTGGTGTCGCCGGTCGTGGTGTCGGCGATCGCGACGGTGCGGCGGGTGTGTCCCGCGATCGGGACCAGCTCGTCGCGGACGGGGGTCGCCGTCAGGTGCCCGCGCAGGATCTCGCCGGTGGAGCCGCCCGCGAAGCCGGTCACGACCGTCTCGTGGCCGAGGGCCGCGAGGACACGGGCGACGTTGAGGCCCTTGCCGCCGGGCCGTTCGATCACCTGCGTCACGCGGTGGGAGGCGTGCGGGGTGAGGGCGGGGACGCGGTACGTGAGGTCCAGCGCCGTGTTGAGGGTGACCGTGAGAATCACCTGCCGTACCCCCGTAGCCCGTCGAAAGTTCCTGGAACAGCCGTAGAACGCGCCACGATCATGCCAAACGGAAGGCGGTTGGCCCAGTCCCCGGACCAACCGCCGTACCGCTGATGGGGCGATATCACGCCAGGTCGGGTTCAACCACCCAAGCGCCCTTGCGCATCACGCCCTTGACGTCGAAGGCCGCGTCGAGGACGACGAGGTCGGCGTCCTTGCCTGGTTCGAGCGAGCCGACCCGGTCGTCGATGCCGAGCACCCGGGCCGGGTTGGCGGAGATGGCCTGGACGACGGACTCGACGGGCAGCCCGTCGACGGTCGCGGCGCGCTTGAACGCGCGGTCCAGGGTGAGGGTCGAGCCCGCGATGGAGCCGCCCTCGACGAGCCGGGCGACGCTGTCCTTCACCTCGACGGCCAGCGGCCCGAGCATGTACCGGCCGTCGCCGAAGCCAGCCGCGTCCATGGCGTCCGTGATGAACGCGACCCGCCGCGGCCCGGCGTGATGGAACGCCAGCTCCAGGGCGGCCGGGTGCAGATGGGTGCCGTCGTTGATCAGCTCGACCGTGATCCGCTCGTCCTCCAGGAGCGCGGCGATCGGACCGGGCGCGCGGTGGCCGAGGGTGGGCATCGCGTTGTAGAGGTGGGTCGCCACGGTGGCGCCCGCGTCGATGGCCTCGACGGTCTGCTCGTACGTCGCGTCGGTGTGGCCGATCGCGGCGACCACGCCGTGTTCGGCGAGCAGGCGTACGGAGTCGATGCCGCCGGGCAGTTCGGTGGCGAGGGTGACCATCCTGGCCTGCCCGCGGGCGGCGTCGATGAGCTTGCGGACGTCGGCCGGGTCGGGGTCGCGCAGCAGCGTCTCGTCGTGCGCGCCCTTGCGGCAGGGCGCGATGAACGGGCCCTCGAAGTGGATGCCCGCGATCTCGCCCTGTTCGGCGAGTTCGGAGAGCAGCCCGGCGCGGGTGCTCAGGAAGTCCATCTCGCCGGTCACGAAGGAGGCGACGACGGTGGTGGTGCCGTGCAGCCGGTGGGTGTGGACGCCGGTGAGGATCTCGTCCACGGTGCCGGAGGTGAACGAGGCGCCGCCGCCGCCGTGGTTGTGCATGTCGACGAAGCCGGGGACGACCCAATGGCCGGTGAGGTCGAGCGCGGGCGCGTCGGCGGGCGCGGCGCCCGCGATGCGACCGCCGTCGACGATCACCCGTCCGTTCTCGACGATGCCGGTCGGCAGCACCACACGGGCACCGGCGAGAACTGTGGAAACGGCCATCAGGCGGATACCTCCGAGTCGAGGGAGAGAAGATCCCAGGCGAGGAGGCCCGCGCCCAGGCATCCGGCGGTGTCCCCGAGGGCCGCGGGGACGACGGCGGGCAGTTTCTGGAACGTGACGCGTTCCTCCACGGCGGCCCTCAGTGGTGTGAACAAGGTTTCCCCGGCCTCGGCGAGACCGCCACCGATGATGAGCGTGCGGGGGTCCAGCAGGGTGAGCGCGGTGACCAGGCCGTCGGCGAGCGCGTCGACGGCGTCCTGCCAGACCTGTACGGCCCTGGCGTCGCCGGACTCGACGGCCTTGGCGCAGTCGGCGGCGTCGGCGTCCGGGTCGCCGGAGGCGGCGGCCCAGGCGAGGGAGACGGCGGAGGCGGAGGCGTACCGCTCCAGGCAGCCGCGCTGGCCGCAGCCGCACTCGGTGCCGCCGGGGCGGACGACGATGTGGCCGATCTCGCCGGCGTAGCCGTGGGCGCCGGCCTCGATGACACCGCCGATACCGATGGCGCCGGCGATCCCGGTGCCGAGCGGTACGAAGAGGAAGCGGTCGGCGCCGTTCCCGGCGCCGATCCGGCCCTCGGCGAGGCCGCCGGTGCGGACGTCGTGGCCGAGGGCGACCGGGATGCCGTCGAGGCGCTCGCTGAGCTGGGCGCGCATCGGGACGTCGCGCCAGCCGAGGTTGGAGGCGTAGACGGCGATGCCGTTCTCGGCGTCGACGATGCCGGGGACGGCGACTCCGGCGGCCGCGGCGGGCTCGCCGTACCGCTCCAGTCCGTAGGCGCGCAGCTCGGCCGCGAAGTCGAGGATCGTCTCGACGACGGCCTCGGGGCCGCGTTCGCGCCCGGTGGCGCGCCGTGCCTCGTGGAGCAGGGTGCCGTCCGCGCCGACGAGGGCGGCCTTCATGCCGGTGCCGCCCACATCGAGGGCGATGACGTGTCTCACGGGAACAGTCTCGCGCGTGCGGGGCCGAAAGGTCTAGTCCACTGGCCCATATTGTTGCGCACGGATACAAATCCGGGTGACGGCCGCCCGTGCGCGGCTTCACAAGGTCTCCACCCGATCCCGAAGGCCTACCCAAGTGGTGTAGACCTTATGCTTCCTCTTCTGTGAAAATCACAGCTCAACGACGAGCACGAGGGTGGGGCGACGCTGTGCAGCGGCGATTTCTTGGACTGACCGCGACGTTCGCCGCGCTGGGTATGACCGCGGGGCTCTCCGGCTGCGGTCTCACCGGTGGCGACTCCGGCGACGTGACCCTGAAGCTGGTCGCGGCCGACTACGACCTGACCGGTGGCGACACCACCAAGAAGTACTGGGAACAGCTCACCACCGCCTACGAGGCGAAGCACCCCGGCGTCCAGGTCGAGGTCCAGATCGAGTCCTGGAACGACGTCGACCGCAAGGTCGCCGAGATGGTCAAGGCCGGTCAGGCCCCCGACATCGCCCAGATCGGCGCCTACGCCGACTACGCGGCGGCCGACGAGCTCTACTCCGCCGACGAGCTGCTCTCCATACCCGTCCAGGCCAACTTCCAGGCCCCCCTCGCCTCCGCCGGCGAGCACAAGCGCACCCAGTACGGCCTGCCCTTCGTCGCCTCCACCCGACTGCTCTTCTACAACGAGGACCTCTTCGAGCGGGCCGGCATCAGCAAGCCGCCGGCCACCTGGGACGAGCTGGCCACCGCCGCGCAGAAACTCAAGGCCAAGGACGTCACCTACCCCTTCGCACTGCCGCTCGGCCCGGAGGAGGCGCAGGCCGAGACGATGATGTGGCTGCTCAGCGGCGGCGACGGCTACACCGACGGCACCGACCGCTACCGGATCGACTCCGAGCAGAACGTCGAGACCTTCGACTGGCTGAAGACGAACCTGGTCCAGAAGAAGCTCACCGGCCCCGTCGCACCCGGCAAGCTCAACCGCAAGGACGCCTTCGCCGCCTTCTCGCGCGGTGAGGTCGGCATGCTCAACGGCCACCCCTCGCTCATGCAGGAGGCCGAGAAGAAGGGCGTCAAGGTCGGCAAGGTCGCGCTGCCCGGCGCGAACGGCAGGTCCAAGGCGTCCATGGGCGTCGCCGACTGGATCATGGGCTTCAAGCAGAACGGCCACCGCGAGGAGATCGGCGACTTCCTCGACTTCGTCTTCAGCGACGAGAACGTGCTGAAGTTCGCGGGCGACAACGACCTGCTGCCGGTGACGGTCAGCGCGTTCTCCCGGATGGAGAGCGACGAGGAGCACGCGAGCCTGCGCGAGTTCCTCACGGAGCTGCCGAACTCGCAGCTCCCGCCGGTCGGCAAGACGTCCTGGGCCCAGGTCAGCGACCTCGTCAAGCAGAACATCGGCAAGGCCGTCACCCCGGGAGCGAAGCCCTCGGACGTGCTGGGCGAGATCGCACGAGCGGCGACGGCGGCCGAGGGCGCGGAGTAATAGGTTGTTCGTATGACCGACACGAGCGAGTCCGGACCCGTCGACGAGGGGTTCGGCGACGGGGCCGGTGACGCGGGAGCCGGTGACGCCCGGCTCGGGGAGCGGGAGCGGGCCGTGCTCGCCGTCGAGCGCCGCTCCTGGCCCGGCCCCGGTGCCAAGGAGCGCGCCGTCCGCGAGCAGCTCGGCCTCTCCGCGACCCGCTACTACCAGCTCCTCAACGCCCTCCTCGACGACCCGCGCGCCCTCCGGCACGACCCGGTGACCGTCAACCGGCTGCGCCGGGTCCGTGCCGAGAAGGAGCAGCGCCGGTGAGCCCGCGTCGGTAGGGTCGTCGTATGGTCAGCAGCCTTCCGCACCCGACCACGTCCGCAGGCCGCGACGGTCTGGCCGCGCTTCTCGCGCGGCCGGAGAAGGCCGTCGTCGCCCTCGACTTCGACGGGACGCTCGCCGAGATCGTCCCCGATCCCGAACAGGCCCGGGCCCACCCCGGCGCCGTCCCCGCGCTCGCCGCCCTCGCCCCGCGGATCGCCTCGGTGGCGGTGGTGACGGGCCGCCCGGCGGGCGTGGCGGTACGGTACGGCGGCTTCGCCGGTGTCCCCGGCCTCGAACGCCTCGTCGTCCTCGGCCACTACGGCGCGGAGCGCTGGGACGCGGTCACCGGCACCGTCCAGGCCTCCGCCGTCCACCCCGGAGTGGCGTCCGTACGCGCCGAGCTCCCCGGCTTCCTCGACCGCGTGGGCGCCTGGCCGGGCACCTGGATCGAGGAGAAGGGCCGCGCGGTCGCCGTGCACACGCGCCGCTCGACCGACCCCCAGGCGGCGTTCGAGGCCCTCAAAGGCCCGCTCGCCGACCTCGCCACCCGCCACGGCCTGGTCCTCGAACCCGGCCGCATGGTCCTCGAACTGCGCCCTCCCGGCATGGACAAGGGTGTGGCGCTCGCGGAGTACGTACGGGAGGTGGGCGCCGGGTCCGTCCTGTACGCGGGCGACGACCTGGGCGACCTGCCGGCCTTCGCGGCCGTGGAGAAGCTCCGCTCGAACGGCACCCCGGGCCTGCTGGTCTGCAGCGGCTCGACGGAGGTCGGGGAACTCGCGGACCGCGCCGACCTGTCGGTGGCGGGGCCGCAGGGGGTGGTGCGGTTCCTGACGGACCTGGCGGAGGCGGTGCGGGAGGCCTGAGGCCCCCGCACCGCCCCCGCGGGGCGGTGCGCGCCGGGTGTCAGTGCGCGGCCGGGTTGACCACGCTGATCGTCAGGTCGTCACCGGCGTCGCCGGTGACCGTGACCTTCACGCCGTGGCCCGCGACCTTGACGCTGGCCTGCGGTGCGGCCGGGTCGTAGTACGCGTTCGGGTCCGTGTCGTCGAAGACCGCGATGCCCGGGACCGACGGCGCGCACGCCGCCATGGTGACGACCGTCTGGCTCTTGCCCTTGCCCGTCAGGGCCTCCTTGTGGAGGCAGGTCGCGTCCGTGGCCTCCAGGCCGAAGGTCGCGTCGAAGGGCTGACGGCGGTTGCTGGGGGCGGTGCCGTCGGCGAACCGGAACGGCGCCGGACGGGCGTCCACCGCCATGGCCTGACCGCCGCCCGGGTGCGCGCTGACGTTGTTGTCGTCGTAGGACCGGTCGACGTACCAGACCAGCATGCCGTTCTGGTACCGGAAGAACTCCACCCAGTCGGGTGCCGTGACGCCCTTGCTGAACTGGTAGGGGCCCTCGGCCAGGAGTGCGTCGCTGCCGACGTACTCGCGGTTCTCCACCAGGTAGTAGCGCGGGTACGTGGCCGTCTCCGTGCCGGTCGAGATCTTCCAGCGGCCGCCGGCGGTCCAGCCGCCCACGCCCTGCTCGACGTCGTCGCTCGCCAGCGTCGTCCCGCCGGTGGAGAGCGAGATGTCGTCCAGGAACGCGCCGGCGAAGTGGACACCGCCGTCCGTCTGGTAGCGGAAGCGGAACAGCGAGGCCTTGCCCTGGGAGTCGTACGCGTACCGCAGCGTCGTCCACTTGCCGGCGGAGGAGCCGTCGACGGCCGCGCCCGCGCGGGCCCAGGTCGTGCCGCCGTCGAGGGAGTACTCGGCGAAGAGGTAGTCGAAGTCGGCCTCGATCTCGTACCAGGCGCTCGCCTTGACGGTGACCCGCGAGGCGGCCGGGACCGACCGGGTGAGGGACTGGTTCAGGCCGTCGGCCGAGCCGGTCCACCAGGCGTGCGTGCCCGAGGTCGGGGTGGCGTAGCTCGTGCTGCTCGTCTTGTCCGGCAGCGCGACGCGGACCGCCTGCTCCTTGCCGGCGACCTGGGACTGCGCCGGGTTCAGGGTGTACGAGCCGGAGGTGCCGAGCTCGGCGTTCGCGTGGTCGAGCCAGCCGAGGAACAGCTTCTCCTCGGCGCCCATCAGACCCGGGTGGGTGCCGATGCCGGCGTTGGCGGAGGCGCCGTGGCTCAGCCAGGAACCGGAGCTCATCAGCGTCCAGAAGGCGGTGGAGTTCTCGCCGCCGTCGGTGTCGTAGTAGTCCGGCAGGCCGAGGTCGTGGCCGAACTCGTGGCAGAAGACGCCGAGTCCGCCGTTCTCGCCCTCGGTGGTGTAGTCGCCCAGCCAGTACTTCGACTGGCCGATCCGGGCGCCGCCCGCCTTGTTCTGGGTGCCGGCGACGTCCGGACCGGTCAGGCCGAAGTCGTCACCGTTGACGTACCAGCGATGCGACCAGATGGCGTCCTCGCCCTGCGCGCCGCCGCCTGCGTCCTCGCCCATGCCGGCGTGGACGGCCTGGAAGTGGTCGATGTAGCCGTCGGCCTCGTCGAAGTCGCCGTCGTGGTCCCAGTCGTTGCGGTCCCAGACGTCGAACTGGGCGAGGTACGCGTCGATCTCGGCAGGGGTCTCGCCCGCCGCGATCCGGGCGTTCCACCAGGCGTCGCCGGTGTCCTGGACGAAGGCCCACGAACCGCCGGTGTCCTCGACGGCGTTGTCGCCGTAGAGGGAGGCGTTGCCGGGGACCTTGACCCATTCCTCGACGGTGTTGGTCACCGAGTAGCGGCCGCCCGACAGCTTCTCGTAGTACGTCTTCATCGACTCGCCGGAGCCGTTGAAGAGGTTCTCGTAGTACGCCTTGTCGAAATCGGCGGTCCAGGCGTTGGAGTTGTCCACGCTCCGGTCCGGCTGGGGTATCTCGTTGTGGAGCGGGCCGGGGACCGTGCCGTACTTCCCGGCTGCCTGGTCGCCGAACTCGGAGAGGATGGTGAAGATCTTCTCCTCGCGGACGGCCGTGGTGGTCGTGGTCTCGACGAACTTGCCGGGGGCGATCTCGACCACTCCGCGGGCGTTCGCCTTGGCCTTCCCCTTGGCGATCCTGTCGATCGCCTGCTCGCGCAGCTCGGTGCGCTGCTTCGTGAGCGGTCCTGGACGGTTGTCGGACCGGGGCGCGGAGGTGGTCCCCGAGGCTTCCGACGACGTGTTCTGGAGCTCCTGTGCCACGGCGGGCTGTAGCCCCGTGGCGAGGAGCGCGGTGAGCGCCGACCCGACGGTCATGCCCACGACAAATCTCTTCACGTCTGCGATCCCTTCGCATGCATGCATCGCATGGTTCGCGTGGTTCTCTTTGTCGCCTGCGGATCGCCTGGGGGAACGATCGCGGCAGAGTCTGACACGAAAGGAGTCGCTGCGAGGAGGGGTTGATCGCGGAAAATCCGCCGCAGCGGGCCGGGTTCCACCGGACCGCGGCCAGGGCTGCGTCGGTCAGGCCCGACGCAGGGCGTCCAGCTGGTCCAGGAACCACCGCTGCGGCGGCAGCGCGGTCGCGGCGGCGGCCAGGCGCTTCGAACGGTCCGCGCGCTCGGCGGGGGGCATCGTCAGCGCGCGGTGCAGGGCGCGGGCGGTCTCCGAGACGTCGAACGGATTGACCGTCAGGGCGTCCTCGCGCAGCTCGTCGTAGGCGCCGGCGCCCGTGGAGAGCACCAGCGCGCACCCCGCCTCCGAGACCACCGGGATCTCCTTCGCCACCAGGTTCATCCCGTCGCGGACCGGGTTGATCAGCGCCACGTCCGCCAGCCGGTACGCCGCGAGGGAGCGCGGGAAGTCGTCCCTTACCGACAGCAGCACCGGCTGCCAGTCGTCGGTGCCGAACTCGGTGTTGATCTCCTCCGCGAGCCGGGCGACCGCCTCCGTGTAGGAGCGGTAGACCGCCAGGTCCTGGCGTGAGGGGTACGCCGAGGCCAGGTGGACGACCCCGCCCCGCCACTCCGGGCGCTCGCGAAGCAGCTCCCGGTACGCCAGCAGGCCACGGACGATGTTCTTCGACAGCTCCGTGCGGTCCACCCGCACGATCGTCCTCCGGTCGCCGATCTCGGCCCGCAGCGCGGCCAGCCGGTCGTCGACCTCGGGGGTGTGGGCGAGTGAGCGGAGGTCGTCGCCGTCGACACCCAGGGGATGGACCCGGACGCGGGTGCGCCGTGGCTCTCCTCCCGCCCTGCGGTGGTGCACCCCCTGCCAGGGATCACCGCTCGGCATGGATCCGTCCGCCGACCCGCGCGCGCTGTCGATGTGCGCGCCGGCGACGAACGACGACGCCCATCCCCAGGTGTGGAAACCGAGCTCGTCCGCGCCGAGCATCCCCCACAGAAGCTCCTCGCGGACGTCCTCGGGCAGCATCCGCATGTACTCCGGCGAAGCCCACGGCGTGTGCGTGAAGTGGCCGATCCGCAGGTCCGGCCGCAGCTCGCGGAGCTGCCCGGGGACCAGCGCCAGGTGGTAGTCCTGCACCAGGACCGCCGCGCCCTCGTCGGCCCGGGCCGCCAGCTCCTCGGCGAAGGCCCGGTTGTAGACGCGGTACGACTCCCAGCGGCGCCGGAACTCCGCGTCGAAGACCGGCTCGTGGGGCACGTCGTACAGATGGTGGTGGAGGAACCACAGCACCGAGTTCGCGATCCCGTTGTACGCGTCGGCGTACACCTCGGGGGCGATGCCCAGCATGCGCACGCCGGGCTCGGTCACCCCGCGCCGCACCGCCTCGCGGTCGCCGTCCCCGAGCGCCGCGCACACCCACACGCTGTCCTGGGAGGACACGGCGCTCAGCCCGGAGACGAGACCGCCCCCGCCGCGCCGGGCGGTGAGCGTCCCGTCGGCGGCGAGGGCATACGAGACCGGACCCCGGTTGGACGCCACGAGCACAGAAGCCATGTCGCGAACCTAGCCCGTCACGTAAACGCTCAAACGTACGTATACAAGTCTGGCGAATCCACGCCTCATGGCTCGCGGCGCCCGCGGAGGGCCGCCTTGGCCACCACACCGGTGGCCGCCAGGGCGAGTGCGAGACCGCCGAGCAGCCACAGCCGCTCGCCGCTCGATCCGGTCTCGGCCATCGTGCCGCCGGGGCCGTGCGGGCCGTGGGGGGCGGTCGTGCGCGGCTCGTGGGTGGCGGGGGCGGCGAGCAGCCCGACCTCGGGCTCGCTCGGATCCGGGTACGGGTACGGGGTCGGGGTCGGAGCCCCGGTCGGCGAGGACGATGCGGTGGCGTCCGGATCCTCCGGGTTTTCCGGGGCCTTCGGGTCCACCGGGTCCGTCCGCTTCGGGGTCGGGGTCGGAGCCGGAGTCGGGGTCCCTGTGGTCGTGGCAGTCGGCGTCGGCGTGGGCGTCGGCGTGGGCGTGGGCGTCGCGCTCGGCTTCGGCAGGGCGATGACCGGGGTCCCGGCACAGGCCGGATCCTCGCTGCCCGGACCGCAGTTCGTGCGCGGTGACGCGGCCTCGACGCCACTCGTCAGCCTGCCGTCACCGCGCACCGGGTCGTCGACCGTCATCGAGTAGGTGATCCTCGCCGTCGCGCCCGCCGGAATGTCGCCCGTATAGGCGATCGAGCGTCCGTCGTACGTCGCGGCGCCGATCGACGCCTTCGCGTCGCCGTTGTAGACGGCGTCGTCCAGGGTGCCCGTCAGGTCGTCGCTGAACCGGGCGTCCTGATGGTCGAGGCGGCCGGTGTTCTTCGCCGTGATCGTGTACGTGACGGTGTCGCCCGGCTTCACCTTCCGCGGGTTCGCCGTCCTGGTGATCTCCAGGTCGGGCACCGGTACGGAGAAGGCGAGCGCGGAGGGCACGTACGTGTCGCCCGTCGGGGTGAACGTCAGCTCCGCCGAACGGGCGCCCTCCGGAAGGGTGCCCTCCGGGATCTCGAACGCTGTGACGAGGGAGGCGCCCGGGCCACCGGAGGGGTGGGCCGCGGTGACGCTCCTGCCGTCCACGAGGAAGCCGGCGCCCGGTGTGCTCCCGCCGCCGTAGGCCGTCACGCTCGCCCGCGCCCGGCCCGCCGTCCGGTGGAAGCCGTCGACGGCGACCGTGGTCGCGGGGGAGGTGGGCCGCTGGAGGACGTGCCCGCCGTAGACGCGGACGGCCCGCCGTTCCGGGGCGAAGGCCGGCTCGGGGCCGGGGAACTCGTGGACCACCGTCAGGGACCAGCCCGCCACACAGCCCGTGCCCCGCGCCGTCCAGATGCCGCCGACCGCGACCGTCGCGTCGGTGCCGGTCACGCCCGCGAACGCGGCCGTGACGTCCGACTCGCCCGTGTAGTGGTGCGCGCCGCCGATGTCGGCCGGGTCGGTCACCATGCTGTCGATCGAGACCGTCGTCTCCGGGCCCGCCCCGACCTTGATGCGCGGTTCGGTCGTGGCGTGGTCGCCCGACGTGGTCGCGGCCTCGCGACCGGAGCCGGCGCACCGCTTCGACAGGGCCCCGCTGGCCGTTCTGTACGTGCCGTCGTGCCCGCCCCAGAAGAGCCGGGCGTACGCGACCTTGGCGCCGGCCGGGATCACGACGCGGGCGGTCCCGGAGCCGGTGCCGGACCCGGACCCGGACTCGGTGCCGGCTGTCACGGCAGCGGTGGCGCCGACGGTCGTGAAGTCGCCGTACAGCGAGGCTTCGTAGCGTTTGCCGAAGGGCTCCACCACGTCCGCCGCGGCCGGACCGGCCGCGGCGAGGGTGAGCGAGCCGAGCGAACCGAGTGAGCCGACGGCGAGGCCGAGCGCCGCCGGCAACGTGGTCATTCGTGGGGTGAACGGCATAGAACGGAAATGTATGCAAAAAGCATCATCATCCGGCGCTACGCCACGCGGCGGTGCGTGTACTCCGTGATGTCGATCATCGGCGGTCGCTCCTCGGTGTCCACCGCGTACGTCCGCGGGGTGAAGCCGTCGTCGCCCCGCTCGAACTGTGTCAGCCGGGGACGCACGAGATGCCCGCGCGAGAGCCGCAGCTGCGCCGTCCGGTAGATCGCCGCCGCCATCCGGCCCAGCGCGCGGCCGTCCTGGTGCCGGTGCTTGCGGACGCCGACGTCGACCTGGGCGAGCGCGTCCAGGCCGACCGTGTGGAGGGCGTCCACGAGCAGACCCAGCTCCACTCCGTAACCGACCGGGAACGGCAGCTGTTCGAGCAGCGAGCGCCGCGCCGCGTACTCGCCGCCGAGCGGCTGTACGAAGCCGGCCAGCTGCGGCCAGTGCAGATTGAGCAGCGGCCGTGCCACCAGCTCGGTCACCCGCCCACCCTGACCTGGGGAGTCGCCCAGCGGACGGTCGTACATGGCCTTCACGAAGTCGACGTCCGGTTCGGTGAGCAGCGGGCCGACGATCCCGGTGACGAAGTCCGCGGAGAAGTCCCGCAGATCCGCGTCGACGAAGCAGACGATGTCCCCGCGCGTCACCATCAGTGACCGCCACAGCACCTCGCCCTTGCCGGGCACGGCCGGAATCCGGGGCAGGATCGCGTCGCGCGCCACGACGCGCGCCCCGGCCGCCGCCGCGAACTCCGCCGTACGGTCGGTGGAACCGGAGTCGATCACCACCAGTTCGTCCACGAGCGGCACCGCCTCGGTCATCAGCTCCCGGCGGATCACGGAGACGATGTCGCCGACCGTCGCCTCCTCGTCGAGGGCGGGCAGGACGACGCTGACCGTCGTCCCGTGCTTCGCCGCCAGGATGCGGTCGAGCGAACGGTCCGCCACGGACCAGGACCGCCGGCCCAGCCAGCGCTCCACTTCCTCCAGCACGTGATCTCCATCTCGCGGTTCGGACGGCAGGTTCAACCCTCCGGGCCTTCGGTTACAGTCTTGAACAACGCGGATGCCCGATGCATGTCGGGGTCCCACCCGCGTCTGACAACCGCTTCACACAATCGAATACCGCTCATCCAGAGGGGCAGAGGGAAACGGCCCGTTGAAGCCCCGGCAACCCTCCAGTCGGTCTCGTCCGCGACACAACGCGCCAGCGAGGCTCCCGGCTAGGGAAGGTGCCAAATCCGTCTCATGACGACATTCGTCATGGGAAAGATGAGGAGAAAGGGCCTCGCCTCCATGGCTGTACAGACTGTTTCCACCGAAACCTCCCGGACCGTCGATCTCGGTCCCGCTTCGGGCCTTTCCTGCCGGGAATGCGGTGAAGTCTTCCCGCTCGGCCCGATCTTCGCCTGCGAGCTCTGTTTCGGCCCGCTCGAAGTCGCGTACGACCTCCCCACCGGTGACCCCGAGGCGCTGCGCAAGCAGATCGAGGCCGGCCCCGCCAACATCTGGCGCTACGCCCCGCTGCTGCCCGTCCCGGCCGACGTCGCCGAGAAGCCGAACCTGAACCCCGGCTGGACCAAGCTCGTCCAGGCCGACAACCTCGCCCGTGAGCTGGGTGTCGAGCCCGGCAAGCTCTTCGTCAAGGACGACTCCGGCAACCCGACGCACTCCTTCAAGGACCGCGTCGTCGCCCAGGCCCTGGAGGCGGCCCGCGCCTTCGGCTTCACCACGCTGTCCTGCTCCTCCACCGGCAACCTGGCCGGCGCCGTCGGCGCCGCCGCCGCCCGTGCCGGATTCCGCTCCTGCGTGTTCATCCCGCACGACCTGGAGCAGGGCAAGGTCGTCATGGCCGCCGTCTACGGCGGTGAGCTGGTCGGCATCGAGGGCAACTACGACGACGTCAACCGCTTCTGCTCCGAGCTCATCGGCGACCCGCTGGGCGAGGGCTGGGGCTTCGTCAACGTCAACCTGCGTCCGTACTACGGCGAGGGCTCCAAGACGCTCGCGTACGAGATCTGCGAGCAGCTGGGCTGGGTGATCCCGGACCAGCTCGTGATCCCGATCGCCTCCGGCTCGCAGCTCACCAAGATCGACAAGGGTCTGCAGGAGCTCATCAAGCTGGGCCTGGTCGAGGACAAGCCGTACAAGATCTTCGGCGCGCAGGCCGAGGGCTGCTCGCCGGTGTCGGCCGCCTTCAAGGCCGGTCACGATGTCGTACGGCCCCAGAAGCCGAACACCATCGCCAAGTCGCTGGCGATCGGCAACCCGGCCGACGGCCCGTACGTCCTGGACATCGCCCGCCGCACGGGCGGCGCGGTGGAGGACGTCGACGACGAGCAGGTCGTCGAGGCGATCAAGATCCTCGCCCGTACGGAGGGCATCTTCGCCGAGACGGCGGGCGGTGTGACGGTCGGCGTGACGAAGAAGCTGGTCGAGGCCGGCCTCATCGACCCGGCCCTCACCACGGTCGTTCTCAACACGGGTGACGGCCTCAAGACGCTGGACGCGGTGGCCGATACCTCGCAGGCGACCGCGACGATCCGCCCGAGCCTGGACGCGTTCCGCGAGGCAGGCCTGGCGGGCTGACGCCCGCGACCGCCGAGGTGCGGGCGCTGCCGGTGACCCGGCCGCGCCCGCACCCCGCCACCCGCCACCCGGCACCCCGTCCGCCCCGCCCGAAGCCACCGAAGGTGAACACCCCATGAGCGTGAAGGTCCGCATCCCCACCATCCTCCGCACCTACACCGGCGGCCAGGCCGAGGTCGCCGCCGAGGGCGCGACCCTGTCCGAGGTCATCGCCGATCTGGAGAAGAACCACGCGGGCATCGCGGCCCGTGTCCTGGACGACCAGGGCAAGCTGCGCCGCTTCGTGAACGTCTACGTCAACGACGACGACGTCCGCTTCGAGCAGGGCCTGGAGACGGCGACGCCGGACGGCGCCGGCGTCTCGATCATCCCGGCCGTCGCCGGAGGCTGATCGTCCGGCGCGGCACGGGCGGCCTCAGGGCCGTCCCGGCGCCCCCGCGTTACCCGGCGTAACCGAATTGCCCCTTCCGCGAGAGAAGCGGAGGGGGCAATTCTGCATGGTTGAGCGCGGTAGAGTTGGGGAAGTCCCCCCGGCTTTCCCCCGCTGCTCGTGCCAGACGCATATGAGAATGCGCCCGCACGCGACAAGAAGCAGCCAAAGTGCACGTGCGTTGTGTACCTTCTGCGCGCTTTGCCGGGCCCGACTTGCCCCGGAATTCAGTGAATTCTCCTCAATTCTCCTTTACGCCATGCCCAGAATTCTCGCCCGATTGACCTGTTGCAGAGGGCAGTTGGGCAGATACATTCAGCCGCGGTCGACGCGTTCCGGCGCAGGGTCTGACCCGGGTCCGCGAAGTGCGGTCCCGCGCAAGGGCCAGTAATAGGGGAGTTAGGCATGGCTCAGGGCACCGTCAAGTGGTTCAACGCGGAGAAGGGCTACGGCTTCATCGCGGTCGACGGTGGTGCGGATGTATTCGTCCACTACAGCGCGATCCAGATGGACGGCTACCGCACCCTTGAAGAGGGTCAGCGGGTCGAGTTCGAGATCTCGCAGGGCCAGAAGGGTCCGCAGGCGGACATGGTCAAGCTCGCCGTCTGAGCACGGCGCGATCGGCCACCACGTACGCACTCACGCGTTCTCACGCCGAGGGGTCCGCATCCTGACCGGGATGCGGACCCCTCGTGCGTGCGCGGGGAGGTGGCGGCGGCCTCTCTCGATCTGCGGGAGTCGCTTGCACTCGCATGGGCCGAGTGCTAATCATTGGCGTTAGCACTCTGAAGGTGAGAGTGCTTACGAGGATCGGGCAGACGAGGTCCGCGGCCAGGTGGGGCAAGGAACCACAGGGCACGCAGGCCGTCCGTCGCGGGCGTCGGCGCGGTCCTGGAGCGTTATCCACCCCATGTCCGGGAGGACCACTTCACATGGCCAAGATCATCGCGTTCGACGAGGAGGCACGGCGCGGTCTCGAGCGCGGGATGAACCAGCTCGCCGACGCCGTCAAGGTCACCCTTGGCCCCAAGGGCCGGAACGTCGTCCTCGAGAAGAAGTGGGGCGCCCCCACGATCACCAACGATGGTGTGTCCATCGCCAAGGAGATCGAGCTCGAGGACCCGTACGAGAAGATCGGCGCCGAGCTGGTCAAGGAAGTCGCCAAGAAGACGGACGACGTCGCCGGTGACGGTACGACCACCGCGACCGTCCTCGCCCAGGCGCTCGTCCGCGAGGGCCTGCGCAACGTGGCGGCCGGCGCCAACCCGATGGCCCTCAAGCGCGGCATCGAGAAGGCCGTCGAGGCCGTCTCCGGCGCCCTGCTCGAGCAGGCGAAGGATGTCGAGACCAAGGAGCAGATCGCTTCCACGGCCTCCATCTCCGCCGCCGACACCCAGATCGGCGAGCTCATCGCCGAGGCGATGGACAAGGTCGGCAAGGAAGGCGTCATCACCGTCGAGGAGTCCCAGACCTTCGGTCTGGAGCTGGAGCTCACCGAGGGTATGCGCTTCGACAAGGGCTACATCTCGGCGTACTTCGCCACCGACATGGAGCGTATGGAGGCGTCCCTGGACGACCCGTACATCCTGATCGTCAACTCCAAGATCTCCTCCGTGAAGGACCTGCTCCCGCTGCTGGAGAAGGTCATGCAGTCGGGCAAGCCCCTGCTGATCATCGCCGAGGACGTCGAGGGCGAGGCCCTGTCGACCCTGGTCGTCAACAAGATCCGCGGCACCTTCAAGTCCGTCGCGGTCAAGGCTCCGGGCTTCGGCGACCGCCGCAAGGCCATGCTGAACGACATCGCCATCCTCACGGGCGGCACGGTCATCTCCGAGGAGGTCGGTCTCAAGCTCGAGAACGCCGGCCTCGACCTGCTGGGCCGCGCCCGCAAGGTCGTCATCACCAAGGACGAGACCACGATCGTCGACGGTGCCGGTGACAGCGAGCAGGTCGCCGGTCGCGTCAACCAGATCCGCGCCGAGATCGAGAACTCGGACAGCGACTACGACCGCGAGAAGCTGCAGGAGCGCCTGGCGAAGCTCGCCGGCGGTGTTGCGGTCATCAAGGCCGGTGCCGCGACCGAGGTCGAGCTCAAGGAGCGCAAGCACCGCATCGAGGACGCCGTTCGCAACGCGAAGGCGGCCGTCGAGGAGGGCATCGTCGCCGGTGGTGGCGTGGCCCTGCTCCAGGCCTCCAGCGTCTTCGAGAAGCTCGAGGCCGACCTCTCGGGCGACGAGGCCACGGGTGCCGCGATCGTGAAGCTGGCCCTCGAGGCCCCGCTGAAGCAGATCGCCGTCAACGCCGGCCTCGAGGGTGGCGTCGTGGCGGAGAAGGTCCGCAACCTGCCCGTCGGCCACGGCCTGAACGCCGCGACCAACGAGTACGTCGACCTCATCGCCGAGGGCATCATCGACCCGGCGAAGGTGACGCGTTCCGCCCTGCAGAACGCGGCCTCCATCGCCGCGCTGTTCCTGACCACCGAGGCCGTCATCGCCGACAAGCCGGAGAAGGCCTCCGCGGCCGCTCCGGGCGGCATGCCGGGCGGTGACATGGACTTCTGAGCCTCGGCTCGGTAGTTCCTCGCTGTACGCGACCGAGGGCGGCACTCCTGCTGGGGGTGCCGCCCTCGGGCGTTCGGGGTGATGCTGGTGGGGTGGGGGTGGTCAGCCACTCCCGGAAGCGGAGCCTCTCGGAAGGCGGGAGCGATCCATGATCACGCTGCTGACGACACCGGCCGACCGCGAGCTGGTCATCACCCGGACCTTCGACGCCCCGCCCGCCCGTGTCTGGGAGGCGTGGACGAAACCCGAGCACGTGCGCCAGTGGTACGGCGTGGCGGCCCTGCCCACGGTGATCTCCGACGTCGACCTCACGGTCGGCGGCGCGTGGCGCTGGGGCCAGAAGGCCCCCGACGGCCGGGAGATCGTCTTCTCCGGAACGTACGAGGAGATCGTCCCGAACGAGCGCCTCGTCTACACCGAGGTCTTCGAGCTCATGCCGGGGCCACCGGTCCATGTCACCCTCACCTTCGACGACACCCCGGACGGCGGCACGGCGCTCACCAGCACATCGATCTGGCCGTCGTCGGAGATCCGCGACCAGGCGCTGGCGACGGGGATGGAGGCGGGGGTCAAGGAGGAGTACGACCGTCTCGCGGCCTATCTGGGGACGATGTGAGCCTCGACGTGCCGCGGCTGCCCGCGGGGGCGTACGACCTGCGCCCCTGGGAACGCGCGGACCTCCCGCTCGTGGAGGAGGCGTCGGCGGACCCGTACATCCCGCTGACCACCACGGTCCCGCCGGTGTACTCGGAGGCGGAGGGCGAGGGGTTCGTACGCCGCCAGTGGCACCGCTCGGAGTCGGGAGCGGGCTACTCCTTCGTCATCGTCCGCCGTCGCGACGACCGCCCGGCGGGCATGATCGGCCTCTGGCTCCGCGACCTCCCCGAGGGCCGCGCGACCGTCGGCTACTGGGTCGCCCCCTCCTGCCGGGGCGAGGGCGCGGCCGGCGCGGCGCTGACGGCGCTGAGTGCGTGGGCCATGGGTGAACTGGGCATCCCCCGCCTCCAGTTGCTCGTCGAACCCTGGAACGAGGCGTCGGCGAAGACGGCGGAACGGGCCGGCTTCGCCCGGGAGGGCCTGCTGCGGTCCTGGCAGGAAGTGGGCGGGGAACGACGGGACATGGTGATGTACGGGCGGGTGCGGGTGCCGTAGGGGGCGGAGTGCCGGTCGACCGGGCCAGGCCGGGCGGGCCGGGATCCGGGTGAACGAGGGGATCAGCGGCCTTGTACGATCCGGTCGACCGGCAGTGGGGGGCACTGAGGTCGCCGGTCGTGTGATGTCCCGACCGGCGTATCGCCGCAGTTCAACGCAGGCTCTTGTCGCACGTCCGCGTGCGGACGTGTGAGTTCCCTGCCCCGCCTCCCGGGACCGAGAGAACGATGACCCGAGGAGTTCCGTGTACGGCAAGAGACCCCTGAGTACCCTGCTCACCGCCACCGTCCTCGGCGTGTCCGGTGTCGTCCTCGGCCCCGTCCAGCCCTTCGCCCGGGCGGTGACGCCGGTGGAGTCGGTGGACTCGGCGCCCGCGGTGGTCATCCCGGGCGCTTCCAGCGTCGTCCCTGTGCGCAACGGTGTGCTGAGCGCGGGCGAGCACGGGTACCTCCACTTCGAGGAGGGGGTCGGCAACACCTGGCGAACGTATGGCGGTGCCGCGAAGCCGGTGGTGGTGGACCCGAACGCGACCTCGCCCTATGGGTCCTACAGCCTGGGGACCGGTTCGGACGTCGTGGCCGACTACGACGACGAGGGCAAGGTCGTCGCGCTCAAGGACGTGGTCACGGGAGAGACCGGGACAGTGGCGCTGCCGGCCGTGCACGATCTCGTCGGCGTGTTCGGCTGGAACGTCCTGACCCGGGACACGACGGCGCAGAACCTCACGCTGCATGTGCTCGACACGCGGTCCGGCGTGCTCCGCGACCGGACGGTCGAAGGCACCCCCGCGGAGCGGTTCTACCGCATGGAGATACCGGTCTCGCTGGGTGACGACGACGGCCTCGTCCTGGGGCTCAACGGGCGGACGTACTGGGTCGACACCACCCGGGCCCGCGCCACCGCGCTGCCGGACCTGGTGTCGCTCTCGAGGCGTGACAGCGCGCTCACGCCCGACCGGCTTCTGTACCGCCAGGGATCCCAGCTCTCGGTGTACGACCGTGCCGATCTCGGACGGGCACCGCTCAGGACGCCGGTGACCGACGAGAAGGACAGCTCGATCCTCGGGCTGGTCGGTGACGACCTTGTCATCGCCCGCCACGATCCGCTGAACGGCATCCTGGGCGGCGACGCCCCCTCCCTGCGCGTCGAGGCCGTTCCGCTCTCCGGCGGAACCCCTCGCGTCCTCGTCGCGCGGTCCACGGGTCGTGCAGTCGGCGCCCCCGACGGCGGGTTGCTGGTCGACGGCGGCCCCGGCACCGCTGACTACGGTGTGTACAGGGTGACCGCCGATGCCGACGGACGAGCCCGGGCCGTGCGAGACAGCGCGGTTGCCTCGCGGAACGTCGTCAACGTCGTCCGGCGCCTCTCCTTCCAGCAGGGCCGTCTCACCAGCCTGGAGGGTGTCGCCGCGGACGGGCGGACAGGGGTGTACACGCGCTCCGTGACCGCCACGCCGTCGGACCTCGCCTACGCTGCCCGTCAGGATCGCGGTCGTGTCCCTGCCGAACTGCCCGAGGCATGCCGGATCGACCAAGGCTGCCCCACCGTCCAGGAGGCGGGTGACGGCCGTCTGATCTACGACCACGAGGGCATTCCGGTTCACCGGGTGGACGAGGGCGCTCAGCTTCCCGGTACCGCGGTCGATGCCGGACCCGGCGGGATCCTCGGCAGCTCCGGCCGCTGGACCGTGGCCAACGTGTTCGGGTTCGACGGGACGTCCAAGAGCCGGGTGCTCGACACCGACACCGGTACGGCCGTACGCACACTGCCGGGCCTGGGGGCATCGCTCGACGGGACGACTCTCTGGGTCTACGAAGCGGGCAACGGCACTGTGACCGGCTATGACGTCCGGTCCGGTGAACTCCTGAACAGCGCATCCATCCCCAGCTGCACCTTGACCAGCGCCCGCGTCATCGGTCGTTGGCTGCACTGGACGTGCATGTTCGGAGGACAGGGTATCTACGATCTTCGGACCCGCACGATGACGCCTCTGGGTATCGGCAACAGCACCCACACCGAGCTCGGCGACGGCTTCCTCGCCTACTTCTCCGAGGGTCGCATCAAGATCAGGGAGTTGGCCACCGGCACCGTTCGCGACATCGGTGCCGAGGGTGTCTCGCCCGAGACCGTGTGGACGGTCGACCCGGCCACCGGCACGATCGCCTGGGCCGACGCGCAGGGTGGGATCCATCTCGTCGGCAGCGGCGTCGTGACCTCTCCGCTGAGGGTCACCGATGCCGTCGCTCCGGCCGCCGCGAACCTCAGGTCGGCCTCCTGGAAGCCGCGTTGGTGGGTGTCGAAGCCCGCCGGATCGTGGTCCCTGACGCTGAAGCGGAAGACGAACGGCGCTGTCGTGCGGACGCTGTCCGGTGGCCCGGCCCGTGGTGCGGTCGCGCCCGTGTGGGACGGCAGGGACACGGGCGGCAGGCACGTGGCGAATGGGGCGTACACCTGGACCCTGACTGCCGATCCCGCCGACGGGCAGGGCGCCGCACTCTCCGCCACAGGGTCGCTGTCGGTGACCGGTGGCGTTCCGGAGTGGCGCGACCTGGCCGGGGACGACGGGTTCGGCGATCTGCTGGTGACGGACACGTCGGGGCTGGTGTCGATGTACCGGGGCACCGGAACGGGCGGTCTGGCCGCGCGAATCGCCGGCACGGGTGCGAGGTTCGCGACGACATCGGTGTTCGTCCCGTCCGGCGACACGAACGGCGACGGCTGCGGCGACGTGATCGTGCGTGTCGATGACCAGATGCGCTCGTACCGGCCGGGCTGCGGGAAGGTGCTGTCGGCCTCGTCCCCGTACACGCTGATCGGTTCGGGCTGGGGTCAGTACGACGTGCTGACGTCCTCCGGGGATGTGAACGGTGACGGCCGGATCGATCTGATCGCCCGCCAGAAGGCGACCGGCGACATGTACTTCTACCCGGGGACGGCGGATCACCGGCTGGGTTCACGGGTGAAGATCGGTACGAACTGGAAGCTGTACTCGAAGATCGTCGGGGCGGGTGACCTGAACGGTGACGCGCGGGGCGATCTGCTGGGCGTGGACGCCTCGGGTGTGCTGTGGCGGTACTACGGCACGGCTTCGGGCGGCGTGACGGCCCGGGTGAAGGTCGGCGGCGGCTGGGGCGCGTACTCGTCCATGGTGGGCATGGGTGACATCACGGGCGACGGCCGTGCGGACCTGGTGGCCCGGGACACCTCGGGCAGGCTGTGGCGCTACGGCAACCTCGGCACCGGCCTCTACGCCTCGCGCGCCATGATCGGCAGCGGCGGATGGAACGGCTTCAAGGGCCTGTACTGATCCGCTGACGTGTCCGTACGCCCTGAGGGCCCGCGCCAGGGAAGGCCGGGCCCTCAGGGGTGTGCCGCCGTGTTTCCCTGCCGTGCGAAGCGTCCTGGTGTGGTGCCGACATGGCGGCGGAAGTGGCGGGTCAGGTGGGACTGGTCGTGGAAGCCCGTCCGCGACGCCACCTCGGGGGGCGGGTGGCCGGCGAGGAGGAGGCAGCGGGCCCGGGTGATGCGGCGCGACGTCACGTACTGGTGCGGGGCGATGCCGAAGGCCGAGGGGAAGGCGCGCACCAGGTGGGTGGGGTGGGCGTGGACCAGCTTCGCGGCCTCGGCCAGGGTCACACCGTCGAGCAGTCGCTCGTCGAGAAGATCCCGCAGGTCGTGGGCCACGTCATCAGGGCGAGGCGGCTCTCGGCCTCCAGCCCGTCGCTCCGGTGCGCCAGCGCCGCGTGCAGCTGTCCCAGCCGTCCGCGCAGCATCGGGTCCACGATGTCGGGGCCGTCGACCGCGGCGCCGATCAGGCTCTCGTCCAGCTGGGTGAGGTCCAGGTAGAGCACCCGTTTACGGAAGCCGTGCTCGGTGGCGGGTGAGCCGTTGTGGGGGACGTGCGGCGGGAGAAGCGTCACCGTGTCGTGGGGGGTGCCGTGTTCGCGCCGGTCCAGGTCGTAGCGGACCGCGCCGTCGTCGACGATCAGCAGGGTCCAGACGTCGTGCACGTGCATCGGGTAGGCGTGCTCGGTGAACCGGGCGTGGAAGACCTCCACCACACCCGGGACACCCGGGCGCCACGCGGAGACCTCGTGCCCTGCCACCATGCCAAGAACGTACAAGAAGCCGGGACGGACGAGGCGGCAGTCTCGGACCATGGACCACGCCCGGCGACACGCCCCCCGAGAACCCCCCCGTACGCTTCGACACCAAGATCGCCGTCCTGCTGCGCGAGCATCTGGAGACCTGGCAGCGGCTGAACGTGACCGTGTTCCTGGTCAGCGGCCTCGGCACAGAGGCGCCGGAGGTGATCGGCGAGCCGTACGCCGATGCCGACGGCACCACGTACCTGCCGATGTTCCGGCAGCCCGTCCTCGTCTTCGAGGGGACGAAGGAGACGCTCACCGCCGCACACGGCCGTGCGCTGTCCCGCTCGCTGCCCCGCGCCGTCTTCACCTCCGAACTCTTCGCCACCGGCAACGACCGCGACAACCGCGCGGCTGTCCGCGCGGTGCCGGGGGACCGGCTGGATGTCGTGGGGCTCGCCGTGTACGGGCCGCGCAACGCCGTCGACAAGGTGCTCAAGGGCGCGCGGATGCACCCCTAGGGGCCGTGCGGAAGCGGAGGCGGTATTCCGTGGGGGTCGTGTCGAGGCGGCGGCGGAAGGCTCGGATCAGGGTGTCGGTCGTGCCGAAGCCACAGGTGGACGCGATCCGTTCGAGGGTGGCGTCGGTCGTCTCCAGCGCGGCGCGGGCTCGTTCGACGCGCGCGGACTCCACGTAGACGCCCGGGGTCACGCCGAGTTCCTCCTTGAAGATCCGGGTCAGCTGGCGGCTGCTGACGTGCGCGTACTGCGCGAGGTCGTCGACGGCGAGCGGTTCGTCGAGGTGGCGGGTGATGTGGTGGCGGAGGTCCTCGATGCGCCGGGTCGTGGAGAGGGGTTCGAGGGGGACGCTGAACTGGCTCTGGCCGCTCGGGCGCTTCAGGTACATCACGAGCTGGCGGGCGACCCGCAGCGCGACCGTCTCGCCGAAGTCCTCGGCGACGAGGGCCAGGGACAGGTCGAGGCAGGCGCTGATCCCCGCGCCGGTCCACACGTCACCCGCGCGGATGAAGATCGGGTCGGCGTCGACCTCGACCAGCGGATGGTCGGAGGCGAGCTGCCGTGCGGTCGACCAGTGGGTGGTGGCGCGCTTGCCGTCGAGGAGCCCGGCGGCGGCGAGGATGTGCGCTCCCACGCAGACGGACGCGACCCGGCGCGTCCGCCCGGCGAGGACCTTCACCCGGTCGACGACGGCGGGTTCGGCGAGGGCGTGGACCCGTCGCCGGTCGTCGACCTCGACGGAACCGGGGACGAGGAGGGTGTCGATGCCCCGGGCGCCCACCGCGCCGAGCAGCTCGTCGAAGGTGGCGTCCGGGACGATCCGTACGCCCGCGGAGGTGGTGACGGGGTCCGTGGTCTCGGCGGCGAGGACGACCCGGTAGCCGGACGCGTCGTCCGTCTCGCGGCGCAGGAGGGCGAAGACCTCCGGCGGTCCGGTGACGTCCAGCAGGTCGACGCCCTCGAAGAGGACGATGACGATCAGTCGTTCCACCTGGCTCATCTCGATGTCCGTATCTGCAAGTCGGGCGACATTGCCGACGCCGCGCGGTCGGCCATAGCGTTTCAGACGTAGCGAAACAGCCCGAGCCAGGGGGTATTTCATCCATGGGTACGACTCGTACGACCACGACTCTGCGCGAACTCAACGGCTTCGACCAGACGCCCGCGTCGCTCTCCGGCGCGACGCTGATCCTCGTCGACTACCAGAACACCTACACGCGGGGCGTGATGGAGCTGGACGGCTGGCAGGCCGCGCTCGACTCCGCCGCAGCGCTCCTCGCCCGGGCCCGGGAGGAGGGGGCGAAGGTCGTGCACGTCGTCAACGACGGCGGTGAGGGCACGCCGTACGACATCCGTGAGGACATCGGCGCGATCCACCCGAGCGTCGCCCCGGTCCAGGGGGAGCCGCTCGTCGTCAAGAAGGTCCCGAACGCCTTCGTCGACACCGACCTGGCCGCCCATGTGGACGCCGCGGGGCACAAGGACGTCGTCGTCGCCGGGTTCATGACACACATGTGCGTGACGTTCACGGCGGAGGGCGCGTTCCTGCGGGGCAACCGGCCCACGGTCGTCGCCGACGCCTGCGCGACCCGCCCGCTGCGGACGGCGGTCGCCGGCGTACCCGCCGAACAGCTCCACCGGGGTGCGCTCGCGACGATCGCCGACCTGTACGGGGTCGTGGTGGCCTCCGCGGCGGACCTCGGCGGCGGTCGCCGCTGAGGGGTGCACCCGAATGCGGCCAGCGGTCGCCGCCCCGTGAGGGGCGACGTAGCGTCCGGATCGGTGACCGAGCGTCCACAGGTGTGACGTTCCGTGATGATTCGGGCTTCTGGAGGTCCGTGTGATTCCCTACCGCGTTTCCGGCCTGCTGACCGCTGCCGCGCTCCTCGCTCTCGGCCTGCCGGCGGGGACCGCCGCCGCCGCACCGTCCACGTGCTTCGGTGTACCCGCGACCCTCACGGGGTCGGGGACGATCCAGGGAACCGCCGGCGACGACGTGATCGTCGGGTCGGCCGGTGCCGATGTGATCGACGGCGGGGGCGGAGACGACCTGATCTGCGCCCTGGGCGGGGACGACGCCGTCGCGGGCGGCCTGGGCGACGACCACGTCAACGCCGGGGCGGGCGACGACAACGCCCGTGGCGACGTCCTCGCCCTCACCGGGGACGCGGTGGGCGGCGGCGACGACCGTGTCTACGGCGGGGAGGGCGACGACCGGCTCGGCGGCGACAGCTTCGCGCTCGCCGGGGCGGCCTCCGGCGGCGGCGACGACCAGGTGTTCGCGGGGCCCGGCGACGACGTGGTGGCCGGGGACAGCCGGGGCAGGAGCGCGACCGGTGGCGGCGACGACGTGCTGGACGGCGGTCCCGGCGTCGACGACATGGCCGGGGACTCCGTCGCGACCCTCACCGACGCCTCCGGAGCCGGTGACGACGTGCTGCGCGGAGGCAGCGGCACCGACATCCTCATCGGCGACAACAACGCGCAGCGCAGCGCCTCGGGCAGCGGCGGGAACGACCTCCTGGAGCTGGGTGCGGACGGCGGGTTCTTCGCCATCGGCGACCACAACGCGGCGGAGGGGACGGCGTCCGGTGCAGGTGACGACCGGATCGTCGGCGGGAGCGCCGGCGAGGTCCTCCTCGGTGACAGCTCCGTGAACACCACGGCGCCCACCAGCGCGGGCGACGACCTCATCGAAGGGCGGGGCGGCGACGACCGGCTGCTCGGCGACAACGCCGACTTCTTCATCGAGAACACGGTCGGTACGGCCGGTGGCGAGGACCAGCTCTTCGGCGGCGCGGGCGCCGACCGGCTGAAGGCCGGTCCGAGCGCCGACATCCTCGTGGGAGGTGCCGGATCCCCCGACGTCTGCGACGGCGAGACCGGCACGGACGTGGCGGCCGGCGGCTGCGAGACGGTCACGAACGTGCCCTGAAGGTCACGAACGCGCTCTGACGGACGGCCCCCACGGGGGTGGGGCCGCCAGGGGTCTGGCCGGGGCGGTGCGGGCCAGGGCGGTGCGGGCCGGTGCGGGCCGGGCCAGGGGTCTGGCCGGGGCGGCGCGGGCCGGGGGTGGGGTCCGGGGGGCAGCCCCACCCCGGACTGTCCCGGCTGCCGGATGGGATCATGACGGTGCGTCAACAAGACTTGCCGCATGACGACTTACGCATCCAAGGCCCTGCTGATCGCCCTCTCCTCCGCCGCCGTCGTGGCCGGTCCGACCGCGGCCGGCCCCGCCTCCGCGGCCCCGTCGCCCGCCGGGCTCGTGTGGACCGAGTGCGCCGTCACCCGTCCGCACCTCAGGCCCACGCCGCTGCCCGGGCAGGAGTGCGCCACCCTCTCCGTACCCCTGGACTACGGCGACCCCCGGGGCCGCCAGGTCGGGATCGCCGTCTCGCGGATCCGCAGCGACCGCCCCGGTGAGCGGCGCGGGGCGCTGGCGGTGATCCCCGGCGGCCCGGGGAGCTCCGGGGTGCAGCGGCTGACGACGAAGGCGGAGGCGCTGCGGAGGGAACTGGGCGGCACGTACGACCTGGTGGCGATGGACCCGCGCGGGGTGGGCGGCAGCGTGAAGGCGAACTGCCGGCTGGAGGAGGACGACCGGCGCATGGTCACCCTCCGGTCCTGGCCGGGCGCCGACGGGAGCATCGCCGAGAACGTCGCCCGGTCCCGGCGTACCGCGGAGGCGTGCGCGCGCAACGGCGGCGACGAGCTCGCGAGCATGACGACGGCGAACCAGGCGCGGGACCTGGACCGGTTCCGGCAGGCGCTGGGCGAGGAGAAGCTGTCGGCCTGGGGAGTCTCGTACGGAACGTACGTCGGCGCGGTGTACGCGCAGAGGTTCCCGCACCGTACGGACCGCTGGGTCCTGGACAGCAGCAGCGACCCGGACCCGAAGCGGGTCGCCAGAGGCTGGCTCGCGTACCTGGGGCAGGGCGCGGAGGAGCGCTTCCCCGACTTCGCCGCGTGGGCGGCGCACCCGGACCGGGCAGCCCAGGGGCTGCGGCTCGCGGAGCGTCCCGAGGACGTACGTCCGCTGGTGATCGCGCTGGCGGAGCGGCTGGACCGGGCACCGGTCGAGTCCACCGTCCCCGGCGCCCCGCTCACCGGAAACGTCCTCCGGCAGGCCCTGCAGAACGCGCTCTACAGCGACGCGGCCTTCGCCGGGTTCGCCCGTCTGGTGGTGGACGCCCAGGGCCCGGAGACCAGGCCCGCGCTTCCGCCCGAGCTCGCCGCCGCGCTGCCGGACGAGGACGCGGCGCTGATGGTCGGCGTCATCTGCAACGACGTGAGCTGGCCGCGCTCCGTCCCCGCCCACGAGCGGGCCGTCGTGGCGGACCGGGCGCGCCACCCGCTCACGGCCGGGTTCCCGGTGAACATCACGCCCTGCTCGTTCTGGAAGGCCCCGGCCGAGAAGCCGACCCGGATCACCGACCGGGGTCCGTCCGACATCCTGATGATCCAGAGCCTCCGCGACCCGTCGACCCCGTACGCCGCCGGCCTGAAGATGCGCGCGGCCCTCGGCGACCGCGCCCGGCTGGTCTCCGTCGACCAGGGCGGGCACGGCATGTACGTGGGCAACGGCAACGCGTGCGGGAACGCGGCGGTGACGGAGTTCCTGCGGACGGGGAAGCGCCCGGCCCGCGACACGTACTGCGCGAACTGAGCGCGACGGGCCCGCACCGTCGCCGGCCGCGGGCCCACCTCTCCCCGTACGGGATCAGACCCTCATGGGGCTACCCGTACGGGATCAGACCTTCATGGGGCTACCCGTACGGGATCAGACCTTCACGGGCTCCGGCCCGGGGGCCTGGGCGGGGTCGGTCGCGGGCGCTGTCGCCGGGTCCGCCGCCGGGGCGGCAGCCGTGTCGGCCGCCGGGTCCGTGTCCACGTCGAACTCCTCCAGGAGTTCGCGGCTGAAGCCCCAGAAGTACGTCGCCACGAAGCCCACCGCGTAGCCGACCAGCAGCCCGCCCGCGTAGATCGCGATCGTCTCGCCGAGACCCCGGTTGCCGTCGAGGAGCGGGAACAGGGCCCAGCCCGAGGGGCCGATGGCCGTGGATCCGACCTTGTCGCCCAGCATGTTGAAGAGGCCGACGAAGCCGCCGCCGAACGCGCCGCCGACGCAGGCCGTGATGAACGGACGGCCCAGCGGGAGCGAGACACCGTAGATCAGGGGCTCGCCCACGCCCAGGAAGCCGGCCGGGAGGGCGGACTTGATGGTGCGGCGGATGGAGCCGTTGCGGGGGAGCTTGAAGTAGACCGCGACCGCCGCGCCGACCTGGCCCGCACCCGCCATCGCCAGGATCGGCAGCAGGACGGTGAAGCCCTGCTGCTCGATGAGGGTCGTGTGGATGGGGATCAGGGCCTGGTGCAGCCCCAGCATCACGAGCGGCAGGAACAGTCCGCCCAGGACGAGACCCGCGCCGGCACCCGCGTGGGCGAGGAGCCAGTTGGCGAAGTCGCCGATCGCGGTGGAGATCTCACCGGCCACGAACATCAGGCCGAAGATGGTGACCAGGCCGGAGACCAGGACCGTGAGGGTCGGCGTGACCAGCACGTCGAGGGCCTCGGGTACCCGGCGACGGCACCACTTCTCGACGTACACCGCGAGCACCGCCGCGCCCAGCGCGCCGAGCACGCCGCCCTGGCCGGGCGAGAGCGTCTGGCCGAACGCGTCGATCTTCGCGACCCCGGGGAAGACGATGATGGCGGCGACCGCGCCGCCCAGGATCGGCGTACCGCCGAACTCCTTCGCCGTGTTGAAGCCGACGAAGACCGCGATCAGAGCCATGAAGCCGCTCGCCATCGCCGCGAGTGCGGGTGTCACGGCGGGGAGCCATCCGAGGTTGATCAGCAGGCCGTTGAGGCCGGCGATGATGCCGCAGCCGATGAGCGCGGGGATCAGCGGGACGAAGATGTTCGCGATCTTGCGGAGGAAGAGCTTGAACGGTGTCTGGTTCTTCTCCTTCCGCGCCGCCCTGATCGCCGCGCCCTGGGCGGCGAGGCCGTCGGCCGAGGGCTTCGGGGCCGCCGCCACCAGAGCCTCGAACTCCGGCGTCACGCGGGCGACCGTGCCCGGGCCGAGCACGATCTGGTACGTGTCGTCCTCCACCACACCCATCACGGACGGCAGGGCCTTCAGGGCCTCGTCCTGGACGAGCGAGCGGTCCCGCAGGCCCAGCCGGAGCCGGGTCATGCAGTGGGCCACGGAGTCGATGTTCTCCACGCCGCCGACGAGGGGGAGGATCGCGGCGGCGATGGCGCGGTTCTTGTCGTCTGTGCTCATGGTGCGGTGGTGCCTTGCTGTGCGGGGGTGGGGGGAGGTTCAGGGGGTGTCGTCGGCGTGGAGCGCGGCCCGCAGATGGCCGGCCGCATCGGTGAGGCGCCGGTCGGCGGCCTTGGCGTCGATGTCGGCGAGGATCATCAGGATCGCGGTCTTCACCTCGCCGTCGGCGGCGGTGAGTGCCGTCTCGATCTGCTCGTCCGGCGCGCCGGTGGCCAGGGCGACGATCCGCCGCGAGCGGGCCTGGAGCTTGTCGTTGGAGGCGCGGACGTCGACCATCAGGTTTCCGTACGTCTTGCCGAGCCGGATCATCGTGATCGTCGAGATCATGTTGAGGACCAGCTTCTGCGCCGTGCCGGCCTTCAACCGCGTGGAGCCGGTGAGGAGTTCGGGACCGGTGACGACCTCGATGCCGTGTTCGGCGGCGGCCGCGAGCGCGCTGTCCGCGTTGCAGGAGAGGCCGATCGTGAGCGCGCCCAGGGTGCGGGCGTGGGCGACGGCGCCGATGGCGTACGGAGTACGGCCCGAGGCGGAGATGCCGACCACCGTGTCGTCCGCGGTGAGGTCCAGCGCGTCGAGGTCGGCCGCCGCGAGCTCCGCCGAGTCCTCGGCGCCCTCGACCGCCTTCACCATCGCCGACGGGCCGCCCGCGATCAGTCCGAGCACCTCCGAGGGGTCGGTGTTGAAGGTGGGCGGGCACTCGCTGGCGTCGAGGACGCCGAGCCGGCCGGCGGTGCCCGCGCCGGCGTAGATCAGCCGGCCGCCGCGGGCCATGCGGGCGGCGGTGGCGTCGATCGCGGCCGCGATCAGCGGCAGCTGCGCGGCGACGGCGGCCGGGACGGTCTGGTCCTCGGTGTTCATGGTGCGGGCGATCTCGAGCGTCGGGAGCTGGTCGATCTCCGCGAGCTCGGGACGGAACGCCTCGGTGGTCAGGGTGGCCAGCTGGGCGCGCAGTTCGGAGTACGTAGCTGAAGACACGTGCGGGCTCTTTCGAGGGTTTCCCGGTGTTACCGGGTGCGGGGCGAGTGGCGGTGGGCCAGGGCTTCGTACGAGGCCGCGAGGGCAGGGGCCGCCGTCTCGTACGTACGTTGGGTGACGCAGGTGAACAGGCAGTCCACGACGAGGAGCTGGCTCGTACGGGACGACATGGCCGCCGGGCGCAGCTCGCTCTCGCGGGCCGTGGAGGTGGTGAGGATGTGGTCGGCGTACTGCGAGACGGGCCCGTCGGGGCGGCCGGTGATCGCGACGGTGGTGGCGCCGTGGTCGAAGGCGACGCGGAGGGGTTCTATGACGTCGCCGGTCGAGCCGGAGTGGGTGATGGCGATGGCGACGTCGCCGGAGCGGAGCTGCACGGCGTTGGTGACGGCGAGGTGCGGGTCGCTGTGGGCGTGCGCGATCAGGCCGATGCGGAGGAGCTTCTGGCCGAGGTCCTGGGCGACGAGCCCGGAGGCGCCGATGCCGTAGATGTCGATGCGGCGGGCGGTGGCGAGGGCGGCGACGGCGGCGCCGAGCTGGACGGTGTCCAGTCCGGCGGCGGTGTCGGCGAGGGTCTGCTGCTCGTCGTAGGCGAGCTTGGCGACGACGTCGGCCACCGGGTCGTCGACGGCGATGTCGGCGGTGACGGCGGGCGCGCGGCCGGACTGCTGCTGGGCGGCGAGGCCGGCGAGGGCCAGGCGGAGGTCCCGGTAGCCGGGGTAGCCGAGCAGGCGGGCGGTGCGGACGACGGTCGCCTCGCTGGTGCCGGTGAGCTCGGCGAGGCCGGTGACGGTGAGGGCGGCGCAGCCGGCCGGGTCGCCGGCGACGGCTTCGGCGACCCGCTGCATCGAACGGGTCATGGAGGGCGCGAGGGTGCGCACCTTGGCCGCGAGGGCGGCGGGCGCGGGCACCTCCCGCGCCGGGGAGGCTCCGGGGGAGGGCGGCGCCTGGTGGCCGGACCCGGCGCCGGACGCGGCGGAGGGCGGCGCGGAGGGAGGGGCCCCGGGTGGGGGCACCTGGCCGCTGAAACTTTCCTTCACGTCATTGGTCACACCTGAAAGATATTTTCGAGCGGGGGGAGCGTCAAGACCCCATCGGTCCCGGAAAGTCCCGGACGAACCCCGGATGCGGACAGGACCTTCGCCCCTGAGGCTGGGCAGGTGACAATGTGTGTATGGACGACATCGACCCGCTGGAGCAGGCACTCCACACCGCCCGCGCCCTGGTCCTCGCCGATCTGGCGGCACGCGACGTGGCCGCGGCCGAGGTCGTGTCGATGGTGGAGGACGCCGTCACCCACCGGCGCTGGTGGGTCGAGCAGTGGCCCGAGGGCATTACGTTCGTCGCCGGGCTCATCGCCCAGGACGTCCAGGACGCGCTCCTGGAGCAGCACGGCCGCTGGCCGCTGTGCCCGGTCTGCTCCTCGGGCGACCCGCACGCACTGGACGTCGAACCCGAGCTCGGCCCGGACCCGCACTGGGTCTGCGGCAAGGCGGGCGTCGTGGTCGCCCCGGTGGGCGGCCTGAGGTGACCCTCTACATCGACCCGCCGACCTGGCCGGGTCACGGCCGCATGTGGTCGCACCTGGTGAGCGACGTCTCGTTCGAGGAACTGCACGCCTTCGCCGCCGAGATCGGCGCCCCGCCCCGCGCCTTCGAGCGCGACCACTACGACATCCCGTCGGAGCGATACGCCTCGGCGGTGGAGGCCGGCGCGGTCGAGGTCGGCTCGAAGGAACTCGTACGCCTGATCACGGAGGCGGGCCTGCGCCGGCCCAAGGGGCGGCCCGCCCCGCGACCGTGACCGGGGCGGGCGGCGGGCGCACACGGCGGCCCGCGGTCGGCGGGTCAGTCGGCGGTGCGGCAGGCGACGAGGTCGGCCTGGGTGGCGGTCTGCCGGTCGGCCTGGGGAGAGGGCTGCTGGTCGGTCGGCTGGTCGGTCGTGCGTGTGGGTGACGCCGACGAGGCCACGACGTGGCTGTTCGAGGTGCGGCGGCTGAGGCGCAGGGCCAGGGCGGCCGTCGCCAGGGCCACCACCGTCATGGCCGCTCCCGCCCAGGCCGTCGAGGGGAAGCCGAGGCCGGCGTCGATCGTGGTGCCGCCGAGCCAGGGGCCGGCCGTGTTGCCGAGGTTGAAGGCGGCCGTCGTCGTGGCGCCCGCCAGCGTCGGGGCGGCGCCGGCGACGTTGAACATGCGGGCGTTGAGGGCGGGCGCGGTGTAGAAGGCCGAGACACCCAGGAGGAAGGAGAGGGTGATCACGGCGACCGGGCTGGAGGCGAAGACGGCCAGGGCGACCAGGAAGACCGTCGATGCCGTGATGCCGCTGAGCAGGATCCCGAAGAGGTGGGCGTCGGCGACCCGGCCGCCGATCGTCGTACCGATCAGCGCGCCGATGCCGAAGAGGGCCAGGATCGCGGAGACCCAGCGGGTGTCGATCCCGGCGACGTCCGTGACGACCGGGGCGAGGTACGAGAAGGCGCAGAAGACGCCGCCCGCGGCGAGTGCGGTGATCACGATCGAGAGCAGGACCTGCCGGTCGCGGTAGATCGACAGCTCCCTCTTGAGGCGGGGGCGGGTCTCCGGCAGCGGGATGTGCGGGATGCGGGTGACCACGCCGACGAGGGCGACGGCCGAGGCCACGCCGACCGCCCAGAACGCGGCGCGCCAGCCGAGGTGCTCGCCCAGGAAGGCGCCCGCGGGCACGCCGAGGACGTTGGCGATCGAGAGGCCGCCGATCATGACCGCCATGGCGCGGGCGCGCGAGCCGACGGGGACCATCGCGATGGCGACTGCCGCGCCGACCGCCCAGAAGCCCGCGCAGGCGAGCGCGCTGACGACACGCGAGGCGAAGAGGACCGCGTAGTTCGGGGCCAGCGCACCGGCGACCTGGCCGAGGCCGAAGACGGTGATCAGGGCGATCAGGGTCGTCTTGCGAGGGAGCCGGAGGGTCGCGACGGCGAGCAGCGGGGCGCCGACCACCATGCCGATCGCGAAGGCCGAGATCAGCAGGCCGGCGCGGGGTATGGAGACGTTCATGTCGTCGGCGACGGATTGGAGGAGGCCGGAGAGCATGAACTCGCTCGTGCCGAGCGCGAAGACGGAGAGGCCGAGGATGTAGACGGCCAGCGGCATGCGGGTGGGCGTGGACGGCGCCGCGGGGGCGGTGGCGGCTTCGGCGCGCTCGGCGGAGGTTGACGGCATGACATGCGTCAACCTGCGGTTTGGGCCTGTCATTCCCGCCGTGACGGGAGTCTCGCGATGCGGACGGAGCGGTCCTCAGGCCCCCAGTTCCTTCAGTTCCCGGGTCAGGTTCCTGCGGGCCCGTTCCTCCCAGGCCGCCGCGCCGTACGGGGTGCGGAAGAGGCGGGGGAGGGAGAGGAGCTGGCGGAGGATCGCCGCGCGGCCCTGCCGGAAGTCCTCGTCCGGGACGAACGCGTACTCCTCCCGGACCGCGCGCGTGTACCCCCCGTACGTACCCTCGTCCGTCGCCAGGATCGCCAGGTCCGCGTCGCAGAGGGCCTCGCCGTTGAGGTCGCCGGGCGCCGGGTCGTGGGTGGTCGTCAGGCGCACCAGGCGGGCCACCTCGGCGATCTCGTGAGGGGTGAGGCCCGCCTCCGTGAGGGCCTTCTCGGCCAGGAGTGCCGAGCGTTCCTCGTTCTCCGAGCGCTCCGGCCGGTAGACCGCGTCGTGGAACCAGGCGGCCAGCCGGACCAGCTCAAGCTCCCCGCCCTCGCCGCCTTGGTCGGCGAGTTCGTCGATGCGGTCGAGGACGGCTCGCAGATGGTCGACCGTGTGGTACCTGCGCTGCGGCTCCGCCCAGCGGGCCAGCAGGTTCCGGCCGTACGGGGTCGGGTCCGGGCCCTCGCGGCCGGCGCGGGCGGCGCGCAGGGTGGCGTTCCAGCGCTGGAGCAGGGCGGGGTCCACGGGTTCCGTCATGGCTGCATTCTGCCGCCCCGAGGGCCGGGCCCGCTCGTGTCCGGGTGTGCCTGACGGGTCCTCATCTCCTTCGGGTCGGCGGGCCGGCAGTGCACCGGCGGGCCGTTCGTCCGGACGGACCTGTCGTGGTGCGGGGCGCGGGACGCGCTGCTCGACTGGGAAGCGGCGCATCCGCACACCTCAGAGAGCGAGCACCCTCATGGCCGTGATCGTCACCGTCTCCTTGCCGGGTGTCACGAAGCAGCAGTACGAGTCGGTCAACGCGAAGCTTCAAGCCTCGTCGTTCTGGCCCCCCAAGGGGTTCGTCTCCCACGCCGGAGCCCCCGCCGAGGGCGGATGGTTCGTGGTGGACCTGTGGGAGTCGGCGGAGGACTTCGAGGCGTTCATGCGGCAGGGGGCGGACATCTTCGCGGAGTTCGGCACCCAGGAGATCCGGCCGACGATCTACGGTCCGGCGACCAGGATCACGCCGTAGGACGGGGCCGGGCGCGCTCGCGAAATTGCGTTGCCGGGGCGGGACGCCGCGCGGCACGCTTCGGCGCATGACTTCCCACCCCGTGGCGGACCTGTTCTCCGCCGAAGGACGACTGAAGGCGATCCCGCGCAGGGCCCCGCGCCGCGCGCAGCTCCTCGCCCACCTGGCCGAGACGCTCTTCGAGCCGGCCCGCTCCTACTCCGAGCGCGAGGTCAACGAGGCCCTCCTGACCGTGCACGAGGACTTCCCGGCGCTGCGCCGCTATCTCGTGACCGGTGGCCTGCTCTCCCGTACGAAGGACGGCGCCAGCTACCGCCGACAGCAGCAGCCCGGCTCCACCGGAGGCCCGATCCTGTCCGTCGCGTGACCGCCGCGGTGGTGGCCGGCCTGCTCGCCGGCTACGGCATCGCGATCCCGGTCGGCGCCGTCGGCGCCTATCTGGTGGCGGTCACGGCGCGCACGAGCTGGCGTACGGGAGCGGGCGCGGCGCTCGGCGTCGCGGCGGCGGACGGGGTGTACGCCCTGGTCGCGGTCCTCGGCGGCTCGGCGCTCGTGCCGCTCCTGACACCGGTCATGACCCCGCTGCGCCGAATCTCGGCGGTGGTCCTCGTCTGCCTCGCCGCCCACTCCGCGTGGACGGCCGTACGGGCCTACCGCGCACGGGACCTCGCGAACCGGGACGACCGCGAAGGACCGCTCACCCCGGCGCGCGCCTTCCTCACGTTCCTGGGCATCACGATCCTGAACCCCATGACCGTGATCTACTTCGTGGCCCTGATCCTGGCGACGGGCCCTTCGGGTCCGGCGACTCCTCTGGACCGTACGGTCTTCGTCCTGGCGGCCCTGGTCGCCTCCGCCAGCTGGCAGCTCCTCCTCGCCTCCGGGGGCGCGCTCCTCGGCCGGGGACTGACGGGCCCGAGGGGACGGCTCGGGACGGCGCTCGTGTCGAGCACGCTCATCGCGGGACTGGCGATCCACCTCGTGAGCTGAGCGGACCCCTGGAAGGGACGGGAGCGGGCGACGGCCGCTACCGCCGTGCGTGACGCCCGCGGCGCCCGAGCCCCGAGGACCGGGAGACGAGCAGCGCGCCGGCGACGGTGAGCGCGCCGGCCGCCATGACACCGCCCCTGGAACGCCAGGACATGACCGACCAGCACGACTGGGCGGAGAGCAGCGATCCCGCGCTCAGCCAGGACCCGACGGAGGCGATGGACGCGGCCGATCCGACGGAGCCGACGGAGAGCACCGAACCGACGGAGCCGATGGAGAGCACGGACCCCGTCGAGCCGATGGAGAGCACGGAGTCCCGGGACCAGAGAGAGAGTGCGGCAGCCATGGTCCGATCGTAGGTGCGAGGCGTCCGGCACACACGTCGGCTCACGGGCCTCCGACCGGACGATCACGGCATCGGAAACGGGAATCCGGTCGTCCGGGAACCCCGGGGCCGCCCGGTGCGATCACGTGCTGAGTGGTTTGTCCCACGATCTTCGGCCAATCCTTGACGCTGCGTGAGCACCCACGGTTCAATCCGGCGATTCATTGCGATCTCTGAGACGTGAACAGTGGGGGTAGGGGACGTGGGGGCTGGCAGACATCCCGGTAGATCGTGGTACAGACGGGGGAGTTCACGGACAGGTGGGGCCGCTGTGGCGCTGGCGACGGCGGCCTCCGTCCTCTTCGGAGTGGTTCCGGCCGGTTCCGCGCTGGCGGCGGAGCGGGCCGAACCCGCCGGGGCGACCACGACGACAGCGACACCGGAGGCCGAACGGGCGCTGAAGGCGGCCAGAGCCTCCGGACACCGGGTGGAGGTGACGAGCGAACGCTCGGAGCGGACCACCGTGTTCGCCAATCCGGACGGCTCCACGTTCACCCTGGAGGAGTCCGCCGTCCCCGTACGCGTGGCTGTCCCGGGCGGTGGCTGGCGTGCGCCGGACGCGACGCTGGTGCGGCGCTCCGACGGGTCGATCGGCCCGAAGGCCGCCGCGGCCGAGATGTCGTTCTCGCGCGGCGGGAACAAGGACGCGCTGGTCTCGATCGCGGAGTCCGGGCGTTCGCTGGCCCTCGAATGGCCCGGCAGGCTGCCCGCCCCCCGGCTCGACGGCGCGAGCGCGGTGTACCCGGACGTGCTGCCGGACGTGGACCTGAAGGTCACGGCGACGGTGGAGAGCTTCCAGCACGTGCTCGTCGTCAAGACGCCCGAGGCGGCGGCGGATCCGAGGATCAGAACCCTGACGTTCGGCCTGAGGACGCGTGGTCTCTCCGTCCGCACGAGCGCGTCCGGCGCGCTGGCGGCGGTGGACGGCGACGGCCGTACGGTGTTCAAGGCGCCTCCGGCCCAGATGTGGGACTCGGCGGGCAGGGGCGCGGCCGGGCGGCTGGGCGCGACCGTGCCCGCGGCGAAGCCGGCGCTCGCGAAGGGCCCGGCCGGGACCCTGGTGGCCGCCCCGTCGGCGTCCCCCGCACCCGGCACCTCCGCGGACGCCTCGGAGTCCGCCCCCTCCGGCACCGGGCGCGCCCCCGGCCAGGGCGACAAGGTCAGGGGGATGGGCGTGAAGCTCGGCAAGGGCTCGCTCTCCGTCATGCCTGACGCTGCGATGCTGGCGAACACCCCCGACGCCGCTTTCCCGCTCTTCATCGATCCCACGGTGACGTGGGGCGAGTCGGAGCGGACGCTGCTGCGCAGCGACGGCTACGAGTCGTACGGCTGGGGCAACGGCGACGACGACCGCGGCATGGGCGCGGGCAAGTGCGGCTCCTGGAACGGGTACTACTGCGGTCCCGGCTATGTGCAGCGGCTGTACTTCGAGTTCTCCCCGGCCAGCCTCAAGGGCAAGAACATCCTGGACGCCACGTTCCGGGTGACCGAGCCGTGGGCGTTCCAGTGCGACCCGCGCACCGTCGACCTGGTTCGCACCGACAACATCTCCTCCTCCACCACCTGGACCACACGGCCCAAGGAACTGGACTGGATGGTCGACCGGGACGTCTCGGCAGGCCGTGGCTCGCTCTGCGACCCGGACTCGCCGGACGCTCCCATCGAGTTCAACGACAACCCGGCAGAGACGAACGAGAACCTCACCCCGACGGTGAAGTCGTTCGCGGCGGGCAAGTTCTCCCGCCTCACGCTGGAGATCCGCGCGAACAACGAGTCGGACACCTCCGCGTGGAAGCGGTTCAGGAACGACGCCGTCCTGTCGGTGAAGTTCGTGGCGCTGCCCGCACTGCCCACCGGCGTGGGTGTGGTCAGTGGCAACGGCACGGTCTGCGCGCCGAACGAGAACGACCCCGCCGTCATCAGCGACCCGACTCCGGCCGTGAACGGCAGGCCGCAGACCGCGGCGGGCGGCGAGTCCGGTGCCAGCCTGCGGATCCGCTGGCGTACGCAGAAGTGGAACGGCACCTCCTGGGTGACCGCCCACACCGACGTCGACAGCCCGACCACCGGGTACACGGGTGACAACGTCAACCAGACGAAGAGCCTTCCCGCCCTGGCCGAGGGCGTGAAGCACCGGCTCCTCGCGTTGACGCTCTCGTACTACGAGGACGGCACGAACCGCCTCAACACCGGTTATACGGCGGCCTGTCACTTCACCGTCGACACGACGGCGCCGAAGGCACCCAAGGTCACGATGGGGGCGCCGTACTCCGAGTGCCTTCCGAACGCGTGTGCCGCCGCCGGTGGCCCGGGCGTGTCGTCCACGGTCACCTTCGCGCCGGCCGTCGGCGACACCAACATCACCAATGTCCAGTACCGCTCCACCGAGCAGGCCGCCTGGATCAACACCTGTTCCCCCGGCGTCGCCTGCACCTTCAAGGCCACGGTCACACCGAACGGCTCCGGCACGCACCGGTTGTACGTGCGGGCCGTCGATTCACTCGGCCGCGCCGGTGCCCAGCAGGTCGTCGACTACCTCGTCGCCTCCGGTGACGGTCCCGTCGGCCGGTGGAGCTTCGGCGAGGCCTCCGGTGCCGCCGTCGACACCGGTGCCGACGCCACCCGCCAGGACGCCGCCCTCGCCGGTACGGCCGTCCGGGACGACCGGGGCCGGCGCGGTGAGCTGACCACCGACGCCGCCGGGGCCCCGCTGCCGGGCGGCCCGGTCACCGACCGCGGTCTGCTCCTGAACGGCGGCGGTCACGCCGCCACCTCCGCCCCGGTCCTGGAGACCCGCTCCGGCTACTCGTTCTCCACCTGGGTCCGGCTGGACAGCAAGGACACCACCGGCGTCGTCCTCTCCCAGGACGGCGCCAACTACAGCCCGTTCGTGGTCACCTACGAGAAGCCGTACGACACCTGGTACTTCGGGGTGAAGGAGAAGGACGAGGCGACGGCCGACGCGTACTGGGGCCGCAAGGCGGTCACTCCCGCGCGGACCGGTGTGTGGACCCACCTCGCCGGCACGTACGACCCGGCGGCCAAGACGCTCCAGCTGTTCGTGAACGGCAAGCTGGAAGCCGTCAACACCAACGTGGTCAGCTCGTGGTCGGCGACCGGCCCGATGCAGTTCGGCCGCTACAGGTACAACGGCCAGTACGGTCTGCCGTTCAAGGGCAGCATCGACGAGGTCGCCGTCTGGCAGCGGGTCCTGACGGCACGGGAGATCGCCGAAGAGGCGAAGCTGCCGACCTCGCAGACGTACGCGGGCGCCGAGCTCGTCGCCGACTGGAACGCTGCCGACGCCACCGGCTCCACCGTGCCCAACTCGGCCGTCGGCTACGGCCCCGCGCTGACTCTTTCCGGCGGTGCCGCCGTCGCGGGCGGCGAGATCGTCCTCGACGGCGTCGACGACGCGGCCACCGCCGCCGGCCCCGTCCTGGACGACACGGGGTCGTTCACGGCCACGACGACCGTACGGCTGGACAGCGCGCAGCTGCTGACCAAGCCCGTCGGCCACACCGGCCAGGTCTTCGGCCAGCGGTCGGCGAGCGGCTCGGCGTGGGGCTTCTGGTTCCAGCTGACCGGCAAGGAGACCGCCCTCGACCCGGAGACCATGGAGGAGCGGACCACACCGGTCGGCAAGTGGCACTTCGGGCGGCTCAACGCCGACGGCACCTTCTCCTCGGTCGTCTCCGACGAGGTCGCGGCCATGGACAGCCTGGTCCGGCTGACCGGCGTCTTCGACGCCCAGGACGGCGCCATCAGCCTCTACCTGGGCCACAACCGCAATGGCGAGGCCACGGCGTTCACCGCGCAGGTCGGCTCCGGTGACTTCGCTCTCGGCAAGGGCTTCACCTCCGGCGGGTGGGGCCACCACCTGCCCGCGCGCATCGCCGAAGTGCGGCTCTGGGCCGGGGCGATGGCCGGCGCCGACCAGATCGAGACCACCGTCGGCGACTGACCGACGGGTGAGGGCGGGGGGCTTCCGGCGAGGAAGCCTCCCGCCCCTGTCGTACCCACGCGCGCCGGACACACGGGCACGTGGCCATTCCACAACTCGTTTTCCGATGTTCTCTCTTACGTACTTTCGGGGTGGATCCACAGATGTTGACAGGCATGGGCAGATTCGACAGAGGGGACGGTGGCGGCGGTCGTCGCGCCCGGACCCTCGCGGCCGCGCTGGCACTGGCGCTGGCCGTACCGGTCGGCTGGACACCGGTCGCCCAGGCGGCGGGCCCCGGCGGCCTCGGCCGTCCCGACGTACCCGAGCAGCGGGTCAGCAAGGTCAGGGAGATCACGGGTGGCGGGGCGAAGAAGGCCCGCGACCTGGTCGCCAGGGAGCGGAAGGCCAACGACGGCCAGGCCGCCGAGGCCACCCGGGAACAGCGGGCCGCCTGGCCCGCGCGCGGTTCGGCTGAGCTGCCGCTCACGGCGGGCAGGGCGGGGAGCGCAGAGCCCGGCGGGCTGCCGGTGACGCTGACCCCGAAGCCGGGCAAGGCCGGCTGGGCGGCCGGCGCCGACGCGCGCGTGACCGTCCTCGACCGGCAGGCGACCCGCAGGGCGGGGGTCACCGGAGTCCTGCTGACCGCCGAGGCCGACACCGCCGGCACGGCGAAGGTCACCGTCGACTACGGCTCCTTCGCCTCCGCGGTCGGCGGCGGCTGGTCCGGGCGGCTGCGCCTGGTGACCCTGCCCGCATGTGCGCTGACCACGCCGGCGAAGGCCGAGTGCCGGACGCAGACCCCGGTGACGTCGCACAACGACCGGTCCGCCCAGACCGTGTCGGCCGATCTCGCGCTCGCCGAGACCGCCGGCGGACCGTCCACCCAGCTGCTGACCGCGTCGGCGGCGGCCTCCGGTGCGACCGTGTTCGCGCTCACCGCGGACGGTGTCGGCGGTGGCGAGGCCGCGAACGGCTCGGGCGACTTCGCGGCGACCCCGCTCGCCGCGTCGTCCTCCTGGGAGGCCGGCTCCGGCTCGGGCTCGTTCACCTGGAACTACGGCTTCACCCTGCCGCCGGCCGCGGCCGGCCCGGCACCCTCCCTCGCGCTCTCCTACGACTCCGGTTCGGTCGACGGCCGCACCGCGACCTCGAACAACCAGGGCAGCGCGGTCGGTGAGGGCTTCTCGCTCGGCGAGTCCTACATCGAGCGTGGCTACGGCAGTTGTGACGACGACGGCCACGAGGACGTCTACGACCGCTGCTGGAAGTACGACAACGCCCGGCTCGTCCTCAACGGCAGGTCCGACCGGCTGGTCAAGGACAAGACCAGCGGTGCATGGCACCTGGAGGGCGACGACGCCTCCACCGTGACCCGTCACACCGGCGCCGACAACGGCGACGACAACGGCGAGTACTGGACCGTCGTCACCGAGGGCACCACCTACACCTTCGGCAGGAACAAGCTCGACGGCGCCTCGACCGAGCGCACCAACAGCACCTGGACCGTCCCCGTCTTCGGTGACGACTCGGGCGAGCCGGGTTACGACAAGGGCACCGCGTTCGCGGACCGGGCGCTGACCCAGGCCTGGCGCTGGAACGTGGACCTCGTCGAGGACCCCTCCGGGAACGCCTCCACGTACTGGTACACCGCCGAGTCGAACTACTACGAGAAGAACAAGGCCACCAAGGCCAGCACCTCGTACGTCCGGGGTGGCTACCTCACCGAGGTCAAGTACGGCCTGCGCAAGGGTGCCCTGTTCACCGACACCGCCGACGCCAAGGTGACCTTCGGCCACGCCGAGCGGTGCACGGTCGCCGACTGCGGCTCGCTGACCGACGCCACCTCCGACAACTGGCCGGACGTCCCCTTCGACGCGATCTGCTCCAAGGACGACACCGACTGCAAGTCCGGCGGCCCGTCGTTCTTCTCCCGCAAGCGCACCACGAGCGTCGACACCTTCTCGTGGAACGCCGCCACGAGCGCCTACGACCCGGTCGACTCCTGGGCCCTGAACCAGAAGTACCTGGACGGCGGCGACATCGGCGACAGCTCCGACCATGTGCTCTCGCTCCAGTCGATCGTGCGCACTGCCAAGGCGGGCACCGCGATCGAGCTGAAGCCGGTCTCCTTCACCTACCACATGCGGCCCAACCGGGTGGACGGCACGGACGACATCCTGCCGCTGTCCCGGCCCCGGATCTCCACCGTCACCTCCGAGACCGGTGCCATCACCACCGTGTCCCTGTCCGCTCCCGAGTGCGTGCGCGGCGAGGTGCTCGGAGCCGCCCCCGACACCAACACCCGTAGCTGCTACCCGCAGTTCTGGAACATCAACGGGGCCGAGGAGGCCTCGATCGACTGGTTCCACAAGTACCGGGTGCTGGCCGTCACCGTCTCCGACCCGGCCGGCCAGAACGACACCGTCGAGAACTCCTACGAGTACAGCGGTGCCGCCTGGCACCACAGCGACGAGCCCTTCACCCCGAAGGACGAGCGGACCTGGTCCGACTGGCGCGGCTACCGTCAGGTCACCGCGTACGGCGGCGCCCTGAACACCACCCGCTCCAAGAGCGTCTCGCTGTTCTTCCAGGGCATGGACGGCGACAAGAAGAAGGACGGCACCACCAAGTCCGTCAGCCTCGCCCCGCTCTCCGCGCCCGCGCTCGGCGTGGCCTCCGTCGCCGACACCGACGCCTTCCAGGGCAAGCTGCGGCAGAAGGTCACCTACGACGGCGCCACCGCCATCGGCGCCGAGGTCCACAAGCCGTGGCTGAAGGAGACCGCCCGCCAGGACGTCCCCGACGCCGCCGACCACGTCGCCCGCTTCGTGCGCGTCGGCGAGTCCACCAGCTACACCCTGCTCACCGCGTCGAACACCTGGCGCGCCCACACCACCGTCACCGAGCACGACGCGTTCGGCATGCCGTACCAGGTCGAGGACCGGGGCGACGACGCCAAGAGCGGCGACGAGACCTGCGAGTACACCTGGTACGCCCGGGACACCGCCATCGGGCTCGTCTCGCTCGCCTCCCGTACCCGGACCGTCGGCCGGGCCTGCACGGTCGCGGACGCCGACCTCGACCTGCCCGCCGACGACACGCGCCGCGGTGACGTGCTCTCCGACACCGCCACCGCCTACGACGGTGCCGCCTGGTCGGCCACGATGAAGCCCACCAAGGGCCTGGCGACCTGGACCGGACGGGCCAAGAGCTACGGGACGGACAACCAGCCCGTCTGGCAGAAGCTCTCCACCACCGGCTACGACACCCTCGGCCGCCCGGTCAGCCTCGCGGACGCCCACGACAAGGCGACCACGACCGCCTACACCCCGGCCGACCAGGGCCCGCTGACGAAGACGATCACCACGGACCCCAAGGGGTTCAAGACGACGACCTTCCTCGACGCGCGGCGCGGCCAGCCGGAGCGCAGCTACGACGCGAACCTGAAGAAGACCGAGACCGCGTACGACGCCCTCGGCCGGCTCACCGACGTCTGGCTCCCCGACCGCAACCGGGGCGGCGGCTACGCGCCCAGCCAGAAGTACACGTACAGCATGTCCGACACCAGGCAGTCGTGGGTCTCCACGGCGAAGCTGAAGAAGGACGGAACCACCTACAACACCTCGTACTCGATCTACGACGCGCTGCTGCGCCCGCTGCAGATCCAGGCGCCGACCCCGGACGGCGGCCGGCTCCTGAGCGACACCCGCTACGACTCGCGCGGCCTCGCCTACGAGTCGTACGAGGAGATCTTCGACACCACCTCCACTCCGAACGGCACCTACACGCGGGCCGAGTACGGCGAGGCGCCCAAGCAGACCGAGACCGCCTTCGACGGTGCCGGCCGGGCCACGACCAGCACCCTGCTCGTGTACGGCGTGAAGAAGTGGTCGACGTCCACCACGTACACCGGTGACTCGACCGCCACCACCGCCGTCGAGGGCGGCACCGCGACCCGGACGATCACCGACGCCCGCGGCCGCGCCGTGGAGACCCGCGAATACGCGGGGCCGCTGCCGACCGACACCCAGTACGGCGGCGCCCTCGGCGTCACCTACGCGTCCACCCGCTTCGGCTACACCCTGGACGGCAAGCAGTCCGCGGTGACCGGCCCGGACGGCGCCCAGTGGACCTACACGCACGACGTGTTCGGGCGTGAGCGCGTGGTCGGCGACCCCGACAAGGGCTCCTCGACCACGTACTACGACGCGCTCGACCGGCCGGTCAAGGTCACCGACCCCCGTGGCACGGTGGTCACCGGCTACGACGAGCTCGGCCGCGTCACCGGCACCTGGACGGGCTCGGTCACCGACGCCAACCAGCTCACCGGATACACCTACGACACCGTCCTCAAGGGCCAGCGGGCCAGTGCCGTCCGCTACGTCGGCGGCAGGACAGGCCAGGCGTACACGCGGTCGGTGACCGCCTACGACACCATGTCCCGGCCCACCGCCTCGACCCTGACGCTGCCCGCGACCGATCCGCTGGTGACCGCCGGGGTGCCCACGACCCTCTCGTACAGCAGCTACTACAACATCGACGGCTCGCTGCAGAACACCACCGAGCCCGCGCTCGGCGGACTGGCCTCGGAGACCGTCGCCTACGGGTACGACGACCTCGGTCTCGTCACTTCGATCGGCGGCTCCACCGGCTACCTCCTGGGCGTCGACTACTCGGCCCTCGGCCGGGCCCAGCAGCTGACTCTGGGCACGGCGAACACCGAGGCCGTGAAGAAGACCTACGTCACGAACACCTACGAGGAGGGCACCGGCCGACTGACGCGTTCGCACGTCACCGACCAGACCCACCCGTGGATGCTGCAGGACCTCAACTACACCTTCGACCTGTCCGGCAACGTCACCTCGATCACCGACCCGACGCTGCTCGGCGGCGCCGGGAAGGCCGAGACCCAGTGCTTCGGCTACGACGGCCACCGGCGGCTCACCGAGGCCTGGACCCCGTCCTCGCAGAAGTGCTCCGACCCGCGCAGCGCGACGTCCCTGTCCGGCCCGGCGCCGTACTGGGACTCGTACACGTACAACACCGCGGGCCAGCGCACCTCCGTCACCTCGCACAAGAGCACCGGCGACACGAAGACGACGTACTGCTGGACCGCCCGCAAGCACACCCTGAACGGCACCAGCGCAAGCGGCAACTGCACCACGCCCGACCGCTCCTACGTCTACGACAACACCGGCAACACCACCAAGCGTCCCGGCGCCACCGGCCCTCAGGACCTCAAGTGGTCGGAGTCCGGCCAGCTCACCAAGCTGACCGAGGGCACCAAGGCCACGGACTACCTCTACGACGCCGACGGCACCCTGCTCGTCCGTGCCACCACCGGCGGCGAGCGGATCCTGTACGCCGGCGCCACCGAGGTGCACCTGCGGGCCAACGGCACCACCTGGGCCCAGCGCTCGTACGCCTCCGGCAGCATGAACGTCGCCGTCCGCACCAACCAGTCGGGTGCCCAGAAGGTGTCCTACCTGGCCGGTGACCACCACGGCACGCAGAGCCTGGCCGTCGGCTCGGACAGCACGCAGACGTTCACCAAGCGCTACACCGGTGTCTTCGGCGAGAACCGCGGCACCGTCACCGGCGCCGCCTGGCCGGACGACAAGGGCTTCCTCGGGAAGACCACCGACGCGACCACCGGTCTGACGCATGTGGGTGCCCGCCAGTACGACCCGTCCACCGGGCAGTTCATCAGCGCCGACCCCAAGCTGACCCTGGACCAGGCCCAGTCGCTCAACGGGTACGCCTACGCCAACAACAACCCGGTCACCCAGGCCGACCCGACGGGCGAGCGGGTGCCCGAGTGCGACAACCCCAGCAAGTACGGGATCACCTGCAAGGGCGGCATCCCGGTCTCCAGCGGCGGCGGCGCTCCCTGCCCCAGTCTGACCAACCCGCAGTGCCCTGAGTACCAGGGTGGCGGCGGTGGCGGCGGTGGCGGTGGCGGTGGCGGTGGCGGCGGTGGCGGCGGTGGCGGTGGCGGTGGTGGCTGCGACGCCGCCTGCCAGCGCGCGCTGAACAACATCGCCAAGAAGTGGAAGGGTGGCCTCTACCACGCGCTGGGCGTCGACCTGAAGAAGTACGTCCAGGTCCTCACCCACGAGACCACCCCGTGCGTCGAAGGCGCCATGGTCTCCTCCGGGGTCGCGGCGGGCTGTGCCGACATCGCCGGCATCGGCTCCACCGACACCTGGAACGACCTGCTCAACGAGTGGATGAACGGAGACGGAGGCAACCGGGCCTTCGGTGTCGGCAGCTTCATGACCCAGCAGCTCGCCGCCAACAAGCACAGCCTCAACATCGTCAACCAGCTCAAGAGCCAGATCGAGGCCGCCGACTACGACATCGACCCCGCCTCGATGGGCGGAAGATCCTCCTACAAGGACCCCAAGACCAACTTCTTCAACGACATCACCGGCATGCTGACCGACGGCGCCAAGGGCTCCGGGGTTCCGGAGGCCTTCATGGGCTCCTACGATCAGATCCACCAGGTCATCAACGTCAACAAGCGCGAACGGTCCTTCACGGTCGCGTTCGCCGCCTACAACGAGACCGGTACGGAGTCCCTGACGCACGTCATCCCGGACATCGGGCAGGGCAAGCAGATGGGCACCCTGCACCAGACCTACTACTGGACGATCACGGTCGGTCCGTGACCGGCCGCTGATCGAAGATGAGAGAGGGGACGGAAGTGGCAGTGCCTGTGCTGGACCGTCTGCCCGTACGGGCCCGAGGCTCGGTGCACCGGGCGTTCCGCGTGCTCGCGCTGCTGCTTCTGCTCGCCGCGGCCGTCGACCTGCTGTCGAACCTGGTCCCGCGCCAGGCTTCGATGCGGGAGCTGCTCGACGACGTGCGCGCCGGCCGAACCTCGGTGGTCCATGTCTTCTACACCGCACCCGACGCGGTCGGCGTGCGGTGGACCACCGGGTACGCCGGCGACAGGGAGCTCACCCACCGCTTCGCGACCCTTCCGGGGGGCGAGGGCGGTGAGGCCGAGTTCGAGGAGCTGGTGCGGGACGAGCTCGGCACCACGCCGGTCGTGTTCGACCGGAAGGATCCGCTGGAGAGGCTGGGCGGGCTCGCCTCCCTGGTCCCGGTGCTGTACTGGCGGTTCATCTCCACCGCATGGCTCGCCTGGGCCGTCCTCGCGGCGGGGGTGGCCGTGCTGGCCGACATCGTGGTGCGGGCACGGCTGCGGGCCCCGAGCGCCGGATACTGGCTGACCGCGTGCCTGGTGTTCGGAGCGGGATTCCCCGCCTACCTGTGGTCGGAGCCGGCGGCGCTGTGGCGCCCGGCGGCGGACGGCCGCATCACCGGCACGGGAGTCCTGGGCCGTACGGCCCTGTGGGCCGCGGGCTTCGCGGCGCTCGCCGTGGCGGTGGTCGCGACGCGCTGATCACGGCGCACCGCAGCGCGAGAAAAAAGGCGCCGTGGTCGGGGGAGGCTCAGCCGTCCCCGGCCACGGCGCCTCTGCATGTCAGGCACAGGCCCTTCCTTGTGGCAGGTCACATGTCGGCGGCCCGGAAGCCGCGCAGACGCAGGCTGTTGCCGACCACGAAGACCGAGGAGAAGGCCATCGCGGCGCCGGCGATCATCGGGTTGAGCAGTCCGGCCGCGGCGAGCGGCAGGGCGGCCACGTTGTAGGCGAAGGCCCAGAAGAGGTTCGTGCGGATCGTGCCGAGGGTGCGGCGCGAGAGCCGGATCGCGTCGGCGGCGGCCCGCAGGTCTCCCCGTACGAGGGTGAGGTCGCCGGCCTCGATGGCGGCGTCCGTGCCGGTGCCCATCGCCAGGCCCAGGTCGGCCTGGGCGAGCGCGGCGGCGTCGTTCACGCCGTCGCCGACCATGGCGACCGAACGGCCCTCCGCCTGGAGGCGCCTGACGACGTCGACCTTGTCCTGGGGCATGACCTCGGCGATGACCTCGTCGATGCCGACCTCGGCGGCGACGGCCTCGGCGACGGCGCTGTTGTCACCGGTCAGAAGGATCGGCGTCAGACCGAGCGCACGCAGCCGCCGGATCGCCTCGGGGCTGGTCTCCTTGACGGCGTCGGCGACCTCCAGGACCGCGCGGGCCGCCCCGTCCCAGGCCACCGCGATGGCGGTCCGGCCGGCCTTCTCGGCGTCGTCCTTCGCGGACTTGAGCCCCTCGGGCAGCTCCATCGCCCAGTCCTCGATCAGCTTCTCGCGGCCGACGAGGACGGCGTGGTCGTCGACGACGCCCTGGACGCCAAGGCCGGGGACGTTGGCGAAGTCCTCGGGGGTGGGGAGCGTGCCGACCCGGGCGACGGCGCCGGTGGCGACGGCCTGGGCGACGGGGTGCTCGGAGGAGTGCTCCAGGGCGCCCGCGAGGCGCAGGACGTCGGTCTCGTCGACGCCGTCGGCGGTGTGGACCGCGAGGAGGGTCATCCGGCCGGTGGTGACGGTGCCGGTCTTGTCCAGGACGATCGTGTCGACCTTGCGGGTCGTCTCCAGGACCTCGGGGCCCTTGATCAGGATGCCGAGCTGGGCGCCGCGGCCGGTGCCGACCATGAGGGCGGTCGGGGTCGCGAGACCGAGGGCGCAGGGGCAGGCGATGATCAGTACGGCGACGGCGGCGGTGAACGCGGCCGTGAGGCCGGATCCCGTACCGAGCCAGAAGCCGAGCGTGCCGAGCGCGAGCGCGATCACGATCGGGACGAAGACGGCAGAGATCCGGTCGGCGAGCCGCTGGGCGGCCGCCTTGCCGTTCTGCGCGTCCTCGACCAGCTTGGCCATGCGGGCGAGCTGGGTGTCGGCGCCGACACGGGTGGCCTCGACGACGAGCCGGCCGCCCGCGTTCAGGGTGGCGCCGGTGACGGAGTCGCCTACGGAGACCTCGACCGGCACGGACTCGCCGGTGAGCATCGAGGCGTCCACGGCGGAGGAGCCCTCGACGACGGAGCCGTCGGTGGCGATCTTCTCACCGGGGCGGACCAGGAAGCGCGTCCCGACCTGGAGTTCGGCGGTCGGCACGGTGACCTCACGGCCGTCCTTCAGGACGGTGACCTCCTTGGCGCCCAGCTGCATCAGCGCCTTGAGTGCGGCGCCCGCCTTGCGCTTGGAACGGGCCTCGAAGTACCGCCCGGCCAGGATGAAGGCGGTGACGCCGGCGGCGGCCTCCAGGTAGATGTTCCCGGCGCCGTCGGTGCGGGCGATGGTGAACTCGAAGGGGTGGGTCATCCCCGGCGTACCGGCGGTCCCGAAGAAGAGCGCCCAAAGGGACCAGAGGAACGCGGCGATCGTGCCGACCGAGATCAGGGTGTCCATGGTGGCGGCGCCGTGCCGGGCGTTGGTCCAGGCGGCCTTGTGGAACGGCCAGGCGGCGTAGACGACGACCGGGGCGGCGAGGGTGAGGCTGAGCCACTGCCAGTACTCGATCTGGAGCGCCGGGACCATCGCCATCGCGATGACGGGGACGGCGAGGGCGACGGCGGTGATCAGCCGCTGCCTGAGGGGCCGCAGCTCCTCGTCGGCCTTCTCCTCGTCGCCGGGCCCGTCCTCGCCGCCGGACTCGGCGCGCGGGGCAGCGGGTTCCTCGGCGGTGTAGCCGGTGGCCTCCACGGTGGCGATCAGGTCCTGGACGGAGACGTCCGCGTCGAAGGTGACCTTCGCCTTCTCGGTGGCGTAGTTGACGGTGGCCTCGACCCCGTCCATGCGGTTGAGCTTCTTCTCGATACGGGCCGCGCACGAGGCGCAGGTCATGCCGCCGATGGCGAGCTCGACCTGGGCGGCGCCCGGAATGCTCGTAGTCACTGCCTGCTCCTCTTTCTGCCGCACCGTCGAAATCTCCGGGCGGGGGCCGGGGTCCGCCGGGGGACGGGCCCCGGCGGTCGGGTCGGGGTGTCGGGCCGGGCCGGGGGCGGACGGTCAGGCGCGGCCGGTGAGCTCGTAGCCGGCGTCGTCGACGGCGGCGGAGATCGCGGCGTCGTCCGGGGCGCCGCCGGTGGTCACGGTCACCAGGCCGCCGGCGACGTCGACGTCCACGGAGACGACGCCGTCGAGCGCGGAGACGGAGGTGGTGATCGCGTCCTTGCAGTGCCCGCAGCTCATGCCCGACACGGCGTAGACGGTGGCGGTGGTGTCGGCGACGGCGGTGGCGGTCGCCGCCTCGCCGGAGCCGGTCGAGCAGCCGCCGTCAGGAGTACAGCAGGAACCCATGTCATCCTCCTCGCTGGGACGGATACCCTTGGGGGGTATCCGTTCATCGATTCCAATGTATACCCCCCTCAGGTATTCGGTGCAAGCATCCGCCCCGCTTGACTTGATACCCCCTAGGGGTATCGTGAGGTGCATCGAACGCCGACTCACGTACGGGAGAGCCGCCATGAACACCGGAGTGAAGATCACCGCCTTCGCCGCCGCCCTCGCCGCGACCTTCGGCACCGCGTACGGAGTCGGCCAGGGGATCGGCCCCGTGGGCGAACCGGCGAAGTCCGTCCACGGGGAGCACGCGGGCGGGACTGCCGAGCCCGAGGGGGAGGCGGCCGGGCGCACCGGCCACGAGGAGGGGGTCGCGAAGGCGCCCGCCGCCGGGGGCCTCCAGATCTCCGAGGGCGGCTACACGCTCGCGATGGAGACTCCGAAGCCGGCCGCGGGCAAGAGCGTGCTGAAGTTCTCGATCAAGGACGCGGCGGGCAGGAAGGTCACCGCGTACAGCACCGAGCACGGCAAGGACCTGCACTTCATCGTGGCCTCGCGGGACCTCACGGTCTACCGTCACCTCCACCCCGTGCGCGCGGCCGACGGCACCTGGTCGACCGCCGTCGACCTCCCGGCCGCGGGCGGCTACAAGGCCTTCGCCGACTTCAAGCCCGCCGCGAAGAACGCCACGGGCGTGACGCTGGGCGTGGACCTGTCCGTACCCGGCGCCTACGCACCCCGGCCGCTCCCGGCCGCCGAGCGGACCGCGACCGTCGACGGCTACGAGGTCACGCTGGGCGGCGCGCTCGTCCCGGGCAGGGCGGGCGAGCTGAAGCTCACGGTCAGCAAGGGCGGCAGGCCGGTCACCGATCTGGAGCCCTACCTCGGGGCGTACGGTCATCTCGTCGCGCTGCGCGACGGTGACCTGGCCTATCTGCACGTCCACCCCAATAAGGGCGGTCCCGGCCCGGACGTCTCCTTCACGGCGACCGCGCCCAGCGCCGGCTCGTACCGGCTGTTCCTGGACTTCCAGCACGACGGCAAGGTGCGGACGGCGGCGTTCACGGTCCATGCGGGGTACGCGGGGCAGACGACGACGGACGGTGCGGATGAGGCACCGCACGATGCGGGGGACCATCCGCACGGCTAGGGTGGTCATTGGACTAGACCTGTAGCCGTCATTCATGGAGGAATGGGCTCGATGAGCAACCGTGCAGTCCTTGAGGTGATCGCCCTCGACGAGCAGGACGCCGTCGCCGCCCAGGCCGGCGGGGCGGACCGCCTCGAGCTGGTCACCGACATGGCGGCCGACGGGCTGACCCCGTCACGGACCGGCTTCGCCGCGATCCGGTCCGCCGTGGACATCCCGCTGCGCGTGATGCTCAGACTGACGGACGGCTTCGCGGCGGGCGACATCGACGCCCTGGTGGCCCGCGCCCGCGAGCTCCGGGAGGCGGGCGCGGAGGAGTTCGTACTCGGCTTCCTGACGGCCGAAGGCGACGCGGACCTGGTGGCGGTGGAGCGGCTGATCGCCGTCCTGGACGGCTGCCGGTGGACGTTCCACCGGGCGATCGACCGCGCGGCCGACCGCGACGCGCTGCGCAAGCAGCTCGCGGACCTGCCCGGCCTGGACACCTACCTGACGGCGGGTGCGGCGACGGGCGTCGACGACGGCCTTGCGGTCCTCGGAGCGGAAGCCGCGCGATCGGGCGAGCCGGGCTACGAGCCGCAGATCCTGGTGGGCGGAGGGCTGCGTCTCGACCACCTCCCGGGACTCCGCGCGGCGGGCCTCGACGCCTTCCACATCGGCGGCGCGGCCCGCCCGAACGGCTGGAAGGCCCCGGTCTCCCCGGAGGCGGTCAGGGTCTGGCGCGAGGCCCTGGACGCGTAGCCGCGCCGCGGGGCGCGCCCGGGGCGGGTGCGCCCCCGCGCGTCCGCCCGGGGTCCCCCTGCGTTCGCCCGGGGTCCCGCTGCGTTCGCCCGGGGTCCCGCGCGCCGCCGGGGCCCGCGTCCGACCCGGGCCCGTTCTCCTCAGCGGCCGCCCGAGACCCTCAGGATCGTGCCCGTCGTGTACGAGGCGTCCGGGGACAGGAGCCAGGCCACCGCCGCCGCGATCTCCTCGGGGCGGCCCGGGCGGCGCAGCGGGATCGTCGGGGCCGCCTTCGCCGGGCGGTCCGGGTCGCCCATCGCCGCGTGCATGTCCGTCTCGACGACGCCCGGCGCCACCGCGTTGACCCGGATGCCTTCCGGTCCCAGCTCCTTGGCGAGGCCCACGGTCAGCGCGTCCGTCGCCGCCTTCGTCGCCGCGTAGTGGACGTACTCGTCCGGGCTGCCGAGCGTGGCCGCGGCGGACGAGAGGTTCACGATCGCCCCGCCGCCCCGGGCCGCCATGTCGCGGGCGGCGCGTCGGCAGCAGAGCAGGTAGCCGAGGAGGTTGACCTCGACCACCCGTCGCAGGTTCTCCGTCGACGCGTCCGCGAGGCGCCCCAGCGGGCCCGTCACGCCCGCGTTGTTCACCAGGCCGTCCACCGGCCCCAGTTCGGCCTCGGCGGTGTCGAACAGCCGCTCCACGTCGGCCTCGACCGACGTGTCCGCCCGGACCACGACGCACCGCGCGCCCGCCGCCCGGACCGCCGCGGCCGTCTCCTCGGCGGCGCTCTCGTCACGGACGTACCCGAGCACCAGGTCGTGCCCCTCGGCCGCCAGACGTACACAGGTCGCCGCGCCGATCCCACGGCTCCCACCGGTGACGACGGTCGTACGGGACATGCTGGTCCACCCTTCTCGCGATCGCGCCGCCCCCACCGTAATTCGATGGCCCGCGCCCGGGCACGCTGGCTACCCTCCCCGCCATGGCCGACCTCGTACGCGCCCTCGTCGCCGCCCAGTTCCCGCAGTGGGCCGGGCTGCCCGTGACGCCCCTGGCGTCGGCCGGCACGGACAACGACATGTACCGCCTCGGCGACGCGCTGGCTGTCCGGCTGCCGAAGACCGCCGAGACCGCCGGGAGCGTGGTCAAGGAGCAGCGCTGGCTGCCGCACCTCGCGCCGCACCTCCCGCTGCCCGTGCCCGTTCCCGTCGGAGCGGGGCGGCCCGGGGAGGGCTTCGGCCTGCCCTGGTCGGTGTACGACTGGCTCGACGGTGCCGACGCCTTCGACGCGCCGATCTGCGATCTCGCGCACGCCGCCGTGGAGTTGGGCCGCTTCGGCGTCGCGCTGCGGGGCGTGGACGCCGCCGGCGGCCCGAGGTCCTTCCGGGGTGGCCATGTCACCGAGTGGACCGGCGACCACATCGACCGCGCGATCCGCGAGCTCGGAGCCGACGGTACGGTCGACGGCGCCGCCGCCGCGGCGGCCTGGGAGTCGGTGCTGCGCCTTCCGCAGTGGGACCGTGACCCCGTCTGGGTCCACGGCGACCTGCTGCCCGGCAACCTGCTGACCCGCGAGGGGCGGCTCAGCGCCGTCATCGACTTCGGCGGGCTCGGAACCGGCGACCCGGCCTGCGACATGATGGCGGCCTGGACGCTCCTGACCGCCGAGACCCGCCCGCTGTTCCGCGAGGCCGCCCGGGTCGACGACGCCACGTGGGCCCGTGGCCGGGGCTGGGCGCTGGGCTGGGGCCTCGTCACGGAGCACTGCTACCGGGGCAGGAACGAGGTCCTCGCCGCCGTCGCCCATCGCGCGTGGACCGAGGCGCTTCCCGAGTTCGCGTCCGGCGCCTGAGGTTCGCGCACAGGGCTGTTCATCCCGACCCGCAGGCCTCACCATGCACCTGACTACTCGTGCGTAACACCGCGTAGGGGGAAGCGTGTTGAGACTCCGTGTCAGGTTCGTCCCGCTGCTCGCGATCGTCGCGTCCCTGCTCGTCCCGACCACGGCCACGGCCACGGCGGCCGCCGCGCCGGCCGCCGCCACGGCCACCGCGCCGCAGGCCCGCATCCCCGTCGTCCTCGTCCACGGATTCAACGCGGACCCCGGAGTCTGGGGCGGCCTGCGCGAGGACCTCAAGGCCGACGGGTACACCGACGCCGAGCTGTTCTCCTTCGGTTACGACACCCACCGGTCCGTCAACGAGGCCCTCGCCGGTGAACTCGCCGCGTACGTCGCGGACGTGAAGCGGCGGACCGGCGCGAGCCGCGTGGACCTCGTCGCCCACTCCTTCGGCAGCCTCCTCACCCGCTGGTACGTGAAGTTCGACGCCGCCGGCCAGTCCTCCGTGGCCCACTGGGTCTCACTCGCCGGCCCCAACCACGGCACGAGCACCGCATGGGCCTGCGCCCTGTGGGACCAGGCCTGCCGCGACATGACCCCGGGCTCCTACGTCCAGAAGAGGCTGGCCGAGGGCGACGAGACCCCCGGCTCCGTGCGGTACGCCACCTGGTGGTCGAACTGCGACGAGGTGATCAACCCCGACAACAGCGTGCCGCTGACCGGCGCCGCCAACAACGCCGCGGGCTGCCTCGACCACAACGCGCTGCTCGGCGACGACGGGGTCTCCCAAGGCGTCCGCGCCTTCCTCGCCTCCTAGGCGGCGGCCAACTGCGCGGGCAGCGGCGAGGAGTGGACGACCGTCAGCCCCGACACCGCACGCGTCAGCGCCACGTACAGCCTCCGGAGCCCGGTCCGCTCGTCCGGTTCGCCGTCCACGACGGCGGCCGGATCGTCGAGGACCACGTAGTCGTACTCCAGGCCCTTAGCGAGAGAGGCCGGGACGAGCGTCAGCCGGGACTCCGCCGTCGTCTCCTCGCCGGGGGAGAGGCAGGCGAGCCCGGCCGCCGCCAGCGCCTCGGCGAGTGGTTCGATCCGGGCGTCGGCGGCGATCAGGCCGATGGAGCCCTCGTGCTCCAGGGACTCCACGCAGGCCGCCACGACGCCCGCGTCCAGATCCACGGGCTCGCGGTGGCGGATCGACAGCGAGCCCGGGTTCTCCCGGACCGACTCGACGGCCGCGAGCCCCGGCGACATGTGCGGCAGCAGCAGGGAGGCGTACGCGATGACCTCACGCGGCACGCGGAAGCCGGCGGTCAGCTCCTCGACCACGGCCTCCGGCTTGCCCAGGTGCGTCAGCGCCTGCGCCCAGCTCCCGGTCGCCCACGGTGTGGTGCCCTGCGCCAGGTCGCCCAGGATCGTCGCCGAACCGGTCGTGCAGCGGCGCCCGACGGCCCGGTACTGCATCGGCGAGAGGTCCTGCGCCTCGTCGAGGACGACATGGCCGAGCGAGTGCGTGCGCTCCACCAGGTCCTTGGCCTCGTCGATCAGGACCGCGTCCGCCGCCGACCACTTCGCCGACTTCACCGAACGGGCGGGCTTCGCCCACAGCAGCAGCTTCTGCTCGTCCTCGGTCAGGATCCCGGCCGCGTGCTCGGCGAGGAACCCGGCGTCGCTCAGCAGCCGCAGCACCAGCCTGGCCGGGTCGACCGGCGGCCAGAGCGCCTTCACGGCCGCCTTCACCGCCGTGTTCCGCGCCACCGCGTCCTGCACCCGGTCGTCGGGGGCCTCGCCCGCCTGCTCCATGCGCACCAGGACCGCGTGCGCGATGCGCTGCGGAAGAGCGTCCCGGGCGGCGCCGTACCGGATGTCCCGGTCCAGCAGCTCGCGGACCATCTCCTCCAGCTCGTACGCGGGGACACGCCAGCGGCGCGAGCCGCGCACCACCATCAGCGGTTCGGTCGGCAGCGTGACGTGCGAGCGGACCGCCCGGCGCAGCACCTCCGCCATCCTCGCGTCGCCCTTGACGGTCGCCGTCGCCGCCTCGTCCGCGCCGCGTACCTCGACGTGCGCCACGAGGTCGTCGACGGTGGCCTGCTGGACCTCCAGCTCGCCGAGGGCGGGCAGGACCTGCTCGATGTAGTGGAGGAAGGAGCGGTTCGGCCCGATGACCAGCGTGCCGGTGCGGGCGAGCCGCTCCCGGTGCGCGTAGAGGAGGTACGCGACCCGGTGCAGGCCCACGGCCGTCTTTCCGGTGCCGGGGCCGCCCTGGACGCAGACGGTGCCGCCGAGACCGGACCGGACGATCTCGTCCTGCTCGGGCTGGATGGTGGCGACGATGTCCCGCATCGGACCCACGCGGGGGCGCTCGATCTCGGCCTGGAGCAGCCGGCTCGTCCGCTCCTGCTCGGCGGGGTCGGAGAGGTGCTCGTCCTCGTACGCGGTGAGCTCGCCGCCCGTGTAGCCGAACCGGCGCCGCAGTCCCACGTCCTGCGGGTCCTTCTTCGACGCCCGGTAGAACGGCTGGGAGACCGGCGCGCGCCAGTCGATGACCATCGGGTCCCCGTCGGCGTCGTGGACGTGCCGACGGCCGATGTAGAAGCGCTGGCCCTCCTGCGTGGTGTGCAGGTAGTCGAGCCGGCCGAAGAAGAGCGGGGTGTGGGAGAGGTCGGCGAGGGCCTTGATGCGCTCCTCGATCTGGCGGCCGAGGACGAGCGAGTTGACCCAGTTCGCGGTGACGTCCTTGATGTCGAGCGCCTCGACGTCCTCACGCATCGCCCGCAGGGCGGCGCGCGAGTCGGCGAGATGGGCGCGTTCGCGCGCGAGCGGGTCGACGGACGTGGACATGCGGGAGCCTCCGGGCCGGTGTGCGTACGGGTCAGGGCGGCCGCCGGTTTCCGACCGGACGACGGCGCTCCACGGAGGGAGGCGGGGAAGTCGGAGATTGTAGCTTCGGGCCTCAGGAGGAGGCGAATGGTTTTCGCGGGGGACGGCCCGTAGGGGGTGGGGTCCCCCCTGAGGTGGACGAGGGTTCCACCCCCAGCCTGATGTGTTCGGAATGTCCGGATTCCATGATGGAGGCATGACCTCAGCGACCTTCACCACGCACCGTCCGATCCCCCGCCCGCACCGCCTCGGCCTCGCGCTCCGAGCGATAGGCGCCTACGGCGCCGCCGCCGTGAGCGTGGTCCTCCTCGGTGAGTACGCCGAGGAGGCGGGTGTGCGGAACCCGCGCCCCAGGTACGTGGGCGGCCCGGACTGAGTACGACCGCTCATGCCCCGGGGCGTCCGCCCCTGATGTGATCGGGGCATGGACACGACCACGGCCCCCGCGACGCCCGAATCCGCCTCGACGGCCGATCCCGCTCCTGCGACGGCCGATCACGCCCCCGCGACGCCCGAATCCGCCACCGCGCTGCGTCTGGTCGCCCTCGGCGGCCTCCTGGTGCTCTTCCTCTCGCTGATCGCCACCGGGGTCGTCGTCCTGGAGGACACCATCGGCGACGACGGCGTGGCCGGAGCCGCGGTGGACGTGGCCTTCTGGGCGCTGGGCCTCGGCACCCTGGCCGGCCTCGTCGCCGCCGTGGCGCCCCGCGCGGTCCTCGCCCGGGGCGCGCGCAAGCGGGTGATCGGAGTCCAGTACGCGCTGGCGGTGATCGCCCCGGTGATCGCGCTGATGGACTGACCGCGCGGTCCAGGGGCGGTCGGCTAGCCGGCCTGCCCGCCCTCGCCCGCCATCAGTTCGTCCGCGTCCACGATCCGGTAGGCGTAGCCCTGCTCGGCCAGGAACCGCTGGCGATGTGCCGCGAAGTCCTGGTCGATCGTGTCCCTCGCGACGACCGAGTAGAAGTGGGCCTGGTGCCCGTCGGCCTTCGGCCGCAGCACACGTCCGAGCCGCTGGGCCTCCTCCTGCCGGGAGCCGAACGTGCCGGACACCTGGATGGCGACCGTCGCCTCGGGCAGGTCGATGGAGAAGTTGGCCACCTTCGAGACGACGAGGACGCTGATCTCCCCGTTCCGGAAGGCGTCGAAGAGCTTCTCACGCTGCACGTTCGACGTCTCGCCCTTGATGACCGGCGCGTCCAGGTGCTCGCCGAGCTCGTCCAGCTGGTCGATGTACTGGCCGATGACGAGGATCTGCTGCCCCGCGAACTTCCGCACCAGCGCCTCGGTCACCCTCCGCTTCGTCGCCGTCGTGGCGCAGAAGCGGTACTTCTCCTCCGTCTCGGCGGTCGCGTACGCGAGCCGCTCCGACTCCGTGAGGTTGACCCGGACCTCGACGCAGTCGGCGGGCGCGATGTACCCCTGCGCCTCGATCTCCTTCCACGGCGCGTCGAACCGCTTCGGGCCGATGAGCGAGAACACGTCCGACTCGCGTCCGTCCTCCCGGACGAGGGTCGCCGTCAGGCCGAGCCGGCGGCGGGCCTGGAGGTCGGCGGTGAACTTGAAGACGGGCGCGGGCAGCAGGTGCACCTCGTCGTAGACGATCAGGCCCCAGTCCCGGGAGTCGAAGAGCTCCAGGTGGGGGTAGATCCCCTTCCGCTTGGTCGTCAGCACCTGGTACGTGGCGATGGTGACCGGCCGGATCTCCTTCTTCGTACCGGAGTACTCGCCGATCTCGTCCTCGGTGAGCGAGGTCCGCTTCACCAGCTCGTGCTTCCACTGACGGGCCGAGACCGTGTTCGTGACCAGGATCAGCGTCGTGGCCTTGGCCTGGGCCATCGCCCCGGCCCCGACCAGCGTCTTTCCGGCGCCGCAGGGCAGCACGACGACACCGGATCCGCCGTGCCAGAAGCCCTCGACGGCCTGCTTCTGGTACGGGCGCAGGGCCCAGCCGTCCTCGGCGAGCTCGATCGGGTGCGCCTCGCCGTCGACGTAACCGGCGAGGTCCTCGGCCGGCCAGCCGAGCTTCAGGAGCGTCTGCTTGATCTGCCCGCGCTCGGACGGGTGCACGGCCACCGTGTCGGGGTCGATCCGGGCGCCGACCAGCGGCTGCACCTTCTTCGAGCGGAGGATCTCCTCCAGGACCGGCCGGTCGGTGCTGGTGAGGACGAGCCCGTGGGTGGGGTGCTTGGAGAGCGTGAGGCGCCCGTAGCGGGCCATCGTCTCGGCGACGTCCACGAGGAGCGCGTGCGGCACGGGGTAGCGGGAGAACTCGACGAGCGCGTCGACGACCTGCTCGGCGTCGTGCCCGGCGGCACGCGCGTTCCACAGGCCGAGGGGCGTCACCCGGTACGTGTGGATGTGCTCGGGCGCCCGCTCCAGCTCGGCGAACGGCGCGATGGCCCGCCGGCAGGCGTCGGCGAGCTCGTGGTCGACCTCCAGGAGCAGCGTCTTGTCGCTCTGGACGATGAGTGGTCCGTTCACGTACGTACATCCCTTCCGCACGGCCAAACATCCAGTGTGCCTGAGGTCCGGCCTGCCGCGGGTCGGGCCGGTGCCTAGACCTGGTCGTCGGCCAGTTCCGCGACGCCCGTGATGCGGTGGAGGGGGTACGTGCGGACCTCGTCCGCCGTGTGGTCGTAGCCCGTCACGAAGCCGCCCTCCACCCGTACCGGGGCGATGACGCGCTGGCTGGCCGAGCCCTCCGCGTTGACGTAGCCGATCCAGACGGCGGAGCCGGTCATGGCGGCGGCCTGGACCGTGGCCAGGGTCTCGGCGGAGGAGGTGCGGGGCAGCTCGCCGGCGGCCCGCGCCGGGGCCTCCGGGGACTCGGGGCGCTCCTTGCGGACGGCCGTCGCCGCCGCGTCCCCGGCCCGGATCGCGCGGACCGCCGCGCCGAGCAGGGTCCTGTCCGGGGCGGGCGGGCCGTCGGGGACGGGGGCGGGCGCGGTGCGGGCGCCGGTGCGGTAGGTGTCGGCGCGGGTGATCAGGACGTCGCCCGCCGCGGACTCGGCGGCCGGGGCGTACCCCATCGACCGCAGCCCGTCGAGCAGCGCCGCCGGGTCGGTCTGGGCCGCGAGGACGGTCGGCGCGAGGCGGCGCAGCCGCAGCGACGCGGAGCGCTTGTCGGCCAGGATCTCGCCGAGCAGCGCGTCGTCGTCGCAGCGTACGTAGGCGGAGGCGGCGCCGATCCGGAGGTGGCCGTGTTTCCGGGCCACGTCGTCGATGAGGTACGAGAGCGGCTGCGGGACCGGCGTACGGGAGTGGGCCGTCAGGAAGTCCTGGAGGTCGGACGCGCTGCGTCCGGCGTCGAGCGCGCGACGGACCGAGCCGGGCGTGAACCGGTAGACGGTCGCACCGCCCTTCGACTCGACGTCCGCGAGGACGGAGAGCATGTCGGCGAGCGGGCGGCGGAGCGGTCCCGGCGCGACGGCGGTGAGGTCGGCCTGGAGAAGCACGTGGTCGACGGTCTCGGGGAGCAGCGGGCCGAGCAGGGTCGCGGCGCGGGAGGCGGCGACCGACAGCTCGACGCCGTGCTCGGCGACGGGTTCGGCGGCCGCCTCGGCGAGCGGCAGGTTGAGCAGCGCCCTGGCGGGTGAGCCGAGGGCGCCGCGACCGGTGATCCCGAGCAGCTCGGCCTCGGCGAGGGTCCACAGGGCGAGCCGGGAACGGAGGTCGGCGGGTCCGTGGGCGACGCCGACGCCCGGGCCGACGGCGGAGCCGTGACCGGTGCCGAAGCCCGTGCCGAAGCCGCTGCCGGGCCCGGTGCCGGAGCCCGTGCCGTATGCCCCACCGACCGCCGTACCCGCCGTGCCGGTCGTGCCCGCCGTGCCCGCACCACCCCGGCCGCCGGGGGCCGTGCCCGTACCGGACCCGGTGCCGGAGCCCGCGTCCGGCGCGCCCGGGGTGCCCGCCGTCGTGCCCCGCAGCGGGCGCTCCCAGCGCAGCCGGGCCAGCAGCGTCTCCGGGTCCGCCGCGACCCCCGGCGGCAGCGTCGCCTGCAGGGTGAGCACCCGGCGCCGCACCTCCGGCGCCGCGCCCCGGTCGAGGTCAGGGCCCAGCGCGGAGAGCGCGCGGCCCTTCGCGTCCTGGCCGCCGACGAGCCCCGGGGTCCGCGTCCCCGTCAGCCAGGACGTGGCGAGCCGCGCCCAGCGCTCGGCGGGCGGCAGATCGAGCCAGTCGTCGTACGCGGGCGTCGGCGCGTACCGCTCGTCCGCCTCCCCGTCCGAGGCGAGCAGCCCGGCCCCGTAGGCGAGCTCCAGCCAGAACGCCGCGACCTGCTCCGTCACGTCGAGCGCCGCGGCGGTGCGTCTGAGGTCCCGGACGGCCATCCCGCCGGCGCGCAGGACGGCGGGCCCGCCCTGGTCCCAGCCCTTGAGCAGCTCCTCGACCGTCGCGAGCGCGGTGTACGCCTGGCCGGCCGCCGCGTTGTCCACAACCTGGGGACGGTACTCGCGCAGGACGGCGAGCACGGGCGCGTGCGGCTCGGGCGAGCGGTGCGCCCGGCCGCCGCGCAGGTGCAGCGCGGCCTCCCGGGGCAGGACGACCGTACGGGGCGAGGCGGGCAGCAGCAGGCCCCGGTCGCGCAGCCAGCGGACCGGCGGCGCCGGGTTCGCCGTGACCTCCCCGTACGGAGGCCCCCACACCAGCCGGTCGAGCACCGCCAGCGCGTCCGAGGGCGCCGTGTCGAGCAGCGCGCCCATCCGGTCCCGGTCCGTGAAGAGCTCTGTCAGCGCCGCCACCGCCGAGACGGAATCGTGCGTCGCGGGCAGCCCGGCGGCCGCGAGGATCTCCTGGATCCGGCCGGGCGACATCCCCGCCGTCGCCTCGGAGACGGTCGGCCCGAGGCCGGTCGGGGACGGGTGCTGCGGGGACGGCGCGAGCAGCTCACGCGCGGTCCGTACGAGCCGCAGCCGCTCGTCCTCGCCCCACACGAGGGCCTGCTCGCGCAGCACCTCCACGGCGCGGGGCAGCGCCGACTCGATGTCCGGGTCGCCGTCGTCGCCGGTGAGGAGGGCGAGGAGGACGGGGTACGGGGCGGGGTCCGGGGCCACGGCCAGCGCCTCGGCGGTCTGGAGCGTGAACCGGTCGAGCCGTTCGAGCGCGCGGACCACGGAACCGCGGGTGCCGGCCCGGGTGGCGAGCTGGGTCAGGTCGTTCGGCACGGGCGAAAGCAGATCGGGGCGGGCGCGCAGCAGCGCGGCGAGCCCTTCGTCGCCCCGCGCGCGCAGCGCCTCCGCGAGCGTGCGCGGCGCGGCGGCACCGCGGGTTCCTTCGGGCACGTGCGCCTCCCGGTCGAGCTCACCGATCCCCATCCGCCCCACGTTAGCCCCTGCGCGGGCGCTAACGTCGGGGCGTACCGGCCGTGGAGGGGACTGTGGGCATCGAGAGCGACCAGTTGGTCTTCGACTATCTGAGCCGGGTGGGCGATCTGGCGCAGCGACGGCAGCTGCCGTCGGGGGAGCGGATGCGGCTCGTGTCGTCGCTCCGGGGCGAGATCGACCGCCGGCGCGCCACGTACGTCCGGGAGAGTCCGGCGGCCGTCCGCACCCTCCTCGACGAGCTGGGCTCACCGGACGAGGTGGTGGACCGCGCGGCCGGTGGCGGGCGGGAGGACCCGGAGGCGAGGACCGTGCCGGAGCCGCGGACCGGGACGGGGCCGACGCCTCCCCACCTGGCGGGGACGGACGAGGTCGGCGCGGCGGACACGGAGCCGGACTGGTGGCGGCTGGACGGCGAGCCCGAGGAGTCGCTGCCCGGGGACGACCTGGTGCCGGGGTTCCGCGGCGGGGTGGAGATCCCGGAGATCCTGAAGCCCCCGCCGGGCGAGGCGGAGGACGACGAGGAGGGCGCCGCGTCCGAGAAGGGGGCGGCGGCGCGGGCGCCGCTCTGGCGTCGGGTCCTGCGCGGACGCCGGCCCGTGGCGGAGGAGGAGGGGGGCGGTGGCGGCTTCCGGCTGGGCGCCCCGGTCCTCGTGCTGGCCGCGCTCCTTCTGCTCGGAGGCGTGATCCTCGGCAACCTCCTGGCGCTGGCACTGGGCTGGCTCCTGGCGTACGCCTCGCGCCGCCTGTCCCGTACGGAGACGAGGGTGGCGGTCGTCGTCCTCCCGGTCCTGGCGGCCACGGCGGGCGTGGTCTGGCTGTGGGGCCGCGTGCAGGGCCGCTGGGGGGAGCCGGTCGAGCAGGGCGGAGAGGCGATGGGCGCGGCGCTCTCGGAGACCTGGCCGTGGACCGTGAAGGCCGCGGCGCTGGCCTCCGCAGCCTTCCTCCTCTGGCGCGCCCGCCGCGCCCGCTAGGACGCCCGTGTCCGGGTCACGGACCGTGCGAGGCCTCCGCCTCGTGCGAGGCCTGCGCCTTGTGCGAGGCCTCCGCCTCGTGCGCAGGGGCCGACCACGGCGCGGCCGGGACCACCAGGGGAGAGCCCGTCACCGGGTCGGGGACCACGACCGAGTCCAGGCCGAAGACGTCGCGGACCAGGTCCGCCGTCACCACGTCCGCCGGCGCGCCCTCCGCCACCACGCGGCCCGCCTTCATCGCCACCAGGTGGTCCGCGTACCGCGCCGCCTGGTTCAGGTCGTGGAGCACCAGGACGACCGTCCGGCCCCGCGCCACGTTCAGGCGGCGCACCAGGTCCAGGACCTCCACCTGGTGGGCGATGTCGAGATAGGTCGTCGGCTCGTCGAGCAGCAGCAGATCCGTCTCCTGAGCGAGCGCCATCGCGATCCAGACCCGCTGGCGCTGTCCCCCGGACAGCTCGTCCACCGCCCGGTCGGCCAGCGCGGCGACGTCCGTGGAGGCCATGGCCTCCACGACCGCCCGCTCGTCCGCCTCCGACCACTGCCTCCACCACGCCTGGTGCGGCTGCCGCCCCCGCGACACCAGATCGGCGACCGTGATCGCCTCCGGGGCGACGGGGGTCTGGGGCAGCAGCCCGATCGACTGCGCGATCCGCTTCGTCGGCAGTTTCGCCAGCGACTCCCCGTCGAGGAGCACCGCCCCGCCCGCCGGCTTGAGCAGCCGCCCGAGCGCCCGCAGCGTCGTCGACTTCCCGCACGCGTTCGGGCCGACGATCACCGTCACCCTGCCGTCCGGTACGGCGAGGTCCAGCTCCTCCACGACCGTACGGTCCTCGTACGCGAGCGTCAGCTCGCGCGCGGTCAGCCGGCTCACGACTTTCCTCCCACGCTTCGGCTCCGGACGATGAGCCAGATCAGATACGGGGCGCCGACCGCCGCCGTCAGGACACCCACCGGCAGCTCGGTCGGCGAGAACAGCCGCTTGCCCAGCAGATCCGCGAGCACCACGACGCACGCGCCCGTCAGCGCCGAGCACAGCAGCGGGATCTGAGCGGTACGGGTCGTCCGCCGGGCGATCTGCGGCGCGAGCAGCGCGACGAAGTCGACCGGACCGGCCACCCCCGTGGCCACCGAGGCGAGCACGACGCCGACGAGGACGAGCCCCAGCCGAGCCCGCCCGAGCGAGACGCCGAGCGCCGTCGCCGTGTCGTCGTCCAGGGAGACCGACCGCTGGGCGCGGGCGGCCCAGAGGACAGCCGGGAGCAGCACGATCAGCGTCCAGCGGATGGGCGCCGCCTCGTCCCAGCCGCGCCCGTTGAGGGAGCCGGTCATCCAGATCTGGGCCTGCTGGGCGACCAGGTAGTCGCCCTTGGTCATGAACAGGGTGATCAGCGAGCGCAGCGCGATCGCGAAGCCGATCCCGATGAGCACGAAGCGCGTCGCGTGCAGCCCGCCGCGCCACGCGAAGACGTACACGAGCGCGGCGGCCCCGATGCCGCCGACGATCGAGAGGTACGGCAGGACGGTGTACGAGGTGAGCCCGAAGGTCATCGCGCCGACGGTCAGCGCGCCCGCGCCCTGGCTGATGCCGATGATGTCGGGGCTGGCGAGCGGGTTGCGGGCGACGGTCTGGATGAGCGCGCCGGCGATCCCGAACGCGGCGCCGACCATCAGCCCGACCGCGAGCCGCGGCATCCGCAGCTCCTCGACGACGAACGCGGACCGGGACTCCTGCCCGAGCAGCACCTCGAGGACCTCGCCGGGCGCGACGAACTTCTCGCCCACGCAGAGGTACGCGACCGAGACGGCCGCCAGGAGCACCACCAGGCCCACGGCCACCAGCGCCGAGCGCCGGTGGAGCAGGAACGATCCGCGCCCGGCCCGTACGACCCCGTACCCGGCGGGACGCACACCGGGCACACGGGACGCGCGAGGCGCGCGAGGTGCGCGCCGTACCGATGTCGTCGTCATGCCGGCACCGCCTTCCGGCGCACCAGCGTCACCAGGAACGGCACCCCGATGAGCGCCGTCATCACACCCGCGGGCACCTCGCCCGGCGGGAAGAGCACCCGGCCGATCACGTCGGACACCAGCAGCATCACAGGCCCCACGAGCGCCGCCATCGGCAGCACCCAGCGGTGGTCGCCGCCGACGATCGCGCGGGCGATGTGCGGGACCGCGAGACCGACGAAGGCGATCGGTCCGGCCGCCGCGACCCCCGCGCCGGTCAGGAGGGTCGCCCCGACACCGCCCACGATCCGTACCGTCGCGACCTTCTGGCCGAGCCCCTTCGCCACGTCCTCGCCGAGCGCGAGCGCGTCGAGGCCCCGGGCGACGGAGAGCACGAGCGCCGCGCCGAGCAGCAGGAAGGGCCAGATCTGCCCGACGACCTCGGCGTCCCGCCCGTCCAGCGAACCGATCTGCCAGAACCGGAACTCGTCGAGCGCCGACGCCCTGGTCGTCAGGATCCCGGTCGTCACCGACAGCAGCAGCGCGTTGATCGCGGCGCCGCCGAGCGCCAGCTTCACCGGCGTCGCCCCGCCGCGCCCGCCGGAGGCGATCGCGTACACCGCGACCGAGGCCAGGGCCGCGCCCGCGAAGGCGAACCACACGTACCCCGTCAGCGTGTGCACCCCGGCGAAGGCGATCGCGAAGACCACGCCGACCGAGGCGCCCTGGCTGACGCCGAGGATGCCGGGGTCGGCGATCGGGTTCCGGGTGATGCCCTGCAGGGCCGTGCCGGCGAGCGCGAGTCCGGCGCCGACCATCAGGCCGACCAGGGTCCGGGGGACGCGCATCTGCCGTACGACCTCGGCGTCGTCGCCCGTGCCGCCGTGCAGCAGCGCGTCGACGACCGTGGACGGGGCGACGGCCCGGGCACCCACGGCGAGGCTGAGCAGGATCGCGAGGAGGAGGGCGACGGCGGCGACGGCGGTGGCCAGAACGCGTCTGGAGCGGAGAGCGGCGGTCATCGAGGCCCATCGGGAGGTGCGGGTGGTGCGAGAGCTGCGGGTGGTGCAGGTGGTGCAGGTGGTGCGGGGTGGTGCGACTACTTCGGTAAGCCTTGGCTCAGTGGAGCGGGCCGGGGCACAGTCTAAGCAGCGGCCGTATTCGAACACCCGGGCACAATGTCACCCATGACTCTCCCGCGACTCCCGCTGACCGTCGGCTTCGACCTGGACATGACGCTGATCGACTCCCGCCCGGGCATCAAGGCCACCTACGAGGCCTTCTCCGCGCAGGTCGGCGTCCCGATCGACGCCGATCTGGCGGTCTCGCGGCTCGGGCCGCCGCTGGAGCACGAGCTGGCCCACTGGTTCCCGGAGGCGGAGATCGTGGAGCGGGTCGCCCAGTACCGCGCGCTCTACCCGACGTACGCGATCGAGCCGTCGCTCGCGCTGCCGGGCGCCGGGGATGCGATTCAAGCCGTTCGCGAGGCGGGCGGCCGGGCCATCGTCGTCACCGCGAAGAACGAGCCCCACGCCAAGCTGCACCTCTCCCACCTGGGCATCGACCCCGACGCCGTCATCGGCGGACTGTGGGCCGAGGGCAAGGCGGAGGCGCTGCGCGAGTACGGCGCGGGCGTGTACGTCGGCGACCACACCGGCGACGTGCGCGGCGCCGCGCACGCGGGCGCCCTGTCGGTGGCCGTGGCGACCGGACCGTGCGACGAGGCCGAGCTGCGCGCGGCCGGCGCGGACGTCGTGCTGCCCGACCTGACCGCGTTCCGTACCTGGTTGGAGGGGTACCAGGCCTACCGGCCCTGAACCGCGGCCGCCCGCGCCTGGCGTCGCTGCGCGCCGATCGAGCGCAGCACGCCGGCACCCGCGACGAGGAAACCGACGCCCATCAGCATGCACACGGCGTACGCGATCGGCGGGAACGGGTCGGTGCCCAGGAACAGCGGCGCGACCGTCACCAGCGTCGCCACCGCGCCGATGATGAAGACAATCGCACCGGCGCGGACGAGACCGTCACCCGGAGCGCTCTCGTCCGACGGGGCCGAAGGGGTTTCACTACGCATTCGGCCAGGGTAGTTCCCAGGCCGAAGGAACAGACCGGCGACGTCTTGTCACCGGCCCGAAGCCCATTAGCCTTGGTGCCTCGGCGACCCGCCAATCGGTCTCCAGAGCCGGATTCCCGGCGCATTCCCATCGAGTACGAGGACGAGGACAGACGTGCCTACCGGCAAGGTCAAGTGGTTCAACAGCGAGAAGGGCTTCGGCTTTCTCTCCCGCGACGACGGCGGCGACGTCTTCGTCCACTCGTCGGTGCTCCCTGCCGGAGTCGACGCCCTCAAGCCGGGGCAGCGTGTGGAGTTCGGGGTGGTCGCGGGCCAGCGCGGTGACCAGGCGCTCTCCGTGACGGTTCTCGACCCGACCCCGTCCGTCGCCGCGGCGCAGCGCCGTAAGCCCGACGAACTGGCGTCCATCGTGCAGGACCTGACGACGCTCCTGGAGAACATCACGCCGATGCTGGAGCGCGGCCGCTACCCCGACAAGGCGCAGGGCGGCAAGATCGCGGGCCTGCTGCGGGCGGTCGCGGACCAGCTCGACGTGTGAGCCCGCCCCGGGCGCCGGCGTAGGGGCGTCGCCTAGGGGAACGACAGCGCGTCCGGGCCGAGGGGCGGCACCAGCCCCTCGGCCGCGGCGCGGGTGAGCAGCCCGCGCACGGCCGCGTAGCCGGCCTCGCCGAGGTCGGCCGTGAACTCGTTGACGTAGAGACCGATGTGCTGATCGGCCACCTTGGGGTCCATCTCCTGCGCGTGCTCGAGTACGTACGGGCGTGAGACCGCCGGGTCGTCCCAGGCCATCCGTACCGACGCACGGGCCGCCTCCGCGAGGCTCCGCAGCACGTCCTGGCCGAGCGAGCGGCGGGCGACGATCGCGCCGAGCGGGATCGGCAGGCCCGTGGTGTCCTCCCAGTGGGCGCCCATGTCGGCCAGCGCGTGCAGACCGTAGTTCTGGTAGGTGAACCGGGCCTCGTGGATGACGAGCCCCGCGTCGACCTTCCCGTCGCGCACGGCGGGCATGATCTCGTGGAACGGCATCACGACGACGTTCCCCACCCCTCCCGGGACGACGTCCGCCGCCCAGAGCCGGAAGAGCAGGTACGCCGTCGAACGCTCGCTCGGCACCGCGACCGTCTTCCCGGCAAGGTCCACCCCCGGCTCCCGCGTCAGCACCAGGGGGCCGCAGCCGCGCCCCAGCGCGCCGCCGCAGGGCAGCAGGGCGTACTCGTCGAGGATCCAGGGCAGCACGGCGTACGAGACCTTCAGGACGTCGTACGCGGGGTCGGCGGCCTCGGCCCAGCCGTTGGTGAGGTCGATGTCGGCGAACGTCACGTCCAGGCGCGGGGCGCCGGGGACGCGGCCGTGGGCCCAGGCGTCGAAGACGAAGGTGTCGTTCGGGCACGGCGAGTACGCGATCTTGAGCTTGGGCGTCATGGGGCGGGCTCCGCGAAGACGGTGGGCTTGAGCAGCTGGAACGTGTGCCGCAGCGATTCCAGGGCCTCGCCGATGCGCCAGGCGGCGCGGTCGCGCGGGCCGACGGCGTTGGAGACGGCGCGGATCTCGACCACGGGCACGCCGTGGGCGGCGGCGGCCTCGGCCACGCCGAAGCCCTCCATCGCCTCGGCGGCGGCGCCGGGGTGACGGGCCGCCAGCTCGGCGGCGCGCTCGGCGGTGCCGGTGACGGTGGAGACGGTGAGCACCGGCGCGACGGTGTGGCGCCGCTCGCCGCGGGCGAGGGCGTCGGAGATCCGCCGGACCAGCTCGGGCGCCACGGGGTGCGTGGACCGCCCGAACCCGAGCTCCTCGACGGTGAGGTAGCCGTCGGGCGTCTGCGCGCCGAGGTCGGCGGAGACGATCGTGTCGGACACGACGACGGAGCCGAGGGGCGCGAGGGGTTGGAACCCGCCGGCGATCCCGGCGGAGACGACGAGGCCGTAGGGGGTGGCGGCCCGTGCGAGCGCGGTGGCGGTGGCCGCGGCGGCGGCCGCGGGCCCGACACCGCCGACGAGCACGTCGGCGTCGGGGTGCGGTCCGTCGTGGCGAAGGCCGCGCGCGACGGAGTCCGCCTCCGCCGCCACGGCCGTCACGATCAGGATCCGGACCGTCACCGGAGGATCAGGATTCCTTCTTCAGCAGGAAGTGCCAGACGCCGGTCAGCTTCTTGCCGTCGTTCTCGACGATCGTGACCTGGGTCTCGTTGGTCGCCTCGCCGGTCTGGGAGGAGAAGAACGCGCTGGCCGGGATGGTCCGGTACGTCTTGTGGTACGGCTCGGGCTCGGCGTTCTGGCCGCCGAGGAAGATGGTCCAGCCGTTCTCGGCGATCGACGGGTCGACGCCGAAGCGGATCTTGTCGTCCGCGGCGACCGTGATGGACTTCTCGGCCTTCTTGTTGAGGCACTGCTGGATCTGCGACTCCTTGATGGCGTCGCCGTCGTTGTAGCAGGCGGCCTCAGAGTGCACCGAGTCGGTCCCGACCGTCAGGGTCGCGAGCGGAGTCGGCTTGTCGCAGGCGGAGAGTACGAGGAGGCCGGCGGAGACGGCCCCGAGGGCGACGGCGGCCCGGCGGCGCGAGCCGGTGAAGAACGCAACGGTCATGGCCCGAAGGCTATCGGGCGTGTCGAACTCCGCCACGCGGGGGTGCGGCGCGCCGCGTTTTCCCCCCGGTGTGGCGGCGCGGAAGCGGCAACGGCCGGGCGTGCCGCACATCCCGGGGCCCGCCCCGGGGGCCGGCCGGCACGCGGGTCGTTCCCCCCGGTGTGGCGGCGCGGAAGCGGCAACGGCCGGGCGTGCCGCACATCCCGGCGCCCGCCCCGGGAGCCGGCCGGCACGCCGGGCCGGTCACTCGGGGTGCTGGGACGGCAGGGGTTTGCGGGCGGCCGTCAGGAGGCCGCGGACCGAGAGGAGCGCGCCCAGGCCCAGGAAGCCGGCCGCCACCGACATGCCGACCGGGCCGCTCAGCGGCAGCGAGATGCCGATCGCCCCGCCCACCACCCAGGCCATCTGGAGCAGGGTCTCCGAACGGGCGAACGCGGACGTGCGCACCACCTCCGGCACGTCCCGCTGGATCAGCGCGTCGAGCGACAGCTTCGACAGCGCCTGCGTCAGACCCGCGACCGCGCCCAGCACGGCCACCATCGCCCCGCTGAAGAACGCCGCCGCGAGGATCGCCACTCCGCACACCGTCGTGATCATCACGGCGATGATCACCTCCGGCGCGTGGCCGCGCTCCTTCAGGAGCGAGCCGACGCCCGTCCCGCACGCGTTCCCCACGCCCGCCGCCACCGCCACCATCGCGAGCGACACCGCCGCGCTCTGCCCCGACAGCGGATGCTCGCGCAGCAGGAACGCCAGGTAGAAGATCAGGAACCCGGACAGCATCCGCTGCGCCGCGTTCGCCTGCAGCCCGTGCAGCACCGAGGGCCCCACCGTCCGCAGGCTCGGTTTCTTCTCGCCGTGCGTGAGCAGGTGCGCCCGCCGTTCGCCCTTCGCCGAGTCGACCTTGTGCGGCATGCGGAACGCCCAGTACGCGCCCAGCAGGAACAGCGCGCACGCCCCGTACAGCGGGTACTGCGGCCCGATCTGCTGGAGCCCGGCGCCGATCGGCGCCGCGATCCCGGTCGCCAGGAGACCCGCGAGGGTGACCCGTGAGTTCGCCTTGACCAGCGAGAAGCCGTGCGGCAGGAGCCGCGGCACGACGGCGCTGCGCACCACGCCGTACGCCTTCGACGCGACGAGCACGCCGAGCGCCGCCGGATAGAGCTGGATGCCGCCGGTCGCCACCGCTCCGGACATGGTGATCGCGAGGACCGCGCGGGTCAGCATCGCCCCGGCCATCGCCGCGCGCCGCCCGTGCGGCAGGCGGTCGAGGAGCGGGCCGATCACCGGGGCCAGCAGGGTGAACGGGAGCATGGTGATCGCCAGGTAGAGCGCGACCCGGCCGCGAGCCTCGTCCGTGGGCACCGAGAAGAAGACCGTGGACGCGAGCGCGACCGTGATCATGACGTCTCCGGCGCCGTTCACGGCATGGAGCTCGATCAGCTTGCCCAGGCCCGACTCGCCCGCGCCATGGGCGTGCGTCGCCCTGCGGATGCCCTTGGCCGTGCCCGTGACCGGCCAGTGCAGGGCGCGCCCGACCTTCCGGCCCGCTCGGCTGAGCGGCCCGGCATGATCGTCGGATCGTGCGGACGACCGTGCGGCTGCCACTCCGTCATAGTGCCCCACGGCCAGGACTTGTGAACCGTGCCACGGCGGGAGGCGGTCCACGATCCGGGCCACTTGGGGCGGGCAGGTGGGCGGCGGGCGGCGGAGGGGGTAGCGTGCGTAGCGCGCCACCGGCGGAAGATCTCGGCCGCGCGCCTCTTCGGCATCCCGCAGAATGGATGACGATAGGTGTGCCCGAGAGACGCGAGACATGTCGGGCGCGGACGTCGATGCGGCCCCCTGGTCCGCTCCGCCCGCCGCCCGGGGCTTTCGCTCCCGCTCCTCGGCCGGCGCACCCGTGAGACGGCGTAGGAGAGAAGCGAGACCTGTGAGTGCTGCGACGACGCGAAGCCGTACCCCGCGTACCCCTGACCGCCTGTGCGCCGAGGCGGTAGACCTGGCGCGGACGGCCGCCGAGGAGGCTGCCGCACCCGGCATCGTCGGGGCCCATGTGGAGGCCGTCGCCGAGGGTGACCGGGTCGTCACGCACTTCTTCGAGTGCAAGGAGCCGGGCTACCGCGGCTGGCGCTGGGCCGTGACGGTCACCCGCGCCTCCCGGGCCAAGAACGTCACCCTCGACGAAACCGTCCTGCTGCCCGGCTCGGACGCCCTGCTGGCCCCCGAGTGGGTGCCGTGGAGCGAGCGGCTGCGGCCGGGCGACATGGGCCCGGGTGACCTGCTGCCGACGGAGCAGGACGACCTCAGGCTGGAGCCGGGGTACACGGGCGAGGACACGCCGCCGCCGAATTCCGTGGTCTCGGAGGAGATGGCGGACCACCTCGACGCGGAGGACGCCGAGATCGTCTCCCGTACGCCGTCCCGGGGCGCGATCGCCGCCGTGGCGGAGGAGCTCGGCATGCGCCGGGCGCGGGTGCTGTCGCGGTACGGGCTGCACGTGGCGGCGGACCGCTGGGACGAGTCGTTCGGGGCGAAGACCCCGATGGCACAGGCGGCGCCCGCGTCCTGCGAGTCCTGCGCGTTCCTGGTGCCGCTGGCGGGCTCCCTGAAGCAGGCGTTCGGCGTCTGCGCGAACGAGTTCTCGCCGGCCGACGGGCGGGTCGTCTCGCTCGCGTACGGCTGCGGCGGGCACTCGGAGGCGGCGGTCATGCCGAAGCCGCCGCGTCCGGCGCCGCCGGTGCTGGACTCGATGGGCGCGGACGCGTTCCCGCTCCGTCCGGCGAAGGACTCGGGCTCGACGACGGAGCCGGACGGCACCTCGGAAGACCTGGGCCACTCGTAACGCGCACGGCGGTCCACCCGGGCCCGGGGTGCCGGGACGGGGCGGCGGGACGGCCGTGCAGACGGGGAGCGGCGCGCTGGGTCGTCCCCGCGCGCGGTACCTTCGGGCACCGGTACACACCCGCCCGCAGAGTGGAGTCAGACGTGAGCGTCAGCGTCAGGACGTCGACCGACGGAGCCGACCCCTTCGGCACCGCCAGGCTGCGGAGAGGCGTGCTCGATGCCTGGGGCGCCGGGCCCGCCCGGTTCCGGGAGGACGCCAACGCCGAGGAGGACCTCGCCCTCGGCGGCTACCGCGACCGCCTCGTCGTCGAACTCGCCCAGAACGCCGCCGACGCCGCCCACCGCGCCGGCGTCACCGGGCGGCTCCGGCTCACCCTGCACCCCGCAGGGCCCGACGCCCCCGCGCTCCTCGCCGCGGCCAACACAGGCGCCCCGCTCGACGCGACCGGCGTCGAGTCGCTCTCCACCCTCCGCGCCTCAGCCAAGCGCGAGCACGACCGCGGAGCCGTCGGCCGGTTCGGCGTCGGGTTCGCCGCCGTCCTCGCCGTCTCCGACGAGCCCGCCGTCCTCGGCCGCCACGGCGGCGTCCGCTGGTCGCTCGCCGAGGCCCGTGAGCTGGCCGCCGGGGCCGCCCGGCACAGCCCCGGCCTCGGGGACGAGCTGCGCCGCCGCGACGGCCACGTACCGCTCCTGCGCCTCCCGCTGCCCGCCGAGGGCACGGCGCCCGACGGCTACGACACCGTCGTCGTCCTTCCGCTGCGGGACTCCGCCGCCGTCGACCTCGCCGAGCGGCTCCTCGCCTCCGTCGACGACGCCCTGCTGCTCACGCTGCCCGGCCTCGCCGAGGTCGTCGTCGAGACCGCGGAGGGCGTACGGGTCCTCACCCGCGCCGAGCACGAGTCGTACGTCCACATCGAGGACTCCGCCACCCGCGAGACCCACCGCTGGCGGACCGTAGGCCACGGCGGCCCCCTCGACGCCGCACTCCTGAAGGACCGGCCGGTCGAGGAGCGGCTGCGCCCGTTCTGGTCGGTGACCTGGGCCGTGCCCGTGGACGCCCAGGGCGCCCCGCTGCACCCCCGTACCGCCCCCGTCGTCCACGCCCCCACCCCCACCGACGAGCCGCTCGGCGTGCCCGCCCTGCTGATCGCCTCCTTCCCGCTGGACACCGCCCGCCGCCACCCGGCCCCCGGGCCGCTCACCGACTTCCTCGTCGAGCGCGCGGCGGACGCGTACGCCGAACTCCTCGCCGACTGGGAGCCGGTGACGTCCGCGACGATCGACCTGGTGCCCGGACCGCTCGGCAAGGGCGCCCTGGACGGGGCGGTCCGCGCGGCGATCCTCCAGCGGCTGCCGCGCGTCGCGTTCCTGGCGCCCGAGGCGCCCTCGGAGGAGGTGCCCGCGCTGCGGCCGGTGGAGGCCGAGGTCGTGGAGGGCGCGGGCCGCGACACCGTCGCCGTCCTGGCGGAGGTCTTCCCGACCCTGCTGCCCGCCGGGCTCGAACGGCGGGCGGAGCTGCGCACGCTCGGCATCGGTCGGGTCCCGCTGACCGAGGCGATCGACCGTCTCGCCGGCGTCGACCGCCCGCCGTCGTGGTGGTGGCGGCTGTACGACTCCCTCGCGGGTGTGGACCCGGACCGGCTGACCGGCCTCCCGGTGCCGCTGGCCGCCCCGGCCGACGCGCCCGAGGACGCCAGGATCCGCACCACCATCGGCCCCCGGCACGTACTCCTTCCCCAGGACGGCACCCCCGCCGACCTGACCCGGCTCGGCCTCAAGGTCGCCCACCCGGACGCCGCCCACCCGATCCTGGAGAAGCTGGGTGCGCTCCCGGCCACGCCCCGCGCGGTCCTGACGACTCCTCAGGTCAGGGCGGCGGTCGCAGCCTCCCTCGACGCGGGCGAGATCTGGGACGAGGACGCCGACACCCTGGACGCCGACGAGCTGGCCGAGACGGTCCTCGCGCTGGTCCGGGACGCGGAGCTGGAGCCGGGCGACGAGCCCTGGCTCGGCGCGCTCGCCCTCCCGGACGAGGACGGGGAGCTCGCGCCCGCCGGTGAACTGGTCCTGCCCGGCAGCGCCTTCGCCGCCGTGATGCGCGAGGACGAACTCGCCCTCTGCGACGCCGAACTGGCCGACCGCTGGGGCGAGCAGCCGCTCGCCGCCTGCGGGGTGCTCGCCGGCTTCGCCCTTGTCCGGGCCACCGACCTCGTCCTCGACCCCGACGAACTGGAGCCCCGCGAGGGGGACTTCGCCGAGACCGACGACGCCGGACTGCTCGACGCGGTCGACGTCTGGTGCGAGGACGTCCTCGACCGGCTGCCGGAGGCTCCCGTGCCGCCGGTCGCGACCGAGATCGTCGCCGTACGGGACCTGGACCTGGTCGACGACGACGCCTGGCCGCAGGCGCTCGCCCTGCTCGCGCGGCCGCCGCTGCGGGACGCGCTCACCCAGCCCGTACGGGTCCTGATGCCGGACGGCACGACCGAGACCGTACGGTCGTACACGGCCTGGTGGCTGCGCGACCACCCCGTCCTCGACGGCCGCCGGCCTGCGGGCCTGCGGGCCGCGGGCACGGACCCCCTCCTCATCGGCCTGTACGACTCCGCCGACGCGACCGGCTTCGAGGACGAGCAGGTCCTGCGGGCGCTCGGTGTGCGGACCTCCGTCCCCGCGCTCCTCGACGAGCCGGGCGGCGCGGCCGAACTGCTCGGCCGGCTCGCCGACCCGGACCGTACGGTCTCCGGCGCCCAACTGCACGCCCTGTACACGGCGCTGGCCGACCTGGACCCCGAGCAGGTCACCCTCCCGGACGACCTTCGCGCGGTCGTGGACGGCGAACTCGTGGTCGTCGACGCCTCCGAGGCCCTGGTCGCGGACGCCCCCGACCTCCTCCCGCTCGCGGGCGGGCTTCCCCTGCTGCCGGTGGCCCCGGCGCGGGCGGCGGACCTGGCGGAGCTGTTCCAGGTGCGGCGGCTGAGCGAGTCCGTCGAGGCCGAGGTGACCACGGTGGGCGAGGAGCACGACGTCCCGCCCTCGGTCCACGCACTCCTCGGTCCGGCCACCCCGGAGTCGTACATCGAGCACGAGGAGCTCCGCGCCGCGGGCGTCGAACTGGACTGGCGCCAGACCCCGGACGGCACGATCCACGCCGCGACCCTGGAGGGCGTCGCGGCCGGTCTCGCCTGGGCGGCGGGCCAGTGGCCGCGCCGCTTCGAGGTCGCGGCGCTCCTGGAGGACCCGTCGCGTACGGCGGAACTGGCCCGCGACAGGTGGTTCGACTGACTGGCCCTGTGAGCGCCCGCCCGACGGGGGGACGTCGGCGGGCGCGGGCGGTGCGTTCACGGGGAGCGGCGGCGTACCGGCCTACATTCCCGAGCCATGACGCAGCAGAAGGCCGGCCTGCTGGGCGGCGGCTCTCCCGAGGAGCACCCGCACCGGGCCACCGCCGACCGGGCCACCTCTGACCCCGCCCCCGCCGAACCCGCCGCCTCTGGCCACGCCCCCGCCGGCCCGGACGTCCCCCGCCCCGCCCGGGCGGCCGGGCTCGGGGAGGTGTGGGCCGCCTCCTGGTCCACCCGGAAGTCGCTCGCGGCGATCTGGACGGTCTGGGTCCTGACCCGGATCGTCATGGTCTGCCTGCTGGTCCAGGACGACATCGGCGTCAGCAACGTCTCGGCCGAGGTGGAGTACCTCTACCCGCTGTGGTCGGAGCGGCTGACCGACGGTTCCTACCCGGTCGGCGACGTCACCTGGCAGTACCCGCCGGGCGCCGGGCTGCTGTTCCTCTTCCCGTCGCTGCTGCCCTTCCTCGACTACTTCGCGGCGTTCCTCGTGCTCACGCTCGCCGCCGACGCCGTGGTCACGCTGGCCCTGGCCCGCCCGGGCCGCCGGCTCGCGGGCGCCTGGCTGTGGACCGCCGGCCTCGCCCTGCTCCTGAACCTCCCGCACGGCAGGTTCGACATCCAGGTGACGGCTCTCGCCGTCCTCGCACTGCTCGCCGGGCGCCGCCATCCACGCCTCGGCGGGGCGTTCGCCGCGCTCGGCGCCCTGGTCAAGGTGTGGCCGCTGCTCACCCTGGTGGGCACCGAGCGCGGCCGGACCAGCCGGGAGGCGTGGCGGTCCGCGGCCCTGACCGCCGTGGCACTGCTGGCCTTCCTGGCCCTCGTCTTCCGGCACAGTTTCGACTTCCTCCTGCAACAGGGCGCCCGTGGCGTGCAGATCGAGTCGATGGGCGGCACGGCGCTGTCCCTGATGCGGGCCTCGGGGATGCCGATCGGGATCGAGGTCCGCTACGGCGCCATCGAGTTCGTCGGCGCGCACGTGGCGACCGTGACGCAGCTCTCGCTGATGGCGACCGCCGCCGCCTTCGGCTGGCTCATGCTCTGGCGGGGCCGGGCCTCACGGTGGACCGAGGCGACACCGTTCGACGCGGCGCTCACCGCGGTCCTGCTGTTCACGGTCACCAGCCGGGTGATCAGCCCGCAGTACATGGTCTGGCTCCTGGGCCTGGCGGCGGTCTGCCTCACCTCCCGGCACACCACGCAGCGCCCGGTGGCCTGGCTGCTGCTCGCCGCGACCGCGGTGACGGCGCTCGTCTTCCCCACGTACTACCAGGAGGTCATGCTGGGCACGACCCTGGGCAACACCCTGATGGTCGTCCGCAACAGCCTCCTGCTCGCGGCGACCCTGGTCTCCTGCCACCACCTGTGGAGGGCGACGGCCGGAAAGCAGGACACCCTCTAGGCGTCAGGCCCTTCGCGCGCCGGGGCCCTCAGGGCGAGCCCCCGGACGTCTCAGGCCGGGAACCGCCGGTCCACCCAGCGCCAGACCAGCTCCAGCAGGCCCCCACCGGCCGCCGCGATCGCCACCGCCGTCCAGGGCATCGTCACGCCGACCAGCTTCAGGGCGAAGAACTCCTGGAGCCAGGGCACGACCAGGACCAGGAGGAAGGCGCCGCCCATGGCCGCGACCAGGGCGATGCGCCACCAGGTGTAGGGGCGGGCGACGATCGCCAGGACCCACATGGAGACCAGGAAGAGGGTCAGGGTGGCGGCGCTCGTCTCGGCGTCCAGGGCGCCCGGGCCGCTGTAGTACGAGCGGGCCACGAGGTACGTCGTGAAGGTGGCCGCCGCCGCGACGATCCCGCCCGGGATCGCGTACCGCATCACCCTTTGCACGAAGTTCGGCTTCGCGCGCTCCTTGTTGGGGGCGAGCGCGAGGAAGAACGCGGGGACGCCGATGGTGAGGGTGGACAGCAGGGTCAGGTGCCGGGGCAGGAAGGGGTACTCGACCTGGGAGCAGACCACCAGGATCGCCAGGAGGACGGAGTAGACCGTCTTCGTCAGGAAGAGCGTCGCGACCCGGGTGATGTTGCCGATGACCCGGCGGCCCTCGGCCACCACCGACGGGAGGGTCGCGAAGGAGTTGTTCAGGAGGACGATCTGGGCGACCGCGCGGGTCGCCTCCGAGCCGGAGCCCATGGAGACGCCGATGTCGGCGTCCTTGAGCGCGAGGACGTCGTTCACGCCGTCGCCCGTCATGGCGACCGTGTGGCCGTGGGACTGGAGCGCGCCGACCATGTCCCGCTTCTGCCGCGGGGTGACCCGGCCGAAGACGGCGTTGCGGTCGAGTTCGTCGGCCATCGCGGACGGCTCGGCCGGCAGCTGACGGGCGTCGACGGTGTTCTCGGCGCCTGGCAGGCCGAGCTTGCCCGCCACCGCGCCGACCGACACCGCGTTGTCGCCGGAGATGACCTTGGCGGCGACGTTCTGGTCGGCGAAGTAGGCGAGCGTGTCGGCGGCGTCGGGCCGCAGCCGCTGTTCGAGGACGACGAGGGCCGCGGGGCGCGCGTCATGGGCGACGTCGGGGGAGTCGAGCTCGCGCGTGGTGCGGGAGAGGAGCAGGACACGCAGCCCCCGCTCGTTGAGGTGGTCGATCTCGGCGAGCGTGGGGTCGTCGGCCTTCAGCAGCACGTCGGGCGCCCCGAGCAGCCAGGAGGAGGCGTCCCCGTCGCCCTCGCTGAAGGCCGCGCCGCTGTACTTGCGGGCGGAGGAGAAGGGCAGCGACTCGGTGCAGCGCCACTCCTCGGAGTCGGGGTAGGCGTCGATGATGGCCTGGAGCGAGGCGTTGGGGCGCGGGTCGGACTCGCCGAGGGCGCCGAGGACCTTCCGTACGTACGACTCGTCGGTGCCGTTCAGGGGCCGCAGCTCGGTGACGTCCATGCCGCCCTCGGTCAGCGTGCCCGTCTTGTCGAGGCAGACGACGTCGACGCGGGCGAGGCCCTCGATGGCCGGCAGTTCCTGCACGAGGCACTGTTTGCGGCCGAGGCGGATCACCCCGATCGCGAAGGCGACGGAGGTGAGGAGGACGAGACCCTCGGGGATCATCGGGACGATGCCGCCGACGGTCCGGGCGATGGAGTCCTTGAAGTTGGTGTCCTTGACGACGAGCTGGCTGATGACGAGGCCGATCGCGGTCGGGACCATCATCCACGTCACGTACTTGAGGATCGTGGAGATGCCGGAGCGCAGCTCGGAGTGGACGAGGGTGAAGCGCGAGGCCTCCTCGGCGAGCTGGGCGGCGTACGCCTCGCGCCCGACCTTGGTGGCGGTGAACGCGCCGCCGCCCGCGACCACGAAGGAGCCCGACATCATCCGGTCGCCGGGCTTCTTCACGACCGGGTCGGCCTCGCCGGTGAGCAGCGACTCGTCGACCTCCAGGCTCTCGGCCTCCGCCACCTCGCCGTCGACGACGACCTTGTCGCCGGGGCCGAGTTCGATCAGGTCCCCGAGGACGATCTCGGAGGTGGAGACCTCGGCGGCGGCCCCGTCGCGGCGGACGGTGGGTTTCGCCTCGCCGATGACGGCGAGCCCGTCGAGGGTCTTCTTGGCGCGGAGCTCCTGGATGATGCCGATGCCGGTGTTGGCGATGATCACGAAGCCGAAGAGGCTGTCCTGGATCGGCGCGACGAGGAGCATGATCACCCAGAGGACGCCGATGATCGCGTTGAAGCGGGTGAAGACGTTGCCGCGGACGATGTCGACGGTGGAGCGGGAGCTGCGGACGGGGACGTCGTTGACCTCGCCCCGGGCGACGCGTTCGGCGACCTCGGCGGAGGTCAGGCCGGTGACGCTGTGGACGACGGGGGGCTCGTCCGCCGCGTTCCCGCTGCCGCCCGAGTCGATCTTCGCCCGCTGAGTCATGTTCTCGACGGTACGACCGGAACGGACCGTTCACCCGCCGAGAGGCGTGGACATCAGACCGCGGGAGGACCGGAATCCTCCCGGGGTACTACGGGGTGTCCGGCGGTCGTGTGCGGTGTCCTGCCGTCCTACGGGGTGGGGGCGGCGCCCTCGGCGGCCCTGCGCGCCGCGTCCCTCTTGATGGCCGCGTCGCGCTTCCGTACGTACCAGATGCCGATCAGGCCGAGGCCGGCCCCGGCCAGGCACGTCCACACCCACCAGGTCAGGTCGCGGTCGTCGAACCAGCCGTAGAACGGGACCTGGACGAGGAAGAGGACGAACCAGAGGATCGTGCCGCCGGTGATGGTGGCGACGACGGGCCCCTCCAGGGGCTCGGGTGCCTCGTGCTTGGGGGTCCACTTCGCCATGCGGTCAGTCTAGGCGGCGACAAAAGGGGTCTACGCGCGGAGATGGACGCTCCTTCGTTCATGTGTTCATACTGAAACGGTTTGCCTGAGGCGGGTTTCCTTCGTATGAACCGCCGAATCAGCCACCCGCGAGGAACCCCCATGACCACCACGGCCACCGCCAAGGCCATGCCCCCCGCCCCGGAGAACGGCACTCCCGTCTCCGGCGTCGACCGCTTCTTCAAGATCTCCGAGCGCGGCTCCACGGTCGCCCGCGAGGTCCGCGGCGGTTTCGCCACCTTCTTCGCGATGGCCTACATCATCGTGCTGAACCCGATCATCCTCGGCAGTGCCAAGGACATGTACGGGCACCAGCTCGACGGCGGCCAGCTGGTCACCGCGACCGTGCTCACCGCGGCCTTCTCCACGCTCCTCATGGGTGTCATCGGCAACGTGCCGATCGCCCTCGCGGCCGGCCTCGGCGTCAACACGGTCGTCGCCCTCCAGCTCGCGCCGCGGATGTCCTGGCCGGACGCGATGGGCATGGTCGTCCTCGCGGGCCTCGTCGTGATGCTGCTCGTCGCCACCGGTCTGCGCGAGCGCGTGATGAACGCGGTCCCGGTCGGCCTGCGCAAGGGCATCGCGATCGGCATCGGCCTCTTCATCATGCTCATCGGCCTCGTCGACTCGGGCTTCGTCTCCCGTATCCCCGACGCCGCGCACACCACCGTCCCGCTCCAGCTCGGCGGCGACGGTCACCTCACCGGCTGGCCGGTCCTGGTCTTCGTCCTCGGCACGCTGCTCACCCTCGCGCTGATCATCCGCAAGGTGCCGGGCGCCATCCTCATCTCCATCGTCGTCATGACGGTCGTGGCGATGGTGATCAACGCGGTCGCCACCGTCCCGTCCTGGGGCCTGACCACCCCGACCTGGCCCGGCAACCCGGTGGCCTCGCCCGACTTCGGGCTGGTCGGCGAGGTGAGCCTCTTCGGCGGGTTCGAGAAGGTCGGGATGCTGACCGGCGTCCTCTTCGTCTTCACCGTGCTGCTGTCCTGCTTCTTCGACGCGATGGGCACCATCCTCGGCGTCGGCGACGAGGCCAAGCTGATGGACAAGGACGGCAACTTCCCCGGCATCAACAAGGTCCTGCTGGTGGACGGCCTGGCCGTCGCCTCCGGCGGTGCCACCTCGTCCTCCGCCACGACCTGCTTCGTGGAGTCCACGGCAGGCGTCGGCGAGGGAGCCCGTACCGGACTCGCCTCGGTGGTCACCGGCGCGCTGTTCTCGGTGGCGCTGTTCCTCACGCCGCTCGCCACGATGGTCCCGTCCCAGGCGGCGACCCCCGCGCTGCTCGCGGTCGGCTTCCTGATCCTGGCCGGGTCGGTCAAGGAGATCGACTGGAGTGACTTCACCATCGCGATGCCGGCGTTCCTGGCGATGGTGATGATGCCGTTCACGTACTCGATCACCAACGGCATCGGCATCGGCTTCATCGCCTTCAGCGTGCTGCGGCTCGCCGCCGGCCGGGGCCGCGAGGTGCCGGTCGCCATGTACGTGGTGTCGGCGGTCTTCGTCTTCTACTACGCGATGCCGGCCCTCGGCCTCACGTGAGCGGACTGACCTGATCGGGCTTCGTCAGCCCGTAGAACTTCTCTGTCTCGTCGACGGCCGACTGGAACCGTTCGTCGAAGTCATCGCGGATGAGCGTCCGGACCACGTAGTCCTGGACGCTCATTCCGCGTTTGGCGGCGTGTCCCTTGAGACGGTCGAACAGCTCACCGTCGATGCGCAGGCTGAGCACGGTCGATCCCATGCCAGTCAGGGTCGCGGCACGGATGGGCCCGGTGCGTCACTTTTCGGATCCTTCTCACTCGTTCGGGTGACTGATTCGAGCACGGGCATTCCGAGTGGTATTTAGCTCCGCTAATGAGTTATGCTAACGAACATGCCTGACCTGTCCCACGGCACCGCCGACGACGTCGCCGCCGTGAACGCGCTCCGCTCCGCCGTCATGCGTCTCGGCCGACGACTCAAGCACCAGCGCGTCGACGAGTCGCTGAGCCCGACCGAGATGTCGGTCCTCGGCACTCTGGCGCTCTGCGGCTCGGCCACCCCCGGTGAGCTGGCCCGCAAGGAGCACGTCCAGCCGCCGTCGATGACCCGCATCGTGGCGCTGCTCGAAGCCAAGGGACTGGTCCGGCTGGAGCCTCACCCCGACGACCGCAGGCAGAAGGTCGTCAGCCAGACCGAGCGGGCCGAGACCATGCTCGAAGAGTCCCGCCGCAAGCGGAACGCCTGGCTGGCCGCCCTCGCCGAGGGCCTGGACGAGGACGATTGGGCCAAGCTGCGCGCGGCCGCCCCCGTCCTGGAGAAGCTCGCACACCTCTGACCCTCGGGGGGACGGCCTCCGGCCCCCCAGCCCCGACGCCGAGGAGGCGACGCACTTTGAGTACGGGACCCGGAGCAGACTCCGCACCCGTCCACAAACCCGACACCCACACCCGCGGGCGGGGGGAAACCTTCTCCTCACTCCGCATCCGCAACTACCGGCTGTTCTTCACCGGTGCCATCGTCTCCAACACCGGCACCTGGATGGCCCGCATCACCCAGGACTGGCTGGTCCTGAGCCTCACCGGCTCCGCCGCCGCGGTCGGCATCACCACAGCGCTCCAGTTCCTCCCGATGCTGCTCTTCGGCCTGTACGGCGGTGTCATCGCCGACCGCTACCCGAAGCGGCTCATCCTCATGATCAGCCAGGCCGCCCTCGGCCTCTGCGGACTCGCGCTCGCCGTCCTGACGCTCTCCGGCCACGTCCAGGTCTGGCACGTCTACCTGGTCGCCTTCCTGCTCGGCATGGTCACCGTCGTCGACAACCCGACCCGGCAGTCCTTCGTCTCCGAGATGGTCGGCCCGAAGCAGCTGCGCAACGCCGTCTCGCTGAACTCCGCGAACTTCCAGTCCGCCCGGCTCGTCGGCCCCGCCGTCGCCGGCCTGCTCATCGCGACCGTCGGCAGCGGCTGGTCGTTCCTGCTCAACGGCCTGTTCTTCCTCGCCCCGCTCACCGGACTGTGGCTGATGCGTCCGAGTGAGTTCCACCCCGTGGAGCGCGCGCCGCGAGGCAAGGGCCAGCTCCGCGAGGGACTGCGGTACGTCGCCGGGCGGCCGGAGCTGATCTGGCCGATCGCCCTCGTGGGCTTCGTCGGCACCTTCGGCTTCAACTTCCCGATCTGGCTCACGGCCTTCTCCGAGGAGATCTTCCACGTCGGCGCGGGGACGTACGGCTTCCTGAACACCCTCATGGCGGCGGGCTCGCTCGCGGGCGCGCTCTTCGCCGCCCGGCGCGGCTCCACGCGGCTGCGGAAGCTGGTGGGTGCTGCCGTCGTCTTCGGCGTCCTGGAGATCGCGGCGGCGCTCTCGCCGTCGTTCTGGCTCTTCGCGCTGCTGCTCGTGCCGATCGGCATGTTCGGCCTGACGGTCAACATCACCGCCAACTCGGCGGTCCAGCTCGCGACCGACCCGGCGATGCGGGGGCGGGTCATGAGCCTCTACATGATGGTCTTCGCGGGCGGTACGCCGATCGGCGCGCCGCTGCTGGGCTGGATCACGGACACGTACGGACCGCGCGTGGGCTTCGCGACCGGCGGCCTGGTCTCGCTCGTGGCGGCCGGCGCGATCGGCCTGGTCCTGGCCCGGGTCGGCGGCCTCAGGATGTCCCTGGGCTGGCACCACGGGCACCCGCGGGTGCGGTTCGTGGAACGCGAGGCGCTCGCGACGGCGGCATAGCCGCGCCCCCCGGGGGGCCGGACCCGCCAGGCTCCGGCCCCCCGCGGCGGCCGGTCGGCCGCCGCCCCCGGAGTGGCGGGCAGGCGCCGGTCCCGGGAGCGGCGGACAGGCGCCGGCCCCGGGGGGCCGGACCGGCCGACGGGCGGCGGCCTCCGAGGGCGGCGGACAGGCGCCGGCCCCGGGCGCGGCCTGACAGCCGCCGGCCCCCGCAGCGGCGGACAGTGCCGGCCCCGGAGCGGCGGACAGTGCCGGCCCCCGGAGCGGCGGACAGTGCCGGCCCCGGAGCGGCGGACAGCGCCGGTCCCCGGAGCGCACCCGCCGCTGCGAGACTTTCCGCATGAGGCTTTTCGCTGCCGTACTGCCTCCCCGGGAGCAGCTCACGGAACTCGCCGGCGTCGTCGACCGCCTGGCCCACCTGCCCGGCGCCGAGCGGCTGAGGTGGACCTCCCGGCCCGGCTGGCACTTCACGCTCGCCTTCATGGGCGAGGTCGACGACGAGCTGCTCCCCGACCTCCACGCGCGGCTCGCCCGCGCCGCCCGCCGCACGCCGCCGTTCGGCCTGCGGCTGCACGGCGGCGGTCGTTTCGGCCGGGCGGTGCTGTGGACGGGGGCGGCCGGGGACCTCGACGAGATGCGCCTGCTCGCCGAGCGCGCCGACGCCGCCGCGCGCCGCGCGGGTGTCGCGATGGACGAGCACCGCCGCTACCAGGCCCACCTCACCGTCGCCCGCTCCCGCGCCGCCGACCTCGACCTGCACCCCTTCGTCGACGCGCTCGCCGCCTTCGAGGGCACCCGCTGGCAGGTACCGGAGCTGGCCCTCGTCCGCAGCAACCTCCCGGCCGGCGGGGTGCCGGGGGAGCAGCCCCGGTACGAGACGGTCGCCGCATGGCCGCTGGGCGGCGCAGGTTAACCTCGTCGGGTGGACCCGAAGACCCGAAACCGGATCATGGCCGGTGTGCTCGTACTGATGTTCGCGATCGTCGCGCTGTCGTCGGTGCTCGGCCAGTAGCTACGCGTCGAGCGCGTTCGCGAGGACCCGCTCGGCGATGCCGGCGCGGATCGAGGCCGCCGCGGAACTCGTCGGCTTGCGCTCCGCCTGGTCGCGGAAGCAGCCGAGGAACTCCTCCGCGATCCCGAGGCGCGGGTGGCGCGCCAGCACCTCCGCCTTGAACGCGGCGGAGAAGTCGTCCGTGTACCGGCCGGAGATGTCCAGGCTGGTCGAGCGCTCCAGCAGGAAGCCCTCCGGGTCCGCCTGGACGTCGACGTCGTTCGCCATGTGCGCGACGATCACGTCCGCCAGCCGCTGCCGCCTGGCCGCCGGCCACCCCGCGCCCGCGGCGAACACCCACGCCACATGGCCGCCCGCGTGGTCGAAGCCCACCGTGTGGCTGTCGAACTCCGGCGTCAGCCCGATGTCGTGGAGCAGCGAAGCGACGTACAGCAGCTCGGGATCGAAGTCGATGCCCTGCGCGGCGCCGTACGCGGCGGCCCACACATGGGCCCGGACCGAGTGGTTCAGCAGCGCCGGCGAGCAGTAGGCGGTGGCCACCTCCAGGGCGGTGGCGCAGGCCGGGGTGTCGGGCGTCTTGATCATGTCGGGTGTCATGTCCGCGAGTATCACCCGCGGGCGGGCCGCCGGCCGAGGGTGCAGGCCCCTGGCCGGCGGCCCGCAGGTGGTGGGTACCCGTGCATGCCCCCGTCGGGGTGTCCCGGCCGGGGGGGCGCACCGACCCCGCCCGTTCACCAGGCGAAGGCCTCCGGTGACGGTCCCGGGCCGGGGAAGACCTCGTCGAGTCCGGCCAGCAGGTCGTCGGACAGCTCCAGCTCGACCGCCCGCAGGGCGCTCTCCAGCTGCTCCGCCGTGCGCGGGCCGACGATCGGTCCCGTGACGCCGGGGCGCGTGAGGAGCCAGGCGAGTGCCGCCTCGCCGGGCTCGACGCCGTGCTTGTCGAGCAGGTCCTCGTACGCCTGGATCCTGGCGCGTACGGCCGTGTCGGCGAGGCTGTCGGCCGCCCGGCCGCTCGCGCGCCGTCCGCCCTCGACCTGCTTCCTGAGGATGCCGCCGAGCAGTCCGCCGTGCAGCGGGGACCAGGGGATGACCCCGAGTCCGTACTCCTGCGCCGCCGGGATGACCTCCATCTCGGCGCGGCGCTCGAAGAGGTTGTAGAGGCACTGCTCGCTGACGAGGCCGACGGCGCCGCGGCGCGCGGCGGTCTCGTTGGCCTGGGCGATCTTGTAACCGGGGAAGTTGGAGGAGCCGGCGTAGAGGATCTTGCCCTGCTGGATCAGGACGTCGATCGCCTGCCAGATCTCGTCGAAGGGGGTCAGCCGGTCGACGTGGTGGAACTGGTAGATGTCGATGTGGTCGGTACCGAGCCGGGTGAGGGAGGCGTCCACGGCGCGGCGGATGTTCAGGGCGGAGAGCTTGTCCTCGTTGGGCCAGGTCTCGCCCTCGCGGGACATGGAGCCGTAGACCTTGGTGGCGAGGACGGTCTTCTCCCGGCGGCCGCCGCCCCGGGCGAACCAGCTGCCGATGATCTCCTCGGTGCGGCCCTTGTTCTCGCCCCAGCCGTAGATGTTGGCGGTGTCGAAGTAGTTGATGCCCGCGTCCAGTGCGGCGTCCATGATCGCGTGGCTGTCGGCCTCGTCGGTCTGCGGGCCGAAGTTCATCGTGCCGAGGACGAGTCGGCTGACCTTGAGTCCCGTGCGTCCGAGCTGCGTGTACTTCATGGTCCCCAAGCCAACGCCTTGGAGCGCGCTCCAGGCAAGGGGGTTCCTGCGCGCGGTCATCGGAGTCGGCCGGGTCGCCCGCCCGGGTCAGCCGCCGAGCCAGCTGCCGGCGTCGAGACGGAAGGCGGTCTCCGCGGGGACGACCCGGCGCAGTGCGCTCTCCATGTCCCGTACGCGCTCGGCGCCGAGGGTCGCGGACCATTCCGCGTGGAGCCGGTCGAAGACCGCGGCCGAGCGGGCGAGGGCGTCGAGGCCGTGGGGGGTGAGGCGGACGAGTTTGCGACGGGCGTCGGCGGGGTCGTCGGCGCGCTCGGCGTAGCCGAGATCGAGGAGCCGGTCGACGGTCTTGCCCGCGGCCTGTTTGGAGACGCCGAGGTGGCGGCCGATGTCGCTGGCGGTCGTACCGCGCGGGCCGCCCGCCGCGATGGCCTGCAGGGCGAAGCCGTGGGCGGGGCGGAGGTCGGGGTGACCCTGGCGGGCGAGTTCGGCGTGGAGCCGGTCGATGAGGGTGCGGAAGCCGGCGAAGAGGAGCAGGGGCAGCTCGTAGCCGGCGACGGGGTCCGAATCCCCCTTGCCGTTATCGACAACCTGGTTTACGTTTCTCGCATCGAACTGGTCAACCATGTTGTCGATTCTACTCTCTGCTCGCGTCTGCCCTGGAGTCGCCTTGTTCACCGATCACACCGTAGAGACCGCCCCCGCCGCCTCGCGCGGCCCGATGGAGCGCGTCGCCGCCGCCTGGGGCCACGTCCCGCAGGCCGTGGCCCGCATGGCCGAGTCCCCGCACGCGCTGGACGGCTTCCTCCGGCTGAGCGCGATGTTCGAGGCCACGACGCTCGACCCGCACTCCCGCGAGACCGTCGTCCTGACCGTGGCCGTCCGCAACCAGTGCCATCTGTGCATCGGGATCCACGAGGCGAAGCTCGCGAAGCTGGGTCCGGCGGAGAACCCCGAACGCCTGGAGGCCGTACGGCAGTTCACGCACCAGCTCCTCGCCGCTTCGGGAGCCGTGAGCGACGAGGAGCTGGAACGTTTTCTCGGGTTCGGGTACACCCGCCGGAACGCCCTGGAGGTCGTCCTCGGCATCGGGGCGTACACCCTGTCGACCCTGGCCAACCGGCTGACCCGCTCGGCCTGATGAGGTCCTCGGCGGCCGTGGGCCCGCCGTCGAGCGGCCGGTCGGCCGGTCGGCCGACAGGTCACAGGGAGACCGCGGCGATCGCCAGGGCGGAGCCGCCGAAGACGATGGCGTGGCGGATGTTCTGCTGGATCCGGACCCAGCCGGGGAAGGCGTTCTCGGCCGCCTCCAGGAAGGCGGGGACGTCGACGCGGGCCAGCTCGCGGTCGCCCTTGCGCTGGAAGGCGGTGCTGACGGCCGAGACGGCGGTGACGTTGCTGTAGAGGATCAGGGCGTTGCCGAGGATGACGAGCGCCTGGAAGACCCAGGTCAGCGTCGCGGCCCACCCGTGCCCGGCGAAGTTGAGGGCGGCGACGGCGGTCATGATCGCGGCGACCGAGACCGGCGCCCACGTCTCGTGCCCGCTCGCGTCGAACCTGAGGTCGTTCTCGGCGAGGACCTCGGGCCGTATGCCCTGGCGGGTGAGCTCGGCCTCGGCGGCCGTCGTGGCGGCCGGGCCGAAGCGGTGGCGGACGATCGGGATGCTGACGAAGGCGAGAGCGATGAGCAGCTGCATGACGGCGGCGAGGTCGGCGTTCATCGGGGTGTGTCTCCTGTGGTCCGGTGTCGTCGTTCCTGACGAGGAAGACGATGCCGATCCCGCCTGACACCCGGCGGGCAGGCGTCTGACAGTCCCAGGGGGGCGCTGTCAGAACGCGCGACGGTCTGTCAGCGACCGCCGTACGGGACCGCGTACGCGGTCCCGAGGCCCCACGCCTGGTGCATCGCCGAGGCGAACGCGGCCGCCAGCTTGTGTTCGCCGGAGGGCCCCGGGTGCGTGCCGTCGTACGTGTCCGTGGGCAGGTCGTACGCCTCCGGTGCCGTCGCGAGCAACAGTGGCGACGCGGCCGTGTCGAGGTCGGCGACGGCCTTGGCGAGCAGCTCGTTGAAGCGCTCGCACTCGGCGGCGAACGGCGGGTCGTACGTGGCCCGGACGTTCGGGATGACCGGCATGACGACGGCCCTGACGTGCGGGTTCGCCGCGCGGGCGGCGGCGACGAAGGCGCGCGTGTTCGCCACGGTCTGCGCGCTGTTGGTGTAGAACCCGAGGTCTATCAGGCCGAGGGAGACCAGCAGGACGTCGGCCCCGGCCGCGGTCACCGCCTCGCCGATCAGCGGCGCCATGTGCAGCCAGCCCTCGCCCCAGCCGGCCAGATGACGGCGGGCGGCCGCGGGGAAGGCGGGGTCGGCGTAGGCGTGCGAGACGGGCGCCTCGGCGGCGGAGTCGTACAGCTCGGTGCGCGGACCGACGATCTCGTACCGGCCGGGCAGCGCCGCTTCGAGGTGCTGCCACATCCGGTAGCGCCAGGTGTGGTCGCCGGCCTGTCCGATGGTGCAGCTGTCGCCGACGAACATGAAACGCATGGTCACATCATCCCGGAGGCCGCCCGCCCCCTGCGACGTGATCCCGGCCACCCGGGGGAGCGGGCGGCGCGGGCGTCGCGGCCACCGCTCGGGCGGCCGGCGGCCGCTGCCCCGGCGGCCTCCCGACCCGGGGCATGGCAGGCTGGAGGGCATGCGATCACTCCTGGGTGTTGTCGGCGCCGCCGCGCTGGTTCTGACCGTGGCGGCCGCCCCGGCCGCGGCCGCCGAGGCGGACCAGGACTTCACGATCAAGGACCCCCGGATCTCCGAGTCCAGTGGTCTGGCCGCGAGCCGTGCCCACCCCGGGGTCTACTGGACGCACAACGACCAGGACGCGCCGCTGATCTACGGCATCGACTCCCGTACCGGCGAGACGGTCGCGACACTCACCATGAAGGGCGTCGGCACGCCCCGCGACATGGAGGCGATCTCCGTCGGCCCGGACGGCGACATCTACGTCGGCGACATCGGCGACAACAAGGACGGCACCTGGGACCACGTCTGGATCTACCGCTTCCCCGAGCCGAAGCGGCTCGGGAACCAGACCGTGACGGCTAAGCAGTACGACGTGAAGTACGCCGACGGGCCGCGCAACGCCGAGGCCCTGATGGTGCATCCGAAGACCGGCCGGGTCTACATCGCGAGCAAGAACGAGAACACCGGCGGGCTGTACGCGGGCCCGGAGCGGCTCTCGACGTCGGGCGCGAACGTCTTCCGGCGCGTCGACGACGTGCCGTGGGTGACCGACGGCGCCTTCTCGCCCGACGGCGAACGGCTGCTGCTGCGCGGCTACTTCAGCGCGAAGGAGTACGTGTGGAAGGACGGCCGCCTCGGTGACGAGGGCACCTCCGCCGGGGCGCCCTTCCAGGGGCAGGCGGAGTCGGTGACGTACACGAGGGACGGCTCGGCGCTGATGTTCGGCTCGGAGGGCGCGAACAGCAGGGTCGTCCGGGTGGACCGCGACGGCCCGGCCCCGCGCCCCTCGGCCGACGCTCCCGGCGGATCGCCGAAGGACCCGGGCCAGGGCGGCGCGGACTCGTCGGCGACCGCCGAGGAGCGCGGCAACTTCACCGTGGGCGTGATCGTGCTCGGCGCCGCGACCGCCCTGGTCATCGGGGCGAAGCGGCTCCTGCGGCGCGGCTGACGAGCGCCTCGAAGCCGTCGAGGAGCCGTTCGAGCCCGAAGGCGAAGTGGTCGAACTCCCTGGAGAAGGTGTCGTCGGCGAGGGCCGCCATGCGGGGGTAGTCGCCGGTCGCCATCGCCCGTTCCAGGTACGGGCTCTGGTCCGCCCAGAAGTCCTCGTCGCTCACTCCGGTGTCCTTCACCGCCTCCACGGTGTCGATCTCCATGCGGGCGACGCCGGCCACGTAGCTCTGCACGGTGATGATCACCCCGATCGTCTCGGGGTCGCTCAGCCCCATCCCGTGCGGGCCCTTGAGTCCGGTCAGGCAGAGTTCCAGGCCGCGCAGCGCGCTGGGGCCGACGACCGAGCGGGCCTGGTTGACCCGGATCAGCCAGGGGTGGGCGCGGTAGAGGTCGAGGTGGGCGCGGGCCAGCTTCCCGACGGTGTCCCGCCAGTGGGCGGGCGGTTCCGGGTCGCCCTGGAGGGACTCGCCCTGGACGCGGTCGAGCATCAGGTCGAGCAGCTCGGTCTTCCCGGGGACGTAGCGGTACAGCGACATCGTCCCGACCCCGAGATCGGCGGCGACGCGCCGCATCGACACCGCGTCCAGGCCCTCCGCGTCGGCGATTCCGACCGCGGTCGTGACGATCCGGTCGAGGGTGAGGCCCGGCTTGGGGCCGCGGCTGGGGCGTCCGCCCGTGCCCCACAGGAGTTCCAGGCTGCTCGTCGTCGCGTCCTTCATGGGCTCACCTTAAAACTGAGTACGCCGTACTCTGAATCGGGTACGGTGTACTCAGTTTCGCCGAACGGAGGATTCCCATGCACGAACACGCGGTCCTCGCCGAGGGCCTGCGCAAGCGGTACGGAGGCAGGCGCGGGAGCACGTACGCCCTCGACGGACTCGACCTCACCGTCCGCCCCGGCACCGTCCACGGACTCCTCGGGCCCAACGGCGCCGGCAAGACCACCGCCGTGCGCGTCCTCGCCACCCTCCTCAGGCACGACGGGGGCCGGGCCGAGGTCGCCGGGCTCGACGTCGCCCGCGACCCTCGAGCCGTCCGCGCCCGGATCGGACTGGCAGGCCAGTACGCCGCCGTCGACGAGGGCCTCACCGGCCGGCAGAACCTGGAGCTCTTCGGCCGCCTCTTCCACCTCGGCGCCCGCCGCGCCCGCGACCGGGCCGCCGACCTGCTCGACCGCTTCGACCTCGCCGAGGCCGCAGACAAGGGCGCGGGAAAGTACAGCGGCGGCATGCGGCGCCGTCTCGACCTGGCCGCCTCGATGATCCTCGCCCCGCGCGTCCTCTTCCTCGACGAACCGACCACAGGGCTCGACCCGCGCGGTCGCGGCGAGGTCTGGCACGCGGTCCGCACCCTGGTCGAGGGCGGTACGACGGTCCTGCTCACCACCCAGTACCTCGACGAGGCCGACCGGCTCGCGTCCAGGATCACGGTCATGGACCGCGGCCGGGCCATCGCCGACGACACCCCCGACGGGCTCAAGAACCGCGTGGGCGGCGACCGGATCGAGGTCGTCACGGCGGAACCAGCCGACCTCGCCGCCGCCCGCGCGATCGTCGCCCGCCTCGCCGACGGCGAACCGGTCGTGGACGCCCACGAACGGCGCGTCCACGCACCCGTCTCCGACCGGGTCACCTCCCTGACCGAGGTGGCCAGGACCCTTCAGGACGAACACATCGCGGTGGACGACATCGGACTGCGCCGCCCCAGCCTCGACGACGTCTTCCTCAGCCTGACCGGCCACGGCACGGACGAGGGCGGTCAGGCCGCGGGCGACGACCGGACCCGTACCCGTACGGACGGAGCAGCCGCATGACGACCACCGACCCGGTCTCCGCCGTCGTGGCCCCCCTCGACCTCACCCCCGACACCCGCCACGGACGCGCCTACTGGGCCGTCGTGGACTGCTGGAACGTGGTCCGCCGCACCCTGCTGAACTACCGCCGCCAGCCCCTCGCGATCCTCTGGGTGCTCGGCTTCCCCATCGTCTCCGTGCTCCTCTACGGATTCGTCTTCGGCAGCGCCATGCGCGTCCCCGGCGGTGGCGACTACCGCGAGTTCCTGATGCCGGGCATGTTCGCCTCGACCATGGCCTTCGGCTTCATGAACACGGCCACCACCGTCGTCATGGACGTCCGCAAGGGGGTCGTCGACCGCTTCCGTTCCATGCCGATGGCTCCGTCCGCAGTCACCACCGGCCGCGGCGTCGCCGACCTCCTCGTCGCCTGCGCCGAGCTCACCATCCTGGCCGCGACCGCCCTCGCCATCGGCTGGACCTCCGACGGCGGCCTCGCCGCGACGGTGCTCGCCTTCGGCCTGCTGCTGCTCCTGCGCTTCGCGCTGATCTGGGTCGGGGTGTGGGCCGGCCTCGTCCTGCCGAACGCCGAGGCCGCGGGCGCCCTGTACGCCGTGATCTTCCCGCTGACGATGGTCTCCAGCGTGTACGTCGCCCCGGCCCTGATGCCCTCGTGGCTGGCGCCGGCCGCCGCGTGGAACCCGATCTCCTCGACGGTCACGGCGACCCGCGAGCTGTTCGGCAACCCCGGGGCGGGCGGCGGCAGCTGGGTGGAGCAGCACGCCGTGCTCATGGCCTTCGTCTGGCCCCTCGCGATCACGGCGGTCTTCCTCCCGCTGGCGGTGCGCCGCTTCCAGCGCCTCAGCCGCTGACTCCCGTGTCGACCGGAGCCGCCGTCGGGTCGAGACTGGAAGGGGACCGGAAAACGCGTGGAGGAACCATGACGGGATTCACTCGCGAGGACACTCCTGTCGCCATGGAGGGCGATGGCGTGGAGGTCCGCCTGAAGGACGTCGGCGGTGGCATGACCCTCGGCTTCATCCACCTCCCCGCAGGGCTGGACATGGCTCCGGCGTTCAAGGGCCTGAAGGACGACCTGTGCCAGTGCCCCCACTGGGGATACCTGCTCAAGGGTCGGCTCAGGATGCGGACCGCTTCGGGAGAGACGATCTACGAAGCCGGCCAGGCGTACTACTGGGAACCCGGCCACGCCCCGGAGGCGCTGGAGGACGTCGACGCCGTGGAGTTCTCGCCGACCGTCGAGTTCAACGAAGTCGTCGACCACGTCAAGGCGCAGATGGGCTGAACCGCTCGGACGGGCGGACCGTGGGAACGGCGAAAGGCCCGGCATCGGTCGTGTCCGATGCCGGGCCTTCCGTACACCCAGGGGTTACAGCTTCTCGATCACGTAGTCGATGCAGGCCGTCAGCGCCCGCACGTCCGCCGGGTCGACCGCCGGGAACATCGCGATCCGCAGCTGGTTGCGGCCCAGCTTGCGGTACGGCTCGGTGTCCACGATGCCGTTGGCGCGCAGCACCTTCGCCACCGCCGCCGCGTCGACTTCCTCGGCGAAGTCGATCGTGCCGATGACCTGCGAGCGCTTGGCCGCGTCCGTGACGAACGGGGTCGCGTACTTGGAGTCCTCGGCCCATCCGTACAGCGCCTGCGAGGACTCCTTCGTCCGGGCCACGGCCCAGTCCAGACCACCCTGGCCGTTGATCCACTTCAGCTGCTCGTTGAGCAGGAAGAGGGTCGACAGCGCCGGGGTGTTGTACGTCTGGTTCTTCAGCGAGTTGTCGATCGCCGTCGGGAGCGAGAAGAACTCGGGGATGTGCCGGCCGGACGCGTGGATCCGCGCGGCGCGCTCCAGGGCGGCCGGCGAGAAGGCCGCCAGCCACAGGCCGCCGTCGGCGGCGAAGGACTTCTGCGGGGCGAAGTAGTAGACGTCCGACTCGGTGATGTCGACCGGGAGGCCGCCCGCGCCGGAGGTCGCGTCGACCAGGACGAGCGCGCCCTCGTCGGCGCCCGCGACCCGCTTGACCGGCGCCGCGACACCCGTGGAGGTCTCGTTGTGCGTGTACGCGTACACGTCGACGCCCGCCTCGGCCTGCGGCTCCGGGTGGGTGCCCGGGTCGGAGGAGATCACGGTCGGCTCGGCCAGCCAGGGGGCCAGCTTCGCGGCCTTCGCGAACTTGGAGGAGAACTCGCCGAAGGTGAGGTGCTGCGACTTCGACTCGATCAGCCCGTGGGTCGCGATGTCCCAGAAGGCGGTCGAACCGCCGTTGCCCAGGATCACCTCGTAGCCCTCGGGCAGCGAGAAGAGGTCACGCACTCCGGCCCGTACCTCGCCGACCAGGCTCTTGACCGGAGCCTGGCGGTGGGACGTGCCGAGGAGAGAGGTGCCGGTGGCGGCCAGGGCGTCCAGCGCCTCCGTACGCACCTTGGAGGGGCCCGCGCCGAAACGGCCGTCGGCGGGCTTGATGTCAGCGGGAATCTGGATCTCAGCCACGAGGCGGAGCGTATCGGGTCGGACCGCACACGGCCGACGATGTCCGCCGGATGAGACGACAGGTGAGACATCCTGACCTCGTGCGAAAACACCACGAGCGGTCCGAGCTGGAGGCGGCGCTGCGCGCGGCCGTGGCAGGAGAGGTCGACTTCGGCATCACGGCGAGGGCGCTGATGACGATGGACGCGTCCAACTACCGCCGGGTCCCGGTGGGTGTGGTCGCGCCCCGGGACGCCGACGACGTGGCGGCGGTGCTGTCCGTCTGCCGTGCGCGCGGGGTGCCGGTCGTCCCCCGGGGCGGCGGCACGTCGATCGCGGGGCAGGCGACCGGGACGGGCGTCGTGCTCGACCTCACCCGTCATATGCGCTCGGTCGTCTTCGTCGACCACGAGGCACGGACCGCCGTCGTCCAGCCGGGTCTGGTCCTTGACCGGCTGCGGGACGCGGTTCGCCCGTACGGGCTGACTTTCGGGCCCGACCCCTCCACGCACAGCCGCTGCACCCTCGGCGGGATGATCGGCAACAACGCCTGCGGCGCGCACTCGGTGGCCTGGGGCACGACCGCCGACAACGTGCTCGCGCTCGACGTCCGTACGTACGGGGGCCAGGCGCTGCGCCCCGGGCCGGGGTGGCAGGGGGCCCCGGCGGGGCTGCGGGAGCTGATCGACCGGAACCTGGCGCTGGTGCGGACCGGGTACCCGGAGGGGCTGCCGCGCCGGATCTCCGGCTACGCGCTCGACGCGCTGCTGCCGGAGCGGGGCGGCGACGTGGCCCGGCTGCTCTGCGGCAGCGAGGGGACGCTGGGGGTGGTGACGGAGGCGACCGTACGGCTCGTGCCGCTGCCCGCCTCACCGGTCCTGGTGGTCCTCGGGTACGCGGACGAGAGCGCGGCGGCCGACGCGGCGGCCGGGCTCCTGCCGTACGGGCCGCTGACGGTCGAGGGAATGGCGGCCGATCTGGTGCGGGGCGCCTCCGGGCTGCCGCGCGGCGGGGCCTGGCTGTTCGTGGAGACGGACGGGGAGGCGGCGGCGCGCGAGCTGGTGCGGGCGGCGGACGCGCTGGACGCCTCGGTGGTGGCCGACGCGGCGGACCGGCGGGCCCTGTGGCGGATCCGGGAGGACGCGGCGGGCACGGCGACCCGGATGCCCGGGGGCGGCGAGGCGTGGCCGGGGTGGGAGGACTGCGCGGTGCCGCCGGCCCGACTGGGGGCGTATCTGCGGGAGTTCCGCGCCCTGCTGGCCGAGCACGGTCTGCGGGGGACGCCGTACGGGCACTTCGGCGACGGCTGCATCCACGTCCGTATCGACTTCGACCTGTACTCGGGCGCGGGCGTGGGCCGCTTCCGGGCGTTCTCGGAGGCGGTGGCGGATCTGGTGGTCGCGCACGGCGGCTCGCTGTCGGGGGAGCACGGGGACGGCCGGGCGCGGGCGGAGCTGCTGCCGAGGATGTACGGCTCCGAGCTGGTCGCGCTGTTCGGCGAGGTCAAGGACGTGTGGGACCCGGACGGCGGGCTGAACCCGGGGATGCTGGTGCGGCCGCTGCCGCTGGACGAGGGCCTGCGTTTCACGGCCCTGCCGGTGGTGGGCCGGGAGGTGGCGCGCTGCGTGGGCGTGGCGAAGTGCCGGGTGGAGGGGCCGACGTCCGGGCCCGAGGTGATGTGCCCCTCGTACCGGGCGACGGGGGAGGAGCGGCATTCGACGCGGGGCCGGGCGCGGCTGCTGCACGAGATGGCACTCGGCGAGGTGATCACGGACGGCTGGCGCTCGGAGGAGGTCAGGGAGGCGCTCGATCTCTGCCTGTCGTGCAAGGGGTGCCGGAGCGACTGTCCGGTGGGCGTGGACATGGCCTCGTACAAGGCGCACTTCCTGGACCGGCACTACGCGGACCGGCGGCGGCCGTGGTCGCACGTCACGATGGGCCGGCTGCCGGAGTGGCTGCGGATGTTCGGCCCGGCCCTGAACCTGGCGCGGATGCTCCCCTCGCGGTTCGCGGGGGTCGCCCCGGAGCGGGAGCTGCCGAAGGTGGCGTCGCGGACGTTCGTCTCCTGGTTCGGCACGCGCCTGGAGACGGCGTCGGACGTGTGGCTCTGGCCGGACACGTTCACCAACCATCTGGCGCCCCGGGTCGGCAAGTCGGCGGTACGGGTCCTGGAGGCGGCCGGGGTGCGGGTGGGGCTGCCGCCGGGGCGGGTGTGCTGCGGGCTGACGTACGTGTCGACGGGGCAGCTGGACCGGGCGCGGGCGACGATGACCAGGACGCTCGACGCGATGGAGGCCGGGCTCGGCCACCCCGTGGTCGTCCTCGAACCGTCCTGTGCGGCGACCCTGCGGACGGACCTCCCGGAACTCCTCCCGGACGACCCGCGCGCCCGGGAACTGGCCGCCTCCGTACGGACCTTCGCCCAGGCCCTGGAGGAGTTCGCCCCCACGTGGGAGCCGCCCCGCCTGGACCACCCGGTCGCCGGCCAGACCCACTGCCACCAGCACGCGGTCCTGGGCGACGGGCCGGACCGGCGGCTGCGCGAACGGATGGGTCTGGTGGGCGAGCTGAGCGGCGGCTGCTGCGGTCTCGCGGGCAACTTCGGCTTCGAGCCGGGCCATCACGAGGTCTCGGTGGCCTGTGCCGAGGACCAGCTCCTCCCGGCGATCCGCGCGGCGGACGACAACGCGGTGATCCTGGCCGACGGCTTCTCCTGCCGCACCCAGCTCGACGCCCTGGCGGGCCGCACCGCCCGGCACATGGCGGAGGTCCTGGCGGAGGCGGTGCGGGATCAGTAACATACATACATGAATGTACGTGAGCAGTCCGGCTCCCCGGCCCCGCGGCGTTCGACGCAGGCCGAGCGGAGGGAGCGCACGCGCAACGCGCTCCTCGAGTCGGCCGCTCGGGGGCTGTCCCGGAACGGGTACAGCAACCTCGTCCTGGAGCAGGTGGCCAGGGACGCCGGCTACACGCGGGGCGCGCTCTACCACCAGTTCAAGGACAAGCAGGACCTCGCTCTCGCCGTGTCCGAGTGGGTCTTCGGGGCCTGGGACCGGGAGGTCGGGCACCACGTCGAGCGGGAGCGGGAACCGCTCGCGGCGCTGCTGACGCTCGCGCGCGCCCACACCGTCTTCTGCCGGCGCGACATCGCGCGCGTGGCGGTGGCGCTGCGTCTGGAGTTCTCCGGGCAGGACCACCCGATCGGGCACCTGGTGGAGACGGGGTACCGCCGGCTCGTCGACCTCTGCACCGAATACGTCGCGGCCGGGCGCGCGACGGGATCCATCCCCGACGGTCCGCCGGCCGGGGATGTCGCGCTGGCCTACATCGGCGCGCTCGAAGGAACCTCGATCGCCCTCGCCGGCCGCGTCCCCGACGACACGTCGCTCGTCGCCGCCGCGGTCGCGGGCGCCCTCGGACTCGACCCCCGCACGACGGCGGGCGCCCCCGGCCCCGACCCCCGCACGACGGCGGGCGCCCCCGGCCCCGACCCCCGCACGACGGCGGGCGTCCTCGGCCCCGACCCCCGCACGACGCATTCCTCTGTACGGAACGAACCGCAGGAGGCACAGGATGGAACTCCCCGACTCGGCGCACACGTCCCGCCCGTGGCGGATCCACGAGATCACGCCTGACTTCCGCCTCTACGACGTCTGGGCGCTGCCCACGCCCGGCGGCCCCGACGATTTCCCGCGCCTGGTACGGAACTTCGCCGGCGGGGACACGGGTGACAACTCCTCCTGGATCGCGCGCACGCTCTTCGCGATCCGCTGGAGGCTCGGCAGGCTGCTCGGCTGGGACGACAGGGACGAGGGGCTCGGCTCCCGGGTGCCGACCCTGCGCGACAGGCTGCCGCAGGACCTGCGCGACGGCCCGACGGGACCGGAGTTCGAGCGGCTGCCCTTCACGCCCCTCTACCTTCGGGACGACGAGTGGGCGGCGGAGATGGCCAACCGGACCGTGCACGGAGTGCTGCACCTGAGCTGGGTCCCCGACGGCGCGGGCGGCCACCGCGGCCAGATGGCCGTCCTGGTGAAGCCCAACGGCCTTTTCGGCAAGGCCTACATGGCCGCGATCGCCCCCTTCCGGCACCTGATCGTGTACCCGCCGCTGATGCGCGACATCGGCCGCGAGTGGCGCGAGTCCGCCCCACGGGGGTGAGGGCGGCCGGTCACCGCCTGGCCGGCGGTCCGGGCGCCGCGTCCGTCCTGGTGAACGCGCGGCGGTAGGTGCGCGGTGGTACGCCCCGGCGGCGGACGAACTGTTCCCGCAGGACCGCCGCGCTGCCGTACCCGACCAGCCGGGCGATCTCCTCGACCGGGAGGTCCGTCGTCTCCAGGAGCTCCTCCGCCCGGCCGAGCCGCAGGCCGAGGAGCCAGGCATGGGGCGTCGTCCCGGTCGCGGCGGCGAAGCGGCGGGAGAAGGAGCGGCGGCTCATCAGGGCGCGGCGGGCCAGTTCGGCCACCGGCAGCGGCTCGTGGAGGTGTTCGCGCGCCCAGGCGAGGACACCGGCAAGCCGCTCGTCCTCGCAGTTCTCGGGGACGGGAGCGGTGACGTACTGCGCCTGGCCGCCGTCGCGGTGGGGCGGGAGGACGAGGTCGCGGGCGACGGTGTTCGCGGCGGCGGATCCGTACTCGCGGCGCAGCAGATGGAGGCAGAGGTCGAAGCCGGCCGCGGCGCCCGCGCCGGTGAGGATCCGGCCCTCGTCGACGTACAGGGCGTCCCGCTCGACGGTGACGGACGGGTGGCGGCGCGCGAGCAGGTCGGCGAACCGCCAGTGGGTGGTGGCCCGCAGCCCGTCGAGCAGCCCGGCGGCGGCGAGCGCGAACGCCCCGACGCAGTGCGCCCCGACGAGACCGCCGCGCGCGTGGGCGGCCCTGAGCGCGTCGAGCACGGGAGCGGGCGGCGGGGTGCGGAAGTCGGCCCAGGGGAGGGCGAGTACGAGATCGGCGGCGGCGAGGCGGTCGAGGCCGTGGGTGACGGCGAGCGGCACGCCGAGGTCGGTGGTGACCGTCCCCGGCCGGTCGGAGCAGAGTGCGAAGTCGAAGCGGGGCAGGCCCTCGGGGGGTGCGCCGAAGACCTCGGAGACGAGCCCGACGGCGAGCATGCCGACGCGCGGCGGGGCGTAGGCGGCGACGCTGAGGAAGGGCGGCATGCGGGGGAGTCTGGCACGCGGCTGGCACAAAACCTGCGATGGGTGGCAGCACGGCCACTCGTCGACGGCCTCCGGCCCGGCGAAGCTTGCGGACATGACAGACGAGCCGCGTGCCAACACCGCCACCTACACCGTCCTGACCACCGGTTACACCACGTCCACGGGCCCTGGCGTCGCCGCCACCGTCTCGTACGTGACCGATGGCGACCGCCATGTGATCGTCGACCCGGGCATGGTCGCGAGCCGCGACCGCATCCTCGGTCCGCTGGCCGAACTGGGCCTGGGGCCGGACGACATCACCGACGTCGTGCTCAGCCATCACCACCCCGACAACACCATGAACGTGGGCCTGTTCGGCCGGGCGCGCGTCCACGACCACAAGGCCGAGTACCTGAACGACCAGTGGACCGACCGGGACGCCGAGGGCCACGAACTCACCCCGTCCCTGCGTCTGATCCGCACCCCCGGCCACAGCCCGGAGGACATCACGCTGCTCGCCGGCACGGCCGAGGGCGTCGTCGCCTTCGTCGGCGACCTCTGGTGGCGCCCGGACGGCCCGGCGGAGGACCCGGTGGCTCCCGACCGCGACGGACTGCGCACCTCACGCCGCCGCGTCCTCGCGGCCTCCGCCGTCATCGTCCCGGGCCACGGCCACCCCTTCCCCGCGGGCCCGGACGCGGTCCTCTGACCGGCCGCCCCCACGGTCCCGCTCAGGCGCCCTGGGCGATCTCCCTGGCCAGCGCGACCAGGAGGTGGGTGGACGGGTGGGGGGAGGCGTCGCGCCAGGCCAGGAGGACGTGGACCGGCGGGGCGTCCGGGAGGGGGCGGTAGGTGACGCCCGGGTGGGGGTGCATCGCCGCCGTCGACGCGGAGGAGACGCCGACCCCGCGGCCCGCCGCGATCGCCGTGAGCCAGTCGTCGGTGTTGCCGACCGTCAGGGTGGCGGCCGGGCGGTGTGGCGCGGGCCAGAGGGCGGGGGTCGTCGTGCCGGAGACCGTGTTGAGGACGACCGTCTCGTCCGCCAGGTCCGCGAGCGTCAGGGTCGTACGGGACGCCAGCGCGCTGTCCGTCGCCACCGCGGCCACCCGGTGCTCGGTCGCCAGCTCCTCCGTCGCCAGGCCCGGCGCGTCCACCGGCCCCCGGAGCAGCGCCGCGTCCACCTCGCCGCGGGCCAGGCCCGCCGTGCGGTCGTCGACGCGGAGGAGCTCCAGCGGGGTCTCGGGGTGCTCGCGCTGCCAGCGCCGCAGCAGCGGCGTGGTGTACGGACCGAACGCCGACCAGGCGTGCCCGAGCCGCAGCGGCCGGTGGCGCAGCCTCTCCGGGTCGAGGGCCGCGTCGAACGCCGCGACCGCCGCCGCCGCGCGGTCGTGGAAGGCGCGCCCCTCGGCGGTGAGCGCCAGGTGGTGTGTGGAGCGGTCGACGAGCCGGACGCCGAGGTGTTTCTCCAGCGCGGCGAGCGTGCGGGAGACCGCGGGCTGGGTGAGGTGGAGCCGGGCGGCCGCTCTGGTCACGTTGCCCTCCTCCGCGATGGCGAGGAAGCAGCGGAGATGACGCAGCTCGATGCTCATGCATCCGGAGCATAACCGCAGCCCAATCGGCATTTCACATGCCACGCGGACGCTCGTAGCGTGAAGGGCGGAACCCACTTGACGAGTCCATTATTCTGGACTTGAAGGTCCAATCTGATGAACCAGGCAGGGAGTGAGCCGGTGGACAGCCCGGTCAAGGACATCGCCGCAGGCTCGGCGCCGGCGGCGGCTGCGGGGGCGGCACCGGCGGCGGCGCCCGCTTCGGGTCCGGCGCCGGCGGCGGGTTCCGCGCAGGGGCTCGCGCCGGGTGCCGCGCCCGCCGCCGCGCCCGCCTCCACTCGTGCCGCTCGCCTCGGGCCCGTCGCGCTCGTCGTCGCCGGCGGGCTCTCCGTGCAGTTCGGGTCGGCCGTCGCCGTCATGCTCATGCCCCGCGCCGGCGCCCTCGGCGTCGTCACGCTGCGGCTCGTCCTCGCCGCCCTCGTCCTGCTGATCGTCTGCCGCCCCAAGGTGCGCGGCTACGGTCGCGCCGACTGGGGCACGGTCGTCGCCTTCGGCACCGCCATGGCGGGCATGAACATCCTCTTCTACCAGGCCGCGGACCGGATCCCGCTCGGCGCCGCCGTGACCCTGGAGGTCCTCGGCCCGCTCGTCCTCTCCGTGATCGCCTCGCGCCGGCTGATGAACCTGCTCTGGGCCGGGCTCGCCCTCGGCGGCGTCGTCCTGCTCAGCGGCGGCGGCTTCGACCGGCTGGACCCGGTCGGCGCGGCCTTCGCGCTCGCGGCGGGCGCGATGTGGGCGACGTACATCGTCTTCAGCGCCCGCACCGGCCGCCGCTTCCCGCAGGCGGACGGGCTGGCGCTGGCGATGGCGTTCGGCGCGGTCCTGAGCCTGCCGTTCGGCATCGTCGAGGCGGGCGACAAGCTCCTCGTCCCCTCCACGATCGGCCTCGGCCTCGCTGTCGCGCTGATGTCCTCCGTCCTCCCCTACACCCTCGAACTCCTCGCGCTGCGCCGCCTCCCCGCCCCCACCTTCGCGATCCTGATGAGCCTGGAACCGGCCATCGCGGCGGGCGCCGGCTTCCTCGTCCTGAGCCAGGCGCTCTCCCTGACCGACGCGCTCGCGATCGCCCTGGTCATCGCGGCGAGCATGGGCGCCGTCCGTACCCAGATGAAGCGCGCCGCCGCCCTGCCGCCGCAGGCCTAGGGTCCAGGCCCGGGACTCCATGTCCTGGGGGTGTCTCGCCGGTCATGCCGGGCTCGCGGAGCCTGATCGGCGAGACGCCCCCTAGGGCACGTACTGCTCCGCGTACTCCCCGGTCGGCGGGGTCGGGGTGATCACGTCGACGAGCACCCCGTCCGGGGCCCCGACGATGAAGTGCCGCTGCCCGAACTCCTCCGTGCGCAGCGGCAGCAGTTCGGGCAGGCCCGCCTCGCCGACCAGTCGGCGGTGTTCCGCGTCGACGTCCTGCACCTCGAAGTTGAGCAGCAGGCCGCCCCGGGTGGGCGTGCGGTATCCCTCGGGGAGGGTCGGGTGAGTGTGGTCGAGCAGCGCGAGTTCGTAGTGCGGGGCGTCGGGGCGGCGCAGGCTCACGTACCAGTCGGCCTCGAAGGTCGTCGTGAAGCCGAGGTGGCGGGTGTAGAAGTCGCGTGCGGCGGCGACGTCGCGGGTGCAGATCACGGGATAGAAGCTGTCGAGCCCGGTCCTCATGGCATGACTCCTCTGCGCGTGTGTCCATTTCACATACCCAGAGTATGTGAATCGTACGGTTAGCATACCCGGGGTATGTGAAACGGGAAGGGCGGTACGGAGTGATGGCGGACGCGCGGGCGGCGGGCAGCCGGGCGGAGCAGCGGGCGGCGACCCGGCGGGCGCTGCTGGCCGAAGGGCGGCGACGGTTCGCCGAGGACGGCTACCACGGCGTGGTCCTCGCCGAAGTGGCCCAGGCCGTCGGGGTCACCAAGGGCGCCGCCTACCACCACTTCGAGAGCAAGGCCGGGCTCTTCCGGGCCGTCGTCGCCGAGGTCCAGCGGGAGCTGGGTGAGCGGGTCGCGGCCGCCGCGGAGGAGCGGGACGATCCCTGGGAGCAGCTGCGCGCCGGCTGCCGGGCCTTCCTGGCCGCCGGTTCCGACCCCGCCGTACGGCGGATCGTGCTGGTCGACGCGCCGACGGTGCTGGGGTGGGAGGAGTGGCGGGCCCTGGACGAGGAGTCCTCCGCCCGGCACCTGACCGAGGCCCTGACCGCCCTGGTCGAGGCCGGGATCATCGCCCGGCAGCCCGTCGAGCCCTTGGCGCGCCTGCTGTCGGGTGCGATGAACGAGGCCGCCCTCTGGCTGGCCCGGAGCGGTACGCCCGAGTCGCTCGACCTCACGGTGAGCGCGCTGGACGGCCTCCTGGCCGGGATCCGCGGCCCGGGGGCGTGACGCGCGCCGCGCCGCCCCGAGGACCCCGGCGCGCCGCCAAGCGCCCCCGTCGCACCGAGAGTCGGCCGAAAAAGTAAAGCAAGCACGCTTGATTGTTTCTCGCGCCGCTGCCATGCTCCTCGGCACACGCCCGTGTCCCGAGGGGAGCGAACCGTGTCCGACCCTGTCGTCGTACTCGACGATCTGCGCAGTGAGAGCGAGGACGTCGACCGGCTCGTACGGGAGCTGAGCGACGACGGATGGGCCGCGCCCACCCCCGCCGCCGGCTGGACCGTCGCCCATCAGATCGCCCACCTCGCCTGGACCGACCGGGCCGCCCTGCTCGCCGTCACCGACCCCGAGGGGTTCGGCGCCGAGGCCGAGAAGGCGCTCGCCGCGCCCGATACGTTCGTCGACGAGGGAGCGGAGACGGGGGCCGCGCTGCCGCCCGCCGAACTCCTCGGGCGGTGGCGCGTCGGACGCGAGCGGCTGCAGATGGCCCTGCGCACCGCCCCGCCCGGCGCCCGCTTCCCCTGGTACGGGCCGCCCATGAGCGCCCCCTCGATGGGCACCGCCCGGCTCATGGAGACCTGGGCGCACGGCCAGGACATCGCCGACGCCCTCGGCGTCGTCCGCGAGCCGACCGCCCGGCTGCGCCACGTCGCCTGGATCGGCGTCCGGGCCCGCGACTACGCCTATCTCGTCCGCGGGATCACCCCGCCCGCCGAGCCGTTCCGGGTCGAACTGGCCGCCCCCGACGGCCAGGAGTGGGCGTACGGACCCGAAGACGCCGCTCAGCGGATCACCGGCCCGGCCCTCGACTTCTGCCTCCTCGTCACCCAGCGCGTCCACCTCGACGACACCGCGCTCGACGCCGAGGGCGCCGACGCCGCGCACTGGCTCACCGTCGCCCAGGCCTTCGCCGGCCCTGCCGGGACCGGCCGCGCACCGCAGGGGGCGTAGGTGGACCTCCTGCGCATCGGCAACGCCTCCGGCTTCTACGGCGACCGCTTCGACGCCGTCCGCGAGATGCTCACCGGCGGCGAACCGGGCTCCCTCGACGTCCTCACCGGCGACTACCTCGCCGAACTGACCATGCTCATCCTCGGCCGGGACCTCCTGAAGGACCCGAAGGCCGGGTACGCCAAGACCTTTCTGCGCCAGATGGAGGAGGGCCTCGGCCTCGCCCACGAGCGCGGCGTCCGGATCGTCACCAACGCGGGCGGCCTCAACCCCGCCGGTCTCGCCGAGGCCCTCGACGCGCTCGCCGCCCGGCTCGGCCTGCCCACCCGGGTCGCGTACGTCGAGGGCGACCGGCTGCCGCCCCGGGACGGAGTCCTGACCGCCAACGCCTACCTCGGCGGCGCCGGGATCGCCGCCTGCCTGACCGCCGGCGCCGACGTGGTCGTCACCGGCCGCGTCACCGACGCCGCCCTCGTCACCGGCCCCGCACAGTGGCGCTTCGGCTGGGGCGCGCAGGAGTACGACAAGCTGGCCGGCGCCGTCGTCGCCGGACACGTCCTGGAGTGCGGCACCCAGGCCACCGGCGGCAACTACGCCTTCTTCACCGCCCACGACCGGCGCGCGATGCGCCGCCCCGGCTTCCCGGTCGCCGAACTCCACGCCGACGGCAGCGCCGTCATCACCAAGCACCCCGGCACCGGCGGCGTCGTCGACCTCGGCACCGTCACCGCGCAGCTCCTGTACGAGACGTCCGGCGCCCGCTACGCCGGTCCCGACGTGACCGCCCGGCTCGACACCGTACGGCTCACCCAGGACGGGCCGGACCGGGTGCGGATCGACGGCGTACGGGGCGAGGCCCCGCCACCCACCCTCAAGGCCGGGCTCACCCGGATCGGCGGCCACCGCAACGAGGTCGTCTTCGTCCTCACCGGACTCGACATCGACGCCAAGGCCCAACTCCTCAGGGAGCAGGTCGAGAACGCCTTCGAGCACTCCAGGTCCCGCCCCGCCGAGGTCCGTTGGGAGCTCGCCCGGACGGACCGGGCGGACGCCGACACCGAGGAGACCGCGAGCGCGCTCCTCCGGCTCGTCGTCCGCGACCCCGCGCCCGAGCCCGTCGGCCGCGCCCTCAGCGGCGCCGCGATCGAACTCGCCCTCGCGAGCTATCCCGGCTTCCACGTCACCGCCCCACCCGGCAGGGGCGCGCCCTACGGCGTCTTCGAGGCCGTGTACGTCCCCGCCGCCGACGTCCCGCACACGGCCGTCCTGCCCGACGGGAGCCGCGTCGGCCTGCCCGTGCCCGACCGGACGCGCGAGCTGGAGCCGGTCGACGAGCCACCGCTGCCGGAGCCGCCCCCGCAGGGGCCGACGCGGCGCGTGCCCCTCGGCCGCGTCGCCGGGGCCCGCAGTGGCGACAAGGGCGGCGACGCGAACATCGGCGTCTGGGTCCGGACCGAAGCCGGGTGGCGCTGGCTCGTCCACACGCTCACGGTCGAACGGTTCAAGCGGCTCCTCCCGGAGACCGCCGGCCTGGACGTCGTACGGCACGTCCTGCCGAACCTGCGCGCCGTGAACTTCGTCGTGACCGGGATCCTCGGCGAGGGCGTCGCCTCCCAGGCCCGCTTCGACCCGCAGGCGAAGGCCCTCGGCGAATGGCTGCGCGCCCGCGAACTCGACGTACCGGAGGAACTCCTGTGACCGCCCCGGAGGAACTGCTGTGACCGTCCTCGCCTCCGCCCTCGACACGGGCGGACCCGACTACGCGGCCCACCGTGCCGCCATGCTCGACAAGCTGGCCGCCCTCGACACCGAGCACGCCAAGGCGCTCGCGGGCGGGGGCGAGAAGTACATCGCGCGTCATCGGGGGCGCGGCAAGCTGCTCGCCCGCGAGCGGATCGAGCTGCTCGTCGACCCCGACTCCCCCTTCCTGGAGCTGTCCCCGCTCGCCGCCTGGGGCAGCGACTACCCCGTCGGCGCGTCGATCGTCACCGGCATCGGTGTCGTCGAGGGCGTCGAGTGCCTGATCACCGCCAACGACCCGACCGTGCGCGGCGGCGCCTCCAACCCGTGGACGCTGAAGAAGGCCCTGCGCGCCAACGAGATCGCGTACGCCAACCGGCTCCCGGTCATCTCGCTCGTCGAGTCCGGCGGCGCCGATCTCCCCTCCCAGAAGGAGATCTTCGTCCCCGGGGGCGCGCTCTTCCGCGACCTGACCCGGCTCTCCGCCGCCGGCATCCCCACGATCGCCGTGGTCTTCGGCAACTCCACGGCCGGCGGCGCGTACGTCCCGGGGATGTCCGACCACACCGTGATGATCAAGGAGCGGTCGAAGGTCTTCCTCGGCGGTCCGCCGCTGGTGAAGATGGCCACGGGCGAGGAGAGCGACGACGAGTCGCTCGGCGGCGCCGAGATGCACGCCCGCACCTCCGGTCTCGCCGACCACTACGCCGTCGACGAGGTCGACGCCCTGCGCCAGGCCCGGCGGATCGTCGCGCGTCTCAACCACCGCAAGGCGCACGCCGATCCGGCCCTCGCGGAGCCCCCGAAGTACGACGAGGAGGAGCTGCTCGGGATCGTTCCGGGGGACCTGAAGACCCCCTTCGACCCGCGCGAGGTGATCGCCCGGATCGTCGACGGCTCCGACTTCGACGAGTTCAAGCCGCTGTACGGGCCGAGCCTGGTGACGGGCTGGGCGGAGCTGCACGGCTATCCGGTGGGCATCCTGGCGAACGCCCAGGGCGTGCTGTTCAGCGCGGAGTCGCAGAAGGCGGCGCAGTTCATCCAGCTGGCCAACCAGCGCGACATCCCGCTGGTCTTCCTGCACAACACCACCGGGTACATGGTCGGCAGGGAGTACGAGCAGGGCGGCATCATCAAGCACGGCGCGATGATGATCAACGCGGTCTCGAACTCGCGCGTGCCGCATCTGAGCGTGCTGATGGGCGCGTCGTACGGCGCCGGGCACTACGGCATGTGCGGCCGGGCCTACGACCCGCGCTTCCTCTTCGCCTGGCCGAGCGCCAAGTCGGCCGTCATGGGCCCCCAGCAGCTGGCCGGCGTGCTCTCCATCGTCGCGCGCGCGAGCGCCGCCGCGAAGGGGCAGCCGTACGACGACGAGGCCGACGCGGGGCTGCGCGCCATGGTCGAGGCGCAGATCGAGTCGGAGTCGCTGCCGATGTTCCTGTCGGGGCGGCTGTACGACGACGGCGTCATCGACCCCCGCGACACCCGCACGGTCCTCGGGCTGTGCCTGTCCGCGATCCACACGGCACCGGTCGAGGGCGCGCGCGGCGGCTTCGGCGTCTTCCGAATGTGAGGCGAGTGATGATCTCCAGGCTGCTGGTCGCCAACCGGGGCGAGATCGCCTGCCGGGTGTTCCGCACCTGCCGCGAGCTGGGCGTCGGGACGGTCGCCGTGTACTCGGACGCGGACGCCTCCGCCCTGCACGTACGGGAGGCCGACGCGGCCGTACGGCTGCCGGGGGCGACGCCCGCCGAGACGTATCTGCGCGGGGACCTGGTGGTGAAGGCGGCGCTCGCGGCGGGCGCGGACGCCGTGCACCCGGGGTACGGCTTCCTGTCGGAGAACGCGGAGTTCGCGCGGGCCGTCCTCGACGCGGGCCTGGTCTGGATCGGCCCTCCGCCGGAGGCGATCGAGGCGATGGCCTCGAAGACCCGGGCGAAGGAGCTCCTCGGGGTCGAGCCCCTGGTGGCCGTCACCGAGGCGGACCTGCCGGTCCTGGTGAAGGCGGCCGCGGGCGGCGGCGGCCGTGGCATGCGGATCGTGCGCGAACTGGCCGCACTCGAGGAGGAGATGGCGGCCGCCTCGGCGGAGGCGGCGAGCGCGTTCGGGGACGGCGAGGTGTTCGTCGAGCCGTACGTGGAGAACGGCCGCCATGTGGAGGTGCAGATCCTCGCCGACACGCACGGCACGGTGTGGGCGCTCGGCACCCGCGACTGCTCGCTCCAGCGCCGCCACCAGAAGGTGATCGAGGAGGCGCCGGCGCCGGGTCTGCCGCCGTCGCTGCTCGCGGAGCTCTACGACCGTTCGGTGTCGGCGGCGAAGGCGGTCGGGTACGTCGGCGCGGGCACGGTCGAGTTCCTGGTCGCCGACGTCCCCCCAACTCTCGGCTCCGCTCGGGCAGGGGGGACCCCCAAGGCGCACTTCCTGGAGATGAACACCCGCCTCCAGGTGGAGCACCCGGTGACGGAGGAGGTCCACGGCGTGGACCTGGTGGCCCTCCAGATCACCGTCGCGGAGGGCGGGCAGCTGGCCCCGGAGCCGCCCGCCGCGCAGGGCCACGCGATCGAGGCCCGCCTCTACGCGGAGGACCCGGCCTCGGGCTGGACCCCGCAGACGGGCACGCTGCACGCCCTGGAGTTCCCGGCGGGCGTCCGTGTCGACACCGGTTACGTCTCCGGGGACGCCGTCGGCGTGCACTACGACCCCATGCTCGCGAAGGTCGTCGTGCACGCGGCCACCCGCGCCGAGGCCGTGCGCAAGCTCGCCCACGTGCTGGAACGGGCCAGGATCCACGGGCCCGTGACCAACCGCGACCTGCTGGTGGCGAGCCTGCGGCATCCGGAGTTCGGCGATCCTGCCCGTCTCGGCACCGGGTTCTACGAACGGAACCTCGACGCGCTCACCCAGGCCCCGCCCGGCGGGGCGTACGCGGCCGTCGCCGCCGCGCTCGCGCAGGCCGCCGCCCACGGGGGCCGGTTCGGCGGCGGTTGGCGGAACGTGCGCTCGCAGGACCGGATCGCCGCGTACGGCGAGCACGAGGTCCGCTACCGGCCCACCCGCGAGGGGTACGCCGTCACCGCCCCCGAGGGCGTCCGGCCCGTGAACGTCACCGCCGATCGCGTACGGCTCGAAGTCGACGGTGTCGTACGGGACTTCGAGGTCGCCCGGCACGGCGACACCGTGTACGTCGGTCCGCACCGCCTCACCGCCGTACCCCGCTTCCCCGACCCCGCCGAGCAGCGCGAACCCGGCTCCCTGCTCGCCCCCATGCCCGGCACCGTCGTCCGAGTCGCCGAAGGCCTCGCGCCGGGCGCGCACGTCACCGCCGGGCAGCCGCTCCTCTGGCTCGAGGCCATGAAGATGGAGCACCGCGTCGTCGCTCCCGCCTCCGGCACGCTCACCGCGCTCCACGCCGCCCCCGGCCGCCAGGTCGAGGTCGGCGCCCTGCTCGCCGTCGTACAGCAGTCCGTACAGACCGAAGCACAGGAGGACCAGACCGTATGAGCACCATGATCGAAAGCGAAGAGCTCACCGCGCTCCGGGCCGCCGTCGCGGCGCTCGGACACCGCCACGGTCCCGGCTTCGACCGGGCCGCGCTCTGGGCGGAGGCGGGCAAGCTCGGCTACCTGGGCGTGAACCTGCCCGAGGAGTACGGCGGCGGGGGCGGCGGCATGGCCGAGCTGTCGATCGTCCTGGAGGAGGCGGGGGCCGCCGGAGCCCCGCTCCTGATGATGATCGTCTCGCCCGCCATCTGCGGCACTGTCATCGCCCGCTTCGGGACCGAGGAGCAGAAGGCGGCCTGGCTGCCGGGCCTGGCCGACGGCTCGCGCACCATGGCCTTCGGCATCACCGAGCCCGACGCCGGCTCCAACTCCCACCGGATCACGACCACGGCCACGAAGACCGAGGAGGGCTGGGTCCTCAACGGCCGCAAGGTGTTCGTGTCGGGTGTCGACATCGCCGACGCCACCCTGATCGTCGGCAGGACCTCCGACGCCAGGACGGGCAACCTCAAGCCCTGTCTCTTCGTCGTGGACCGGGACGCCCCCGGCTTCCAGCGGCGTCAGATCGACATGGAACTCGACGCCAACGAGAAGCAGTTCGAGCTGATCCTCGACGACGTCCACCTCCCCGCCGACGCCCTCGTGGGCGACGAGGACGCCGGCCTGCTCCAGCTCTTCGCCGGGCTCAACCCCGAGCGCATCATGACGGCGGCGTTCGCGATCGGCATGGGCCGCTACGCCCTCGCCCAGGCCGTGAAGTACGCCAAGGAGCGCACCGTCTGGAAGGCCCCCATCGGCGCCCACCAGGCCATCGCCCACCCCCTCGCCCAGGCCCACATCGAACTGGAGCTGGCCCGGCTGATGATGCAGAAGGCCGCCGCCCTGTACGACGCGGGCGACGACATCGGCGCGGGCGAGGCCGCCAACATGGCCAAGTACGCCGCCGGAGAGGCCTGCGTGAAGGCCGTCGACCAGTCCGTCCACACCCTCGGCGGCAACGGCCTCACCCGCGAGTTCGGCCTCGCCCGCCTGATCGCCGCCTCCCGCGTCGCCCGGATCGCACCGGTCAGCCGGGAGATGATCCTCAACTACGTGTCCCACCAGTCCCTGGGTCTCCCCAAGTCGTACTGAGCCGGTCCATCCTGACCCGGCACGCCATCTCCGCACCTTCCACCTCTCCCAGGGGGCACGCATGGTGTTTCACAGCGAGTACGCGGACGTCCCGGTCGTCTCCCTCCCCATCCACGAGGCCGTCCTCGGCCGGTCCGCCGAGTTCGGGGACGCGCCGGCCCTGATCGACGGGGTGGGCGGGACGACCCTCAGCCACGCCCAGGTCGACGCCCTCCACCGGCGCGTCGCCGCCGGGCTCGCCGAGGCCGGGGTCCGCAAGGGGGACGTCGTCGCCCTGCACAGCCCCAACACCGTCCTGTTCCCCGTCGCGTTCTACGCGGCCACCCGCGCCGGCGCGTCCGTCACCACCGTCCACCCGCTCGCCACTCCGGAGGAGTTCGCCAAGCAGCTCCAGGACTCCTCCGCGCGCTGGATCGTCACCGTCTCCCCGCTGCTCGCCCCGGCCCGCCGGGCCGCCGAACTCGCCGGCGGCGTCGAGGAGATCTTCGTCTGCGACCAGGCACCCGAGGGCGAGGGGATCCGCTCCCTCCAGTCCATGGCGGCCACCACCGCCCCCGAACCGGACATCGCCTTCGACCCCGACGAGGACGTCGCCGCCCTGCCGTACTCCTCCGGCACCACCGGAGTCCCCAAGGGCGTGATGCTCACCCACACCTCGATCGCCACCAACCTCGCCCAGCTCGACCCCCTCGTCCCCATGGGTCCCGGCGACCGCATCCTCGCCGTCCTGCCGTTCTTCCACATCTACGGCCTCACAGCCCTGATGAACGCGCCCCTGCGGCAGGGCGCGACCGTCGTCGTCCTGCCCCGCTTCGACCTGGACCAGTTCCTCTCGGCGATCGAGAAGCACCGCATCAACGGCCTGTACGTGGCTCCGCCGATCGTCCTCGCGCTCGCCAAGCACCCGGCCGTCGCCGACCACGACCTCTCCTCCCTGGAGTACATCGTCAGCGCCGCCGCACCGCTCGACGCCTCCCTCGCCCAGGCCTGCTCGGCCCGGCTGGGGCTGCCGCCCGTGCGTCAGGCGTACGGGATGACCGAGCTGTCACCCGGCACGCACGTCGTGCCCCTCGACGCCGACAGCCCTCCGCCCGGCGCCGTCGGCAGGCTGCTGCCCTCCACCGAGATGCGGATCCTGTCCCTCGACGACCCGTCGAAGGACGCCGCGCCCGGGGCCGAGGGCGAGGTCGCCATCCGGGGCCCGCAGGTCATGAAGGGGTACCTGGGACGCCCCGACGCCACCGCCGCGATGATCGACGCCGACGGCTGGGTCCACACCGGCGACATCGGCCGCGTCGACGAGGACGGCTGGCTGTTCGTCGTCGACCGGGTCAAGGAACTCATCAAGTACAAGGGCTTCCAGGTCGCCCCGGCCGAACTCGAAGCCCTGCTGCTCACCCACGAGGGCATCGCCGACGCGGCCGTGATCGGCGTCACCGACGAGGAGGGCACGGAGATCCCCAAGGCATACGTCGTCCGGCAGCCGACCGCCCCGGGGCTGAGCGCCGGGGACGTCATGGCGTACGTGGCCGGAAAGGTCGCCCCGTACAAGAAGATCAGGCGCGTGGAGTTCATCGACGGAGTGCCGCGCGCCGCGTCGGGGAAGATCCTGCGTCGTGAGTTGAGGGACCGCGAGTGACCGAGCTGAGGGACGACGCATGAAGCTGGACGGTGGCATCGCCACACTGACGCTGGACTCCCCGGAGAACCGCAACGCGCTCTCGGCGGCGCTGGTCGCCGAGCTGGCGCGGGCGCTCGGCGAATGCGGGCGCGATCCCGCCGTACGGGCGGTGGTCCTCACCCACTCCGGCTCGACGTTCAGCGCGGGCGCCGACCTGAAGGCCCCGCCGAGCCCGTACGCCTTCGTGGACCTGCTCCGGCAGATCGTCGAGCTGCCCAAGCCGGTGGTGGGCGTGGTGCGCGGACACGTCCGGGCGGGCGGACTCGGGCTCCTCGGGGCGTGCGACATCGTGGTGGCCTCGGACGCGTCGGACTTCGCGCTCACGGAGGTACGGATCGGGGTCGCGCCCGCCGTCATCTCTCTGACGCTGCTGCCGAAGCTGGAGCCGCGCGCGGCGGCCCGGTACTACGTCACCGGGGAGCGCTTCGGGACGGCGGAGGCCCGGGCGATGGGCCTGGTGACCGCCGGCGAGGACGCCCTGGACGCGATCCTCGACGGGCTGCGCAAGGGTTCACCGCAGGGGCTGGCCGAATCGAAGCGCCTGGTCACGGCTAAAGTCCTGGAAACCTTCGAACGCGAAGCGGAGGACCTGGTCCAGAGGTCGGCCACGCTCTTCGCCTCCGCCGAGGCACGCGAAGGGATGACGGCCTTCCTCGAACGACGGGACCCCGAATGGCGGTTGTGACCGGCCCGAAGCAGGACAGGAGCCGCGCCACCCGGCAGCGGCTCCTGGAGGCGGCGGTGTCCTGCCTGGCCGAACACGGCTGGGCGGGCTCCACCGTCGCGGTGGTCGCCGAGCGGGCGGGCGTCTCGCGGGGCGCGGCCCAGCATCACTTCCCGACCCGGGAGGACCTCTTCACGGCGGCCGTCGAGTACGTCGCCGAGGAGCGGTCGGAGGCGCTGCGCACCCTTCCGGCCCGCGACCGCCGCGAGGCCGTGTCGGCCCTGGTCGACCTCTTCACCGGGCCGCTCTTCCGCGCCGCCCTCCACCTCTGGGTGGCGGCGGCCCACGAACCGCAGCTCCACGCGCGCGTGACCGAGCTGGAGGCGCGCGTCGGCCGTGAGTCCCACCGCATGGCGGTGACCCTCCTCGCCGCGGACGAGTCGGTCCCCGGTGTGCGGGAGACCGTCCAGGGCTTCCTGGACATGGCCCGTGGCCTCGGCCTCGCGACCCTGCTGACGGACGACCGGGCCCGCCGGGACCGGGTGGTGGCCCAGTGGTCGAGGCTCCTGGACGAGGCGCTGGGCTGAGGCGGGCAGCCCGACCCGCCGGGGACGGGCCGGACAACGGACCCGTCGGCCACGGCGGTCAGGACGGTACCGACAGGGCCGCGAGGTAGCCCGTCAGCGCCGCCGCCGTGCCGGCGAGCGGGAAACGGGCGCCGAGCTGCCCGTCCGGACGGACCAGGAAGCCGGTCGGGCCCTCGGGCCGGTAGAGCCGGGCGAACTCTCCCGCCGCGTCCCCGTAGAGCCCGTCGGCCCCGTCGGCGTCGGCGTCGCGGGCGAGCACGGCGACCGTCGCGAGCCCGCCATCCGGCGCCGCGCCGCCCCCGCCGGACGGGCGGCCTTCGGCCGGGGCCAGGCCGTCCTCCGCGGCCAGACCGCCTTCCGAAGCGAGGCCGGTCTCCGAGGGCTCCCGTCCGCCGACGGCCGCGGCGACCACGGCGCCCGCCTCGGCGGCCCTGGCCAGCTCGGCGGCCTGGTCCGCGTAGAGCAGCAGGACGTGCCCGGTGCGGCCGCGCAGGACGTCGAGGAGCCGCAGCGGGTAGCCGGCGAGGGGGAGCGCCAGGCCGCCGCAGTCGGGAGCCCGGTCGCCGGGCTGGGGCGCGTCGTCCGGCCCGTAGGGGCTGCCCGCGAGTGGCCCGCCCCGGTAGGAGACGAGCAGCTGTGCCTCCCGGAGCATCAGGGTGGCCGGGTCCTCGGAGTCGTTCTCGATGCCCCGGTTCGCGTGCCGCACGGTCCGGCCCACGACCTCCTCGCCGACCGGGCGGCGTTCGGCGTCGTAGCTGGTGAGCAGCGCGAGCCCGGCCTCACCGCGTACGACGAGCGCGATCTTCCAGGCCAGGTTGCAGGCGTCCTGGATGCCGGTGTTCATGCCCTGTGCGCCGGTGGGCGGGTGGATGTGGGCGGCGTCGCCCGCGACGAAGACCCGGCCCGCGCCGTACCGGTCGACGATCCGGTGGCTGACGCGGAAGACGGAGGACCAGCGCAGCGCGGAGACCCGGGCCGGGGTCGGGGCCAGCCGGTCGACGACGGCCTGGATGTGGGCCAGCTCGGGGACCCGGCCGCCCTCCAGGCCGTGCGCGACGCTGTCGCGGCCGTGCTCCAGGCCGGGCGCGATGCCATCGCCCCGCGCCTTCCCCGCGCCGTCCGTGGACAGCTCGGGTGGCACCCTCATGGACATCCGGTACCGGCGCGTTCCCGGCAGCGGGATGCAGACCAGCACGTCGTCGGTCGAGCCGTCCTCGGCGCGGTGCAGGGACCGCAGGCCGTACCCGTACGGCAGGTCCCAGTCGGTCTCGACATCACCGAGCATGTACTCCTCGGGGAAGGCCCCGCCCTCGTAGCTGAGGCCGAGTCCCTTGCGGACGGTGCTGTGCGCGCCGTCGCAGCCGACCAGGAAGCGGGCGCGCAGCTCCTCCTCGGCGCCGGAGGCGATACGGAGCCGGGCGGTCACCCCGTCCGCGTCCTGGGCGAACGACAGCAGCTCGGTGCCGCGCTCGATCACCGTGCCCAGACCCGCGACGTACTCCTCGAGGAGCCGCTCCGTCTCGTACTGCGGCAGCGCGGCGAACCGGTAGGGGACCTCCGGCGGCAGGGCGAGCTCGAACCGGGCCTGCTCCCGGCCGTCGACGTAGACGAGCTGGCCGCGCAGCGGGACGGCGCGCTCCAGGACGGCGCGGGCCAGTCCCATCCGGTCCCAGATCTCCAGCGTGCGCGGCTGGACACCGACCGCCTTCGCGTACGGGAGGCGGGCCGGCAGCCGGTCGACGAGCCGGCACTCCACGCCGCGGCGGCGCAGCTCCGCGGCGGCGCTCAGCCCCACCGGGCCGGCGCCCACGATCAGTACGTCGGTCGTACGGGTCTCTGCCACGGGTGCCTCCCACCGCGTCGGGCCCCCGGACCGGTCCCGACCACCATGGTCGCCCGCCGGGCCGCGGGCGGCGAGCCGGGCGGGACCGAGGGGCCGTCGCCGGCCGGGGCGGGCGCCGTGACCGACCCCACAGGCCGTCGTGACCCACGCCACATACGTCCCGGCCGCCCCGCAGTACGCTGGTTCCATGCTTCCGCTCGTACGCCGCCGCCACGTGGACTTCGTCCGCGTCACGAGCATGGGCTGTCGGCGCTCCGCCTGACCCCCGAGCCCCTCTTCTCTTCAGGCACCCGCGCCCCCGCCCCATCCCCGGCGGTGCGCCCGGGCACCCGTACACCCCGCGGACGCACACCATGACGCACTCGTCGCACACCCAGCCGTACAGCTCCCAGCTCCCGATCGTCGACCTCTCCGCCGCCGACCGCGGCCCGCAGGACCGACGTCTCCTCCATGCCCAGCTGCACTCCGCCGCCCACGACGTCGGCTTCTTCCAGCTCGTCGGGCACGGGATCACGCAGGCCGAGACGGCGGCCCTCACCTCCGCGATGAAGGCGTTCTTCGCCCTCCCGGAGGCCGACCGGCTCGCCCTCGACACCACCAACTCGCCGCACTTCCGCGGCTACACCCGCATCGGCGACGAGCGCACCGGCGGCTCCCGCGACTGGCGCGACCAGCTCGACATCGGAGCCGAGCGTCCCGCGCGCGTCCCGGGCCCCGGCGAGGCCCCGTACTGGTGGCTCCAGGGCCCGAACCAGTGGCCCGCCGCCCTCCCCGAGCTGCGTCTCGCCGCGCTCAACTGGGTCGAGCGGCTCAGCGCGGTCGCCCAGCGGCTGCTGCACGAGCTGCTGGCCTCGATCGGCGCGCCGACGGGCTTCTACGACGACATCTTCGGGGCGCGGGCCCACCCGCACCTGAAGCTGGTGCGCTACCCGGGAAGCGCCGGGGACGGCGCCGACCAGGGCGTGGGCGCCCACAAGGACTACGGCTTCCTGACGCTGCTCCTGCAGGACCACGTCGGGGGTCTCCAGGTCGAGCGGGAGGACGGCCTCTTCCACGACGTCCCGCCGCTGCCGGGCGCGTTCGTCGTCAACCTGGGGGAGCTGCTCGAAGTGGCGACGGACGGCTATCTGCGCGCCACCAACCACCGGGTGGTCTCCCCGCGCGGGGCAACGGAGCGCTTCTCGGTCCCGTTCTTCTACAACCCGAGGCTCGACGCCCGGATCGCGCCGCTGCCGTTCCCGCACGCCGCGGCGGCGCCCGGGATCACGACCGACCCGGCGAACCCGCTGTTCGCCGAGTACGGCCGCAACGAGCTGAAGGGCAAGCTCCGCGCCCACCCGCTGGCCGCGGCCCGCCACCACGCGGACCTCCTCCTCGCCGAGGACCGCCGCCTCACCACGGCCTGACGCCCGGGGCCCGCGGTCCGTCGCCCGCAGGGCCGAGCCCGGGACCGCGTGGCGGTCCCGGGCTCGGGCCGGGGCGGGCTGTGCGGGCCGGCCCCGGGAGAGTTCCTGCGCTGCCGCGGGCTCAGCCCGCGTACGCCGCCATGTCGGCGTAGCCCGCGATCTCCTGCGGGTTGCGCTGGCCAGGGCCGATGTACCGCGCCGAGGGCCGGACCAGGCGGCCGGTGCGCTTCTGCTCCAGGATGTGCGCCGACCAGCCCGCCGTGCGCGCGCAGGTGAACATCGACGTGAACATGTGCGCCGGGACCTCCGCGAAGTCCAGCATGATCGCCGCCCAGAACTCCACGTTCGTCGCCAGGACACGGTCCGGGCGGCGGTTGTGCAGCTCCTCCAGCGCCGCCTTCTCCAGCGCCTCCGCGACCTCGAACCGCGGTGCGGCCAGCTCCTTGGCCGTACGGCGCAGGACGCGGGCGCGCGGGTCCTCGGCGCGGTAGACGCGGTGGCCGAAGCCCATCAGGCGTTCGCCCTTGTCCAGCGCCTTCTTCACGTACGCGGTGGCGTCACCGGTCCGCTCGATCTCCTCGATCATGCCGAGGACCCGGGAGGGGGCGCCGCCGTGCAGCGGGCCGGACATCGCGCCCACGGCGCCGGACAGCGCCGCGGCCACGTCCGCGCCGGTCGAGGCGATGACGCGGGCGGTGAACGTGGAGGCGTTCATGCCGTGCTCGGCGGCCGAGGTCCAGTACGCGTCGACGGCCTTGACGTGCCGCGGGTCCGGCTCGCCACGCCAGCGGATCATGAACCGCTCGACGACCGACTGCGCCTTGTCGATCTCGCTCTGCGGCACCATCGGCAGCCCCTGGCCGCGCGCCGACTGGGCGACGTACGACAGGGCCATGACGGCGGCGCGGGCGAGGTCCTCGCGGGCCTGCTCGGCGTCGATGTCGAGCAGCGGCTTGAGACCCCAGACCGGGGCGAGCATGGCGAGCGCGGACTGCACGTCGACACGGATGTCACCGGAGTGCACGGGGATCGGGAAGGGCTCGGCCGGCGGCAGACCGGGGTCGAACGCCCCGTCCACCAGCAGGCCCCAGACGTTGCCGAACGAGACGTGACCGACCAGATCCTCGATGTCGACGCCGCGGTACCGCAGGGCGCCGCCCTCCTTGTCCGGTTCGGCGATCTCCGTCTCGAACGCGACGACTCCCTCGAGCCCGGGTACGAAGTCGGACATCATGCGGCTCCTCAATCGATGATCAATCATCCGGCGGGTTGGCGGACCTTTCGGTCGGAAGGACCGGGAGGTCTGAGGGGGACCTGTCGGCCCGCTGAGGCCTCTTGGTCGGATATGAACAGTCGCCCAGCCCAAGAGTCTGTACGGTTCCGATGATGCGGGGAAGCGTGACATCCGGCACAGTGCGCCGATCCGGCGAGGAAGGATTAGCGGCACGTGATGCCGGGCAGGCTCCGCCTCTGCGGCAGGATGATTCCTGTGACCGACGCCTTCGATCCCGCCGACATGCGCGAGCAGTACCGCACCACGGAGCTCACTGTGGCCGACCTCGCCCCCGAACCGATCGAACAGTTCACGCGCTGGTTCAAGACCGCCGCCACGAACCCGGCGATCCACGAGCCGAACGCCATGATCGTCTCGACGGCGACGCCTGACGGCCGCCCCTCCTCCCGCACGGTGCTCCTGAAGCACTACGACGAGGCCGGCTTCGTCTTCTACACGAACTACGGCTCCCGCAAGGGCGGCGAGCTCGCGGCCAATCCGCAGGTCTCGCTGCTCTTCCCCTGGCATCCGCTGGCGCGCCAGGTCATCGTCACGGGCCGCGCGGTCCGTACGGGCAGGGACGAGACCGTCGCGTACTTCCGGACCCGCCCGCACGGCTCCCAGCTGGGCGCCTGGGCCAGCCACCAGTCCGCGGTGATCGAGTCGCGCGAGGAGCTGCTCGCCCGGTACGAGGAGCTGGCGGCGCGCTACCCGGCGGACGAGCAGGTGCCGGTGCCGCCGGAGTGGGGCGGCATCCGGGTCGTGCCGGAGGCGGTGGAGTTCTGGCAGGGGCACGAGAACCGGCTGCACGACCGGCTGCGGTACGTACGCGAGGGCGACGGGGTGGGCGACGCGGTGCGCGGGGGCGAGGACGCGGTGCGCGATGCCGCGGGTGGGGGAGAGGGCGTGGCGGGCGAGGCCCACTGGCGCGTGGAGCGCCTCTCACCCTGACAGCTTCGTCGCCTCCGCGAGCGCTTCCCCGACGGCGTGCGGGATGTCGGTGACCGGGAAGCGCGCGTGCCGTACGGTCCGGTCCCGGTCCACGACCAGCACCGCGCGCCTGAGCCGAAGCGCCTGACCGGCCGTGCGGAAGGTCGGCAGCCGGAGCGCCGCCGAGAGCCGGGCGTCCATGTCGGAGAGCAGCGGGAACGGGATCTCCTCGGCGGCGGCGAAGGCCCGCTGCTCGTCGGGTCGCTGCGTCGAGACCCCGTGGACGGCGATCCCGGCCGCGGTGAAGTCTCCGTACGCGTCCCTGAACAGCCGGTTCTCCAGGGTGCAGCCCACCGCTCCGGGGATGTCGTCCCAGCCTTCGGGCAGCGGGCTCGGCCGCCCGGTGGCGGGGTAGCAGAAGAGGACGGTGGCGGCGGCGTCCGGGTCCACGGGGTCCCGCTCGGCGCCGGTGTGCGCGGGCAGGGTCAGGCGCGGCAGCCGGGTGCCGGGCAGCTCGTGGACGCGGACGGCCTCGGCACTGTCCTCGTCCGCGGAGGCGGTGAGGGTGCCGTCGCCGAGCAGCCAGCGATCGGACCAGTCCTGCATCGCGACCAGGACGGGGAGGAGGGCGCGCCCGGCCGGGCTGAGCCGGTACTCGTAGCGCACCGGTCCCTCCTGGTACGGCACCTTGTCGAGCAGGCCGCTGTCGACGAGGTGACCGAGGCGCTCGGCGAGGACCTTGCGGGAGATGCCGAGCTCGCCCTGGAGCTCGTCGAAGCGGTGCCGGCCGCGTGCGGTCTCCCGGACGAGCAGCAGGCTCCACCAGTCGCCGACGACGGCGGCGGCGTGGGCGATCGCGCAGGCGGCGTCGCGCTCGGGCACGGCTCGGACCATGCGCTCCTCCTCGGGCGGGCAACCGCTCCATCTTGCGCCATCGAGTGAGTTCCCGATAGAAACTCATTGTAAGTTCCGAAAAGGAACTCGCGCGTCGACCGGCAGAGACCGATCGCGGAGAGCCATCGGAATCCACGGAGATCCACAGGGGGAGGGGAACACCCGCATGCCCATAGCCCGGGCAACCGCCTGGCGCACCTGGCAGATGACCCGCCGCGCCTACCCATGGACCTACGCCGTCGGCACGGTCCTGCCCGCCGCGCTCGCCATCTCGCTGGCGTACCTCGGCTACCACGTCGTCGGAGGCGGAGCCGTCGCCGACGACTTCGCCACGGGCAGCGGCACCACCGCCTACCTCGCCTACATCGTCGTCGGCGCCACCGCCTTCCAGTTCACCGTCCGCCTCATCCTCTGGTCCGCCAAGGCGCTGATCACCGAGCAGCGTGAGGGCACGCTCGGCGCCCTCCTCGTCGCCCCGGCCGGCCGCTTCCCGTACCTCGCCGGCTTCACCGCCTTCGCCGTGCTCAGCAGCCTGGTCGAGTTCCTCGCGCTCGGCGTCTTCGTGGCCCTGCTGGGTCTCTCCGTCCCCGTGGCCTCCGCCGCCGGGCTGCTCCTCGGCGTCCTCGCCCTCGCCGGCGCGGTCTTCGCGCTCTCGGTCGGGCTCGGCGGGCTGATGATCGCCGCCGGCGAGGCCCACATCTCGCAGAACACCGTCTTCATCGTCCTCGGCCTCGTCGGCGGCTTCACCTTCCCCCGCGCCTACCTGCCCGAGCCCGTCCAGTGGTTCGCCGAACTGCTCCCGACGACCGCGGCGACGGACGTCCTGCACGCGGCGACCACCGGCGGCCAGTCGCTGCCCGGCCTCCTGCCGAGGCTGGCGGTGGGCGTCGCGGTGAGCGCCGTGTACCTGCTGCTCGGCCTGACGTACCTGCCGCGGGCCGAGGCCCGGGCCGTAGAGAGGAGTTACTGACATGACGGGCATCCAGGTGCGCGCGCTGCGCAAGGACTTCCCCGTACGCGACAAGGGCCTCTTCGGCCCGCGTTCGCTCAAGCGGGCGGTCGACGGCCTCGACCTCGACATCCCGCCCGGCCGGATCACCGGCCTCCTCGGCCTCAACGGCGCCGGCAAGACCACCACCATCAAGGTCCTCGCCACCCTGCTGCGCCCCACCTCCGGACAGGTCACGGTCGACGGCCTCGACACCGTCGCCGACGCCCGCGCCGTCCGCCGCCGCATCAACCTCATCGCGGGCGGCGAGCGCATGGTCTACACCCGGATGACCGGCCGGGAGAACCTCTGGTACTTCGGCCAGCTCTACGACGTGCCCAAGCGTGAACTGCGGCCCCGGATCGACGAGCTGCTGGCCCTGGTCGGCCTGACGGACGCGGCGGACACCATGGTCGAGCGGTACTCGCGCGGCATGACCCAGCGCCTCGCCATCGCCCGCGGGCTGATCAACCGCCCCGCCTACCTCCTGCTTGACGAGCCCACCCTCGGCCTCGACGCCCCGATCGCCCGCGACCTGCGCCGCGTCGTCGCCCGCCTCGCCGAGGAGGGTACGGGCGTCCTCCTCACCTCCCACTACCTCGCCGAGGTCGAGGAGCTCTGCGGCCATGTGTACGTGATCTCCGCGGGCCGCCACCTCGCCGAAGGCAGCCCGGCGGAGCTCAAGGCGGCCACCGGCAGCCACCGCACGATCCGCCTCACGGTCACCGACCCGAGCCCGGCGACCGCCGCGGTCGCGGAACGCTTCGGAGCGGCGCGCGAGCCCCTGCCCGAGGGGGCCGAGCTGATCACCCTGCGCCACCCGGACGACATGGCGGGCCCCCTCGCCGCGGCCGTCGTCGAGGCGGGCGGCTCGATCGGCGGCCTGGAGATCGCGGAGGCGAGCCTGGAGGACGCGATCCTCGCCCTCGCGGAGACCGGCGAGGAGGCCCTCGTATGAACCACGCGCTGAGGGTCTTCGCGGCGGAGGCGCTGAAGCAGCACCGCCGTCTCTTCGGCCAGCCGCTCGTCGCCTTCTCGATGCTCGTCTGGCCGGTGCTCCAACTGGCCACCACCTACTACACGCTGCGCCCCGTCGCCACGGCCTCGCCGGCCGCCGCGAACTGGCCGCTCGCCGCCGACCCGGACCGCCTCCTCGCCTTCCTGGCCACCGGCACGCTCGCGTACGCCTTCTTCTTCTCCCTCGTCCAGAGCGCCTGGCACTTCTCCTTCGAGCGCTCCACGGGCACCCTGGAGCTCCTCTTCCTCTCCCCGGCCGGCCGCCTCACCCTCATGATCGCCAACGGGGCGGGAGCGCTCCTCCAGAACGCCTGGCTGCTCACCTGTTTCACCGTCGCGGCCCTCACCGGCTTCGGCGCGCTCTCGGTCTCGGCCTGGTGGATGTACGCGGTGGTCTTCCTCGCCCTGCTCGTCCCGGCGGTCGCGTGGGGCGCGTTCCTCAACAGCCTGCTGGTCTTCTCGCGCGACTCGGCGTTCCTGTACACGATCCTCGACGAGCCGCTCTGGTTCGTCTCGGCCGTCCGCCTGCCGCACTTCGCCCTGCCGGCGGTGATCCAGGTCGTCGGCGCGGCCTTCCCGCTCACCGGCAGCCTGATCGCCGTCCGCGGAGCCCTCCTGGAACACCGCACGCTCACGGACCTCGCCCCGGCCCTCCTCGGCCTCACGGCCCTGAGCGCCCTGCTCCTGGGGGCGGCCGCGCTCATCCTCCACGCGGGCGAGGCCCGCTCACAGCGCACGGGGAGGCTGTCGATGGCCTAGTGCGGCTGATCAGCTCATGTGGTTGTACGTGGCCCCCGCGTGGACGTCGGTGACCTTGCGGGAGTGGAACGGCCGGTGGCGGTCGCCGGTGCCGGAGTACAGGTAGACGGACTTCGAGCCCGGGTGGACGGCGAAGAGATCGGCCTTGCCGTCGTGGTCAGCGTCCCCCGCGCTGAGGAGCTGGGTGTAGATCTGCCAGCCGCCGCCGATCTTCGTGCGCTGGACGAAGGTGCCGTCGCCCCTGCCGAGGTAGAGCCAGAGGACGCCGTTCCTGTCGCGGGCGACGAGATCGCCGGCCGGACCGCCGGCGAGGTTGCCGACGGCGACGAGCTGGTCGTAGATGCTCCAGCCGCTGCCGATGCGCGTGCGGGCCTCGAAGGGCCGGTTGGCGTCGCCGGTGCCCGCGTACAGCCAGAGGACTCCGGCCTTGTCGATGGCGACGACGTCCGCGCGTCCGTCCGAGTTCAGGTCACCGCCGCCGGTGAGGGTGGCGTACGTCTGCCACCCTCCGCCGACCCGCTGGCGCCCATGGACGCCGCCTCCGCCGTGGAGCTGGGGCATCCAGAGGACGCCGTCCTTGTCGCGAGCGATCACATCCGCGGTCACGCCCCACCCGACGATGTTCCCGACGACCTCGATCTTGTCGTAGACCTGATAGCCGGTGCCCAGGCGGACCGGACCGGAGCCCTTCCCGAGGTCGTCGGTCCACAGCGCGCCCTTGGCGTCCCGGGCGAGCACGTCCGGCAGGCCGTCGGCGTTCACGTCGTGCATCACGGAGGTGTCGGACCACTGGCGACCCAGGAGCCGGACGACGGGCCGGCCGTCGGCCCCGAGCGTGAGGCGGAAGACGCCGGTGACGTCGCCGCTGCGGCCTTGCGTGATCTTGACCGAGCCGTCCGGGGTGGCGGTCGTCCCGAAGGCGTGGTCGAGCACCTGGACCGTCTCGCCCGACCGCAGATGGCGGGCGGTCCCGTCGAACATCAGCCAGTCACCGAGCAGCTCGATGTCCAGTGGGTAGGAGGCGGTCCTGTCCGGGACGGGGACGACGCTCTCCGCCCCGGTCGTCCGGTCGCGGACGACGACCCGGAGGGTGTCCGCGCCGGTGTCGGCCTCGACCCAGGCGAACTGCCCGGCGGAGAGGGCGACATCGCGGTTCCGTGCGCCCTCCGGGTACGGGAACGTCTCCGTGACGGAGGCCGTGGCCAGGTCGACGAGCGCGCGCCGCTGCTCGCGCTCCGCGGTGCCGTAGGCGAGCAGGCCGTGCCCGGCGTCGAGCGGCGTCACCTTCTCGTACGAGGTCCCGGTCGGCAGACCGGTCACATGACGTTGGCCGGAGCCCATCGTCTGCAGGTACAGCCCATCACGCGCGGTCACGAAGACCGCCTCACCGGCGGTGCCCTTGTACTCCAGGTCCAGCGTGCCGGGTATCTCGTCCGGGCCGAACGACTCCCCGGTGGCCATGTCCGTGGCCGAGGCACCGAACCCGTCGGGGGAGACGACCATCAAGTCCCCGGATGCCTCGACGATGCCCCGGAGTCCGGAGTACGCCCTGTCACGGCTCGCGCCCGTCCCGTACGGGGTCCATCGCAGCGTCCTGGCGAACTGGTCGTCGCTCGGGACCATCGTGATGTACCCGGTTGCGCTCGCGCTCAGCAGCGCGGCGCCGGGCACGAGCGTACGGACCTCGATCGGGTCCGCCGCGGCGGCTGTCGGGAGGGAGACGGTGGCGCCTGCCGGTGCGGCGGTCAGGAGGCCGGCGCCCAGGGTGACGGCGAGGACCGTGGCGACGGCGGCGCCGAGGCGCCGGGGCATGCGTACGGGAAGCAAGAGGTGTCCTCCTGGGCGGCTGGGCGGTCGCACAGGGATGCGCGCCACCCGGTTCGACCACCGAACGGAAGAACCGGTTGTACGCAGGGGCCCGGAAGATTGACCCGAGAACGCAGACGACCCGTGGGCCTTGGTCCCGTCCGCTCGAGTTCGGACGAGAGCCGGCCGGACTTACCGGCGGCCCACGGGTCGGGTGACTGCTTGGGTGTCGACAGGTGACCTGCCGAGGTGCACAGAGTGCGACGGCAGGCCGTTAGCCCGCAGTCACCTCACGAGTCCGAAAAGAAACCATTTTTTCGGATCACCTCCTTTCGCGTGTGCTCCACACCCTAGGAGCCCTTCCGCGAAGCCTCAAGCTGTTTATTCTCCGGCTTCGGACCGCCGGTCAGCCTTTGAGCCCGGCGACGAACGTCGACCAGACGGAGCGCGGGAAGACCAGGGCGGGGCCCCCGAGCGACTTGGAGTCGCGGACGGGGACGCCGGCGGGGTGGTGGTCGATCACCTCGACACAGCTGCCGCCCTCGTTTCCGCTGTAGGACGACTTCCGCCAGCCGTTCAGGGCGGAGGAGTCGGGGATGGCGCGCTCAGTCATGGTGTCCGTAGTCCTTCGCTGTCGCTCGCAGCAGGGCGAGTGATTCCGTCAGGGGCAGGGCGTCGCTCAGCGCAAGATCGTAAGCGCCCTGGAGGCGCTCCACCACGGCCGGGGAGTCGTGCATCCTGCCGATGGACACGCCCTCGCTGTATGCCGCCGGGGGCTGGTCCTCGAACCACATCAGGGACAGCATTCCCTGGAGCAGGGGGTGGACACCCAGGCCGAACGGCAGGACGTGCACGCGGACCCGCTCCGTCTCCACCAGGTGCACGAGCCGCTCCAGCTGCTCGGCCATGACCGCCGGCCCGCCGACCCGGCGACGCAGCACCGACTCGTCGAGCACGGCCCACACCACGGGAGTCGCCGGATCGTCCAGGATCTTCGCGCGCTCGAGCCGGCCGGCGATGAAGGCGGCCTGCTCCTCCTCGCTCCTCGGCGGGAACGAGACGCCCAGGGCCGCACGGGCGTAGCGCGGCGTCTGGAGGATGCCGGGAACGCACGACAGCGCGAACTCACGGATCATCGTGGCCTGTTGCTCCAGCAGCCGGGCGGCCTCGAAGTAGTCGGCGACCGCTCCGTCCTCGCCGGGCCGAAACTTGCTCAACACGTCCGTGTTCAGCGCCCTGTCCAGCCGCTGCGCGTCCTCCTTCGACGGAACGCGCCGCCCCGCCTCGACGTGCGCGATGTGCGTGCGGCTCATGATCGTCGCGTCCGCCAGCTCCTGCTGGGTGAGCCCCGCCGCCTCGCGCCGTTCCCTGAGCCATTTCCCGTACGCACTGGCCATGCCCCACTCCCGTGCCTCAACGCCTTGACCTGGTCTACCCACGCTCCGCGTCGGGGCATTCGGCACGCCCTGCGTTTCCCCGAACAGACCGCGGGAGAGCGGCTCTTCCGGTACAAGGCGCCTCGCGTTCGTTTCCGGGACGCAACGATTTCATTGAACCGGGTGTGTCCTGCGTCACGTTCAAGTTGAATGATCTGAGGCGTGCGGATGCACGTGCGTACACCGTCCTGCAGGGGGTTCCGGGATGAGTGCTGCCAGGAGTGGGACCGCGGAGCGGCGAGACGCGGAGGGGCCGGGGGCCGATCTGCTCGCCGCGCTCCTCGACGGAATGGACGCGGCGCTCTGCGCCTTCGACGCGGACGGCACCGTCACGCACTGGAACAAGGAGGCCGAGCGGATCCTCGGCTGGTCCGCCGACGAGGCCGTCGGCCGCCGGGGCTTCGAGGGGTGGGCGGCGCGGCCCGCCGACGCGGTCGAGGCGCTGGCCCGCCTGATGGCCGCGATGGAGGCGCCGGGGCGGCTCGTCCACGAGTTCGCGCTGGTACGGAAGGACGGCGGCCGCGTCCTCGTGCGGACACAGTCCGCCGGCGTGCGCGGCGCGGACGGGAAGCCCGCCGGGGTGTACTGCGCCTTCAGCGAGGTCCACGCGCAGATCGATCTGGAGCGCTCGATCGCGCTCAGCGAGGCGCTGTTCGAGGACGCGTCCTGGGGTGTGGTCCTCGTCGACGTGGACCTGCGCCCCACCGTCGTCAACGACCACGCCGCCCGGGCCATGGGCGCGGGCCGTACGACCCTGCTCGGGCGGCCGCTGGGGGAGCTGATCGTCCAGGGCGTGGAGGAGCTGGAGTCCGCGCTGGAGCATGTGCTCGCGGAGGGCGCGCCGAAGGGGGCGGCCGAGGTGTGGGTGACGCTCCGCTCGCCGGAGGGCGAGCGGCGGCGGTGCTGGCGCAGCGGGTTCGTGCGGCTGGCGTCGCCGCTCGCCGAGGAGCCGGTTCCGCTGGGCGTCGGATGGCTGTTCCAGGACGTCACCGAGGAACGGCTCGCCGAGCAGGAGGCGGACCGGCTGCGGTTCCGGTACAGCCAGCTGCACCGGGCGGGCGCCGTGGCGGCCGAGTGCGAGGACCCGAGGGAGGCGGCGACGGTCCTGCTCGACTTCGCCCTGGCAGGGTTCGCCGACCACGCGCTCGTCGACGTGGCGGCGGGGGAGCGCAGACTCGTACGGGTGGCGGCGACGCCGGCGGGCGAGCCGGGCCCGGTCGTCCCCGTCGCGGGCGGCGGCATCCCGCTGCGATACCCCTCGGGCCATCCGGTGCTTCAGGCCCTCTCCCGTACGGGACCGGTACGGGCGTCGGCGCCCCCCACGGCGGGTCCGCAGGCGGCCGAGGACTGGGCGACGACACGCCACTGGCCCCGTGACGCGGTCCACGCGCTCTGCCTGCCGCTGCGCAGCCGGGGCAGGACGGTGGGCGCGGTGACGTTCCTGCGCGGCGCGTCCCGTACGGCCTTCGAGCGCCCGGACGCGGTCTACGCGGAGGCGGTGGCGGTACGGGTGGCGGCCTCGCTGGACCTGGCGGGTCCGGGTCCGGGGTCAGGGGCCGGTCCGGGGTCCGGCTCCGGTCCGGGGTCCGGATCCGGTTCGGGGGCCGGTTCGGGATGGCCCGGGCGGCGTTAGCCGGGTGGCCCGGGCTCCCGGTTCGGTCAGTGGCGGAAGAAGATCCGGTCGGCGTACTCGGTCATCACGCGGCCGTTCCACTCGTGCCCGCCGTCGACGTTCCCCGACCGCAGCAGCGGCGGCTCGATGCCCAGGCGGACCATCTCCTCGGCCGCCGCGGCCATCGTGGCCTGCATCAGGGCGCTGGTGACGACGGTCGAGGCGGGGGCGAAGGGCGCCTCGATGGCCTCGTGCGTCAGCTCGGCGTCGCCGATCGCGATCCGCGAGTCGAGGACGATGTCGCAGTGGTCCTTCAGGTACGACCCCGAGACGTGCCGGGACTTCGTCTCCGTCGCGTACGCCACCGACGTCACACCGATCACGGTGAGCCCCAGGGCGCGCGCGTTCATCGCCATCTCGACGGGCAGGGCGTTGCGGCCGGAGAGCGAGATGATGATCAGCACGTCGCCGGCCCTGGCGGGCGAGGAGTCGAGCACCGCTCCGGCGAGACCGTCCACACGTTCCAGGGCGGAGCCCAGCGTCGCGGGCATGACGTCCACGCCGACGGCCCCGGGGACGGCCAGCAGGTTCATCAGGGCGAGACCGCCCGCGCGGTAGACGACGTCCTGGGCGGCCAGCGAGGAGTGGCCGGCGCCGAAGGCGAAGAGCCGGCCGCCGGCGGCGACGGCTTCGGCGATCGCGGTCCCGGCGGCGGCGATCTCCTCGGCGTCCTGGTCGCGGACCTGCTGCAGCAGGTCGATCGCCGCGTCAAAGAACTGTCCTGCCAGCTTGGACTCGCGCGCGCTGTCGCCCATACCCGAAGCTCCTTGTCGTCGTGTCGCGGATCACGGTGCGGTCTGGACCATTGCTCTGTCAATACTGCCTTTCCTCTTCGTTTCACCGGCGGGGCACGGTTGTCGGTGGGATGCGTAAGAATTGGTGCAGGGCCAGCGCACGACTCATCGAGGGGCACGTATGTCCGGACTGATCGACACAACGGAGATGTATCTCCGCACCATCCTCGAACTGGAGGAGGAAGGTGTGGTCCCCATGCGCGCCCGGATCGCGGAGCGGCTCGACCAGAGCGGCCCGACGGTCAGCCAGACGGTGGCCCGCATGGAGCGGGACGGTCTGGTGGCCGTCGCGAGCGATCGGCACCTGGAGCTGACGGACGAGGGCAGGCGGCTGGCCACGCGGGTGATGCGCAAGCACCGGCTCGCGGAGTGTCTGCTCGTCGATGTGATCGGTCTGGAGTGGGAGCAGGTCCACGCGGAGGCCTGTCGCTGGGAGCACGTGATGAGCGAGGCCGTGGAGCGGCGCGTCCTGGAGCTCCTGCGGCACCCGACGGAGTCGCCGTACGGCAACCCGATCCCGGGTCTCGAGGAGCTGGGCGAGAAGGCCGAGGCGGAGTCCTTCCTGGACGACTCGATGGTCTCCCTCGCCGACCTGGACCCGGGCGCGGACGGCAAGACCGTGATCGTGCGCCGGATCGGGGAGCCGATCCAGACGGACGCCCAGCTGATGTACACGCTGCGCCGCGCGGGCGTGCAGCCCGGCTCGGTCGTGAGCGTGACGGAGTCGGCCGGAGGCGTCCTGGTCGGCAGCAGCGGCGAGGCGGCCGAGCTGGAGCCGGACGTGGCGGCCCACGTCTTCGTGGCGAAGCGCTGAGGACCGGTCCCGCGGCGGAAGCGAGACGCGGAGTCCCCGCGGGATCGACGGGAGTTCCCGTGAGCCCGCGGGGACTCCGCGTTTCCGGGGTCCTGCGCAGCACCGGATTCCCGCTTCCGCCCAGGTCCCGGGCCCGTTGGGGCCTTCGCGGCCCGTTTTACGGCGGAATCGCCACGCCCGTGGCCCTCGGCGTGCCACGCTGGGGGCAGCCGTACGGCCGGGGAGGGGTGGGTGCGATGGAGTCGTCCGGGGCGGTGTGCCGACAGACAGAGGGCCCCGGCGCCCATCGGCGCCGGGGCCTGTCCTCCCCTGTGCTGACCCGGAGCCCCGAGCTCCCAGGGTCATTCCCCTCGGACCGTTTTCCCCGAGCGGTCCGCCTCCCGCTGAAGATCTCCCCTCGGCGGCGCTCGTCAATCCTTGAGCGCGGTCACTCGAACGAGGGGTGTTACGTGGCAGAACCCCATTTTCGAATATGGGTTCGATAGTCTGGCGGTGCTCGACACGCTCGATGGGAAAGAGGGGGTGCCAGGGAACATGGTGCGACGACTCGACGTCACCGGGGCCGGCGGCGTACGCCTGGCGGCCTGGGAGTTCACGGAAGAGCAGGCAGGTACGACCGGGTCCGGAGTCTTACTCCTGCACGGCCTGATGGGCCGCGCCTCCCACTGGGCCCCCACGGCCCGCTGGCTGGCCGGGCGGCATCGCGTCGTCGCCCTCGACCAGCGCGGTCACGGCCTCAGCGACAAGCCCCCCGCGGGCCCCTTCACCCGCGAGGCGTACGTCTCCGACGCGGCCGCCGCCGTCGAGCAGCTCGGCCTCGGCCCCGTCACCCTCGTCGGCCACTCCATGGGCGCGCTCACCGCCTGGCAGCTCGCCGCCGAGCGCCCCGATCTCGTCCAGGCCCTGGTCGTCTGCGACATGCGGGCCTCGGCCCTCGGGGCCGCCTCGCAGCGGGAGTGGCAGGACTGGTTCCGCCGTTGGCCGGTGCCGTTCCCCTCGCTCGACGGCGTACGGCGGTGGTTCGGCGACGAGGACCCCTGGGTCGAGCGGCCGAACCCCGCGCGCGGCGAGTTCTTCGCCGAGGTGATGACCGAGCGCCCCGACGGCTGGTACCCGGTCTTCGACCCCGCCCAGATGCTCACCTCCCGCGAGACCTGGGTCCACGACGCCCACTGGGACTCGCTCGCCCAGGTCCGCTGCCCGACGCTGATCGTCCGCGGCCTGGACGGCGAGCTGGGCCGCGCCGAGGCCCAGGAGATGGTCCGCGTCCTCCCGCGCGGGGCGTACGCAGAGATTCCGGACGCCGGTCATCTCCTCCACTACGACCACCCGGACGCCTGGCGGACGGCGATCGAGCCGTTCCTCAACGGCGTCCTGACTCCTTAGGCCCGCGTCCCTGCGGGGCTGCGTCCCCGCAGCGGCGCCTAGTGGGCCGAGCCGCTCAGCGGCGGGGGGACCGGCCGGTCGTAGACGTTGTCGGGCGTCACGACCTGGGTGACCGCCCGGGCGATCAGCGTGCTCGGCTCCTGGCCCGCGGAGGTGATGTCCGTGTTGAGCATCAGCACCATGGTCGCCTTCTGCGAGGGCAGATAGACGGTCACGGTCTCGTAGCCGGGGATCGAGCCGTTGTGCCCGATCCAGCCGTCGGTCTCGAAGATGCCGAGGCCGTAGCTCGTGCCGGGGATGCCCGTCGGCAGCGTCCTGAGCCGCTCGGCCTGGGTCTCCGGGCTGAGCAGCTCGCCGGTGGCGACGACCTTCGCCCAGCGGCGCAGGTCGTGCAGATCCGAGATCATCGCACCCGCCGCCCAGGCCCAACTGGGGTTCCAGTCCGTGGAGTCGACGACCGAGCCGTCCGGCGTCTGGTCGGTGTACCCGCGCGGGTGCGGCTCGGGGAACTCCGCCGCGTGCGGGAACAGCGTCTCCCGAAGGCCCGCCGGGCGCAGCACCCGCCGGTCGATGACGTCGGCGAGACGCCGGCCGGTGACCTTCTCGATCACGAGGCCGAGGAGGACGAGGTTGCTGTTGCAGTACTCGAACCGGGCCCCCGGCGCGAAGGTGTTGTCGTGCCGGTAGCCGTACGCGAGCACCTCGTGCGGTGTGAACCGGCGGCTCGGGTGGCTCTCCAGATCATCGATGAAGTCCGGGTCGGAGGTGTACGGGAAGAGGCCGCTGCGCATCTCGGCCAGGTGGCGAAGGGTGATGGCGGCGCCGTTGGGAACGCCGTCGACGTAGCGGGAGATCGGGTCGTCGAGGCCGATCCTGCCGTCGTCGACGAGCTTCAGGAGCGCGGTGACCGTGAAGGTCTTGGTCTCGCTGCCGATCCGCACGGAGCCGTAGGTGGTCATCGGCCTGCCGGTGGCCTTGTCGGCGACACCGGTGGCGTGGACGTAGCAGCCCTTGCCCGGCATCCACACCCCGGCGACGACGCCGGGGATGCCGGCCTGCGCACGCGCGTCCTCGATGGCCTTGTCCAGACGGGCGGTCAGCTCGGGTCCGAGACCGCCGTCCCGGCACTCCTCGCCGCGGTGGTGTCCGGTGCCGGCGGGGGCGGACACGGGTACGGCGGTGGCGGGAGCGGTGGCCATGGGGGCCAGCACGGACGCCACGAGGAGCGCTGCGGCGAAGAGTCTGCGGGAGGGGGTACGTCGCATGTCGGGGGCGCCTCTTCCGGTTCAGGATCAGGAACGCCAACGTGACCCCTGCGGCGGCCGCGCACGCTCCTTCCACGCCCACGGCCCCCGGTGAGTCCACTCGTTCGGACCCGGACCGGCCCCCCCGCCCCGCAGTCCGGACCGGACCCGTACGGGAGCCGCCGTCGGGACGCGGGGGCGGCGATGTCTGCCCTCGGCCTTGCCTTCACAGCCCTCTCGCGCGGTCTGCCCCCGGTGCTAGGAGTGGAGGCAAGCCGCCCAGCAACAGGAGCCAGGATGAAACGCGAACGCGAACGCGAAGAGCCGGGGCGGCCCGCCGCCGCGTCCCGGGGCGCCCGCAGCCGGCCGCGGGCCGAGAGCGAGTCGACGGCCCCGGGCGCCTCCGTACCCGCCCCGGACTCGCTCGCCGCGCTGCAACGCAGCGTGGGCAACGCGGCGGTGACGCGGATGGTGCAGCGCTCCTCCGTGCACCAGGTGATCGGCTCGCGGGGTCGGCCGCTCGAACCCTCGCTGCGCGGCGAGATGGAGGCCCGGCTCGGAGCGGACTTCTCCGACGTACGCATCCACTCCGACCAGGCGGCCCAGCGCTCGGCCGCCGATGTCGGTGCCCGGGCCTACACCTCGGGGAACCACGTCGTCGTCGGCAGGGGCGGCGGGGACAAGCACACGCTCGCGCATGAGCTGACCCATGTGATCCAGCAACGCAAGGGACCTGTCGCGGGCACCGAGACGGGCGACGGTCTCAAGGTCAGTGACCCCTCGGACAGGTTCGAGCGGGAGGCCGAGGCCAACGCCGTCCGCGCGATGTCCGGCCCGGCACCGACCGACGACGCCCACGACACGCACGACCACGCCCACGACGCGCACGACCACGCCCACGACGCGCACGACCACTCCACCGGGACGGGCGGCGAGGCGGCCGTCCAGCGCGTCCTGGCTCCGGGTCTGGCGAAGGGGACGCCCGTCGTCAAGCACGAGGACGACGCGGACAGTCCGATGGGCTACTCGATCGCCGGATTCAGCTTCGGGTCCTATCTCGTCGCCCCCGAGGACGGCGGCAAGAAGGTCCGTGTGTCCCCGGTCGCCAAGGACTGGGGAACGGCCGAAGGCCGGGAGGAGTCCCGCAGGGCCTACCTCGAGTCCCGCGCGCAGGAGCTCGATCCGGCGGTCCTCGCCGCCAAGCAGAAGCAGCAGGACCTCAACCTCGGCGAGAACTACCTCAGCGCGGACTACCGCCGGATCAACCCGCTGCTCGCCGCACTCGGCGAGGTCGGCTACAGCCCCTCCGAGATCGCGTCCCCCGAGTTCTCCTTCCAGGCGAAGGAGACGCAGGTCCTCGACGCGTGGAAGCGCCTGGCCGTCGCCCGGAACTACGCGACCGACGACACGGTCGAGGGATGGGACGCGCAGCACCTCCGGAACACGTACGACATCTTCGCCCGCATCAACGGCGTGTGGAGCGACTTCGAGACGCCGCCGGCCAACGCCGACGGCCAGGTGGTGCGCGGCGACAGCAAGTACATCTACGACTCGTTCGAGGGGATCCTGAAGCAGGACGAGAACCACCCGGACGGCGGCTACGTGACGCTCAACCAGACGATCGAATGGCCGGCGATCCTGTCGACGACCTTCGGCGATCCGCTGACCCACACGTATGTGGCGGGCAAGGAGGTCGTCTGGGAGTTCGGCCTGCCTGCCGAGCACCAGGGAAGGTCGCTCGGCAAGAACAACGCGTCCGAGCAGGAGATGACCTTCCCCGTCGGAACCAGGATCAACATCAAGCAGGTGCTCGTGAGGAAGGGCGACTACGCGTCGGAGAAGGAGGAGAAGTACGGCAAGAGCGCCGCCGTGATCGTGTTCGCCGACATCCTCGGACGCAGCACCCCCTAGACCGCCAGGGCCCGCCGCAGGCAGGCGGTCAGGCGGGCGGCGATCGTCCCGTCGGGGTCGAGCCGCGGGTTGAAGATCGTGACGTCGAAGCCGACGGCACGCTCGTGGCCCAGGGCCGTCCTCAGCACGTCCTCCAGCTCGGCCCAGCTCAGCCCGCCGGGCTGCCGGTAGTCGACGGCGGGCATGACCGTGTCGTCCAGGACGTCGACGTCGAGGTGGACCCAGTAGCCCTCCCGTTCGGCGAGCCGGGCGACGGCGCCGCGCGCGGCCTCGCCCGCCCCGGCCGCGCGCACGTCGTCGAGGTCGAGGGCGTACAGCCGGGGCGGGAGCGGCCGGCTCCCCGCCGCGGCGGACTCGTCCGCGTCCCGGAAGCCGAACGCGACGACGTCCTCGTCCCGCACCAGCGGCCCCCGCCCCTCCAGGTCGGCGAGCATGCGGGGGCCGCGTCCGGTGGCGACGGCGAGTTCCATGGACGCGACCTCGCCGGTGGGCTCTGCGGACGGCTGGTAGAAGTCCGTGTGCCCGTCGAGGAACAGCAGGCCGTACCGACCCCGGCGCCGCAGAGCGAGCAGGTTGCCGAGCAGGATGCTGCAGTCGCCGCCCAGGACGACGGGGAAGCGCCCGGAGTCGAGCACCTCGCCGACGGTGTCGGCCAGCTGTACGGAGTACCGCGCGATCCCGCCGGGGTTGAGCACGCCGGTCCCGAGGTCCCTCACCGGGTCGTACGCGGGCGGTTCGACCCGCGCGACCCGAGCCACTCCGCCGAGCACGGCATCCGGCAGCTCCTGGACACCGGACGGCCGCAACCCGAGCACGGACGGGGCCTCGACGACGGCGAGGCCACGCTCGCCGGGCAGCGTCATACGTCCATGGTGTCCCCATCGGGCGGACCGTGCGCGCCGGTGAAATGGGCCTGCCCAGGGCGTTGCCGGGGCAGTAGCATCCCCGGATGCGAAGCATCGGGGCCCTGATACCGGAGGCCGGATCCGCCGACACCGCAGGTCTGCGGGAGGTCGACGCCGAGGAACTCGCACGGTACGTGGCGGACCCCGGGAATCCGTGGTGGCGCCGCAGGCCGTGCGTGATCGCGCTGACCGGCCGGGTCCCCGAGCGGTCCGTCCCCGGGCTGATCGCGCGCGTCCAGGACCCCCAGGAGACCCCCGAGGTGCGCAGGGCCCTCCTCGACCTGCTCGCCGACCGGACGGAGCTGCTGCCGTGGCTGCGGCACGAGGACCGCGCGTCCGACACCGCGTACGGCATGGGCGACGCATTCCTGAAGGCGCGGGGCCTGCTCGGGGACCGCACGGCCGCGCGGGAGCTGGCGACGATCGCCGCCTCGCCGTGGCGGCACTCCCGCGACGCCGGCGACGCCGGTCTGGACGGTCTCGTGGACCGGTACGGAGCGGAGGCGATCCTGGCCCAACTCGGCGAGGAGCGCCCCCAGGACCGGGAGTTCCGCGTCTGGATGCGGTACCGCGCCGACGAGGACGTGACCTACGCGTTCGCGGACCCGGACCGCGGGGTCGCGCACGCCGCGCAGTCGCTCGCGACCGACGCGGACCGTCTGCGCGCCTGCCTCGACGAGGCGGCGACGACCGAGGCGAAGGTCTGGGCGGCGTACGCGCTGTACCGCCTCACCGAGGACAGGGCCGAGGCCCGTGCGGTCTACGAGCGCCTGGGGCGCCCCCGGGTCGAGGTCGAGGGCCTGGACGAGGAGCTCCGCGGCCCGATCGTCCACGAGTACGGTCCCGGCTGCGAGCGCCTGAGCGACCCGCGGTGGCGGCTCGAGGCCGTCTGCGCCGAGCCGCCGGCCCGCGTCGACGTGGACGACCAGCTCCGCCGGGCGACGGCCGCCCTCACCGAGGCCGGCCTGGCGCCGAAGCCGCCGGTCTCCTGCGGCGAGGACAACCAGCAGGGGGACGGGACGTACCACGTCGTCGAGGCCGGTGGGGACCGGCTCCTGATCAGCACCCTCGGCCCGTTCGCGACCGCCGAGTACGAGTTCTCGGAGGCCGCCCGGCGCGCGCTCGAGGCGGCGGGTTTCCGCTGGATCGACGGGGACACGGGCGCGATCCGGGTCACGGACCTCTGCGTCTACTACTTCGGCGGACGGAACGCCGTCACGGTCGACACGGCGCTCTTCCACTGGCAGGACTAGGCGGGCCTCGGGTCTGTCCGGCGGCGGTCGCCGCCGGACAGACCTCTGCTCCCGTGGAGGGCTCAGCGCTTGAGCAGGAAGGCGAAGTCGCCGGAGAGCCGGCCGCTCAGCCGGTCCGCCGAGACGAGCCTGCCCTCCGCGATCAGTCGCTCGACCTCGGCCCGTGACAGACCGAAGCCTTCGGCGATCAGCCGGACCGGCCGTACGGGAATCCGGGCGGCGAAGCGTACCGAGACGTCGACGGCGTCGCCGCCCAGGTGATCCCGTCCGCCGGTGTCGAGGCGCCAGGCCCCGTCCCAGTCGAGGGCGACGCGGTTGCGGCGCCGTAGGAGCGGGTCCTGCAGCAACTCGGCCGCCAGGCGCGGGTCGTTGTCGTGCATCCGGTCGAGCAGCTCGGGTCGTACGGAGCGGACGTGCGCCCGCTCCAGGACCGTGAGCTTCGCCGTATCCCCGCAGGAGGTGCAGAGCACGAGGAGCCAGGCGTCGAGCAGCTTGTGGTTCGCGTTGACGCGGAACCTGCCGTTCGGCCGGAAGCGTTCGGAGCCGCAGCTGTGGCAGCGGCGGAGGACGACAGGAAGGCAGGTGGGCATGACCACCCAGCTGTTGAGCACAGGAGTACACCGGTTTCAGTGAGAAATCCGCAGCAAGAAGGAGCGCGGCGCACGCAGGGCGCGACGCGCGACGGTTCAGCGCTCGGGGGGTTCTCACACGGTGTACAAGGGCCTGCCTTTGGCTCGGCGACGTGGCTCGGCAGCACGGTACGGGCGAACGGTGGTGCCGATCCACCGCTTTTCGCGGGGTGTACGGGGCGGGGCTACCGGCCCTGGACGCGGAGGGTGACGAGGGTCAGGTCGCGGCTCCCGGAGGGCGTCCAGGGCGGGCTGCCGCTCGTGCATGAACTGCCGTCCCAGATCGAGGGCACGCCTGAAGGGAGCGCCTGGCACGGGTAGTCGCCCTGTCCGATGACACCCCGCGCAGAATCGTTCTTCAGTCTCCGGGCCATCCACGGGGGCCCTGGCGTCCGCCAACTGAACCGATGTCCCTGGGCGGACGGTGGACGACAGCCTTCCGGTGAAGACCGCCGTCATCCGGGCGTCCTCCGCGCGGGTGGCCGAGGCGTGGACGGGCCGGCGCTGTCGCCGTAGCGGGTGGCCATGGTGGCTGCTCGGGTGCGGAGGGCGGTGCGCAGGGACTCCGGGGCCAGGACTTCCGCGTCCGGGCCGAGCTGCCACAGCGCCCATTCGGCGTGCCGGGCGTCCTGGTACGTCACCTCCAGCCGCAGCAGCCCGTCCGCGTCGGGTTCCTCCGCGCGGACGGCAAGCGCGGTGTCCAGGAGCTCCTCCCGGCGCGCCGGGTCCACCCGTACCTGCACGGTGAGGTGGTCGTCGGAGAGGAACCGCGCGGCGCGCTCCCGCCAGATCCGGGCGAGGTCGACCCCGCCCGGGCGCTCCGCCGTCTCCGGGAGCTCCTCGGCGGCCAGCACCCGCGACAGCCGGTAGGTGCGGTCCGCGCCGGCTCGCGTGGCCAGCAGGTAGCCCCGGTCGCGTACGGTCACCAGGCCGATGGGGTCCACCGTGCGCCACTGCGGTGGCCGGCCCGTGGCCGCGTAGTGGATGCGCAGCTTGTGCCCGGCGAGCACGGCGCGCCGCACCTCGGCCATCGTGGCGACGGGTACCTCGTCGGCGGTCTGCCGGCGTGAGAGCAGGTCGGTCTCCGGCTCGACGAGAATCCGCCTGGCCGCGTCGCTCGCGGTCGCCCGGTGGCTCTCGGGCAGCGCGTCGACCACCTTCCGCCGGGCCGAGGCGAGTGCCGGCCCGAGCCCGAACGCCCGCTCGCCGCGCCCCGACGCGGCGGTCAGCAACGCGAGGGCCTCGTCGTGGTTCAGCCCGGTGAGCTCGGTCCGGAAGCCGGGCAGCAGCGCGAAGCCGCCGTGCCGCCCGCGCTCGGAGTAGACCGGGACACCGGCCGCCGACAGCGCCTCGATGTCGCGCAGCACGGTACGGGTGGACACCTCCAGCTCGCGGGCCAGTGTCTCCGCGGTCAGCCGGCCGCGCCCGCGCAGCAGGAGCACCAGGGAGACCAGCCGGTCGGCGCGCATGCGAGGACCTTAACCGAGCGCCGGAATACGTGACGGAGGGTGTCGTGATTTCTTGCGAGGCTCCCTGACACAACTCTCCCCGAGACGAATGGAGCTGACGTGGCGATGGAACGAACGGCGGTCAACCCGGTGACCTGGTCGGTGGACATGGGGTTCAACCAGGGCGAGGTCGTCTCCGGGCACACCCGGACCCTCTACATCTCGGGGCAGACCGCGATGGGCGAGGACGGCAGACCTCGGCACGAGGGCGACATGGCGGCGCAGCTCGCGCTGAGCGTCGCCAACCTGGAGGCCGTGCTCGGCGCGGCCGGCATGTCCGTCGCGAACCTGGTCCGGCTCAACGTCTACACGACCGACGTCGACCTGCTCTTCCGGCACTACGGCACGCTGGCAGCGCGCCTCGCCGCCGCCGGGGTCGCGCCGACCACGACCATGCTCGGGGTGGCCCGGCTGGCGATCCCCGGCCAGATGATCGAGCTGGAGGGAACCGCCGTCGCGTGAGGTGAGGCGCCTCCGGCCAGGACCGCGCACACGGCAGCGGCCGTCGGGATGCCCTTCCGACGGCCGCTGCGCTGTGTGTTCTACGGGTCAGAACGAGAAGACCGCGGTCTTCGCCAGCCCGCTGCGCATCTCGCACGTGTTGCCGTACGTGGCGGACCAGTTGATCCGCTTGCCCTCCCAGACGCCCTCGCCGGTGACCGTGACCGGCTCCCAGATGCGCGTACAGGGCGCGGAGCTGCTCCAGGCGGTGCCCAGCTGGGCGAAGTCGCCGTTGATCGTCTTCAGGTCGGCGCAGGCCGACTTCGGGGCGGGGTGGGTGCCGGACGCGGTCGGGGCGCAGTTCAGCGTGACCGCCCGGTCGATCGTCGCCGTCGCCGCGTCTTCGCCCTTGCCGATCGTGAGGACGAGTGCCGACGGCGGGTACAGCCCGGACGGCTCGGCCTGGGCGCTGCCGGACGTCGCGGCGACGCCGACGAGGGCGAGGCCGGTGGCGAGAGCCGTGGTGAGGGCGGTGTTGCGGAGGACGTAACGCACGGGGGTGTCCCTTCGAGACGAGTGCTTCCTGATTGCGCCTCGGAGTCTTGTTGCTGCGGAGGGTGATCGCACATCCTTCGCCGCTTTCCGGTCACGACCGAACGTTCGGCCTGTTGGGGGCGGGTGCGCGGCCTGGTCGAGAGCGCTCCACGGATGGTCGTGCAATCTCGAACGACCGTCTGAGCTGCGGTGATGCAGAATTTGTTCGAAATTGGAGCAGCTGTCTGAGGCTCTGTTCGACCGGAAGCTGGCCTCGGGGGATACCGGTACGGCGTTCGGCGCCGAGAACGATCATGGTCCGGTGTCCAGGTGGTGCGGTCGGGACAGATCACTCCGCCATCGGTGAACACCACCCCGACCGGGCACAACGGTCATTACCGTCCAGTGGCATGACGACGATCACAACCCGTGCGGTCGAATACCCGGCCGACGACCTGACGATGATCGGACACCTCGCGCTCCCGGCCGGTGCCGAGCGCCGGCCCGCAGTCCTGATCGGACCCGAGGGGACGGGGCTCAGCGATGTCGAGCGCCGCCGGGCCGAGGCTCTGGCCGAGCTGGGGTACGTGGCGCTTGCCTTCGACATTCACGGCGGGCGCTATTTCAGCAACCCCGAGGACATGCTGGCCCGTTGCCTGCCGCTGCTCGACGACCCCGACCGGATGCGGGGCATCGGCCACGCGGCGCTCGACGTCCTGCGCGCCGAACCACGGGCCGACCTCGACCGGATCGCCGCCGTCGGCTACGGCACCGGTGGCGCGATTGCGCTGGAGCTCGGTCGCGACGGCGTCGACCTGCGCGCGATCGGGACCGTCAACGCACTGACCACGGGCCGACCGGGCGAGGCGGCCCGCATCCGCTGCCCGGTATGGGCCGGGGTCGGGTCGGAAGACCCGATCATGCCGCCCGCGCAACGGATCGCGTTCACCGAAGAGATGCAGGCCGCCGGCGTCGACTGGCGCCTCGTGGTCTACGGAGGAGCCCTTCACGCCTTCCACCACCCGACGGTCGACCACAGCGTGCCTCCCGGCGTCGGCCATCACCCACGGCACGCACAGCGAGCCTGGCATGACATCGTCGCCCTGCTCGCCGAGTGCCTGCCCGTCACGGGTTGATCCGACGCGCCCGAGGTACGAGCCTCGCGGCGGCTGAGCGCGCCGGCGGCGAGTGGTGGGGCCTGGGCGGGGCCTGGGCGGCGCCTGCTGACAGGCGGCCGCCCGCGCGGAAGCCCGTGCGGGCGGCCGGTCACCGGACCCGCCGCCCGCACGGCCCCGTCATCCCTTGCTGACCGCCGAGAGGATCTCCGGCAGCCGGTTCGCCGTCCGCGGGGCCGCCAGTCTCAGGCCGCCCCAGGCGATCAGCGCGCCGTACAGCGCTCCGGCCGGCAGCAGGATCCAGAGCAGGGACTCCTCGTCCGCGAGGTGGAGGTAGATCGTCGCCCCGATCACCGGGGCGCACAGCAGCGCGCCCCCGATCATTCCGCCGAAGATCGAGATCCACGCCAGACTGCCCTGCCCGGGCGCGACGTTCTTGTACGCGCTGTCCTGCGGGATCGAGTACGGGAAGCTCGCCGAGGTCACCGCCCCCGTCGCCAGCATCGCGCCGAGCAGGGCGAACGCCAGGCCCAGCGCCTCCGGCAGGGAGGACCAGTCGCCGAGCACCGCCGCCGTCGCCGCCGTCACCAGGACCGTGTACGGCAGGGTGATCAGGAGCAGCGCGAACGCCCGCGCCCGCAGTTCGGCGTACGCGTCCCTCGTCGTCGAGATCGTCTGGGCGACCATCCAGAACGCCGAGGTGTCCTGCCCGAACTGGTTGTACATCTGGATGCCGAGCATCCCCGAGGCGAAGCACGCGAAGTAGATCGAGCCCGTGCCCTGGACGGCGTTGAAGAGCGGCACGATCGCGCCGATCGCGAGCGAGGTGATCCAGGCCGCCTTCGTCTTCGGATCGCGCGCGATGTAGCGCAGGGTGCGCTCCATCACCGTTCCCGTACGCCCGCCCGGCAGCAGCCGCCCGAGGAGTCCCGTACCCGACCGGTCCCGGCCGGACGACTCCGACGACGCGCCGATCGTCGAACCGTCCGGTGTCGTCATCAGCTTCACCAGGCTCCGCTGCCACCAGTACAGCAGCGCCACGAGAACGGCGACGGTCAGCAGCAGCTGGACGGCCGCCACCGCGTGGTCGCCCTCGCTCGCCGAGTCCACCGCCGCGATCGCCGAGGCCGGCGGCAGCCAGCCCACCACCTCGGCGGCCGGTTCGAGCGACGAGAGTCCGCCGGCGCGGCTGAGCCGCTGCGCGCCGAAGTTGACCACCTGGATGCCGACCGCGATCAACAGACCGCTCAGCACCGCGAGATCACGGCCCTTGCGCGAGGTCAGCAGCCGTACGTTGGCGGCGGCGACGGCCCGCGAGAGCGCCACGCACACCAGGACGACGAGCGGCACGGCGAGGACCGCCACCACGACGCCGGCCGCTCCCCGCGCGAGCGCGAGAGCCGCACCCACCCCTATGAGCAGGGTGAACGCCGGGCCGGTGCCCACCAGCGAGGCCACGAGCAGCGACCGCACCAGCGGCCGGGGGGGCAGCGGCAGCATCACGAGCCGTGACGGGTCGAGCGTCTCGTCGCCGCCCGGCACGAAGAGCGGCATCACGGCCCACGACAGCGCGAGGACACCGGTCAGCAGGATCACGATCGAGTCCGCGTCCGCGCTGCCGCGCATCAGCACGAACGCGAGGACCATCGCCGCCGCGAAGACGGCAGTGATCACGATCGAGACGATGTACGCGGCGGTCCGGCCGGCCGACTGCCGCAGCCCGTTGCGCAGCAGCGACAGTTTGAGCCGGACGAAGACGGAGGTCAGGGAGTCGGGAGGGGAGGCCGTGGTCATCGGGCGGTACCGCCGCCCAGCCAGTCCAGGGAGTCCCCGGCCGCCTCCCGCCCGTTGGCGCCGACCAGCTCCAGGAACGCGGCCTGCAGCGACGGCGCGTCGCCCCGGACGGCCGCGAGCGGTCCCTGGGCGCGGATCTGGCCGGCGGCCATCACGGCGACCCAGTCGCAGAGCGACTCCACCAGCTCCATCACATGGCTGGAGAAGACGACGGTCGCGCCCGAGCCGGTGTACCGCTCCAGGACGCCCCGGATGGTCTGCGCCGACACCGGGTCGACGCCCTCGAACGGCTCGTCGAGGAAGAGGACTTCGGGGTTGTGCAGCAGCGCGGCGGCGAGCCCGATCTTCTTGCGCATACCGGTGGAGTAGTCCACGACCAGCTTGTTCTGCGCCCCCGACAGGTCGAGCACGTCGAGGAGCTGGGCGGCCCGCTTGTCGACCTCCGCACCGGGCAGCCCCCGCAGCCGCCCGCTGTACGCGAGGAGTTCGCGGCCGGAGAGCCGCTCGAAGAGCCGCAGCCCCTCGGGAAGGATCCCGATCCTGGCCTTGACCCGGGCCACCGACTCCGGGTCGCGCCAGACGTCGTGCCCCGCGACGAGCACCCGCCCCGCGTCGGGCCGGAGGAGGCCGGTGATCATGGAGAGAGTGGTGGTCTTGCCCGCGCCGTTGGGGCCGACGAGACCGATGAACCTGCCCGCGGGCAGGACCAGGTCGATCCCGTTGACGGCGACCTGCTGCCCGAAGCGCTTCCAGAGCCCCTCGACACGGACGGCGGGCACCGCATCACCGTCCGCCCCGGATGCGCCGCCCGCCGTCGCGGCGTCCGCCCGTGCGGCGCCGCCTTCTTCGTATACATCGTCAAATGCCTGGTCAGGCATGGTCCGTCAACCCTCCGGTCGTCCCCGTACTCCGTACGGGCACACCCTAGAGGGCACCCCTAAGGCCTGCGAGCCCTCTCGGCCGCCGCTTCCCGCCCGCAGGCGTACGCGAGTGCGCTGATCAGCTCCTCGGCGTCCGGAAGCCAGCGGTTCGCCGGGGTGGGCCGCCGGGCCCACTGCACCGCGCCGTGACCGCCGACGCGGGTGGGCGGGGCCGCCACGTAGAAGCCCTCGCCGCGCGTGGTCAGGTCGATCGAGGCCGGGGCCCAGCCCAGCTTGCGGACGAGATCGGGGACCTTGGTTGCCGCGCCCGGCAGGACGAAGAAGAACATCCGGCGCTCCGGCGTACAGGTCACCGGGCCGAGGGTGAGCTCCATCCGCTCCATCCGCGCGAGCGCCAGGAAGCCCGCCGACTCCGGCACCTCGATCGCGTCGAAGGTGCGGCCGGTCGGCAGCAGGATCGAGGCCTTGGGCTGCTTCGACCACATGCGCCGCGCGCCGACCGCGCTGCCGGTCGCCTGGGTCGACCAGTCGGGCCTGGCCGGGTGCGCGCCGGGGGAGGCGCACGCGTCGGCGCCGCAGGAGCAGCGCTCCCGGCCCTCGACCGCCTCCAGCCAGGTCCCCGGGAACACGTCCCAGTGCCGCTCTTCCGCATACCGCACGGCGCTGTCCAGCAGCTGCTCGCCTCGCTGCTTGGGGATCTGTGCGGCTTCCGTGACTCCGATGGTCTCTTCCACGGTGAACTCAACTCCCGCCGTCACCTGGGGTTACGGGCGGCGTGCGGCGCGCTGTGGAGCATCGATCCTGCACGGCGGGGCGCATGGGTGCACGGACGGGGGCGCGCGTGGGGCCGGCGAGCGGTGGCGGGGTAGCCAGTGGTGGGGGGTGTCGGCCGGCTGCCCGTGGCCGATGCGTCCGGTTTCGCGTGTTCACATCGGCATTGACCGGATATCCGCCGGGCAGTGATCAGTTCTCTTCGATCACGCCGGCCTCAGGGGGTAGTCATGTCAGCCAGGCCACTCGTCGCCCGTCAGCCGAACGAACGGCTGCAGGCGCTCATTCAGGAGGCCGGGTGCTCCAACGCCGGTCTCGCCCGCAGGGTGAACATGGTCGGCTCCGAGCGCGGACTCGACCTGCGGTACGACAAGACGTCGGTGGCGCGCTGGCTGCGCGGGCAGCAGCCGCGCGGGCGGGCGCCGGGGATCATCGCGGAGGCGCTGGGGCGCAAGCTGGGCCGTACGGTCACGATCGACGAGATCGGGATGGCTAACGGCAGGAACCTGGCGGCGGGCGTCGGGCTGCAGTTCTCGCCGACCGTGCTGGGCGCGATCGAGCAGGTCTGCGAGCTGTGGCGCAGCGACGTGGGGCGCCGGGACTTCCTCTCCGGTTCCACGGTGGCCGCCTCGGCGCTCGTGGAGCCGAGCCGGGACTGGCTGATCACGGGCGCGGACGCGCACGTGGCCCGGTCGGCCGGGGCGCGCGTGGGGGTCTCGGACGTGGAGGCGGTCCGGGCGATGACGGCCGCGCTGGTCGACCTGGACCGGCGGTTCGGCAGCGGTCATGTCCGGCCGGTGGTCGTGCACTACCTGAACAGCGTGGTGGCGGGGCTGCTCTCGGGCTCGTACCGGGAGGCGGTCGGGCGGCAGCTGTTCGCGGCGGTGGCGCGGCTCACGGAGCTGGCCGGGTACATGGCCGTGGACACCGGGCAGCCGGGGCTCGCGCAGCGGTACTACATCCAGGCGCTGAGGCTCGCGCAGGCCGCGGGAGACCGGGGTTACGGCGGTTATGTGCTGGCCGCGTCGATGAGCCATCTGGCCGCCCAGCTCGGGAACCCGCGGGAGATCGCGCAGCTGGCGCGGGCGGCGCAGGAGGGCGCGCGGGGGCGGGTGACACCGCGGGCCGAGGCGATGTTCTACGCGGCGGAGGCCCGGGGCCACGCGCTGCTCGGGGACGCCCACGCCTTCGAGGCGGTCGCGGGCCGCGCCGTACGGGCCATGGAGCGGGCTGATCCGGAGTCGGGTGACGACCCGTCGTGGATCGCGCACTTCGACCGGGCGTACCTCGCCGACGAACTGGCGCACTGCCACCGGGATCTGGGGCAGGCGGAGGCGGCGGCGCGGGCGGCGGAGGAGTCGCTCGCCGGCCATCCCGGCACGCGGGCGAGGCGGCGGGCGATCGGTCTGGTGCTGCTCGCCTCGGCGCAGGTGCAGCGGCGCGAGGTGGAGCAGGCCTGCCACACGGGGACGCGGGCACTCGAACTCCTCGCGACGCTGCGGTCCTCGCGCGGTGCGGAGTACCTGGACGACCTCAAGGAGCGACTGGAGCCGTTCGCGGGGGAGTCGGTGGTGCGGGAGTTCGGCGCGCGGCTGGAGCTGCATGCGGCGTGACCTGGTGTGATGGGCGTCACCGTCACAGTGCGTGCTGTGGGGCGATCGGGGCGCGCCGGTACGGCAGTTGACGGTGGTCGCGTTGTGCGTCTGTTACCGGGCTCACACACGTGTGCGCGGCGCCGGACGCACCCGGTAGCGTGAACCGACGATTCCGTAGGTCCATCAGTAGGAGTCCCGGTGACGCAGAGCGGACAGGGTCCGGAGCCGCAGTATCCGGCGGTACGGCCCACGCACGAAGGTGTCGTGCTGCCCGCGGAGGGCGGCGTGGAGACCGGCCAGGGCGCGGGCCCGGCCGGCGGCCTGCCGTGGGGCGGCGCCTGGGGTCCCGGTGGTGGACCGCAGGGACAGCAGCCCCAGCCCTCGCAGCCGATGCCGCCGGCCCAGCCGCTTCCGCCCGAGGCCGGACCCGGCGGGGCCGCGGACATGCAGGCGACGCAGTACCTCGCGCCGGTCCCGCCGCAGGGCCCGCCCGCCGGCGGACCGGGGCCGATGCCCGGCGCGATGCCGGGGACGCAGGGCCGGATACCGGGCGGGCAGCCGTTGCCGTCCCACACCCCGCCGCCCGGCGGTTACGGATACCCGCACCAGGCAGCGCCCGCTCAGCCCGGCCCCGAGGGCGGCTACGGCTACCCGCCCGCCGCCCCCACGCACCCCGGCGCCGGACAGCCGATGCCCGGCCACAACGCTCCGGGCCTCTCCGGCCCCGGACCGTCCGCGGGTGACATGCAGGCGACACAGCACATCCCTCCCGTCGCGGCGGGCGGCGGCTCGGACACCCAGTTCCTCGGCACCGGCCCCCTGGGGCGGCAGCAGCAGCCCGCGGGCGCCTCGGACGCGACCCAGTACATCGCTCCCGTACCGGCGCAGACGCACGGTGAGCGGCAGCCGCCCGCCGAGTTCGACAACCTCTTCCGCAGCGACGCGACGCAGCACATGCCGCAGCAGCCGCAGCAGGCCCGGCAGCAGCAGATGCCGCCGCAGTTCCAGCAGCCCCCGTACGGCCAGCAGCAGCCGCAGCGGCAGTTCCAGCAGACCGCCGCGGCGCCCCCCTTCCAGGGCGGGTACGACGACGAGTACGACGACGAGCCCGAGCCGCGCCGCAGGTCGCCCGTCGCGCTGATCGCCGCCGTGGTCGTCGGCTGCGCGGTCGTCGGCCTCGGCGCCGGGGCGCTGCTCAGCGGCGGGGACGAGGACAAGGGCAAGGGGCCCGCCCAGAACGTGGCCGCCAGCTCCGGCGCTCCCTCGGCCGAGCCGACCGGCAAGGCGGCCGCCGACCCGGCCGAGCCGCAGGCGAAGGAGCTGGACAAGCTGCTCGCCGACAGCAACAACAGCCGTGACGCGGTGATCCGTTCGGTCGAGAGCATCAAGCAGTGCAAGAACCTCGACCAGGCCGCCACCGATCTGAGGGACGCCGCCGGGCAGCGCCGCGCCCTGGTGACCCGGCTGCAGGGCCTGACCGTGGACAAGCTGCCGGACAACGCGGCCCTGACCGCCGCCCTCACCAAGGCCTGGCAGGCCTCGGCGTCCGCCGACGACCACTACGCCGCCTGGGCGGACCAGGTGAAGGGCAACAAGAAGCTCTGCAAGGGCGGCAAGGCCCGCGGGACCACGCACACGGTCGAGGCGGGCAAGAAGAGCTCCGACGCCACGATCGCCAAGCGCGAGGCCGCCTCGCTCTGGAACCCGACCGCCGACAAGTACGGGCTGTCGAAGCGGGCTCCGACCCAGCTGTAGGAGGGCGCCCGGGGCCGCATCGCGGCCCCGGGCCCCGGGCGCCGGTCGTCGGCGCTACGGGGCGCTGAGGACGGTCTCGCCGACGTCGACGAAGCCGGGCTTCTGCGCCACGAGCTGTCCCTTGCGGACGACCTGGAACGTCACCTCGTGGTTGACGATCCGGGGGAAGCGGGGCGCGCCGAGCATGTCCTCGTAGCGCCAGCGCAGTTCGGGCGTGAGGCCGCCGGTGTCGATCTGGACACCGCGGTCCAGGGCGTGCGCGACGGCGCCCGCCGTGATCGTCTCGCTGTCGAGCGACTCGATGACCTTCTTCAGGACGGTGTACGCGATCCACGTCGTCTGGACGCCGGCGTCGGTCGGGTCGACCCGGTTGTCGGCGAACGCGTGCTCCTTGATCACCTTGCGCATCGGCGCCCAGCGCGTGTCGTTCGCCTCCGGGTACCAGCCCGTGACGTACGCGCCCTCGAAGGGACTGTGAGCGCCGCCGGTGCGGTCGACGAGAGGCTGGCTGACGCTGCCGAGCACGGAGGAGATCCGGAGGTCGTCCCTGCCCTTGCCGTCGTCCGGGCCGCTCTCGCCGTCCTCGTCCCCGGGCAGGCGGCGGAAGGAGTCGAAGAACGTCTGCGTGCGCTCGCCGAGGACGGCGGCCACGCAGCCGTCCTTGCCGCCGGCCTTGGCGCGGGCGCGTTCGGCCTGCGTGGTGTACTCGGCGGCGTCCTCGACGGCCGGGATGTCGACCGCGCCGTCGTGACTGCCCTTGCGCAGGCCCGAGTTGAGCAGGTCGGGCAGCTTGTCCCCGGCGAGGGTGTCGGGGCGTACGAGGGAGACCTTGCGGCAGGACTCGGCGAGCTGGCGGCCGTGACCGGCCATGAGCGAGGCGAGGCCGCCGTTCACGGGGTACGAGAGCGGGCTGGTGAACTCGTCCTCGGAGATGCCGTAGCCGCCGATGTACGGGATCTCGGCCGCCTCCAGCGGGGCCATGAAGGCGCGCCCGTTCTGGCTGTACGAGCCGACGACGGCGACGACGTCCTCGCGGACGGCGCGGCGGGCGCAGTCCGCCGCGCCCGACGAGGTGTTCTTCTCGTTGCAGGTGAGGATCTTCAGCTCGTGGCCGTCGATGCCGCCCGAGGCGTTGACCCAGCGGGCGAAGGCCTGCGCCATGGCGGGCATGCCGGGCTGGTTGGTGGCCCGGGTGCCGTCGGGGGCCCAGGTCATCACCGTGACGGGCTCCCTGGATCCCCCCGTGGTCCCAGGGAGTACGCCACAGCCGGTGAGCAGCGACGCCCCGGCCGCCGCCGTCGTGACATACGCGAGGAGTGAGGTCAGTCGCCTACCGGTCATGGCCATGCACAATTCCGCCTCACGGGTAACGCAGAAGTGTGCATGGTTCAACAGGAAGTGACGTGAAGGTGAATTGACGGGGCCGGGAGCCGCTCGGGAGGGGCCCGGTCCGCCGATCTTGGAAGGGAACGTACGATCGAACGGTGTCCAGTCCAGTCTCGGGTTCGGTGAACTCTTCCCGTCGCGGCCGTCGCTCCTCCACCATGGGCGGCATGCCGCTCAACGACTTGCCCTGGTGGCGCTGGCGCAGCAACGTGCGCTCGGCGCTGCACATGCTCTCCGACCCCGGGTTCCACGAGACGACCTGGCTGGCCGGCCACGACGGGTACGGCGACGTCACCGACGCCGTCTACCGCCTCGTGGAGGACACCTGGCTGGACAACTGGTCGGCCGAGAAGTACGTCGGGACGATCTTCCGCGACTCGGGCGAGGCCGCCCTGGTGGACGTCGCCGTGCTGCGGGTGCTGCGGATCATGCACCAGGTGGGGCCGGACGCGCCGTTCTCGGCGTACATGGAGCACCACGGGTGGCCGGAGGCCGTACGGGCCGCCCGTGAGGCACACATACGGATGGCGTCCGCGGACGGCGAGGACCCCGACACGCCCCCTCGTTCCCTGGACGTCCTCCGTATCATCACGCGGTCCGCCTGACGGACGCGGGCCCTGCCGCCGTTGCGCGGTGTGGCACCCTACGGGGATGACCGACCAGTACGTCCTCACGCTTTCCTGCCCGGACAAACAGGGCATCGTGCACGCCGTTTCGAGCTATCTGTTCATCACGGGCTGCAACATCGAGGACAGTCAGCAGTTCAAGGACCGGGACACGGGCCTGTTCTTCATGCGCGTCCACTTCTCCGCGGAGGAGCCGGTGACCGTGGAGAAGCTCCGGGCGAGCTTCGCGGCGGTGGGCGACTCGTTCGCGATGGACTGGCACATCAACCGGGCCGACGAGCGCATGCGCGTCGTGCTGATGGTGTCGAAGTTCGGCCACTGCCTGAACGATCTGCTCTTCCGCTCGCGGATCGGGGCGCTGCCCGTCGACATCGTCGCGGTGGTCTCCAACCACACGGACTTCTCCGAGCTCGTCGGCTCGTACGGCATCCCGTTCCGGCACATTCCGGTCACGAAGGAGAACAAGCCGGAGGCGGAGGCCGAACTCCTGGAGCTCGTGCGCACCGAGAGCGTCGAGCTGGTCGTCCTCGCCCGCTACATGCAGGTCCTCTCCGACGACCTGTGCAAGCAGCTGTCGGGCCGGATCATCAACATCCACCACTCCTTCCTCCCGAGCTTCAAGGGCGCCAAGCCCTACCACCAGGCGCACGCGCGCGGTGTGAAGCTCATCGGCGCGACGGCCCACTACGTGACGGCCGACCTCGACGAGGGCCCGATCATCGAGCAGGAGGTCGAGCGGGTGGGCCACGAGGTCACCCCTGACCAGCTGGTGGCGGTCGGCCGCGACGTGGAGTGCCAGGCGCTGGCCCGCGCGGTGAAGTGGCACGCGGAACGCCGGATCCTCCTGAACGGCCGCCGCACGGTCGTCTTCGCGTAAGGGCCCGGCCCCGCTAGAGGCGGCTCAGGCCGGCTGCCGCGAACAGGACGTCACGGATCGCCTCGCGGTCGCCGTCCTGGCCGGCCGCCGCCTCCTCGGGCGGGACGTGGCCCGCCACGAGCTGGCAGAACTCCACGCCGTCCATCGCCACCTGGGCCACCGCGTGGTCCGGGGAGCCGACGGCCGCCGGGGAGTCCAGGGCGATGTACCAGTGGCCGCCGCCCGAGCCCTCGACCTCCAGATGGAGCGAGCGACCGGGCGCGCCCGCCGCGACCAGCTGCCGCGGCGGGGAGGCCAGGCCCGCGCGGCGCCGGCCGGCCAGGGCCGCCGGGAGCAGCCGCGCCGCCAGGTCGATCATGCCGTGCAGATGCGCGCCGCTCGGCGGCTCGTACGGATACGCCACCGCGTTCGCGATGTCGTCCGCGTGCACCCAGCACTCGAAGGCCCGCTCGAGGAGCGAGTCCCGCATCGGCAGCGCGAAGTCGCCGTACGTCACCGTCAGGTCGGCCACGCCCCGCCCCGCGAACGACACCGTGCGGATCAGTGTGTGGCTCTGCTCGCGCCACGGCTCGCGGACCCCGCGCGTCGGCGGATGGTACGAGCCCTGCCAGTACGCCTCCGTACGCTCCTGCGGCGACACCTCCGTCGCCTTCGGGCCGAGCGGGTCGTCCAGGCCGAGGGAGGTGGCGACCAGGCCGTCCACCGTCAGCAGATGGCCGATCACCCCGGCCACGGTCGTCCGACGGCTCACGCCTCGCTCGCCCTCGAACCACTTCAGGCGTACCGGCGCGTGCCATTCCGAGTCGCCGATGTCCCGCAGCAGCGCGTCGAGCCGGGCGGTCTCCGCGTCGTACGGAGCCGCCCAGGCGGGCACGGGGATACGGGCGGGACGGCGCCCCAGGCAGTTCTCCAGGACCCGGGAGCGCAGCAGCGGGTCGAGGTCCAGGTCACGCTCGGAGTGGAGCAGGCCGACCGCGTCCCGCAGCCGCAGCGCCTCGTCGGCGCACGGGGCGCACACGGTCAGATGGTCCTCGACCGCCTGTGTCTCCTCCGGCGAGCACGCCGACAGCGCCCACGCCCCGAGGAGGGACTTGAGCACGCTGTGGGGCGGCGGTGCCGGTGGCGTCGGCATCGGTGTCGGTGTCGGTGTCGGTGCCGGGAGAGGCGGCGCGGGCGCCTGAGCGGGTTCGGGTTCCCCGGCCGGCTCGGGCGTGGTCACGGCGACGTCCCCGGTCAGGTCCGCGTGGTCGTCCGCCGCGACGCGCGGTCCCGGTATCCGGGGAGCGCGCGCCACCTCGTCGGGCGTGTCGTCGGGCCCGTTCACAGAGAGCGTCCGTAACCGGGCGGCGAGGACCCCTCCAGCGGGCGGGTGTTCGCCGTGGACAGCAGCTGCAGCCCGAGCCGCAGCCGGCGCCGCGCCTCGTCCTCGGTCACCCCGAGATCCGCGGCGGTCTGGCGGTAGTCGCGCCGCTGGAAGTACGCCAGCTCGAGGGCGGCCCGCAGCGGCGCGGGCATCGACGTCACGATGTAGTCGGCGCGGGCGGCGACCGAGGCCTGGCGGACCTTCTGCTCCAGCTCCTCCGCCGACCCCTCGCCGGTCTCCGCGAACGCAGTGGCCTCGGTCTCCCGCAGCCGGTGCACGGCCTGCCGCTGGGTCAGCCTGGCGACCCACGAGCGCATGTTGCCCTGCTTCGGGTCGTAGGCGTCGGGGTTCTCCCAGATGTAGCCGAAGACCTCGCGGGTGACCTGGTCGGCGGCCCTGTCGTCGTCCAGGACCCGGTGGGCGAGGCTGTGCACCAGCGAGGCGAACCGGTCGTAGAGCTCGCCGAGCGCGGCGGCCTCACCCCGCGCCAGCCGCTGCTGCATCCTGCGGTCCCAGCGCGGTGGTGTGTCCTTCGCCATCCGTCGACCCTCCGGTGCTCTTCCGCGGCCCTCCCGACCCGAGTTCTCCGTCCAAAGTAGTGGCCCGTCCGACGGCGCACTCCGCTTTGGGACAACTGCGCCCTCGGGGAGGTACCGGATGGTAAGGAAAGCGCCATCCACGGGACGAGGGGTTTCGGCACGCCGCGCCTGGGCAGCGGGAGGGCACGGGAACGACTGCCTCCGCTTGAACGACTGCTTCCGCTTGAAGGGCGCGATCGCGTGAACCTCGACGTCGACGAAGACGAGCAGGGCCCCTGGACCGTCCTGCGGATCCGCGGAGAGCTGGATCTGCTGAGTTCACCCCTGGTCAGGAGACGCGTCCACGACGCCGTCGCGGGCGGACGCCACGACGTGGTCCTCGACCTCTCGGGCGTGCTCTTCTGCGACTCCAGCGGGGTGGGCGTGCTCATCGCCTCGCGCCGTCTGATGCGGTCCTGCCGCGGTCGGCTGCGCGTCGTGCTGCCCGCACGGGGCTCGGAGGACGCCTCGCACGTCAACCGGGTCCTCGCCGCGCTGGGCGTGCGCCGCCTCTTCGACGTGTACGGCGACGCGGAGGCCGCCGTCGACGACGAGGCCCAGCCGCTCTCCGCCTAGGGCCTGCCTCGGAGGACGCCCGGCAACGCACCCGCGTCCGCCCCGCCGCCCCCTCGGCACGGTGGCCCGTCTCGTCGTACCCTCCCGGAATGGAGCCCATGGAACCCGAGCAGGGACCCGGAGAGGTCTACCAGCGCCGGATCGCGTCCCGTTTCGCCGCCTTCGACCAGGACGGCGACGGGACCATCTCGCGCGAGGACTTCAGTACGGCGGCGAAACGCGTCCTGGCGGAGTTCGGCGTGTCCTTCCGCTCCGACCGGGGCCAGGCGCTCGCCGACGGCGCCGAGGCCTTCTGGCAGGGCATGGCGGGGATCGCCGACGTCGACGGCGACCAGAAGGTCAGCCGCGAGGAGTTCGCGGGCGGTGCGGTGAAGCGTCTGCACGACCACCCCGACCGCTTCGCCGAGATCGCCCGGCCCTTCCTGCACGCCGTCCTCGCCATCGCCACGACCCCCGCCGACGTGGAACGAGCCCTGCTGGCCCTCGGCATCGCCCCCGTCGGCGCCGCGCTGGGCGCCCGCAAGCTGCCGACCGTCGCCTCGGGCGCGGTCGACGAGGAGCAGGCGGTGACGGCGTTCGCCCGCTACTTCATGACGGAGTAGGCACGGATCAGGCCCCTCCCGGGGGCTCTCACGGGGGCCTTCACGGGGTGGGAGTGCCGGAGTACCGCTCGCGGAGCTTGTACTTCAGCACCTTCCGCAGGGCGTCGTTGCGGGGCAGGGCCTCCACCACCTCCAGCTGCTCCGGCAGCTTGTGGACGGAGAGCCCCTGCTCGCGCAGGAACGCGATGATCCCCGCCAGGGTCAGCGGGCCCGCGCCGGGGGGCTGCTCGACCACCGCGCAGACGCGTTCGCCGCGGTCGGGGTCCGGAAGGCCGATGACGGCCGCGTCGCCGACCGCCGGATGCAGGTGGAGGAGGTCCTCGATCTCCTTGGCGGAGATGTTCTCGCCCTTGCGGATGATGATGTCCTTGATCCGTCCGGTCAGCACGAGATGTCCGGTCGCGGTCACATGGCCCACGTCGCCGGTGATCAGGAAGCCGTCCTCGTCGAAGGCGGCGGCGCTCTGCGCCGGGTCCAGATAGCCCTGGCAGACGGCCTCGCCGCGCAGCCGGACCTCCCCGCCGTCGGCGATCCGTATCTCCATGCCCGCGGGCGGCCGGCCCTCGGTGGTCGCCAGGTTCTCCACCGTGTCGTCCGGCGAGCCCATCGTGATCATCGGGACCTCGGTCATGCCGTACCCGTGGGTGAGCTGGCAGCCCATCTCCCGTACGACGGCGTGGTAGATATCCGGCGGCTTGGGCGCCCCGCCGCCCGCGAGCAGCCGCAGGCTCGGTATCAGCTTCCGCCCGGGCTGCTTGCGCTGCTCGGCGAGGAACATCGAGTAGAAGGCGGTGGAGCCGCCCGCCACGGTCACCCCGTGCCTGCGGTACTCCGCCAGCGCCTCGGGCAGCGCGAACTGTTCGAACATCACCGCCGGGAATCCGTACAGCAGGAGCATCACCGTGTAGTCGGGCCCGGCGATGTGCGCGTACGGGAAGGCCATCGAGCCGATGTCGTCCGCGGTCAGGCGCAGCGCGTGGGCGAGGCAGGAGCCGCCCGCGATGAGCGAGCGGTCGGTGTGCAGGACCCCCTTGGGGTCGGAGGTCGTGCCGGAGGTCCAGTAGATCCACCGCACGCCGGTCCCGTCGGCCGGCGGGGGCGGCAGGACGTCCGGGTCCCCGTCGGGCAGGGAGTCGTACGCCTCGAAGACCCCGCGCGCGCCGAGCCGGCGGGCCATCTCCGTGTGGTCGAAGCCGCGCCAGACGCCCGGCACGGCGAAGAACTCGGCCTTCGACTCGCGCAGCGCGAAGCCGACCTCGCGGTCCCGGTAGAAGGGGATCACCGGGGACTGCACGGCGCCGATGCGGGCCAGCGCGAAGGAGAGCACCGCGGTCTCGATCCGGGTGGGCAGCTGCCAGGCCACGACGGTGCCCGGCCGCACTCCCCGCCCGTACAGTCCGGCGGCGCACCGCTCGGCTCGTTCGCGCAGCTCGCCGAAGGTCAGGGCGCGGTCCCCCTGGAGGAGGACGGGCCGGTCGGGCGTGAGCGCGGCCCGCCGCTCGACGAGCTCCCAGAGGGTGCGGGAGGTGCCCAGGGTGTGTGCGGTGTCGGTCACGACGTTCCCCTCTCCGTCCGCAACTGACGGTCAGTCAGATTGCCTGGAGAGCGTAGAGGCGCGCTGCTTGTCGGTCCAGGGGGCGGGGGCTAGCCTGAGACCGATCGATATCTGACGGGTCATCAGAAAACGCGGGAACGGGAGAGGGTCTCATGACGGAACTTCCACGGATCATCAGCGTCGACGACCATGTGATCGAACCGGCCCACCTCTTCAGGACCTGGCTGCCGGCCAGGTACCGCGACCGCGGGCCGCAGCCGCTGACGGCCGGGATCGGGGAGCTCGCCTACGTCGGGGGCAAGTACCAGATCACGATGGACCCGGACGGTCCGCCGACCGACTGGTGGATCTACGAGGACCTCAGGTTCCCGTACAAGCGGAACATCGCCGCCGTCGGCTTCGACCGCGACGAGATGACCCTGGAGGGCATCACCCGCGAGGAGATGCGCCGCGGCTGCTGGGACCCGGTCGAGCGGCTCAAGGACATGGACCTCAACCACGTCGAGGCCAGCCTCTGCTTCCCGACCTTCCCGCGGTTCTGCGGACAGACCTTCGCCGAGGCCAAGGACAAGGAGGTCGCCCTCGCCTGCGTCCGCGCCTACAACGACTGGATGGTCGAGGAGTGGTGCGGAGACAGCGGCGGCCGGCTCATCCCGCTCTGCATCATCCCGCTCTGGGACATCGACCTCGCCGTCGCCGAGATCCGGCGGAACGCGGCACGCGGCGTCAAGGCGGTCACCTTCTCGGAGATCCCGACCCATCTGGGGCTCCCGTCGATCCACTCCGGCCACTGGGACCCGTTCTTCGCCGTCTGCCAGGAGACCGGGACCGTCGTCAACATGCACATCGGCTCCAGCAGCCAGATGCCCGCCGCCTCCCCCGACGCCCCGCCCGCCGTCCAGGCCTCCCTCAGCTTCAACAACGCCATGGCCTCGATGATGGACTTCCTCTTCAGCGGGGTGCTGGTGAAGTTCCCCCGGCTCAAGCTCGCCTACAGCGAGGGCCAGATGGGCTGGATCCCGTACGCCCTGGAACGCGCCGACGACGTGTGGGAGGAGCACCGGGCGTGGGGCGGGGTCAGGGACCTCATCCCCGAGCCCCCGTCCACGTACTACTACCGGCAGATCTTCTGCTGCTTCTTCCGCGACAAGCACGGCATCGCCTCGCTCGACGTCGTCGGCCGCGACAACGCCACCTTCGAGACGGACTACCCGCACGTCGACTCCACGTTCCCGCACACGAAGGAAGTCGCACTCGACCACGTCAAGGGACTCGACGACGAGACGGTCTACAAGCTGATGCGCGGCAACGCCATCCGCATGCTGGACCTGGGCATCGTCTGATGGACCTCGCGGACGGCGCGGCACAGGAGGAGTTCCGGGCGCGGCTGCGGGAGTGGCTCGCCCGGGTCCTGCCGACGCTGCCGCCGAAGCCCGATCCGCTGGACTGGCCGGGGCGGCGGGCGTACGACTGCGGCTGGCAGCGGCGGCTGTACGACGCCGGGTACGCGGACGTGCACTGGGACGCCTCCCCGACCCAGCGGCTGATCTTCCTGGAGGAGACCGAGCGCGCCGGAGCCCCGTACGTGGGTGCGAACTTCGTCGGACTGCTGCACGCGGGGCCGACGATCGCCGCCGAGGGGACGCCCGGGCAGCGGGAGCGCTGGCTGCCGCCCGTGCTGCGCGGCGACGAGGTCTGGTGCCAGGGGTTCAGCGAGCCCGACGCCGGATCCGACCTGGCCGGGCTGCGGACGCGGGCGGTGCGGGACGGGGACGCGTACGTGGTCTCCGGATCCAAGATCTGGACATCGCACGCCGAGGTCGCCGACTGGTGCGAGCTGCTCGTACGGACGGACCCGGACGCGCCCTCGAAGCACCGGGGGATCAGCTGGCTCGCGATGCCCATGGACGCGCCCGGGATCACCGTACGGCCGCTGCGGACGCTCGCCGGGTCGGCGGAGTTCGCGGAGATGTTCCTCGACGAGGTGCGCGTACCGGTCGCCAACCGGGTCGGGGAGGAGAACGACGGCTGGCGCGTGACGATGGTGACCCTCTCCTTCGAGCGCGGTACGGCGTTCGTCGGCGAGGTCGTCGCGTGCCGGCGCGTGCTGGGCGAACTCGCGGGGGCGGCGCGGAAGAACGGCACCTGGGACGACCCGGGGGTGCGGAGGCGGCTCGGGCGGCTGAGCGCCGAGTTCCGGGCGCTGTGGCGGCTGACCCAGTGGAACGTCAGCGAGGCGGAGGCGACGGGCGGAGTGCCGGGGATCGGCGGCTCGGTCTTCAAGCTGCGGTACTCGCACGCGCGGCAGGAGCTGTACGACGCGGCGGCCGCCGTTCTCGGGCCCGACGCGCTCGACCTCGGGCGCGAGTGGAACCTGGACCGGCTCTCCTCGCTGTCGTACACGATCGCGGCCGGTACGTCGCAGATCCAGGCGAACATCGTCGCCGAGCGGATACTCGGCCTGGCGAAGGGCCGGTGAGGGGTGGTGGTCTCGTGGACTTCCGGCTGACGGACGACCAGAAGGCGCTGAAGGCGGGGGTACGGGAGCTGCTCGCCGGCCGCTTCGGCCGGGAGGCGATGCGGGCGGCGGTGGAGGCGGGCGGCACGCTCGACCGGGCGCTCTGGCGTGAGCTGGGCGCTGCCGGGTTCTTCGCGCTCCGGCTGCCGGAGGCGGAGGGGGGCGTGGGCCTCGGGCTGCCTGAGGCGGTGCTCGTCTTCGAGGAGGCGGGGCGGGTGCTGCTGCCGGGGCCGTTGGCGGCGACGCACCTGGCGGCGGGGGCGGTGGACGGGGCCGCGGAGGGGGAGGTGGTGGTGACGGCGGTCGACGGCGGGTTGGTGGAGTGGCTCGACGAGGCGGACGTGGTGCTCGGTGATGTGACGGGGGCGGTGGCCGTGCGGTCGGTGGATCCGCTGACGCCGCTGCATCGCGTGCCGGGCCCGGTGGGAGGGGCGGCCGTGGGCGCGGGGGGCACGGGCACGGGCGGAACACGCCCGCGCGGGCGCCGTCCGGTGTCGTGGCCGGAGGTCGCGCTTCTCACCGCTGCCGAGCAGGTGGGGAGTGCCGCTCGGACCACCGAGACGGCCGTCTCCTACGCGCGGACGCGCGTCCAGTTCGGGCAGGCCATCGGGGCGTTCCAGGCCGTCAAGCATCTCTGCGCGCAGATGCTCGTGCGCACGGAGGTCGCCCGCGCCGCCGTCTACGCCGCCGCCGTCACCGGCGACCCCGTCGAGATCGCCGGCGCCAAGCTGCTCGCCGACGAGGCGGCCGTCGACTGCGCGCGGGACTGCCTCCAGGTGCACGGCGGCATGGGCTTCACCTGGGAGGCGGACGTGCACCTGCACCTCAAACGGGCCTGGGTGAGGGCCGAGCGCGGCCTCACGCGAGCACGGGCGGAGGAGGTGGAGGCGCTTGCCCTGTAGGCGCGGCGTGGGCGGGCGCTCACGGAGCGTCGATATCGGGTTGTGTCCTTCGGGCGGGCCGTCACGGCCCGGAGTCGGGGTCCCGCTCCGGTACTCTCCGTGGGATGCGAGTGGTTGTGAGCCCGGATCGTCCCGGTGTCGCCGAAACGGCGGCCCCGGAGCGGGCGATGCCCGCCGCTCGTACCCCGTGGAGGCGCTGGGCGCCCTCCTGTTCGACTCCCCGCAGCGTGCGTCGCACAGTATGGACCATGCGTACTCCTTCGCGCTGGAATATGCCCGAAGCGCTTGTTGCGGTGACTGTACGTCAACCATGCTGTCTCACAAGGGAATCACGTTCCGTGAGGGCGTCGATGGCTGTGAGGCGCGAGGCGATGTGTCCGCCGGTTCGGATGGTGTGAACGGTGCAGGTGCTTCAGGTTCAGTTGGAGGTCGGGCCGGACCCGGCGGAGGTGGGACGCGCCCGGCGCTGGGCGCGTTCGAGGCTCGCCGGATCGGGCATAGAGGATGACGAGCCGCTGGCCGAGACGCTGGTGCTGCTCATCTCCGAACTGGTGACCAACGCGGTGGTCCACACGGGCTGTCCGGCCGTGCTGCGGATGCTGTTCGGCGCGGGCTGCCCGGATGCCGGGACGGTACGGGTGGAGGTCGCCGACTCCAGCGACCGGCCGCCGATGCCGCGCCACGCGCAGGGCGAGGACACCAACGGGCGAGGCCTGGAGCTGGTGGACGGTCTGGCCGACCGGTGGGGCTGGCAGCGTGAGGGGGCCGGCAAGAGCATCTGGTGCGAGGTGGACCGGGGAGTGGTGAAGGCCTCGGAGGCCTCACCGGCCACGCCGACCGCCTCGGTGCACTGTTGACGGTTCGTGTCGTTTTGTTCACTCTGGAGTGAGCGATTCGACGTGAGGGGACGACGAGGGCGCGATGCCGCCCTCGACGAGTGCGGGTCGTGTCTTGGGTGGCGGCGGCCGTGCCGTGCTCGGGGCGCGCGCGAGTGCGCCGCCACCCGCGTATGACTGTCTCTGCTTACGACGTCGGCCGCTTACGACGTCGGCCGCTTACGACGTCTGTCGCCTGCGGCTTCCACGGTTCAGAGGATCGCCACCGGGGCCACCGGTGTGCCCGTACCGCCCACGAAGGGCTCCGGCATCGCGGAGAGCAGGAACGCGTACTGCTCGCGCTGTGCACAGGCTGTGGACAGGCCTTCCAGATTCCAGTTCTGCCCCTGGAGCATGCCCATCTCGACGAGATCGAGTGCGTGCACGGGCAGCCACAGGTTCTCGACCTCGGGCGGGAAGATCTCGAAGGTGAGCGTGTCGTTGGCGACGGCGGCGACGTCGCGGGCGTGGAACCACTCGGGCGTACGGAGGGAGAGGCCCGGGGAGGGGAACGCGTAGGCGTGCTTGTCCCCGGCGAGGTACTGCCGTATCTGCCCCGTCCGTACGAGGACGATGTCGCCGGCCCGGACGGTGACACGGCCGAATTCGGCGGCTTCGTCGAGGTCTTCGGGGGTGACGGCGTGGTCGCCCGGCAGCCGGTCGACACCCTTGGCGGCGGCCACGTCGAGCAGGACGCCGCGGCTGACGACGTGGCGGGCGGTGTGGATGCCGCTGAACTCGGAGCGGCCGTGCGGGGTGATGGTGGAGGCGGGGCGGCCGTTGTAGATCTTGCCGGAGTGCGAGGCGTGGGTGAGGGCGTCCCAGTGGGTGGCCGCCTGGAGGCCGAGGGTCACGGCGTCGTCGCTGGTGGCGACCGTGCCCGGGCCGAAGAGCTCCTGGTTGATCTGGACCATGACGTGGAGGGGATTGACCCGGCCCGGGATCATCCCGGTCTGCACGCCGTCCTGGGTGAGGTCGAGGGCGAGGGGGACGCGGTGACCGGAGCGGACGGTCGCGACGGCGTCCCGTACGACGTCGTCGGTGATCAGGTTGAGGGTGCCGATCTCGTCGTCCCGGCCCCAACGCCCCCAGTTGTTGACGCGCTTGGCGATGTCGTGGAACTCGGCGGGTAGCTGCGAGGTGACTGACATCGGGGCCTCCAGGGTCTTGTTTTCCTGCATCTGACGGACCGTAGAATCCTGTCGACGAACGAATCTAACGGACCGTCAGAAAACGCGGGAAGGGGCCGGGCGTGGGGAACTTCTTGGCAGGCAAGGTCGTGGCGGTGACGGGCGCGGGGCGCGGAATCGGGCGCGCCGTGGCTCTCGCGTGCGCGGCGGAGGGGGCGAAGGTCGTCGTCAACGACTACGGGGTCTCCATCGAGGGCGGGGAGCCGACGTCGGAGGTCGCGCTGTCGGTGGTGAAGGAGATCGTGGCGGCGGGCGGTTCGGCCGTCGCCGTCGCCGACGACATCTCGACGATGGCGGGCGGTCAGCGGATCGTCGACGTCGCGCTCGCCGAGTACGGGCGGATCGACGGGGTCGTGTGCGTGGCGGGCATCCTGCGCGAACGGATGCTCTTCAACATGGCCGAGGAGGAGTGGGACCCGGTCGTCGCGACGCACCTGAAGGGGACGTTCACGGTCTTCCGGGCGGCGTCGGCGGTGATGCGCAAGCAGCGCACCGGGACCCTGATCGGCTTCACGAGCGGGAACCACCAGGGGTCGGTGGCGCAGGCGAACTACTCGGCGGCCAAGGGCGGGATCATCTCGCTGGTCCGGTCGGCGGCCCTGGGCCTGCACAAGTACGGGGTCACGGCGAACGCGGTGGCGCCGGTGGCGCGGACGCGGATGTCGGCGAACGTGCCGATGGAGCTGAAGGAGATCGGGGAGCCGGAGGACGTGGCGGCGCTGGTCGTCTACCTGCTCTCGGAGCGGGCCCGCGAGGAGAAGATCACCGGCCAGGTCTACACGATCGCGGGCCCCAAGATCGCGGTCTGGGCCCAGCCGAGGGAACTGCGGGCGGGGTACGCGGAGGGGGGCCCGTGGACCCCGGAACGCATCGCGGACTTCCTGCCGGGAACGGTGGGCGTGGATCCGATGCCACTCCTGACCCGCCTGGAGGAGATGGCCAGAGCGGCAGCAGAAGGCACCCGCCCGAACCAGTAGCCACCCACCGGTGCGGGCATTCGCCCGAATGCCCCACCCCCCCGGTGTGGGCAATCGTCCCGCAGAGCGGGACGGGTGGGCACACGGGACGGTGCCCTTACGGGCGCCTCCAGTCCGGGCCCCACCACAAGGCCGGCCACCCTCCAGGGCACACCCCAACCGCACCGCTCACGACAAGGAGCCGCACATGAGAGGCGTCGTCTACGACGGCAAGCACGTCCAGGTCGTCGACGACCTGGTGGTACGCGACCCCGGCCCCGGCGAAGTCCTCGTCGGCGTCCGCGCCGCCGGGCTCTGCCACAGCGATCTCGCCGTCCTCGACGGCACCATCCCCTTCCCCGCGCCCGTCGTCCTCGGCCACGAAGGCGCCGGCGTCGTCGAGGCCGTCGGCCCCGGCGTCACCCACGTCGCCGAAGGCGACCACGTCGCGCTCTCCACGCTCGCCAACTGCGGCGCCTGCGCCGACTGCGACCGCGGCCGCCCCACCATGTGCCGCAAGGCCATCGGGATGCCCAAGCAGCCCTTCTCGCGCGGCAGCACAGGCCTGCCCCTCTTCCAGTTCGCCTCCAACTCCTCCTTCGCCGAGCGGACCGTCGTCAAGGCCGTCCAGGCCGTGAAGATCCCCGAGGACATCCCCCTCACCTCCGCCGCCCTCATGGGCTGCGGCGTTCTCACCGGCGTCGGCGCCGTGCTCAACCGCGCCAAGGTCGACCGCGGCGAGACGGTCGTCGTGATCGGGACCGGCGGCATCGGGCTCAACGTGATCCAAGGCGCCCGGATCGCCGGCGCGCTCACGATCGTCGCCGTCGACACCAACCCGGCCAAGGAGGAGGTCGCCCGCCGCTTCGGCGCCACGCACTTCCTCGACTCGGCGGAGTCCGTCCGCGACATCCTGCCCACCGGGGCCGACCACGTCTTCGAGTGCGTAGGCCACACGGGCCTCGTCCGTACGGCGATCGACCTCCTCGACCGTCACGGTCAGGCCGTCCTCCTCGGCATGACCGCCCCCACCGCGGAGGCGAGCTTCCCGCCCGCCGCGATGTTCCTCGACAAGTCGATCCTCGGCTGCCGCTACGGCTCCTCGCGCCCGCAGAAGGACATCGCCCTCTACGCGGAGCTGTACCGCGAGGGCCGTCTCCTCCTCGACGAACTCGTCACCGCCACCTACCCGGTGGAGGAGTTCGCGAAGGCGGCGGAGGACGCGGAACAGGGCAGGGTCGCGCGGGGCGTCCTGACCTTCTAGCCCGGCGCCCTGCCGACGCCCGCCGGACGCCCCCGGCCGACAGACCCTGTCGGCCGTCGGGCGGCGGCCGTTACGGTCGTGGCCATGGCCTACCGCGACCTCTTCACCCGTCCCGTGCTCGCCTGGTCGGCCGTCGCCGTCGCGGCCCGGATGCCCGTGGCGATGGCGCCGCTGGCCCTGGTGTTCCTGGTGCGTGAGCAGCCCGGCGGGTACACCCTCGGAGCCGTACTCGCCGCCGCGTACGTCCTCGGCGAGATCGTCGCCGCCCCCGTCCTCGGCATCCGGATGAACGCCGGGCGGGCCCGGCCGCAGCTCGCCGCCGGGCTCGGGGTGGGCGCCCTCGCCTTCGCCGGTCTCGGCCTCGTACCCGCCGGAACCGGGCACCCCGCACTCCTCGGCGTCCTCGCCTTCCTCGCGGGCGCCGGTCCCGGCGCCGCGCCCGGCGGGATGCGGGCCCTCCTGACCGGCATGGTCCCGGAGAAGGCGGTCACCCAGGCGCTCTCCATGGAGTCCGTCCTGACCTTCGCCATCTGGGCCGCCGCCCCCGCGCTCGCGACGGGCCTGGCCCTCGGCGCCGGTCCCGGCGTCCCCCTGCTGCTCGCGGGCGGCCTGATGGCCGCCTCCGTCGCCGGCCTGTGGGCGCTCCCCGCCGGCTGGAAGGAGGCGGACGACGCCGAGGGGCCCGGCGAACCGATGCGGCGCGTTCTCGTACGGGCCTGGCCGGTGTACGTGACGGGCGCGGCGAGCCTGACCCTGCTCGCCCTCGCCGAGCTGATCCTTCCCGCCCTCCTCGAACAGCGCGGGATCGCGATCGGCTGGGCGGGCCCGCTGCTCGCCGGGTTCTCGATCGGCTCGGCGGCCGGCGCGTTCGTGTACGGGCTCCGCGGCGGCTGGCCGGGGCCGCTGCCGGTGCAGAGCCTGGTCCTCATCCTCGGCGTCTCGGCGGGCGTCGTGCTGGTCGCCGTCCTGCCGTGGGCGGGCGCGATCGCCCTCGCCCTCGTCCTCGCCGGGCTGCTCCAGGCCCCCGCCATGCTCACGCGCAACCTGGCGCTCCGCCAGATCCTCCCGCCGAACGCCCTGGCCGCCGGGTACTCGGTGATGTACGCGGCCGTGGGCGCCGGTTACGCGGCGAGCGGCTCCCTGGCGGGCGGTCTGCTGAAGGTGGTCCCGCCCTCGACGGCGATCCTGTGGGGCGTCGCCCTGACCCTGCTGCTCACGGCGGTCGGCGCGGTGGGCGAGGGGCGCCGGGTGCGCGCTGCCGCGCCGCGCTCCCCGGCGGACGCGCCGCCGGTCACCGGGGCGGGCGCGGAGAGCCGCGACCGCGCGCGGACGGACTGACTGCGGACGGACCGACTGCGGGCGGACCGACCGACCGCGCGGACCGATCGACCGCGCGCTCACCCGCCCGGGGCGGCCCCCGTCCGGAACGTGCGGCGGTACGTCGTCGGGGTCACGCCGATCGCCGCCTGGAGGTGCGAGCGCAGCGACTGGGGCGTGCCGAAGCCCGCGTCCCGCGCCACCTGGTCGACCGCCAGGTCCGTGGACTCCAGGAGGTGGCGGGCGCGTTCCACCCGCTGCTGGGTCAGCCACTGGCCGGGGCTGACGCCGACCTCCTCCCGGAAGCGGCGCGTGAACGTCCGTACGCTCATCGACTCCCGTACCGCCAGGTCCCGCAGCTGGATCGGCTCGTGCAGATGGGCGAGTGCCCAGGCCCGTGCCGATGTCGTGGTCGCCGTCCCCGCCTCCGGGAGCGGCCGCTCGATGTACTGGGCCTGCCCGCCGTGCCGGTGCGGCGGTACGACGGTCCTGCGGGCCACGTCGTTGGCGACGGCGCTTCCGTGGTCCCGGCGCACGATGTGCAGGCACAGGTCGATTCCGGCGGCGACGCCCGCCGAGGTCAGGACGTCCCCGTCGTCGACGAAGAGCACGTCGGCGTCGACCCGCACCTTCGGGAAGAGCCGCTGGAAGTGCGCGGCGGAGGCCCAGTGCGTGGTGGCCGGCCGCCCGTCGAGGTAGCCGGCGGCGGCCAGCACGTACCCGCCCGTACAGATGGAGACGAGCCGCGTCCCGGGCCGGATGTGCCCGAGCGCCGCCGCCAGCTCGTCGGTCAGCCGGCCCTCGTCGTAGACGGGGCCGAGTTCGTACGAGGCGGGGACGACGACCGTGTCCGCCGTGGCGAGCGCCTCCGGGCCGTGTTCCACGTGGATCGCGAAGTCCGCGTCCGTCTGGACCGGTCCCGCGGCCGGGGCGCAGGTCACGATCGTGTAGAGCGGCCTGCCCTCGGCGTCTTTGGCACGGCCGAAGATCCGGTGGGCGATGCCCAGCTCGAAGGGGAGGAGGCCGGGCAGGGCGAGGACGGCGATACGGTGAGCCACGAGAGAATCCTTTGTGATCCAGACCGCTCGCCGGGGCCGGCGGGCAGGCGGAGCGCCACTCCTCGGCGCACCAGCTACAAGTCCGCGGCCCGGGAGCGCATTCCCGGACCGGACCGTTCGGGGCGCCGCTCCGGTGGGCGGTACGGTCCCGGCATGGCTGAAGTCCGGTTGACCACACCCTCGTACCTCGTGCTCGGCATCGTCGACAAGCTCGGCGAAGCCAGTCCGTACGACGTGAAGGTGGAGGCGGCGCGCACCGTGGCGCCGTTCTGGTCGATGCCGCACGCGCAGGTCTACGCCCAGTGCGACCGTCTGGTGGAGGCGGGCCTGCTGTCCGAGGCGCGGCAGTCGGGCGGGCGGAACCGGCGTCTGATGCGGCTCACCGAGGCGGGTGCTACCGCCCTGGCGGCCTGGCTCGACGACCCCGCCTTCGTTCCGGTCGAGGCCCGCGAACGCGGCATCCTCAAGCTCTGGTTCGGGGCGAGCCCGCGGGTGCACGCCCCGGTGCAGGTCGACGAGCACCGCCGGGCGCTCGACGAGTACGAGGGCCTGGCGGACCGTGTCGGCGAGCTGCTGACCCGGGGGCAGCGCGAGGCGCTGGAGTTCGGCATCCGCTACGAGCGGATGATGGTCGACTTCTGGGAGTGGGTCGAGCGGCGGGAGCCCTGACCGCACGCGTGCCGCAGTGCGTCGGGCAGAACCGTTGACCGTGGGTAACACCCGCCTCTACCTTCCTCCATAGTCCAGAAAGGACTATGGAGGAAGCCGAGGGGTGCTCATGGGTGTCACCAGGTGGGGCAGGGTGGCCGCCGTCGCCCTGACCGTGGGCTGCGTGGCCTACGCGCCGGTCGCCATGACCCAGTTGTGGCCGTACGCCTCGCCCGGTGCGCCCGCGCCCGGCGAGTGGCTCATGGGCAGGATCGTGTCGCCGGAGTACGTCGCCGAGGCCGTGCGGGACCGGATCGGACCGTACGGGCGCAGCCTGGTCCCGATGATCGTGCACTCGGTCCTGGGCGGCCTGCTGATGCTGCTCGGGCCGGTCCAGTACCTGTCGGCGGTCCGTCGGCGCCGCCGCCTGCACCGCGCCGCCGGCATCGTGTTCGCGGTCACGGTGTACGCCTCGATGGCGGGCGCCGCTCTCTACCTGGCCCGTACGGCACCGGAGGACGCGTACAGCGGCCCGGCGTTCTGGGTCGTCCTCGCGACCATCCTCGTCGGCACCGTGGGCAGTGTGACGTTCGGCGTCCTCGCCGCTCTCGCCCGCCTCCCCGACCTGCACCAGCGGTGGATGCTGCTCTGCTACGGCTTCCTGCTGACCGCGCCGCTGCTCCGCCTCGAATGGGGCGGCCTGCCCCTGCTGTTCCCCGGCCTGTCCATGGCCGAGATCAACCGGATCGCGATCATGCACCTCGGCTCCGTGGTCGTCTTCGGCGCGCTGCTCGCCTCGCGCGCGCTCGACCGGCGGACCGCCGTCCCCGGCGTCCACGGCAGCTGGTGCCCGGCCCCGCTGTTCGTCGCGGCGCACGTCGCCGGTGCCGCCGCGCTGGTCCGGCTGACCGTCTCCCTCCTCGACGGACCGGCGGACGAGGGCCCGCGCCTGCTCGTCGGCTATCTGGTCCCGTACGCCGTGACCTACGCGGTCATGGCCGCCGGGCACCGGAGCGCGGGGCGGCGCGGGGCCGGGTGGGCGCGGGAGGAGTGGCGGCTGCACCTCGTGGCGCTCTGCCTGGCCCCGGTGTTCTCGGTCGGAGCGGCGTTCGTACTGGAGCGGTTCGTCCGCCTCGACGCGTGGACGTCCCTGGTCACGGGCGTCGCCATCGGCTGCGGGGTGCTGGCCTTCGCGGCCACGACGGTGGTGAGCCTGCGGGTGATGTACGGCCGTGAACTCCTGGCCAGGAAGGCCCCGTCCGACGCGGGGCAGGCGGGGGAACCCGCGCCGGTGGAACCCGCGCCGGTGGCGGCGGCGCCGGTGGCGGCGGAAGAGCAGGAGCAGGAGGTGGGGCGGCGATGAGCGGGCGGGAGCTTTCGCCCGGCGTGGCGATGCTGGCCTCCGTCGTGGCGGTCGTCAGCCTCATGGTGGGCGCGCTGCTCGCCCTGGCGAGCGCCGCCGGTCGTGCCGCCGGCGCCTGGACCTCTCCCGAGGCGCTCAGCCCCGGCCTGGTCGGGGCGGCCATGCTGGGCGTGGCTCCCGCGCTGTTCACGGTCGGCCGGGCGCGGGTCTGGGAGGAGGCGCGGACGCTCGTCCTGCCCCTCGTGGTCGTGCTGGTGGGCCTCTTCACGGTGAGCCTGCTCAACGGCGAGGCCCTGTGGGTGGCGAAGGGCGGCTCGCTGTTCCTCGTCCTGTTCAGCCTCGGCTGGGTCGCCACCCTGGGCGTGCTCGCGGTCGCGGCGGTGCTCTGCCTCGCCCTCCAGTACCGGCGGCCGGTGCACGGCCCGCCGGAGCGGATCGTGCCGCTCCCCGGCTGGTCGAAGCCCCCGCTCGCCGTGCTGGGTTCGGGGTGGGCCGGCATCGGCGCGGGGCTGCTCGCGATGCCCGGCTTCTGGTCGGGGTTCGTGCCGTGGACGGTGAACCGCGCCGACGCGCAGGGCCTGGGGGTATGGGCGCTCGCGCTCGGGGCCGGGGTCCTGGGCTCCCTGGCCGAGGACGACCTGTCCCGTCTGCGCCCCGCACTGCTCGCCGTCCCCTCCGTGGCGCTCGCGTCGCTGGTGGTCCTCGCCGTCCACGCGCCGGACGTGGACTGGGCGTCGGGCCCCGGGCTCTCGCTCCTCGCGCTGCTCAGCGGCCTCCTCGTGACAGGGATGACCGGGCGCCTGCTGTGGGTACGCGCCACGGGTCGCTCCGCGACAGGCTGATGTCCCGATCCTTGCGAAAGCTGTCATTCGGGCCAATGGCGGGTGCGGTTCCCGGCCACGAAGCTGAGTGACGTGACCCAGACAACCGAGACCCCCGCGTCGCCCGTCTCCTCCCGCACGCCCCGTGTCCACCGCGCCTGGTTCGTCGCGGTCGTCACCTTCGTCACGATCATCGGCGCCGCGGCCTTCGCCTCACTGCCGGGGCTGCTGATCGAACCGCTGCACGGCGAGTTCGACTGGTCGCGCGGGACGATCGGCTTCGCGGTCTCCGTGAACCTCGCGCTCTACGGCCTGACGGCGCCGTTCGCCGCCGCGCTGATGGACCGCTTCGGCATCCGCCGGGTCGTCGCCGTCGCGCTGAGCGTCATCGCGATCGGCTCGCTGCTGACGGTGTGGATGACCGCCTCCTGGCAACTCGTCCTGTACTGGGGCGTCCTCGTCGGCCTCGGCAGCGGTTCGATGGCGCTGGCGTTCGCGGCGACGGTGACGAACCGCTGGTTCACGGCCCGGCGCGGGCTCGTCACCGGCATCCTCACGGCGGCCGGTGCCTCGGGCCAACTGGTCTTCCTGCCCCTGCTGTCCTGGCTGGTCGAGAACGAGGGCTGGCGGCCGGCCGCGGTCACCGTCGCGCTCTCCGCGCTCGCGGTCGTCCCCTTCGTCTGGCTGCTGCTGCGCGACCACCCGGCGGACGTGGGCCTCGCCCCGTACGGCGGCGAGTTCGTCCCGAAGCCCGCCCCGGTCACCGGCGCGGCCCGCCGGGCCGTGACCGTCCTCCTCAAGGCGGCCCGCACCGGCCCCTTCTGGCTCCTGGCCGGCACTTTCGCGATCTGCGGCGCCTCGACGAACGGGCTCGTCAAGACCCACTTCGTGCCCGCCGCCCACGACCACGGCATGCCGATCACCGCGGCGGCCTCGCTCCTCGCCGTGATCGGCGTCTTCGACGTCGTCGGCACGATCGCCTCGGGCTGGTTCACGGACCGCTTCGAGGCGCGGCGCCTGCTGGCGGTCTACTACGCCCTGCGCGGGGTGTCCCTGCTCTTCCTCCCGATGCTCCTCGCACCCTCCGTCCACCCACCGATGATCTTCTTCATCGTCTTCTACGGCCTGGACTGGGTGGCCACGGTTCCGCCGACGATCGCCCTGTGCCGCGAGCACTACGGGGAGGACAGCGCGATCGTCTTCGGCTGGGTGCTCGCCTCCCACCAGGTGGGCGCGGCGGTCGTCGCCTTCGCGGGCGGAGTGGCGCGGGACGCCTTCGGCTCGTACGACGTGGTCTGGTACGCCTCGGGCGCCCTGTGCGCGGCGGCGGCACTGATGGCCCTGGTCATCCGCCGCCGGCCGACGACGCCCACGGTCGGGCTGCCGAGCGTATGAGGAGCACCCTTCGGGCACTTGTTCGCGCCCGTGCGCGTGGGCGTCCGACTGCGGTGCGGGCGGGATTTGGCGGATGGCTGGAACTCTGCATCCACAGTCCGAAGATCCTCTGATTGACAGTCATGAATGGTGGTACCTTCGCGGCCTGTTCACGCGAAGGGGGGCTCAGTGATCGCTGAGCAGCATGTGGTCGGTCATCCGGAATCCCCCCAGGATCGCGGGGAATACGAACAGATTCTGGACTCCGTGGTCACCTCGGTCTCGGAGACCTACTACTCCCAACTCGTCCAATCCGTCAGTTTCGCCCGTGGCCGGGCGCAGGCCGCGCAGTCCACCGTGACGCTGTTCGCGGGCGGGCTCATGGCGGCTCTGAGTGTCACGACCCTCGCTGACAGGCCGCCCGTCATGCAGTGGCTGGGCATCGCGTCCGTCGCGCTCTGGTTGACGGCCGCCCTGCTCTACCTGTGGGCCATCGCTTCTCCCGTGCCGGAGTCCCTGGACGGGATGAAAGTGGCCACGCGGCAGCAGCTGCTCAACAGCGTGATCGACAAGGTGCGCGACGAGACCCAGACGATCGACCGGCGTCAGCGGTTGGCGAACGGAGTGGCGGCGGTGGCCGTAGCCCTGAGCCTGGCCGCCTTCTCGCTGGCCGTCCTGACCGACCCGGAGAGGGAGACCGCCAAGGGAGTTCTCGTGGTCGACCCCTCGTACGCGAAGGCCTTGGACGCTCTCTGCTCGAAGGAGGCCGGCTCCTCCGGCCGAGTCGAGGGAGAGATCGTCAAGGCCTCCCTCAAGGCGTCGTTCGTCGAGATCGACCCGGCCAAGGGCGTCTGTGAGGCTCAGGGCGCGACCCTGCACGTTCCACGAGGGAAGGTCACGGCCGTGAGGTGGCAGGATGCCTGAGCCGCAACCCGAGACGGTCGCTCACCTTCTCCTCCTCGGACCGCTGCCGCCCGACGCCGGCCCCGCACGGCAAGCCGTCTTGGAGGACGTCGCGCGGGTGCACGGGGCGGGACACAGACTGGCCGGGATCGTCGTGCTCGGCACGTGCGGTGACCTGGCCGATGCCAAGGACTTCGTCCTGGAGGTCCAGTTCGCCTGCCTGCAGGCGAACTACGAACCGTTCGTCTGTCTGGTCCCGGGCGCGGGCGATCGTCGCACCATGTCTGCCACCCGCCTCCTCGCAAGGAACCTGGCCAACGGCTGGGACCAGGTCGCCCCTGACGTGTGGGGCGGAGCGATGGCCGAAGACATCGTCCAGCCACTGCGCTCCGACGTGTTTCCGGAGTTCGTGGCCTGGGGGGAGGCGGTCGCCGACACCTGTCCCGGCCGGCACCCCGGTCTCCTGCCCGGTGATGGCTCCCTGCGCTTGCAGGTGGGGGAGCGCACGATCGGTCTGGTCTGTGTGAACACGGTCTTCCGTATGGTCGCCGAGGATGCTCCGACAGCGCTCGCCGGAGTCGCGGCCGAGCAGCTCGACCAGGCCGTCGGCGAAACCTTCACCACCTGGGCCGAGCACAACGACATCACCCTGCTGCTGGCGGGGCACAGCGGCGCGATGCCCGAGTTGCCCCCGCAGGTGGCGCCGTTGCTCGCCGTGGCCGGAGGAGGGGAGGGGACCGCTGAGGGCTGGCACCTGCCCTTCGGGAACGGTGTGGCTCACATGCTTCTGCGCATCGACCTGCGCGCCGATCCGGTGGTTGCCGATACCGTCGACGGCCGCGTCCTGCCGACGACCGTCCGGCCCCGCGTATCCGAGCCCGCGCGCGTGCCGTCAGCCCGCCGGCCGGAGGACGCGTACGACGAGAAGGCTCTGGTCGACGACTTCTACCGCTACATGGCGACGGGCCAGATGGTGCTCGTGGTGGTCTCGGGGACCGACGATGGAGTCCTCACCACCGACGAGCTCAACCAGCGGCTCGCCGAAGCCGCTTTCGGTGCCGTGCCGCATCCCGTTCCCGCGCTCCACGAGACGTGGGCCGCGGCACGGCGGCAGCTCCCGGAACAGCAGTTGGAGGAGCATCTCAAGGCCTTGTCGGTGCCGAGCGACCGGGACGGGCGCACGGCGTACGGGCTGCTCCGCGCCCCGTGGTCGCGCGTGTACGACTTCACCGGGAGCGACGCACTGACTGCCGAACGGAATGCCGGTCTCGCGGACGTCGTGTCCTTCATAGACGCCCGCGAGCACTTCCCGACCGGTAAGCGCAGCGCCCAGGAGGCCGTGGCGATGCACGGCTGGCTGGGCAAGGACGGATCCCCGCAGGACTTCAGCGATGCCTGGTCGGTGCCCGAAAGCGATGCGCGGAGCCTGTGGTTCCGACGCCTTCGGGCGGAACTTCTGACTCGGCCGGTGGCCTTCGTGTCCAGTACGCCGAGCAGCCCCGCCCTTTGGGAGACCCTGAGGATCGCGGGACGCGCCGTCGGCCAGCACGACTTGCCTGCGTTCCTCATCAGCCCTGAGGGAAGTTCCGCCGAGCGGGCGCGGCTGGAGGATGCCGGCCTGCGCCACATTCGTGTGGTTCCCGCGGACTTCGTGCGGCGCCGCCTCAGCACGGGAATCAGCCAGCTGGTCCAGGGGCGTCGGGTGCTCACCCAGGCGTACACGGAGACCCGCGACGGTGTCGGAGTCGTCCGGGTGGCCCGCCTGGTCGAGGAGGCACCCGCGGGGAGTCGTGAGTTCCTGATAGGGCGTGACCCGACGTGGGGCGACATCATGAGCAAGAAGATCGCGCCACAGCTGTCGTTGGTGGACACGATCGAGCGGCGCAGCCGCCCCGCTGAGGGGGACCGGCTGCCGATCATCCTGGTCAAGGGCACTGCGGGGTCCGGCAAGACGACCGCGCTGATGCAGGTCGCCTATCGGTTGCACAACAAGGGCCGGAACGCCGGCTGGGTGGACCGTGGGGCGTCGCTGTCGCCGCAGGAAATCGAGCACCAGGCTCGTCAGCAGGGTTTCGACACCATCTTCGTGGACGACGTGGACATGTTCACAGGGCGCGCGGCATCTCTCCTGAGGAACTTGAACGCGAACGGCAGCACGCTGGTGATCGCGGCGATCCGTGCTACCCGTGAAGGGGAGCTGGGTGCCGAGTTCCCCGCTGAGGCCGTCAGCTCCGATCAGCTCCTGACGGACGACGACCTTGAGAAGATCATCAAGGCGCTGAACAAGAACGCGCTGATCGGGAAGTTGAAGCATCACTTCTTCATGCACCAGAAGGTCGCGAGTCTCCGGGACAAGTGCGACCAAGGTCTGCTGGCCGCCATGATCGAAGCGGTGACCGGGACTTCCCTGACGCAGAAGGTGAAGAGCGAGTTCGAGGAACTGAAGCAGAGCCAGCGTGCTCCCTACGCGGTGGTGTCGTTCTCCGACTCCTCACTCGTCTTCCAGCAGCGAGGCATCGACGAGGCGGACCTGCTGGAGATCGTCTCCCACCCGGACGCCCCGGACTGGAGCCACCGTGCCGCGGTCAAGGAGCTTCTGGGCATGAAGCTGCTGGTGCGCACCGGCGACGGCCGCCTGCGCTGTCGGCAGCGGACCATCGCCGACACGGTCGTCGAGACCGTGCTGCATCACCGCAAGAGCGATCTGGAAATGGTGATCGCCAAGCTGTTGCTGTTCTACGCGGGACGCGCCTGGCACATCAAGGACAATCGGCACCGCGACCGCAGCGCCATGATCAAGCTGCTCAATCACGACACCATGCGCCGTCTTGAACTCGACGCCGACGCCGTTCGACGGATCTATGACGCCGCGCACCAGTTCCTGGAGAACGATCACCACTACTGGTTGCAGCGCGCCGAGTACGAGGCCGAACAGGGCAGGTTCGATCTCGCCAAGAACCACCTCGCGGCCGCGACAGGCTGTCCCGACGGGGGTGAGGACCGTCTCGTCATCACGGCCGACGCGCGAGTGCGGCTGCGTTCCTCGATGCAGACCCCGGCCAGTCTGCAGCTGGTGAGGGCGGCGGTTCGGGCCGTGCACGACCTGTCGACCGTGACCGTCAAGTACCGGGGTCAGGCCCCGCACGCTTTCGTCGTCCTTGCCCGAGAGGGCAGTCGATGGCTGGAGAAGTGCGGCGAGGCGCTGACTCCGCGTGAGTACGAGGACGTCCTGGACCAGATCGCGGAGGGCATCGCTCTGGGGAGGCAGTGCTGCCCGGAGAACAATCAGGTCGGGTACGCGGTCGACGAATACGGCCCGAAGGTCAAGGAACTGCGTCGGAAGGGACCGGGCATCCCGATCTGACGGGTCCAGGAGGCACAACCGCGCACAACCGCGACGGCCTGAGGCCCCCCGCCCGCGCGGCTTCTAGCCGCCGAAGCGGCCGAACCGGCCCCGGTGGAAGAGCAGCGGTTCGCCGTCGTCGTCCGCCGGGGTGCCCAGGGCCTCCACCCGGCCGACCACGATCAGGTGGTCGCCGCCCGTGTGGACCTGGGCGATCGTGCAGTCGATCCAGGCCGGGGCGCCGGTCAGGCGAGGTGAGCCGGTCGCCGGGGCGGCGTCGTACGGCACCCCCGCGAACTTGTCCGCGCCGCTCCTGGCGAACCCCAGGCAGAGGTCCCGCTGGTCCGCGCCCAGGACGTTGACGCAGAAGACCCCGGCCCGGGCGAGCCGGGGCCAGGTCGTCGACGTACGGGCGACCATGAAGGCCACCAGGGGCGGGTCCAGGGAGAGCGAGGCGAAGGACTGGCAGGCGAACCCGGTCGGTCCGTCCGGATCGAGGGCCGTCACGACGGTGACCCCGCTCGCGAAGTGCCCCAGCACGCGCCGGAACTCGGCCGGGTCGACGGGCAGCCGCTCGTCTTCCCGTACCGCCCGCAGCAGCGGTCGTGGATGCGGTTCGACGGCCGTCGGTGATCCGGCCGACCTGAGGTATCGGACGGCGGTGGCCGCCATCCCAGCGTGTCCCATCACACCGTCCATTGAACCTGACGGATCGTCAGATGAGAACCCCCGTGCCCGCCTCAGCGCCCCTCGAACCGAGGCGTGCGGCGTTCCACGAAGCTCCGCACGCCGTCGTTCGCGTCCCGGGTCGTCATGTTGATCTCCTGCGCCGCCGCCTCCGCCGCGAAGGCCGTGGCGCGGTCCACGTCGAGCGAGGCGTTCACCAGCTGCTTGGTGAGCGCCAGCGCCCGCGTCGGGCCCTGGGCCAGGCGCTCCGCCCACTCCCGCGCGGTCTTCTCCAGCTCCTCCGCCGGCACGACCCGGTTCACCAGGCCCAGCTCCCGGGCCTCCCGCGCCGAGACCGCGTCGCCGAAGAACATCAGCTCCTTCGCCCGCTGCGGCCCGATCAGCCGCGGGAGCAGATACGCCCCGCCGCCGTCCGGCACCAGACCCCGGCGCACGAACACCTCGACGAACTTCGCCGACTCGGCCGCCAGGACGAGATCGCACGCGAACGCCAGATGCGCCCCGATCCCGGCCGCCGTCCCGTTCACCGCCGCGACCACCGGCTTCTCGCAGTCCAGTACGGCCCCGATGAAGCGCTGCGCGCCCTGCCGGATCGTCCGCGCCACGTCCCCCGGCACACGTTCGCCCGACGGCGGCCCGCCCCGCAGGTCCGCGCCCGCGCAGAAGCCCCGCCCGGTGGCCGTCACCACCACCGCCCGTACGTCCGGGTCGGCGGACGCCTCCCCGAGCAGCGCGATGATCCGCTCGCGCTGGTCCCAGGTGACCGCGTTCATCGCCTCGGGCCGGTCGAGCGTGATCCACGAGACGCCGTTCTCGACCGCGTGCAGCAGGTCATCCGTCACGGCTCAGGGCTCCTATCGGCAGACCGCGAGCGCGTCGAGCGCCACCGCGCCCTGCCCCCGTGGCAGCACCATCAGCGGGTTGATGTCGAGTTCGGCGAGGTCGCCGTCCAGTTCGAGGGCCATCCGCTGCACCCGCAGCACGACCTCCACCAGCGCGTCCACGTCCGCCGGCGGAGCCCCCCGTACGCCCTTCAGCAGGGCCTGCCCGCGCAGCTCGCCGAGCATGTCCCTGGCCTGGTCCTCGCCGAACGGCGGCACGCGCACCGCCGCGTCGTTCAGGACCTCGACCAGGACGCCCCCCAGGCCCACCGTGACCGTCGGCCCGAAGAGCGGGTCGCGGGTCACGCCCACCACCATCTCCACGCCCCGCCCCACCATCTGGCAGACCAGGATCCCGTCGAGGTCGACGCCCTCGTAGCGGGCGATGTCGGTGAGCTCCCGGTACGCGTCCCGCACCTGGCTCGCCGACGTCAGCCCGACCTTGACGAGCCCCAGCTCCGTCTTGTGGGCGAGCTGCGCCCCCGACGCCTTCATCACCACCGGATAGCCGACGAGCGCCGCCGCCCGGACCGCCGCCGCCGCGCTCGTCACCAGCTGCTCGCGCGGCACCCTGATCCCGTAGGCCCGCAGCAGCTGCTTCGCCGCGTGCTCGCTGAGCTGGCGGCCCGGCCGCATCAGCGCCTGGGCCTTGCGGAAGGAGGGGGAGGGCGTGCGCGGGGCCTCGTCGAAGGGGGAGCGGTAGGCGGTGCTGAAGCGGTGGTGGTCGAGGTAGGCCTTCACGGCGCCGATGCAGTTGGAGAACGTACGGAAGGTGGCGACGCGCGACGAGCCGAGCAGGGTCTTGCGGTAGGCCGCCTCCGTCCCGACCGGCGAACCCCACACCACGCACACCAGCTTGTCGGTGGCCTCGGCCGCCTCCACCAGGTCCTGCGCGAGCCTGTCGCTCATGGGCGGGAAGGGGCCGGTGATGGGACAGATGAGGACGCCGACCGACGGGTCGGCGAGGATCGCGTCGATGATCTTCCGTCCGCGCCAGTCGCCCACCGGGTGCCCGCCGTTGTCCACGGGGTTGGCGACGTTCAGGTACGGCGGTATCCACTGGTGGAGCTCGTCCTGTTTGGCCTGCGGCAGGGTCGGCAGCCGCAGCCCGGCGGCGGTGGCGAGGTCGGAGAAGTGCGCGCCGGTCCCGCCGGAGATCGAGTACACGACCACCCCGTCGGCGAGCGGCTTGCGCGCCCGTGCCAGCAGCGCGGCGGTGTCCTGGAGTTCGTCGAGACCGTCGACCCGGATCACCCCGAACTGCCGCATCGCCGCGTCCACGACCTGGTCCGCGCCGGTCAGCTTGCCCGTGTGCGAGGCGGCCATGCGCGCGCCGGTCTCCGTCCGCCCGACCTTGACCGCGACGACCGGCACGCCCTGGCGGGCGGCGCGGTCGGCGGCGAGGAGGAAGGAGCGGCCGTCCTTGAGGCCCTCGACGTAACAGGCGATGGCCCCGACCTCGGGGCGGGTCGCGAAGTACGAGATGAAGTCGGCGGTCTCCAGGTCGGCCTCGTTGCCCGTCGGCGCCCAGTGGGAGAGCCGTACCCCCAGCTCCTGGAGGGTGTGGACGGGCCGCCCCTGGTGGCCGGACTGGGTGATGAGCGCGATCGCGGGCCCGTCGAGGTCGTCGCGGAAGCGCTCGAAGGCGTTGAGGTTGGTGTTCGGACCGAGGAGGCGCATCCCGGAGCGGCGCACGGCGTCGGCGAGACGTTCCTGCGCTGCGGCGCCCTCGCCGCCGGTCTCGGCGAACCCGGAGGCGAAGACGACGGCGAACCGCACCTTCGCCTGGCTGAGTTCCTCGACCACCGGGAGCGGGTCGGCCACGAGCAGGACGGCGAGGTCGACGGGCTCGGCGAGCGCGCCGACGGAGGGCACGCAGTCGATGCCGAAGACGGTCGTACGGGTCGGGTGCACGGGCACGAGCCGGGCGCCGACCCGCTCGGCCCAGGCGATCAGCTGCCGCGTGATCCCGGTGTTGGGCCGCCCCTCGGCGTCGGAGGCCCCGACGACGGCGACGGACCCGGGCCGGAAGAACCGGTCCAGGTCCGGCACGGGAGCGTGCAGCGGCCGCCCGCTGACGTCCAGGTCGCCCTCGACGGCGGTGAAGCCGTGCACGGCGTTCCCGGGCGCCCCGGAGTGTTCGCCGCAGGCGACCACGCGGGCGCGGAGATCGGTGGTGAAGGTGCCGTGAGTCGATCCGAGCATCGTTCCGCTCCACCCTTCCGCCCATGACAATTGACCTGACGCACTGTCAGATTACAGATCTGACGGCAAGTCAGGAATGGTCGTGACCGGACCGATCCAGAACGGCGCGTGCCCCGTCAGGGGCGATCGTTCCGCCCGGCGGGACGATCGCCCCTGAAGCGGGTCAGCGGCGGGGCTGTCGTGCGATCGCCCGCGCGATCTTCTCCGCGTCGATCGCCATCTCGCGGAACATCCCGCTGATCGGGTTCGTGAACCCCGTGAAGTAGAGCCCCGGCGCCTCAGGCGGAGTCCGCCGCCCGTGCGTCACCGGCCGTCCGCGGTCGTCGAGAACGCCCAGGTGGCCGAGGACGGGCTCCAGGCCCCGGCGGTAGCCCGTCGCCGCGATCACGGCGTCCGGAGTGATCGCCGAGCCGTCGGCCAGCACGACCTTGTCGCCGTCGAAGGATTCGACCGCGCCCACGATCTCCACCTTCCCCTGCCGCACGGCGTCGATCAGCCCGACGTCCTGCACCGGGATCGCCCCTTCCCGCACCCGGGAGTACAGCCCGGTGTCCGGCCGCGGCAGGCCGTGCTCCGAGAGGTCCGGCACGGCGACGCGGGCCATCAGCCCGCCCGCCCGGTCGACCAGGCGGACCGGCAGCCGCCGCACCAGGATGCCCGTGCGCTGTGCCGGCCAGCCGGCCGTCGAGCGGCGCACGATGTGCGGCACCGTGCGCACGGCGAGCCGCACCCGCGCCGCCCCGCCCTCGACGAGGTCGGCGGCGATCTCGGCGCCCGTGTTCCCGGCGCCCACGACGAGGACGTCCCGCCCCGCGTACGGCGCGGGGTTGCGGTACGCGCTCGCGTGCGCCAGTTCGCCGCCGTACGCGTCCAGGCCCGGCCACTCCGGTATGCGCGGGCTGTGGTTGAACCCGGTGGCGACGACGACGGCGCGCCCGGTCAGCCGGCGCCCGCCCGTCGCGTGCAGCAGCCAGTCCTCGCCGGCCCGCTCGACCCGCGTGACCTCGACGCCGGTCACGATCTCCAGCTCGTGGACCTCGGCGTACTTCTCCAGGTACCGCACCACGTCCGCGCGGGCGACCCACCGCCCGAAGGAGCGGGGCATGGGCAGGCCGGGGAGCGCGGAGAGGCGCCGGGTGGTGTGCAGCCGCAGCCGGTCGTAGTGGGAGCGCCACGAGGCGCCCACGGCGTCGGACTTCTCCAGGACGACGGCCCGGACTCCCTTCGCACGCAGCGCGGCGGCGACGGCGAGCCCGCCGGGTCCGCCTCCGATGACATAGACCGGGTGATCGGGCCGTTCGGGTGGAGCGGGTCTGGAATGGGGGGTGTTGGCCATGAGTGCTCAGCGTAACGGCGTGCTCACTTGTTGGGTCTCGGTCAAGAGGGGAATCGGTTGCGAAACGGTCACGCGTGGGTGGGATCTGCGGGGGCGTGCGGGGGTCTTGCGGAGAGGGCGGCCCATCCGCTGAACTGACGTACCGTCAGATAAGGATCGAGGAGGGGCAGGTACCGACCGATGCAGACCGTCTGGCTCACCGGCGCCGAATGGCTCGCCGTCCTCCGCATCGGCCTCGGCCTCTGGTGGCTGGAGAGCTGGCGCCACAAGGACAAGAAGGGCTGGTTCGAGCGCGGCACGGGAATCGCCTGGGCGGCCGACGTCGCCGGAAAGCACCGGTGGCCCTTCGTGCAGCGGGGCTTCGAGTCGGTCGTCGCCCCCCGCCCCAAGCTGATGGCGTACGTCGTCGTCTACGCCGAACTGGCCCTGGGCCTCGGGCTGACCCTCGGCCTCCTCACGCCGGTCGCCCTGGTCGGCGGGCTGCTCCTCAACCTCCTCTACCTCGGCCTGATGATCCACGACTGGGCCGAACAGGGGCAGAACGCCATGATGGCGCTCATCTCGCTCGTCGCCCTCTTCGCCATGTCCTGGCAGACCTGGTCCCTCGACCACGCGATCGGACTCTTCTGATGACGGCCGCCGACCCCGACGTCGACGCCTTCACCCGCCCGTACTGGCAGGCGGCGGGGGAGGGGAGCCTGCTGCTCAGACGCTGTGCCGCGTGTGGCCGGGCGCACCACTACCCGCGCGAGTTCTGCCCGCACTGCTGGAGCGAGGACGTGACGTGGGAGCGGGCGAGCGGCCGGGCCACGCTCTACACCTGGTCCGTCGTCCACCGCAACGACCTCCCGCCCTTCGGCGGGCGCGTGCCCTACGTGGCGGCCGTGGTCGACCTGGCGGAGGGTCCCCGGATGATGACCGAGATCGTGGGCGTGACGGAGGGCGCCCTCCGGATCGGGATGGATCTGGAGGTCGCGTTCCGGGCGGAGGGCGAGCTCGCTGTACCTGTCTTCGGGCCGCCGTCAGAGGGCTGAGATGTTCCGCCAGAGCTGGGCGCGGCTGCCCGCGTCGCAGGCGTACGTGGTCAGGAACGGCGGCCCGACCGTCATGCACTCCTCGTTGCTCACGTTCATGATCGTGCGGCCGGAGGACGTCGTGGCGTGGAACCTCCACGCCTGCCTGCTGGAGCCGTTGCAGTCCCCGACGCCGACGCCGCCGGGGTTCCCGCCCGCCTGGAGGCAGCGCCCGGTCTTCCTGTTGACCAGCCGGAACGTGCCGTTCGAGCCCGCCGAGTAGGTCCAGGAGTACGACATGGTGCCGCTGTTGTTGGGCACGGAACCGCACTCGTAGGTGTTGGCGAAGACGCCGTACCCCGGGTTGTACTCGCCCACGCACTCGCCGCTGGAGGCGTTCTCCAGGGAGTACGTCCCCGAGGGCCCGCTGCCGCCGCCCGGGGGAGGGGACGCCGGCCGCGTGGTTCTCGGCGTGGAGGGGGTGGAGCCTCCAGCGCCTCCCGAGGCGCTGGAACCGCCCGAACCGCCGCCCGATGCCGAGCCCCCGCCGGGCGCGGCGCCGCCGCCCCCGGCCGCCGCACCCCCGGCCGCGGCACCGTCCATGCCGGGGCCGGGCGGGGGGCCCGAGGGTGATCCCGAAGCGGAGGAGGGGGAGGTGGAGGAGGGCGAGGCGGACGCGGTCGCGGCCGTCGGCGCGGGGTTGCCTGGCCCGGGCTGCGACGAGGTGGCGGACGGCCGTGCCGCCGAGGAATCGGGGCCGGCGCCCTGGCGGCCGATCTCGTAGGGGCCGAGGGCGAAGGTGAGGGTGGTGCCGGTGGTCACGACGACGGGCACGGCGAGCATGAAGAACCGATTCCGCCGATCCCGTGGCCTGCCCGTGGCGCCGGCCCCGGTGGCGGCGGCCGGGTCGGATCCCGCCGTCGCGGGCTCCTCGGACCCCCGCGGCACGGACCCCCGCTGGACGAGCGCCACCGTCCCGATGTCCACGGCCTGCCCGTCCTCCGTGGGCTCCGCCTCCGCGTCCAGGTCCGCGAGCTGCTCGGCCGTCGGCGCCGCCGCGGCGAACGCGGCCCGCGCCTCGACCCGCGTCATGACGGCCGCCGGCCACGGGGTGTCCTCCACGTACCCGTCCGCGAGCTCGACGACCTGCGCGGCGGTCGGCCGGGCCGTGGGGTCCTTGGCGAGGCAGGCCCGTACGAGATGTGCCAGGGCGGGGGCGCTCTCCGCGAGCCGCCCGAAGTCGGGCTCCCCGTGGACGACGCGGTAGAGCAGGCCGGGCCCGGAGCCGTCGCCGAACGGCGGACGGCCGGTCGCCGCGTACAGGAGCAGGCTCCCCAGCCCGAAGACGTCGGCCGCGCCCGTCAGTTCGCGCTCGGCGACGGCCTGTTCGGGCGCCATGTACGCGGGCGTGCCGATGACCATGCCGGTACGGGTCAGCCGGCTCTGGTCGGCCGCGCGCGCCACGCCGAAGTCGATGAGCGACAGACCGTCGGGCGTCAGCATCACGTTGGACGGCTTGAGGTCGCGGTGCACCATGTCGGCGGCGTGCACGGCCTTCAGCCCGGCCGCCGCCTCCCGCAGCAGCCGCCACAGGGCGGGGACGGGAAGCGGCCCGCCGTGGAGCCTGAGCGCCTCGTTGAGGGTGATCCCGGGGATGTACTCGGTCGCGAACCACGGCGGCCTGGCCGTACGGTCGCTCGCCAGCAGCCTCACGCTCGCCCCGCCGGGCAGTCGCGCCAGGTTGTCGAGCTCGTGCCCGAAGTGGCTCAGGAAGTCCGGGTCCTCGGCCAGCACGGGAAGCACCCGCTTGACCGCCGCGAACCTCCCCGGCACGGCACCGAGATAGACCCGCCCCATGCCGCCGGACCCCAGGACCCCGAGCAGCCTGAACGCGCCGATCCGCCGGGGATCCCCTGACTCCAACGGCGTGGCTCCGCTACCGGTCATGAACGAGTTGTCTTCCAGCTCCCCCTGCATGGCCAGCAGGATAGCCGAGCTATCCATGGAACCCTACGCTCCGTCAAGTCGCTTGCAGATCAAGCTATTAGGAGGCAGGCGGCCGCGGGGACGCGACGGGCACGGCCCTCGCCGATCATGGAGTTCCTGCGGCCAGGACGCAGCGGGCACGCCGGAGGATCCCGGTCGTGAGATCGGCGTGCCGCAGGTCGACCGAGGCCAGGGCCGCCTGGGTCAGGTCGACGCGGAAGAGACTCGCCGGCCCCCGAAGACGATCAAGAGGCCGTCGCGGGGAGGGAGAAGGCCAGGATCTCGGGAGCCGCCTCGGCCAGGGTGGCGAAGTGGCGGTGCGCACCGGCCGTCGGCGCGGGGGCGTTGACCGTCCACACCGTCATGCCGGCGTCGAGACCCGAGCGGACGCCGGACGGCGCGTCCTCGATCACCAGACAGTCGGCGGGCGAGGCGCCCAGTTGCTCGGCCGCCAGCAGGTAGGGCGCCGGGGACGGCTTGCCCTCGGCGACGGCGGCGGCGTCCACGACGAGGTGGGGGAGCGGAAGGCCGGTCCGCTCGAAACGGCCCCGGACCCGGTGCTCGTAGTTGGAGGTGACGAGCGCCCAGGAGCCGGGACGGAGCGCGGCGAGAAGCTCGGCCGCGCCCGCGAAGGCCGAGTACACACCGGTCCGTACGTCCGCGTCCTCCAGCTCGTGCAGCAGCGCCAGGCACACGTCGGGGTCGCGGCCGGGCGCGACGGCGGCGAAGGTCTCGACGGGCCGGGTACGCAGCGCGACCGCGTACACCTCCTCCCCGTCGAGCCCGTGACGGGCCGCCCAGTCGTGCCAGACGCGGCGCTGGTTGGCGACGGCGTCCATCAGCGTGCCGTCGACGTCGAAGAGGATGAACTTCCCGGTCATGTGGGTGGAGCTTAGTGACCGGGGTCGGCGCGCCTCGTTGCCCGGGGCATGAAGAGCACCCTTCCCCTCGCCGTGGCCACGGCCACCGTCGCGGGCCTCGGCCTCGCGAGCGCGGCGGACGCCGCGCCGACCCCGCCCACCCGGATCTTCCTCACGATCACCTCCGGCGCGACCGGCGACGTGAAGGAGGTCTACCTCGGATGCGGCCCCACCGGCGGCAACCACCCCCACGCCGAGATCGCGTGCGGCGCCCTGGACGCGGCGGCCGGCGACTTCGACAGGCTGACGGGCAAGGCCGACATGGTGTGCCCGATGATCTACGAACCGGTGGTGGCGGAGGCGCAGGGCACGTTCGACAACCTGCCGGTGGGCTGGAAGAAGGAGTTCGGGAACGCGTGCGAGCTGAACGCGAAGACGGGCGTCGTCTTCGCGTTCTGACGCTCGGCAGTCGGCGGGGTGTCAGACTCCGGCGTACGCCACGAACGCCGCCCACGCCGTCGGGGCGACGGCGAGCTGGGGCCCGTGGGGAACCTTGGAGTCACGGACGTGGATGGTGGTGGGGTGGGCGGCCACCTCGATGCACTCGCCGCCTTCGGCGCTGCTGTAGCTCGACTTGCGCCAGTCGTAGGCGACTTCGATGCAGTTGCCGCCCTCGCCGCTGCTGTAGCTGCTCTTGAACCAGGTCAGTTCCGTGCTGCTCATAGCTCTCCCAGCATCTTCTCGATCTTCGCGAGGGACTCGTGGGGCGTGAGTGCCTGCGCCCGGATGATCCCATAGCGTTCGGCGTACTGGCGTACCTCCTCCGGATCGGTGATCAACCGGGCATGACCGTAGATCTCGGTGTACGCGACCTCGCGCCGTCCCTTCGGGGTCAGCAGCGTGAACGAGCCGTCCAGTGACGGGTGTTCCTGCCTCTGCAGCGGCATCACCTGGAGATGGACGGTGCGCCGACTACCGATGTCGAGAAGCCTGCGCAACTGCTCACGCAGCACTTCCATGCCCCCCGTGGGGCGGTGCAGGATCGCCTCCTCCAGGACGAAACTGATCGTCGTGGAGGGCCATTTGTCGAAGATCGCCTGACGTGCCATGCGATCCGCGACCCACTGTTCGATCGTCTCCTCGTCCCAGACCGGGCGGCGGTGGCGGAACACCGCCCTCGCGTACGCCTCGGTCTGCAGCAAGCCAGGCACCGCTTGCACCTCGTAATAGTGCAGCGCCACCGCCTGCGCCTCCGCGTCGGCGAAACGCCGGAACCAGTCCGGATGCCGCGTCCGCGCCCGCGCCAGCGCCTCCCGGACGTCGTCCACCGCCGCCGTCAGTACGCCCCCCGCCCCCAGCGCCGGGTCGGCCCGCTGGAGGAACTCCGGCTGGGGCGTCCGGACCCCGCGCTCGATCGACGAGATCAGGTCCTCGCTGACATGCGTGGCCTTGGCCAGGTCGGCCTGGCTCATGCGGGCGTTGACCCGCAGGGTCTTGATGATTCTGCCCACCGCCCTGAAGAGGTGCGCCGTACCGTCGACCTCGGACGGCCGTTCCGGCCGTTCCTCCTGGTTCCCCGACATCCGTACCGCCTTCTTGGCGTACCCGTACCGTCACTCAGCGTCGTGCCGTCGCTGCTGGTCAGGGTAGGCCCGGGGCGCCAGGCTCGGCCTCATGAAGTCCGAAAACGCCACCCCCACCGGGGAATTCGTCCTGCGCCTGTCGGCGACCCGCCGCGGCGCCCGGCTGGCCCGTCTCTTCGCCGTGCAGCAGCTACGGGACTGGGGCGTACCGGACCCGTCCGCCGCGGAGCTGGTCGTCGCCGAGCTCGCCGGCAACGCCGCGACCCACGGGCGGGTGCCCGGGAGGGACTTCGAGGTGCGGATGGCGCGGGAGGACGACCACGTACGGATCGAGGTCTCGGACGCGCGGGGGGAGTGCGCACCGCGACCGGTGGCCGTGCCCGACGAGGGCGGATACGGGCTGCTGATCGTATCCGCCCTCGCCGACGCCTGGGGCGTCAAGGACCGCTGCGTCGGCAAGACGGTCTGGGCGACCGTGCCGTACGGTCGCCCCCGCTCGGGCGGCTAGAACACCGAGTTGACCGGTCCCGAGTTCCAGAGCAGGCCGCCGGACGCGGCCGGCTTGAAGGGGGACGTCGTGCTGCCGGTGCCCGCGTAGAATTTGGAGACCGAGACCGAGCTTCCGACCGCGTAGAGGTCGTTGCGGCCGTCGCGGTCCGCGTCGCCGATGCCGACGAGGTGGGTGAAGGAACCCCAGCCCCCGCCGATCTTCGTACGCGGGGCGAAGGTGCCGTTGCCCCTGCCCTCGTACAGCCACAGGACGCCGGAGGTGTCGCGGGCGACGAGGTCGCCGGCGGTGGTGCCGGCGATGTCGCCGACGGCGGTGAGCTGGTTGAAGATGCCCCAGCCGCCGCCGACCTTCACCCGGGCGCCGAACGGCGAGGCCGCGTTGCCCGTGCCCTTGTAGAACCACAGCGCACCCGTGGTGTCGGTGGCGAGCAGGTCGGACCGGCCGTCACCGTCGAGGTCGCTGCCGCCGGTGATCTTGTCGTACGTGTTCCAGCCGCCGCCGATCTTCGTACGGCCCGCGAAGCCGCCGTCGCCCTTGCCCTGGTAGAGCCAGAGGACGCCGGTCCTGTCGCGGGCGACGAGGTCGCCGGCCGGGCTGCCGGCGAGGTTGCCGACGGCCTCCAGCTGGTCGTAGATCTGCCAGCCGCTGCCGATCTTCACCCGGCCGGACGAGTACGGGTACGGCACGGACGACGTGTTGACCGCGTCGTCGCGCCACAGCACGCCCGAGGCGTCGCGGGACAGGAGGTCCGGGCTGCTGTTGTCCGTGTAGTCGTGCAGTCCGGTCGTGCGGGTGACCTTGAACGTGCCGGACTCCTTGAGGTCCGGGCCGATGCCGTTCTGGGGCGTGGCGTCGAACTGCCACGTGTAGTCGCCGGCCGGCGCGAAGGACGAGGTGTCCCCGGGGCTGGAGAGGAGCCCGTCCCAGCGGAAGTCGACGACCCGGGTGCCGTGGGTGGCCGACCCGCCGACGAACGTGCGCTGCGCGGTCTTCCCCGTACGGTTGTGACGGATCGTCACGGTGCCGTCGGCGTTGTACCGGGAGAGGGTCCAGGACAGCGTCGCCGTGCCGTCGTTCTTGTCCAGGTCGACGACCGCGGGAACGTCCGTCTTGAGCAGTTCGAGTGCCGTGGGAATGCCGGTGCTCGCGACGAGCGTGGCCGTGGGCGTGCCGTCGGCCCCGAGCGCGACCCGGTAGACGCCCTCGCCCTGGGCCAGGGTTCCGCCGCGCACCAGGAGGGCGCCGTCGGGGGTGGGGACGGCGGTCGTGGCGTGGTCGAGCAGCTTCACCGTCCGCTTGTCGACGACGTTGAGCGCGGTGAACGCGTAGCGATCGCCGCTCTTGTACTGGGAAGACTGCGCGTACGGCACCGGGGTGTAGGCCAGCCAGTCGCCCAGGATGCTGACGTGGGCGTTGGTGGCGTTGCCCAGGTCTACGGCCTTCGCGGCCGGAGCGCTGCCCTCCCCGCCGCGGTCGGCGTACTTCAGTTCCGCCGTGAGGCCCCCGCCCTCGACCCAGGCCACACGGTCCGCGGAGACCGCCGAGTCGGCACCGCCCCCGGCAGGGCCGACTTCGCGCCGCTCGACGACGGAGGCGGTGTCGACGTCGATGACGGCGAAGTGGAAGCGGCGGGCGTCCGGATCGTCCACGAGGTAGCGGACGGCCATCGTCGTGGCCGAGACCGGCTGCATGCCCTGGAACACGAAGTTCGCCGGGAGGCCCGTCACCTTGCGGTCGGAGCCCTCGTGGATACCTTCGCCGATGAGACGGAGCTCGCCCTGCTCGGCGTTCGAGTCCCAGGACGAGAACACGAGCTGCCGGCCGACGAGCCCCCGCCACCGCAGGCGGGTGTCCGGCTGCTCGATGGTCTTCGGGGTGCTGCCGGGCGAGGCCATGTCGTGGAGCAGGTAGCTGGTCTTGCCGTCTTCCGCGGTCGCGATGGTGTCGGTACCACCGGCGTAGTACCCGCTGTACCGCTTCGGCAGCTCCGTGGTCGTGCCGGTCGCGGTGCTCGTCCAGCGGAAGACGGCTCCGCTGTCGGTGGCCTCGGCGGCCAGGAAGCCGCTCTGGCCGGCGCCGACGATCCGGGAGGTCGCGGGAATGGAGATGACGGCGTCCTGCGCGTCGGCGGGCGCGGTGGAGGCCGCCCGGACGCCGGAAAGTGCCGTGGGTGCGGCGTTCGCAGGGGCGGCCGTGGTCAGGGCCGCACCAGCCGTGACCGCGAGGACCGTGGTCACGGCGGCGGCGAGGCGATGACGAGCTGCGGCTCGTACGTGGAACAAGAGAGGTCCTCCCCCAGAGAGACCGGGCGCACCATGCGCCACGCCCGGTCAGACTCATGATCGCGGGGGATGGTTGTACAACTGTTCGTCAGCGGTGCGGATTTTCTCTCACACGACCGAGGTGTGCGTCAGCGGCATGCCGTAGGGAACGTCGGCCCACTCCCTCGCCCCGAACGGAGCGGTCGCGCTGCCGGTGCTCTTGTACAGGTACGTGCCGTTGGCTCCGTACGCGTACAGGTCGGGGCGGCCGTCGCGGTTCGCGTCGCCGACGCCGACGAGGTGGGTGTACGCGTTCCAGCCGGAGCCGATCTTCGTCCGGGGCGCGAACGTACCGTCGCCACGGCCCTGGTAGAGCCAGAGGACGCCGGAGGTGTCGCGGGCGACGAGGTCGCCGGCGGCGGTGCCGGCGATGTTGCCGACGGCGGTGAGCTGGTTGAAGATGCCCCAGCCGGTGCCGACCTTGACGCGGGCGGCGTACGGCGCCGTGGCGCTGCCGGTGCCCTTGTAGAGGTAGAGCGCCCCGCTGGTGTCGGTGGCGAGGAGGTCGGCCTTCCCGTCGCCGTTGAGGTCGGAGCCGGCGGCGATCTTGTTGTAGATCTGCCAGCCGGTGCCGATCTTCACCCGGCTCGCGAAGGTGCCGTCACCCTTGCCGAGGTAGTGATAGAGGACGCCGGTGGTGTCGCGGGCGACCAGGTCACCGGCCGGGCTGCCGGCGATGTTCCCCGCGGCCTCGATCTGGTTGAACATGTTCCAGCCGCTGCCGACGAGCGTCTGCTCCGCCGGGCGCAGCTGCTTGTTGGTGGCGTCGTAGTGGGTGTCGGTACGCCACAGCTTGCCCGCGCTGTCACGCACGAGCACGTCGGGCGAGCCGTTGTCGTCGAAGTCGTGCGGGGCGGCCTTGCGGGTGGCCGTGAAGGCCCCCGTCTCCTTCAGCGTCGGCCCGATGGCGTTCATCGGCTCGGCGCTGATCTCCCAGGTGTAGGCGCCGGCAAGAGCGTTCTCGGCGCCGAACGTCTCGTTCTCGAGGTCGGCCGTCCAGTCGAAGCGAACGACGCCGTTCGCGGGCTGGACGAAGCCGATGACGTACACCTTGCCGGTCGCCGTGTGCCGGAGGGTCACCGTGCCCCGCACGTTGTACCGGGAGAGGGTGAACTCCAGAGGCGTCCTGCCGCCGTTGGCGTCGAGGTCGATCGTGCTCGGGACCTTGCTGCCGAGCAGGGCGACCCTGGTGGACTCGCCGCTGCTCGCGACGAGCGTGGCGGCCGGAGTGCCGTCGGCGCCGGCGGCGATCCGGTAGACGCCCTCGCCCTGGTCGACGGTGCCGCCACGCACCATCTGGCTGCCGTCGGGCGCGACGGCGGCGGTGAGGGTGTGGTCGAGGAGCTTGCGGGTGGTGGTGCCGTCCTTCAGGCTGCGCGCGGTCAGGGCGGCCAGCGGCTCGGGCTCGACGTCGGCCGAGAGGCCGCTGCGGGTGCCGTACGTGACCCAGTCGCCGACCAGGCCGACCTCGATGTCCTTGCGCCAGGCCGAACCGACCGCGAACTTCTGTGAGGACTTGGCGGCACGGTCGACGGCCACGACGGTGACGTTCTCGTTCTCGTCGTACTCGACCCACGCGAGGTGCGTGGCGGAGACGGCGAGGTTGCTCTTGCCGGTCGTGGCCGCCGCGGGCAGCTCGTACGTCTCCGTGATCGCGTTGGCGGCGAGGTCGAGCAGGGCGACGTGCTTCTTCGCGTCCGCGCCGGTGCCGGTCGTGTAGGTCACCAGGGCGTGCGCGGCCGTGCCGGGCCTGACCTTGATCTCCGTGGCGTTGCCCGGGAGGCCGGTGGTCATCTTGCCCGTCCACGCGCTCGCGGCGCTGTACATGTGGATGAGCCGGTCGCCGTTGTCGTTGAGCACGGTGGTGAAGAGGGCCTTGCCGGCGGCGCCCGCGTACGTGTGGCCGGTCCCGAAGGAGATCGACTTGAACTTCGTACCCGTCGCGATGTCGGTGAGGGTGGCTCCGGTGGTGCCGGAGGAGACCACGAGGTTCCCCGAGCCCGTGCTCGTGTACCCCCAGCCGATCTCCTTCGCGGCGGAGCCGTCCGCCGGGACCCAGTGGGCGCTGTAGGTGGGGCCGGACTCATCCATCGGCGGGCCCTGCACGGAGGCCAGGAAGCCCGTCTCGGTGGCACCGAAGACGGTGCTCTTGACCGGGAACGGCGCCACGTCGGCCGCCGCGGTGGCGTGGGCCGCCTCGACGGCCGGAGCGGCGACCGCCGGAGCGGTGAGCGCGCCCCCGCCGGCGGTGACGGCCAGCACGGTGACGACGGCGGCGACGAGGCGGCGACGGGCGGGACGAGCGTGGATCAAGGGGGTTCCTCTCAGGCGACCGGGCGCAGCGGGGGGTTACGCGCCCGGTCAGACTCGTGATCGATACGAAGGGTTGTACGAGCGTCCGACGTCTGTCGGAGGTCAGGCGAAGTGGTCGTACCGGCGGTCGGAGCCGTCGGAGTGCGCGCCGATCTGCTCGCGCGAGCGGAACGGCGCGCGCCAGTCGCCCGTGCCCTTGTAGAGGACCGGGCCGTGGGGGTCGGCCGTGTTCACCGCGTACAGGTCGGCGCGGCCGTCGCGGTTCGCGTCGCCGACGCCGACGAGGTGGGTGTACGCGTTCCAGCCGGAGCCGATCTTCGTACGGGCGGCGAAGGTGCCGTCGCCCTTGCCGAGGTAGAGCCAGAGGACACCGGCCCGGTCGCGGGCGACGAGGTCTCCGGCGGGGCCTCCGGCGATGTCGCCGACGGCGGTGAGGTCGTTGTAGATGCCCCAGCCGCGGCCGATCTTCTTCCGTGCGGAGAAGGGGGCGTTGTAGTTCCCGGTGGCGGTGTAGAGGTAGAGGTCGCCGGCCCTGTCGGTGGCGACGAGGTCGGGACGTCCGTCGCCGGTCAGGTCGCTGCCGCCGGCGAGCCGGGTGTACGTGTTCCAGCCGGAGCCGATCTTCGTACGGGCGGCGAAGGTGCCGTCGCCCTTGCCGAGGTAGAGCCAGAGGACACCGGCCCTGTCCCGGGCGACGAGGTCGGCGGTGGCCTGGCCACCGAGGTTGCCGGTGGACTCGACGTGGTCGTACGTCTGCCAGCCGCTGCCGATGAGTTCGCCGATGTTCTGGTCGAGCCGGCCGAGCTCGGAGCGGTAGAACGTGTCGCCCCGCCACAGCCGTCCCGACGTGTCCCGGGTGAGCACGTCGGGGGAGCCGTCGCTGTCGTAGTCGTGCGGCGCGGGCGTGCGGGTGACGGTGAACGTGCCGGAGGCGCGCAGGTCGGGGCCGATGCCGTTCAGCGGCTTGGCGACGATCTGCCAGGTGTACGGGCCCGCGGTCGCCCCGCTCCAGAGGTCGCGCGTGCCGTTCCAGGCCACGTCGCCCGCCCAGTCGTAGAAGGCGCGGTTCGGGTCCTCGTAGCTGTCGGAGAGGGGGTGGACGTCATCCGTCCGCGTCTCGCCGGTCCGGGTGTTGCGCAGGGTGACGGTCATGGTCACGTTGATGCGCGAGAGCCGCCACTCCAGCCGCGCCCGGCCGCCGTTCCGGCTCAGGTCGATCGTCGCGGGGATGCTGTGGCCCAGCAGCGTCACCTTCGTCGGCTCACCGCTCGTGGCGACCTGGGTGACGGCAGGCGCGCCGTCGGCCCCGGCGGAGATGCGGTAGAGCCCCTCGCCGCCCGCCAGCGTGCCGCCCTGGACGGTCAGCGTGCCGTCCGGGCCGGGGAGGAGGGACGTCACGGTGTCGAGGAGTCTGCGGGTGGTCTTCGTCGTCAGGTCGCGCGCGGTGAGCGCGTACACAGGGCTGGGGTTGTGCTCCAGGAGCCCGTCGCGCTGGGCGTAGACGACCGAGTTGCCGACGAGCCCGATCGTGAGGTCGCCCGTCGCGCCCAGCGGGATGCGCTGGACGGCGTGGGTCGCGCGGTCGAGGACGACGAGCGTCTTCATCTGGACGGCGGTCTGCTCGACCCAGGCGACGTGGGTGGAGGAGAGCGCGGGCCCCCCGGCGACGTTGGTCGTCTCGCGGATCTCGGTGACGGCCGCCGTCGCGAGGTCGACCAGGGCCCAGTGGGTGGCGGAGGGAGAGGCCGTACCGACCGAGACCAGCGCGTGTCCGCCCGCGGCGCCCACGACGAAGGCGGAGTCGGTGTTCGCCGGCAGGCCGGTCACCGTGCGCTGGCCGAGGGCGCCGTCGTCGCCCTTCTCGATCAGGCGGAGGCTCTTGCGTCCGGTCGCCGGGTCCGTCGAGCTGACGAAGAGCGTCGAGCGGACGGCTCCGGCGAACTGGGCTCTGCCGCCGAGGGCTTCCAGATCGACGGAGAGGACCCGGGAGTCGGTCTCCATGTCCCGGAGGGACAGGAAGCGGCCGGACTCCTGGACCACCACGTCGGAGTCGCGTGAGCCGAAGGTGAACGACGCCGTGACGTCGGTCGTCGACCCGTCCGCGTACCGGGTCCAACGGGCCGGAATCGGGTGGCCGTCGTTCCCCCAGGTGAGGAAGCCGGTCCTGCCCGCGCTCACGAGTTCGGCGTCCTTGGGGAACGGGACCACCGCCTGCTGCTGCCCGGCGACCGTGGCCGGTGTGACTGCGGGTGCCGTGTCGGCGGCGGTGGCCGGTGTGACCTCGGGTGCCGTGTCGGCGGCGACCGCCGGGGCGGCGCCCAGGGTCGCGGCGAGCGCGACGGCGACCGACACGGTGAATCTGCGGCGTACGGCAAGAGACTGGTGACGCATGGACCGGAGGCCCTCCCCTAGGCGACCGCAGCGCGCGGCCAAGGGCGGGCGCGCAGGCGGTCGGAAGCAACGGAGGCGGCCGGAGGTTTCCCCCCATCCGGATCATCGCCTCACGTGATCTGATCGCCGGAGAATAGCAATCCGCGCCGACAGGCGTCACACGGGTTCCCGCCGCTCCACCACACCCCGTACGAACGCCGCCTGCCCCGCGTGCTGGTTGTCCTCCGCGATCACGCTCACCAGGCGCACGCCCAGCGTGACCGGCGGGTCCCAGGCCTCGTCCACGACGCGGTCCAGGTCCGCGTCCGTCAGGGTTCCGAGGTGTTCCAGGGACCGCGCGTGCACCGCGTCGTAGTAACCGAGCAGCAGCTCCGCCGAGACCCTGACCTTGGCGACCTGGTTGCTCGACTGGCCGTAACCGGTGGCGCGCGCGGAGAAGGGCAGGTCGAAACGGGCCTTCCAGCCGTCCTCCGTCCAGAGCTGCTCGGTGCCGAAGACGCCGGCGACGTGGTCGTCCTGGATGCGGGTCAGATGCCAGACCAGCCAGGCGATCGAGTTCGCGTCCTCGTCGATCCGCTCAGCCAGCTCGTCCTCCGACAGCCCTTCGACGGCCCCGTGTACGGCCTCCTGGACGCGCCCGAACGCGTCCAGCAGCAGGTCGGCGCTCTTCATGTCCCTCAACTCCTCGCTCGGTGTTCCCTTCAGTGGGCCACCGAGGAGGCGCGGGGCAGGTCAGAAAGGCCGGGGAGACGGCCGGGAGGCCGGCGAGTTCACCTGCTCGGTGGTGGCCGGCTCCTGGATCGCGGTCCGGACCGCCTCCGAGCTACGTGCCCGGGCCGCCCTCGTCGTCACGCTCGGCGCGGGCGGCCCGGGTCGCACGCCACTCCCTCAGCACCGTCTCCACCTCGAACGGCTTGAGGTTCAGCGGCGGGCCCGCCGGCGGGCGGAGCAGAGCCGCGGCGATCTTGGTGTTGATCTCGCCGAGGATCCGCCGGACCTGTGACTCCGAGACCGCCCGGTCCACCGCCTCCCTCGCGTCCTCGGCCTCCTTGCGCAGCGCCAGTGAGGGCGGGAGGACGGGGGTGCCTTCGCGGTGCAGCTTGCTCTTGACCCACCACAGCGCGTCGTACGGCGCGCTGTCGTCTTCCAGCGGTCTGCCGAAGCCGGGCAGGTTCCGGAAGTCACCTCGCTCCGTCGCCTCGCGGATCTGCTTGTCCACGAACGACTCGAAGCTGACCCCGGGGGGTTTCCGTTCGGTCATGTGTCCAGCCTAAAAGGCAGGAGCCCCGCTCGTGCCCGAAAGCACGGAGCGGGGCTCCTTGGGTACTTCTCTAGCCGTGCGCGATCGCCGACCCGGGCAACTTAGGCCGGGGTGACGTTCTCCGCCTGCGGGCCCTTCGGGCCCTGGGTGACGTCGAAGTTCACGACCTGGTTCTCCTCGAGGGAGCGGAACCCGGACGCGTTGATCGCGGAGTAGTGGACGAAGACATCCGGGCCGCCGCCGTCCTGGGCGATGAAGCCGAAGCCCTTTTCAGCGTTGAACCACTTGACGGTTCCGGTAGCCATAAGCCCTCCTTGGGCCAAAGGGTTGCCCTGCTCCAGAACCTGAAACAAGTCTGAAAACTACAAAAGCCTGCGGGTCACATGCTCCGCAGGCTCTGTACTGCAAGGGAAACCAAACTGCAACTTGCGATGAGCGTAGCACGCAGGGTGTGCGTGGCACTAGAGGGAAAGATCACGTCACTCACACGTTTGACGAACTCCCGATGTGCTGACGTCCGCGCCACGCGTGGCCCCGGCGATGTCCACCGTACGAGACGGGTCTAGCCTCGCGCTGTGGACAATGCAACCGATGACCACCAGCGCAGCCGGCCCCGCGTCGGACACATCCAGTTCCTGAACTGTCTGCCCCTCTACTGGGGCCTGGCCCGCACCGGAACGCTGCTCGATCTGGAGCTGACCAAGGACACTCCGGAGAAGCTCAGCGAGCGGCTGGTGGGCGGCGGGCTCGATATCGGCCCCATCACCCTCGTCGAATACCTCCGCAACGCGGAGGGTCTCGTCGCCCTGCCGGACATCGCCGTGGGCTGCGACGGCCCCGTCATGTCCTGCGTGATCGTCTCCCAGCGGCCCCTGGAGCGGCTCGACGGTGCGCGGGTGGCGCTCGGGTCCACCTCCCGTACCTCCGTACGGCTCGCGCAGCTGCTGCTCGCCGAGCAGTACGGCGTACACCCCGACTACTACACGTGCCCGCCCGACCTCGGCCTGATGATGCAGGAGGCGGACGCCGCCGTCCTCATCGGAGACGCCGCGCTGCGGGCCTCCCTGCACGACGCCCCGCGGCTCGGTCTCCAGGTTCACGACCTGGGGCTGATGTGGAAGGAGTGGACGGGCCTGCCGTTCGTCTTCGCGGTGTGGGCGGCGCGCAAGGACTTCCTGGCCCGCGAGCCGGAGACCGTGCGCGAGGTCCACCAGGCGTTTCTGGCCTCGCGGGACCTGTCGCTGGTGGAGGTCACCAAGGTCGCCGAGCAGGCGGCCCGCTGGGAGTCCTTCGACGCCGAGCTCCTGGAGCGGTACTTCCGGACCCTGGACTTCCGGTTCGGTCCCGAGCAGCTGGCGGGGGTGCGTGAGTTCGCCCGCCGCACCGGTCCGACGACCGGTTTCCCGGCGGACGTACGGGTCGAGCTGCTCGGCGCGTCGCGGCGCTGACGGGCCGGGGGACGGGGGCGGCGGGTCAGTCGACGGGCCGGCGGGTCAGGGGGACGGGACCGGGTCCGACGGGACCGGGCCCTGCATCTGCCGGCTGATCCACGCGATCGAGCCGTCCCCCATGCCCTGGACATAACTCCTGGCGTTGTGCCCGCCGCCCTGGATGACCTGCAGCCGGGTCTTCACCGGGCCTTTCGTGTGGTTCCTCATGAAGGACTTCAGGCGGCCCATGCCGGACTCCTCGGTTCCTATCTGGAACGCGAGATAGACCCGGTTCCGCTCCGTGTCCGGCTTCGCGCCGAGCGCCTCGGCCAGCTTCTCCGGGTTGTTCGCCTGCCGCTCGGCCTCGTGACCCGCCCACAGCGGGGAGTCGGGGACGGTGTCGGGGCCCGACGCGATCACCGCCTTGAAGCGGTCCGGCCGTTGGAGCACGGCCTTGAGCCCGGCGAAGCCGCCCGAGGACGAGCCCATGAAAGCCCAGCCGTCGCGGGAGGCGAAGGTGCGGAAATTCGCGCGGACGAAATCGGGCACGTCCTCGGCCAGCCAGGTGCCCATTCTCGGCTGCCCGGGTATATCGCTGCCGTCGTAGTAGTAGTTGTCGTCCGGGTTGAGGACGGGCATCACGACAATGAACGGCAGGCTCTTTCCCTCCTGCGACCACGCGGTGATGCTCGACTGGAGTTTGAGGTCCGTGCCCATCCAGTAATTCATCGGATAACCGTTTCCGCCCGGCAGTGCCACGAGGACCGGGAAGCCGCTGCCGGCGTACTTCGGGTCGAAATACTGCTTCGGCGCCCACACCCACACCTTGCCCGTGAAACCGGACTTCGCGCCCGCGAGCGTGGTCACGCCGATCCGGGTGCCGTCGTCCAGGGTGTTCGCCGTCGTGAAACTCGCCTTGGGGCCGGTGGGGAGAACCGTTTCGGGGCCCCGCCCGTCGCCGTTCTTCGCGGCGCCCCCGGTGCCCGCGCCCCGGGCCCGCGACGCCGACTCGGGGGTGTCGAACGTGACGGGTGCGCCCTCCTGCGAGCAGCCGGTCAGCAGCGCGGCGGCCGTACCGAGGGCGAGGGCGGTGGCGAGGAACCTGGGGAGGCGGGACACGGGGCGACTCCGGGTGTTTCGGACACGGCGGCTGATTACGGAAGGGAGGAGGGACGTGGTGGGCGATCGGTTGGCTGGGTACGGTTCCGAATCGTGGTGATCCGGCCCACGGTTCGGTGACACAGTCGGCCTACGGGGGTTCGGTGCACAGTCGGCCCACGACCCGGCCCGGTCCGCGTTCCGGTCCACCGAACCGGTCCACGCTCCGGTCCATCCAGGGGGAGAGATGCAGCCGCTCGACGCAGGGGAGCCGAGGACCATCGGCGCCTACCGGCTCCTCGGCCGGCTCGGTTCCGGCGGGATGGGCCGCGTCTATCTGGCCCGCAACGAGGGCGGCCGGACCGTCGCCGTCAAGATCGTGCACCCGCACTTCGCCCTGGACGAGCAGTTCCGGGCGCGGTTCCGGCGCGAGGTCGAGGCCGCCCGCCGGGTCGGCGGCCGGTGGACCGCGCCCGTCCTCGACGCGGATCCCGAGGCGCCCGTGCCGTGGGTCGCGACCGGATACGTCGCCGGGCCGACGCTCGCCCGGGCCGTGGAGGCGGTCGGCCCGCTGCCCGAGCACACGGTACGGACGCTGGGCGCCGGCCTCGCCGAGGCGCTGGCGGGGGTGCACGCGCTCGGCCTGGTGCACCGCGACGTGAAGCCCTCGAACGTACTGGCCACCCTGGAAGGCCCCCGGCTCATCGACTTCGGCATCGCGCGGGCCACGGACGGCACGGCGTCGCTCACCGCGAGCGGGGTCTCGATCGGTTCACCCGGCTACATGGCGCCCGAACAGATCGTCGGGCAGGGCGCGACCGGCGCGTCGGACGTCTTCTCGCTCGGCGCGGTCCTCGCGTACGCGGCGACGGGCGCACCGCCGTTCCCCGGCGACACCTCGGCGGCCCTGCTCTACAAGGTGGTCCACGAGGAGCCCGAACTGGGCGCGCTGGAGGGGGATCTGCGCGAGCTGGTGGCGTCCTGCCTCGCGAAGGATCCGGCCGCCCGCCCGGCCCCGTCCGCGCTCGCGGCGGCGCTGGCCCCCGCGGGTGCGGCCGCCCTGGTGGCGGCGGGCTGGCTGCCGACCCCGCTGGTGGAGCAGATCAGCCGAACGGCCGTGCAGATCCTGGAGCTCGACGCGCGCACGGGAGGGATCGGGGCGGATCCGAACGTCTCGGGTCCCGTGCCCTTCACGGCGCCTTCGGCGTGGGAACCCGCCCCCGAGGGGCCCATGACCGGTCCGCCGTCGGGGGTCTACGGCCCTCCGCCCGTCCTGACGCCCGACGGCCCGGGAGGCCACCCCGGGCCGCCCGCTCCCGAGTTGGGCGTCTTCGGCCCGCCGTTCTCCTCGGTCTCCCCGGGCGGCTCGTTCTCCCCGGACCCGCCGCACCACCCGGGCACCCCGGCCGGGGTGCGGGACTCCACCGCCCCAGGAGGCGAAGCCCCCCGGCGGCGGCAGGCCACGCTCTCGCTCGCCGCGGGGCGGCGGGTCAGCTGCACGGTCGCGCTGGCCGTCGCCGGTGCGCTCGCCGCGGTGACCCTGGGGGCGGGGTACCTCTTCGACCTGATGCCCGGCGGGCGGCGCGCCGCCGACGCGGGCAGGACGGGCGGGAGCACGGCGAGCCCTCCGGCCGACGCGGAGCCCACGCACCGCACCCCCACCACCGCGCCCACGCCCACCCCCACGCCCAAGCCGTCCGCCACCGCGACCACCGCCCCGGCCGTCGGCTCGGTCCCCGCCGCCTTCGTCGGCACCTGGACCGGGCCCACCACCGAGCGCAACGGCTCGCCGCACGGAGACCTGACCGCCGTGGTGACCGAGGGCGGTACCGGTGAGGACGTCGTCCGCACCACCCACACGATCAGCCTTCTCGGTACCACCGTGCGGTGCCACGGCATCGGCGCACTCGCCTCCGCCACCGCCACCGAACTCCGGATCGAGGACCGCACCGACCCCGACCGCCCCGGCACCGAGGGCCTGTGCACCACCGGCGAGTCCTCCTTCACCCTCACCCTCGCCCCCGACGGGACGCTCCGCTACCGCTCGGACGAGGCGGCCGCGGGCCGCCCGAGCGGCACCCTGCGGAAGTCCTGAGAAGCGCTGGCGTAGGCTGGTTCGGTCCTTAGATTCCACCCTCCGAAAGGGACTCAGCCGGTGACCGAGAAGGCCGACCTTCAGTCCGTCCTCGACCGCGCCGCAGAGGGTGGCAGGATCACCCCCGAAGAGGCGCTCGACCTCTACCGCTCGGCGCCGCTGCACGCGCTGGGCGCGGCCGCCGACGCCGTACGCCGACGCCGCTACGCCGGTACGGAGCACATCGCGACGTACATCATCGAGCGGAACATCAACTACACGAACGTCTGCGTGACGGCCTGCAAGTTCTGCGCCTTCTACGCCCCGCCGAAGGACACGGCCAAGGGCTGGACCCGTGACCTCGACGACATCCTGCGCCGCTGCGCGGAGACCGTGGAGCTGGGCGGCACCCAGATCATGTTCCAGGGCGGCCACCACCCGGACTTCGGTGTCGAGTACTACGAGAAGCACTTCGCGGCGATCAAGAAGGACTTCCCGCAGCTGGTCATCCACTCCCTCGGCGCGTCCGAGGTCGAGCACATGGCCCGCATCTCGGGCGTCTCCGTCGAGGAGGCGATCACCCGCATCCACAAGGCCGGTCTCGACTCCTTCGCCGGCGCCGGCGCCGAGCTGCTGCCGGAGCGCCCGCGCAAGGCGATCGCCCCGCTCAAGGAGAGCGGCGAGCGGTGGCTGGAGATCATGGAGATCGCGCACGGCCTGGGCGTGGAGTCGACGTCCACGATGCTGATGGGCACCGGAGAGACGAACGCCGAGCGCATCGAGCACCTGCGGATGATCCGTGACGTGCAGGACCGGACGGGCGGCTTCCGGGCCTTCATCCCGTACACGTACCAGCCCGAGAACAACCACCTGAAGGGCCGCACGCAGGCCACGCTCTTCGAGTACCTGCGGATGATCGCGATCTCGCGGCTCTTCATGGACAACATCGCGCACATCCAGGGCTCGTGGCTGACCACGGGCAAGGAGATCGGCCAGCTGACGCTGCACTACGGCGCGGACGACCTCGGTTCGATCATGCTGGAGGAGAACGTCGTCTCGTCCGCGGGGGCCAAGCACCGTTCCAACCTGCGCGAGATGATCGACATGATCCGTACGGCGGACCGTGTGCCGGCGCAGCGTTCCACGACGTACGAGCACCTCGTCGTCCACGACGACCCGGCGAACGATCCCGTCGACGAGCGCGTCGCCTCGCACATCTCCTCCACGGCGATCGAGGGCGGCACGGCGCACCCGGAGCTGAAGCTCCTGAACGCCAACTGACGCCTCCGTGCTGACGATCCACGCGGCGGACCTGGTGCTGCCGGGCGGGGGCCGCGCCCCCGTGCCCGGCGGCGCCGTCGTCGTCCGCGGCGCGGAGATCGCGGCCGTCGGCCCGTACGAGGAGGTGTCCGCCGCCCACCCGCAGGCACGGGTACGGCGATGGCCGGGCGTCCTGACCCGCGCGCTCCTCAACCCGTTCGGACCCGAGCTGCTCGAGCGGGCCTACCACCCGGACCCGCGCGAGGCGGACGAGCTCGGCACCGAGCCGGTCACGGGCGAGGCGCTCACCGCTCTCGCCATGGACGAGGCGCGCTGGGGAGCGAGCGCCCGGCGCGGCCTCCAGCGGATGCTGGCGCACGGCACGGTCGCGGTGGCCGGGGCGTACGAGCGCCCGGCGGTCCAGGAGGCGGTGCGCAGGTCGGGGCTGATCCAGGCGGGCCGGGCCCCGGCACCGCCGGAAGGAGTCCCCGCGCTCGATCCGTACGCGACGGGCATCCCCGTGGCGCACCTGCACCAGCTGGCGGCCGGCAACCACGCCCGGTTCGCCGTCTTCGCCGTCGCCGACGAGTCCGAACTCCTCGCCCGGGGCGCCCGGGCCTGCGTCGCGACCGTTCTCGACGGCCGCCTCGTCTTCCGCCGCCGCTGAGCGTGCGCGTCCCGCCCGGACGGGAGTCGGGGCCCGTCCGCCGGGTCGTCGTACGCACGGGCATGCCCGCCGTCGATTTCCCTCCGCCGCCTGCGAGAATGGGCGGGTCCGTTCCGTACCCGAGTCTGCGAGGCCGAACGCCAGTGACCCGCGCATCCCTGGACAAGCAGCCGCACGAAGTCGCCTCGATGTTCGACGACGTGGCGGCGAACTACGACCTCACCAACGACGTGCTCTCGCTCGGTCAGGACCGGCGCTGGCGCAAGGAGGTCGCCAAGGCCGTCGACGCGCGCCCGGCGCAGCGGATCCTGGACCTGGCGGCCGGGACGGCGACCTCCTCGCAGCCCTTCGCCCGCGCGGGGGCGTACGTCGTGCCGTGCGACTTCTCCCTGGGGATGCTCCAGGTCGGCAAGAAGCGGCACCCGTGGATGCCGTTCACGGCCGGCGACGGGATGAATCTCCCGTTCCGCGACGACGTCTTCGACGCCGTGACGATCTCCTTCGGCCTGCGCAACATCCAGGACACCGAGGCGGCCCTGCGCGAGCTGTACCGGGTCACGAAGCCCGGCGGGCGGGTCGTGATCTGCGAGTTCTCGCACGCGACCTGGGCGCCGTTCCGCACGGTCTACGAGGAGTACCTGATGCGCGCGCTGCCGCCGGTGGCCCGCGCGATCTCCTCCAACCCGGACGCGTACGTCTACCTCGCCGAGTCCATCAGGTCCTGGCCGGACCAGCCCACCCTCGCCGGTCTGCTCCAGAAGGCCGGCTGGTCGAAGGTGGCCTGGCGGAACCTGTCGGGCGGCATCGTCGCCCTGCACCGGGGCTTCAAGGACTGAACGCCCCGGGCCCCGGACGCCCAGCACTCTTCTCCTAGACTTCAGCCGACGTGCCTCACGCCGCCTGACCCCTCACCCCTCGACCTTCGGGAGACATCGCCGTGACCGAGCAGCCCCTCTCCGAGCACAGCGCGGACGTCATCGTCGTCGGGGCGGGCCCGGCGGGATCGACGACGGCGTACTACCTGGCCAAGGCGGGGCTCGACGTCCTGCTCCTGGAGAAGACGGCGTTCCCGCGCGAGAAGGTCTGCGGCGACGGGCTCACGCCCCGCGCCACCAAGCAGCTCGTCTCCATGGGGATCGACATCTCCGAGGAGGCCGGCTGGCTGCGCAACAAGGGCCTGCGCATCATCGGCGGCGGTGTCCGGCTCCAGCTGGACTGGCCGGACCTCGCCTCGTACCCCGACTACGGACTCGTCCGCAAGCGGGACGACTTCGACGAGCAGCTCGCCCGCCAGGCGCAGAAGGCCGGCGCACGGCTGTACGAGCGCTGCAACGTGGGCGCCCCGATCATCGACGACCGCACCGGCCGCATCACGGGCGTGCACGCCAAGCTCGGCGAGGAGAAGCGCGAGGTCACGTTCCACGCGCCGCTGGTCGTCGCCGCCGACGGCAACTCGACCCGGCTCTCGCTCGCCATGGGCCTGCACCGGCGCGAGGACCGGCCGATGGGCGTGGCCGTACGGACGTACTTCACCAGCCCCCGCCACGACGACGACTACCTGGAGTCCTGGCTGGAGCTGTGGGACCGGCGCGGCCCCCAGGACCGTCTGCTGCCGGGCTACGGCTGGATCTTCGGCATGGGCGACGGCACCTCCAACGTCGGCCTCGGCATCCTCAACTCCTCCTCCGCCTTCCGCGAGCTGGACTGGCGCGAGGTGCTCAAGGCATGGTGCGCCTCGATGCCGGAGGACTGGGGCTTCACGCCGGAGAACATGACGATCCCGATCCGGGGCGCCGCGCTGCCGATGGCCTTCAACCGCCAGCCGCACTACACCAAGGGCCTGCTGCTCGTCGGTGACGCGGGCGGCCTGGTCAACCCGTTCAACGGCGAGGGCATCGCGTACGCCATGGAGTCGGGCCAGATCGCGGCCGACGTCATCGTCCAGGCGCACGCCCGCGCGACCCCGGCCCAGCGCGAACTGGCGCTGCACAACTACCCGAAGATCCTCAAGGACACCTACGGCGGGTACTACACGCTCGGCCGCGCCTTCGTGAAGATCATCGGCAACCCGAAGATCATGAAGATCGCGACCCAGCGCGGCCTGTCGCACCCGGTCCTGATGAAGTTCACGCTGAAGATGCTCGCCAACCTGACCGACCCGACGGGCGGCGACGCGATGGACCGCATCATCAACGGTCTCTCGAAGGTGGCCCCGAAGGCCTGAACGCCTTCCGGTACCCGGACGGGGACACCCCGACGGCCCGGGTGAAGTGGCGGCGCAGATTGGCCGCCGACCCCAGACCGCTGTGGTCACCGACCAGCTCCACGGGCAGGTCGGTGCACTCGAGCAGGGACTGGGCCCGGGCCACGCGCTGCTGGAGCAGCCACTGCAGCGGGGTGGTCCCGTACTCCTCGCGCACCCTCCGGTGGAAGGTGCGCGGGCTCATCCGGGCCCGCCGCGCCAGCTCCTCCACGGTCAGGGGCTCGGCCAGGTGCTCGGTCGCCCACTGCAGTACGGGTCCCAGGCTGTCGTCGTCGCTCGGCGGGAGCGGGGCCTCGATGAACTGGGCCTGGCCGCCGGGACGGTGGGCCGGGACGACGAGGCGGCGGGCGAGCTGTCCGGCGACGGCCGCGCCGAGGTCGGTGCGCACCAGGTGCAGACAGAGGTCGAGCGCGGCGGTGGCCCCGGCGCTCGTCAGGACCGTCCCCTCGTCCGTGTAGAGCACCGAGTCGTCCACGATCACCCCGGGGTGCCGGGCGGCCAGCTGCGCGGTGTGCTGCCAGTGGGCGGTGGCCCGGCGGCCGTCGAGCAGTCCGGCGGCGGCGAGCGCGAAGGCGCCGGTGCACAGCGAGACCATCCGGGCGCCGGAGGCGGCCGCCGCGCGCAGTGCCTCGACGAGCTCGGCCGGCACCTCCTCGCCCTCCTCAACGACCGCGTCGGGCACGGAGGGCACGATGACGGTGTCCGCGCCGACGAGTCCGTCGAGACCGTGGATGGTGCGCAGGGAGAAGATCCCGCCGTCGCCGGAGTCCCCGCAGAGCCGCAGCTCGTACCAGGGGTCGGCCAGGTCGGGGTGCGGGATGCCGAAGACCCCGCACGCCAGGGAGAGTTCGTACAGCTCCCACAGTGACGTCCCGGTCCGCCGGTCCGGTACGACGGCGATGGCCACCACCCCTGCGCTCATGCCCCGACCGTACGCCAGAAGTGCGGCAGGAATCGTGCGTTCGTCGTCGGTCCTGCCACTGTCGGCCGGATTCCGCCGCTGCGAGCGTGGATCCCATGAACGCACAGAACATCACGGTCATCGGTCTCGGGCAGATGGGCTCCGCCCTCGCCGACGCCTTCCTCGCCGCCGGCCACCGCACCACCGTCTGGAACCGCACCCCGGCGAAGGCCGACGCCCTGGTCGCCCGGGGCGCCGTCCGGGCCGCGACCGTCGCCGAGGCCGTCGCCGCGAGCGAGCTCGTCGTGGTCTGCGTCCTCGACCACACCGCCGTACGCGAACTCCTCGCCCCCGTGGCCGGTTCGCTCCGGGGCAAGGCCCTGGTCGACCTCACCACCGGTTCGCCCGAGCAGGCCCGCGAGGAGGCGCGGTGGGCCGGCGAGCACGGCATCGGCCATCTCGTGGGCGCCGTCATGACGACCCCGCCGGGGGTCGGCGACAGCTCCAACATGATCCTCTACGCGGGCGACACCGAGCTGTTCGCCGCGCACCGGGCGACGCTCGCCGTCCTGGGCGACCCGGTGGACCTCGGCCCGGACGCGGGGCTCGCCTCGCTCTACGACGCGGGGCTGCTCGGCCTCATGTGGTCCGTCTTCGGCGGCTGGCTGCACGCCACCGCGCTCGCGGGCGCGGACGGAGTGCCGGCCCGGGACTTCACGGCGGTGGCCACCCGCTGGCTGTCGACGGTCTCCTGGTTCATGACGGGGTACGCCGAGCAGATCGACGCCGGGGAGTATCCGGGCGCGGACGCCACGATCGACGTCCAGGTGGCGGCGATCGGGCATCTGCTGCACGCGGGGGAGGAGCGGGGCATCGACGACCGGCTGCCGAGGCTGCATCTGGAGCTGATGCGCGCCGCGGTCGAGGCGGGCCACGGCGGGGACAGCTACGCCCGGATCATCGAGGCCTTCCGCAAGTAGGGCATATCAACCCGAAACAGGGAAAAGCCGTCACTCCCCCGAGGAGTGACGGCTTCTCACGTGTGCCGGCGTGCGGACGATCAGAGGATGCGGACCGCGCCGGAGGGCATGTCCCAGTCGAGGGAGCGCTCGACGACACCGGTCGACGGGTTCTGCGCGCCCACGTACTTGCCGCCGCCCACGTAGATCGCCACGTGGTACGAGCCGCTGCGGCTGCCCCAGTACAGGATGTCGCCCGGCTGCAGGTTGCTCAGCGAGACCGACGTACCCATCGAGGACTGCTGGTTCGAGATGCGCGGCAGGTCGACGCCGGCCTGGCGGTAGGCCGCCTGGACGAGACCGGAGCAGTCCCAGGAGTTGGGGCCGGTGCCGCCGGAGATGTAGGCGTCGCCGATCTGGGCGCGGGCGAAGGCCACGATCGCGGCGGCGGACCCGGTGGGGGCGTCGCTGCTGTACGAGGAATCGCTGTCGGAGGAGCCGGAGGACGAGGAGAGCGTGGTGCGCTCCTGTGTCCGGGAGGCGCGCTCGCGGGCCTCGGCGCGGGCCTTCTCGGCCCGCTCCGCCTTCTCGGCCTCGGCCTTGCGGTCGGCCTCGGCCTTGGCCTTCTTGGCGTCCTTGGCGGCCTTCTCCAGGGCGGCCGTCTCCTGGGCCTGGAGGCTCAGGTCGAGGGCTTCCTGCTGGGAGGCCTCGGCGGAGGCGGAGACGGCGCTCGCCAGGCCCGTGTCGAGCGAGCCGAGCGTGGGCATCTCGATGGTCTCGGTCACGGGATCGGCGTTCGCCGGCCCGGCAGCACCGGCCACCGCGATGGTGCTGAGGACGCCACCGGCAACTCCGGCGCGGAGCGCGAGCTTGGAGGCGCTTCGGCGGGGCTTCCGGTGGCTGGGTATGTGAGCGGTCTGGGACATGAGTACAACCGCTATCAGGGCTTCACGGTTCCCTTCAAGAAACGTGGGTTGCGCCACAGTTACGTTCGGAACCACCTAATCCGCTTATCTGGCGCCCTTATTGACGCCGTAACGGACAATACGGGCACGACTCATCTGGCCCTTGATCACGGGTTTTCAATGAAACGTCCGAATTGACCGCCGCTTACCACCTCTTCACACGGATGGCCAAGCCCCGTTTTCTCTGCGACGGAATCCTGTGACGCAGGTCACAGCATGATGTCCGCCAGGCGGTCGGGACGCTCGTGAATCGGTGCACACGTCCACTTCGCTCCCGCGAGACCCCCGACCGGGCGACGGGCCGGTTCTTTATCACTCACCCGGGTCCATCGCCAATTTGCCTGTAGGTGCCACCTCTTGATAGTGCGGCACCCCTCCGACCAGCGGTTTCGGGTCCGGATGTCACAACTGGTGATCACCTGGGCGCTTCGAGTACCAAGATCACCCCTCATCCGGCTTCATGATCCTTCGTCAGGTGGTGGAGATCACAAAGTCGTTGCTGTACCCCGTGTCGCAGATCACAGAGGGGCGGGCATAGGATGCGGGGCAGTCGGGCTTGTGAACTGCCTCACATGGGGGCGATCTTCCATGGCCCGACCGTGCGGTCCAACGGTCAAGGACGACTGGAAGGAGCGAGGAGCGTGAATGCGTACGCGCCCATCCTCGTGCTCGGTGCCCTGGGTGCGGGGTTTGCGATCTTCTCCGTGGTCATGGCCACGCTAATCGGCCCAAAGCGGTACAACAGGGCAAAGCTTGAGGCATACGAGTGCGGCATCGAGCCGACGCCCACTCCGGCCGGAGGCGGCCGCTTCCCCATCAAGTACTACCTGACGGCGATGCTCTTCATCGTCTTCGACATCGAGATCGTCTTCCTCTACCCCTGGGCGGTCACCTTCGACGCCCTGGGGCTTTTCGGGCTCGTGGAGATGTTGCTCTTCGTGCTCACCGTCTTCGTCGCCTACGCCTACGTGTGGCGGCGCGGCGGCCTGGAATGGGACTGAGGGGCTGAGGGGCACCTATGGGACTCGAAGAGAAGCTGCCGAGCGGTTTTCTGCTGACGACGGTCGAACAGGCCGCGGGCTGGGTGCGCAAGGCGTCCGTCTTCCCCGCGACGTTCGGCCTCGCCTGCTGCGCCATCGAGATGATGACGACCGGCGCCGGCCGCTACGACCTGGCGCGCTTCGGCATGGAGGTCTTCCGCGGCTCACCGCGGCAGGCCGACCTGATGATCGTGGCGGGCCGGGTCAGCCAGAAGATGGCGCCCGTCCTGCGGCAGGTCTACGACCAGATGCCGAACCCCAAGTGGGTCATCTCCATGGGGGTCTGCGCCTCGTCGGGCGGAATGTTCAACAATTACGCGATTGTGCAGGGCGTCGACCACATCGTGCCGGTCGACATCTATTTGCCGGGTTGCCCGCCGCGCCCGGAGATGCTGATGGACGCGATTCTCAAGCTCCACCAGAAGATCCAGACCTCCAAGCTCGGCGTGAACGCCGAGGAGGCGGCCCGCGAGGCGGAGGAAGCGGCGCTCAAGGCCCTGCCGACGATTGAGATGAAGGGTCTTCTCCGGTGAGTGACGAGACACCGAACCCCGAGAAGGAGCTCTCCGAGCAGAACCTGCCCGGGCAGCGCGGGGAGCACGGCGAGGAGGTCCGCGTCCAGCGCGGGATGTTCGGCGCGAACAACGGCGGCGACACCTCCGGCTACGGCGGCCTCGTCCGCTCCGTGCGCCTGCCCGGCGCGGCGGCCCGCCCGTACGGCGGCTGGTTCGACGAGGTCGCCGACGAGCTCGAAGGTGCCCTCGACGAGCAGGGGCTCCTGCCCGGGAACGCCATCGAGAAGACGGTCGTCGACCGCGACGAGCTCACCTTCCACATCGCCCGCGAGCACCTCGTCCGCGTCGCCCGCACCCTGCGCGACGACCCGGCGCTGCGCTTCGAGCTCTGTACGGGCGTCTCCGGCGTCCACTACCTCGGCGACAAGGGCCGCGAGCTGCACGCCGTCTACCACCTGCGCTCGCTCACCCACGGCCGGCTGATCCGCCTGGAGGTGTCCGCCCCGGACGCCGACCCGCACATCCCGTCGCTCACCTCGGTCTACCCGACCAACGACTGGCACGAGCGCGAGACGTACGACTTCTTCGGCATCGTCTTCGACGGCCACCCCGCCCTCACCCGGATCATGATGCCGGACGACTGGCAGGGCTTCCCGCAGCGCAAGGACTACCCCCTCGGCGGCATCGCCGTCGAGTACAAGGGCGCCCAGATCCCGGCTCCGGACCAGCGGAGGTCGTACTCGTGAACAACCCCAACGCTTCGGAAGCCCGCGAGACCACCGAAGGCACCGTCTACACCGTCACCGGTGGCGACTGGGAAGAGGTCGTCGAGTCCGCGGCCAAGGCGGACGACGAGCGGATCATCGTCAACATGGGTCCCCAGCACCCGTCCACGCACGGCGTGCTGCGGCTGATCCTGGAGATCGACGGTGAGACCGTCACCGAGGCCCGCTGCGGCATCGGCTACCTCCACACCGGCATCGAGAAGAACCTCGAATTCCGGAACTGGACGCAGGGCACCACCTTCGTCACGCGCATGGACTACCTCACCTCGTTCTACAACGAGACGGCGTACTGCCTGGGCGTCGAGAAGCTGCTCGGCATCACCGACCAGATCCCGGACCGGGCCAGCGTCATCCGGGTCCTCCTGATGGAGCTCAACCGGCTCTCCTCCCACCTGGTGTGCATCGCCACCGGCGGCATGGAGCTGGGCGCCACCACGATCATGATCTACGGCTTCCGGGACCGCGAGATGATCCTGGACCTGTACGAGCTGATCACCGGCCTGCGCATGAACCACGCGTTCATCCGCCCCGGCGGCCTCGCCCAGGACCTCCCGCCCGGCGCCGTCGACGCCGTGCGCGAGTTCGTGAAGACCATGAAGAAGAACCTGCCGGAGTACGACAAGCTCGCCACCGGCAACCCCATCTTCAAGGCCCGCATGCAGGACGTCGGCTACCTCGACCTCGCCGGCTGCATGGCGCTCGGCGCCACCGGACCGATCCTGCGCTCCGCGGGCCTCCCGCACGACCTGCGCAAGACCGACCCGTACTGCGGCTACGAGAACTACGAGTTCGACGTCCCGACCGCCGACAGCTGCGACTCCTACGGCCGCTTCCTCGTCCGCCTGGAGGAGATGCGCCAGTCGCTGCGGATCGTCGAGCAGTGCCTCGACCGCCTGGCTCCCGGCGCGGTCATGGTCGCCGACAAGAAGATTGCCTGGCCCGCGCAGCTCGCGCTCGGACCGGACGGACTCGGCAACTCCCTCGACCACATCAAGAAGATCATGGGCACCTCCATGGAGGCCCTGATCCACCACTTCAAGCTGGTCACCGAGGGCTTCCGTGTCCCGGCCGGACAGGCCTACGCGGCCGTGGAGTCGCCCAAGGGCGAGCTCGGCGTGCACGTCGTCTCCGACGGCGGCACCCGCCCCTACCGGGTCCACTTCCGCGACCCGTCCTTCACCAACCTGCAGGCCATGGCGGCGATGTGCGAGGGCGGCCAGGTCGCCGACGTCATCGTCGCCGTCGCGTCCATCGACCCCGTGATGGGAGGCGTCGACCGATGACGGACGGACAGACCAGTCTCGGGATGCCCCAGCTCCCCGCCCCCGACTACCCGGCCGAGGTACGCGCCCGGCTCGAGGCGGACGCCCGGGAGATCATCGCCCGCTATCCGGGGTCCCGCTCCGCGCTCCTGCCGCTGCTGCACCTCGTGCAGGCGGAGGAGGGCCACGTGACCCGTACCGGCATGAAGTTCTGCGCCGAGGTCCTCGGCCTGACCACCGCCGAGGTCACCGCGGTCGCCACCTTCTACACGATGTACCGCCGCAAGCCCTCCGGCGACTACCAGGTCGGCGTCTGCACCAACACGCTCTGCGCGGTCATGGGCGGCGACGCCATCTTCGAGGAGCTGAAGGAGCACCTCGGGGTCGGCAACAACGAGACGACCGAGGACGGCAAGGTCACGCTGGAGCACATCGAGTGCAACGCGGCCTGCGACTTCGCGCCCGTGGTGATGGTCAACTGGGAGTTCTTCGACAACCAGACGCCCGAGTCCGCCAAGAAGATCGTCGACGATCTGCGGGCCGGCCGTCCGGTCGAGCCGACCCGGGGCGCGCCGCTCTGCACGTACAAGGAGACCGCCCGCATCCTGGCCGGTTTCCCCGACGAGCGCGAGGGGGCCGTCGAGGCCACCGGTGGGGCCGGCCCGGCCTCGCTCGTCGGGCTGCGGCTGGCCAAGGGCGAGACCCCGCACCACAAGATCGTCCACCCGCGCGGCGAATCGGCCAGTGGGGAGGGGGAGTGATGACCTTGGCAGCCGAGATCAACAACAGCAGCCCCGAGAAGCTTCTGGCGCCGGTCCTCTCGGCGTTCTGGGACCAGCCCGAATCCTGGACCCTGGAGACGTACCGGAGGCACGAGGGGTACGAGGGTCTGCGCAAGGCCCTCGCGATGTCGCCCGACGACCTCATCGCGTACGTCAAGGACTCCGGTCTGCGCGGCCGTGGCGGCGCCGGATTCCCCACCGGGATGAAGTGGCAGTTCATTCCGCAGGGCGACGGCAAGCCGCACTACCTCGTCGTCAACGCCGACGAGTCCGAGCCGGGCACCTGCAAGGACATCCCGCTCCTCTTCGCCAACCCGCACTCCCTCATCGAGGGAATGATCATCGCCTGCTACGCGATCCGCTCCGAGCACGCGTTCATCTACCTGCGCGGCGAGGTCGTACCCGTCCTGCGCCGCCTGCACGAGGCGGTGCGCGAGGCGTACGACGCCGGCTTCCTCGGCCGGAACATCCTCGGCAGCGGCCTGAACCTCGACATCACCGTGCACGCCGGCGCCGGCGCGTACATCTGCGGCGAGGAGACCGCGCTGCTCGACTCGCTCGAAGGGCGGCGCGGCCAGCCCCGGCTCCGTCCGCCCTTCCCCGCGGTCGCCGGTCTGTACGCCTGCCCCACCGTGGTGAACAACGTCGAGTCCATCGCCTCCGTTCCCGCGATCCTCAACCGGGGCAAGGACTGGTTCAAGTCGATGGGCAGCGAGAAGTCCCCGGGCTTCACGCTCTACTCGCTCAGCGGACACGTCGTCTCGCCCGGACAGTACGAGGCCCCGCTCGGGATCACGCTGCGCCAGCTCCTCGACATGAGCGGGGGGATGCGCCCCGGGCACCGGCTGAAGTTCTGGACCCCGGGCGGCTCCTCCACCCCGATGTTCACCGACGAGCACCTCGACGTCCCGCTGGACTACGAGGGCGTGGGCGCGGCCGGCTCGATGCTCGGCACGAAGGCGCTCCAGTGCTTCGACGAGACGACGTGCGTGGTCCGCGCGGTGACCCGGTGGACCGAGTTCTACGCCCACGAGTCCTGCGGCAAGTGCACGCCCTGCCGCGAAGGCACGTACTGGCTGGTGCAGTTGCTCCGCGACATCGAGGCGGGCAAGGGCGTGATGTCCGACCTCGACAAGCTCAACGACATCGCCGACAACATCAACGGCAAGTCGTTCTGCGCGCTCGGCGACGGCGCGGCCTCCCCGATCTTCTCCTCGCTGAAGTACTTCCGCGAGGAGTACGAGCAGCACATCACCGGCCGGGGCTGCCCCTTCGACCCGGCCAAGTCGACCGCCTGGGCGGACAACCACAAGGAGGTGACGGCATGACGGTCACCACGGCCGGCCCCGCGGGCGGCGGTTCCCCGGCGGTACCGCCGGAGGACATGGTCACGCTGACCATCGACGGTGCCGAGATCTCCGTCCCCAAGGGGACCCTGGTCATCCGCGCCGCCGAGCAGCTCGGGATCGAGATCCCGCGGTTCTGCGACCACCCGCTCCTCGACCCGGCCGGCGCCTGCCGGCAGTGCATCGTCGAGGTCGAGGGCCAGCGCAAGCCGATGGCGTCCTGCACCATCACCTGCACCGACGGCATGGTGGTGAAGTCCCAGCTGACCTCGCAGGTCGCCGAGAAGGCCCAGCACGGCGTGATGGAGCTGCTGCTCATCAACCACCCGCTGGACTGCCCGGTCTGCGACAAGGGCGGCGAGTGCCCGCTGCAGAACCAGGCGATGTCCCACGGGCAGGCGGAGTCCCGCTTCGAGGGCCACAAGCGGACCTACGAGAAGCCGGTGCCGATCTCGGCCCAGGTGCTGCTCGACCGTGAGCGGTGCGTGCTCTGCGCGCGCTGCACCCGGTTCTCGAACCAGATCGCCGGCGACCCGATGATCGAGCTGGTCGAGCGCGGCGCGCTCCAGCAGGTCGGCACCGGCGAGGGCGACCCGTTCGAGTCGTACTTCTCCGGGAACACGATCCAGATCTGCCCGGTCGGCGCGCTGACCTCGGCGGCGTACCGGTTCCGCTCCCGCCCCTTCGACCTCGTCTCCTCGCCGAGCGTCTGCGAGCACTGCGCGGGCGGCTGCGCCACGCGCACCGACCACCGGCGCGGCAAGGTCATGCGGCGGCTCGCGGCCGAGGACCCGGAGGTCAACGAGGAGTGGGTGTGCGACAAGGGGCGGTTCGCGTTCCGGTACGCCCAGCAGCGTGACCGGCTGACGACGCCGCTCGTACGGAACCCGGAGACGGGAGTCCTCGAAGCGGCCTCCTGGCCGGAGGCCCTGGAGGCGGCGGCCCGCGGACTGGTCAGGGGCCGTACCGGCGTCCTGGCCGGCGGGCGGCTGACCGTCGAGGACTCCTACGCGTACGCCAAGTTCGCCCGGGTCGCCCTCGACACCAACGACGTCGACTTCCGGGCCCGGGTCCACTCCAGCGAGGAGGCCGACTTCCTGGCCTCCACCGTCGCCGGCCGCGGCCGGGACCTGGACGGCACGGGCGTCACGTACACCGCCCTCGAAGCCGCCCCGGCCGTGCTGCTCGTCGGCTTCGAGTCCGAGGAGGAGGCGCCCGGCGTCTTCCTGCGGCTGCGCAAGGCCTGGCGCACGAAGGGCCAGAAGACCTACGCGCTGGCCGCGTTCGCGACCCGGGGCCTGGCGAAGGCGGGCGGCACGCTGCTCCCGGCGGCGCCCGGCACCGAGACCGAGTGGCTGGACGCGCTCACGTCCCGCGTCGGACTCGACGAGGCCGGCACGCGGGCCGCGGAGGCGCTGCGCCAGGACGGCGCCGTCATCGTGGTCGGCGAGCGGCTGGCCGCCGTGCCCGGTGGGCTGACAGCCGCCGTCCGGACCGCGACGGCGACCGGCGCGAAGCTCGTGTGGATCCCGCGCCGGGCCGGGGAGCGCGGGGCGCTCGAAGCCGGCGCCATCCCGACGCTGCTGCCCGGCGGCCGCCCCGCGACCGACCCGCGCGCGCGTGAGGAGGTCGCGGCGGCCTGGGGCGTACGCGAACTCCCGCACGGCTACGGCCGCGACACCGGCCAGATCGTCGAGGCAGCGGCCATCGGCGAACTGGGCGCGCTGCTCGTCGGCGGCGTCGAGGTCCGCGACCTGCCGGACCCGGCACGGGCGCGTGAGGCGCTCGACGCGGCGTTCGTGGTCTCCCTCGAACTGCGGCCGAGCGAGGTCACCGAGCGGGCCGACGTGGTCCTCCCGGTCGCCGCGGTCGCCGAGAAGCCCGGCACGTTCCTCAACTGGGAGGGCAGGGCGAGGCTCTTCGAGGCCGCGCTCAAGCCCGAGCAGATGACCCGGACGCTGCCGCCGGCGGACGCGCGCGTGCTCCACATGCTCGCCGACGCCCTCGACGCGCACCTGGCCCTGCCCGACCTGCGCGCGGTCCGCCGCGAGCTGGACCGGCTCGGCGGCTGGGACGGCGAGCGGGCCTCCGAGCCCACCGAGCCCGCGCAGGCCGCGCCCCGTCCGGGCGAGGGCGAGGCGGTCCTCGCCGGACACCGGCTCCTGCTCGACCTCGGCCGCCTCCAGGAGGGCGACACGGCGCTGGCCGGCACCCGCCACGCGGCGGTCGCCCGGCTCTCCGCCGCGACCGCCGAGGAGGCGGGCGTCAAGGACGGCGACCTGCTCGCCGTCTCCGGTCCGGCGGGGTCGACCCGACTCCCGCTCCAGGTCGCCGAGATGCCCGACCGCGTGGTCTGGCTCCCGCTCAACTCGACCGGGGGCGGAGTCCTCTCCGACACGGGCGCCCACCCGGGCGACCTGGTCCGTATCGGCCCGGCGACCTCGACGGAGGTGCAGGCATGATCACGCCGCTCGCCGCGGAAGACCTCTCCATGTTCGGGACGGACCCCTGGTGGCTCGTCGCGATCAAGGCGGTCTTCTGCTTCGCCTTCCTCATGGTCACCGTGCTCTTCTCCATCGTGTGGGAGCGCAAGGTCGTCGCCTGGATGCAGCTGCGCATCGGGCCCAACCGGCACGGACCCTGGGGTTTCCTCCAGTCCCTCGCGGACGGCATCAAGCTGATGCTGAAGGAGGACGTCGTCGTCAAGCGCGCCGACAAGGTCGTCTACATCCTCGCGCCGATCATCGCCGCGGCCCCCGCGTTCATGGCCATCGCCGTGATCCCGTTCGGCCCGGCCGGCAACGAGGTCTCGATCTTCGGGCACCGCACCACGATGCAGCTCACCGACCTGCCGATCGCGATGCTGTACGTCCTCGCGATCGCCTCCGTCGGCATCTACGGCATCGTCCTCGCCGGCTGGTCCTCGGGCTCCACGTACCCGCTCCTCGGCGGTCTGCGCTCCTGCGCCCAGATGATCTCCTACGAGATCGCCATGGGCGCCGCGTTCGCCTCCGTCTTCCTCTACTCCGGGTCGATGTCGACCTCGGCGATCGTCGAGGCGCAGGCGGACCGCTGGTTCGTCATCCTGCTGCCGGTCTCGTTCATCATCTACGTCGTCACGATGGTCGGCGAGACCAACCGCGCCCCGTTCGACATGCCGGAGTCCGAGGGCGACCTCGTCGGCGGCTTCAACACCGAGTACTCGTCCATCAAGTTCGCGATGTTCATGCTCGCCGAGTACGTGAACATGGTGACGGTCTCCGCCGTCTCCGTGACGCTCTTCCTCGGCGGCTGGCGCGCCCCGTACCCGGTCTCCACCTTCTGGGAGGGCGCGAACCACGGCTGGTGGCCGATGCTCTGGTTCATCCTCAAGGTGCAGCTGCTGCTCTTCTTCTTCATCTGGCTGCGCGGCACGCTGCCCCGGGTCCGCTACGACCAGCTGATGAAGCTCGGCTGGAAGGTCCTCATCCCGGTCTCGGTGCTCTGGCTGATGCTGGTCGCCACCGTCCGGGCCCTGCGCAACGAGAACTTCGAGTTCCAGACGATCGTGCTGTACGTCGCCGGAGCCGTCATCGGCGTCCTGCTGCTCTCCTTCGTCGCCGACATGTACCGCGACAGGCGGGCGAAGGAGGCCGAGGGCCCGGCCGAGGACGAGCTCCCCTTCGACCCGATGGCCGGCGGCTTCCCCGTACCGCCCAAGCCCGGCCAGACCCTGCCGCCCGTACCGCGGCGCAGGCCGCGCGGCGACCGGGACCTGGTTGTCAGTGGTGCCCCCGATACTGCTACTGCGAGTGATGGAAAGGAGACGGACGGTGTCTGATTTCCAGAATCCGGTGGCCGGCTTCGGCGTGACCTTCAAGGCCATGTTCAAGAAGCGGCTGACCGAGCAGTACCCGGAGGAGCGCAAGACGACGGCGCCGCGCTTCCACGGCCGCCACCAGCTCAACCGTCATCCGGACGGACTTGAGAAGTGCGTGGGCTGTGAGCTGTGCGCCTGGGCCTGCCCCGCGGACGCCATCTACGTGGAGGGCGCGGACAACACCGAGGAGGAGCGCTACTCCCCGGGCGAGCGCTACGGCCGCGTCTACCAGATCAACTACGCCCGCTGCATCCTGTGCGGACTGTGCATCGAGGCCTGCCCCACCCGCGCGCTGACGATGACGAACGAGTTCGAACTGGCCGACTCCTCCCGCGAGAACCTGATCTACACCAAGGAGCAGCTCCTCGCGGGCCTGGAGGAGGGCATGGTCGACTCGCCGCACGCCATCTTCCCGGGGACGGACGAGCAGGACTACTACCGGGGCCTGGTCACCGAGGCCGCGCCGGGCACCGTCCAGCAGGTCGCCACCTCCAAGGGGGAGAAGGGCGACGCGGAAGAGGTGGACGCATGAACGCCCAGCTCGCCGCCTACGCCACCTCCGGCGGAGAGGCCTTCCAGTTCTGGGTCCTCGGCACGATCGCCGTCATCGGCGCCCTGTGCACGGTCCTGATGAGGAAGGCCATGCACAGCGCCCTCTGTCTGGCCGGCACGATGATCGTCCTCGCGGTCTTCTACCTCGCCAACGGCGCGTACTTCCTGGGCATCGTCCAGATCGTCGTCTACACCGGCGCGATCATGATGCTGTTCCTCTTCATCGTCATGCTCGTCGGCGTCACGGCCGCCGACTCCCTGAAGGAGACCATCAGGGGCCAGCGCTGGTGGGCCGTCGCCTGCGGGCTCGGCTTCGGCATCCTGCTGATCGGCGGTATCGGCCAGGCCTCCCTGACGGAGTTCAACGGGCTCGGCGCGGCGAACGGCGCGTACGGCGGAAACGTGGAGGGCCTCGCCGCCCTCATCTTCACCAAGTACGTCTTCGCCTTCGAGATCACCGGCGCGCTGCTCATCACCGCGGCCGTCGGCGCGATGGTCCTCACGCACCGCGAGCGGACCGAACGGGCCCGCACACAGCGCGAGCTGTCCGAGCAGCGCGTCCGCGAGGGCAAGCACGTTCCGCCGCTTCCCGCGCCGGGTGTCTACGCCCGGCACAACGCGGTGGACATCGCCGGTCTGCTCCCCGACGGCACCCCCTCCGAGCTGACCGTGATGCAGACGCTGCGCAAGCGCGGCCAGGTCCGCGACGTGTCCGGCGAGGCTCTGGCCGACCTCAAGGCGCTGGAGCAGCGGGCGCAGGAGCGGCTCGGCCGCGACCGGGACGACGAGGAGGCCACGCGATGAACCCCGTGAACTATCTCTATCTCGCCGCCCTGTTGTTCACGATCGGTGCGGCCGGGGTGCTGATCCGGCGCAACGCGATCGTGGTCTTCATGTGCGTCGAGCTGATGCTCAACGCCTGCAACCTCGCGCTCGTCACCTTCTCCCGGATGCACGGCAACCTCGACGGCCAGATCATCGCCTTCTTCACGATGGTCGTCGCCGCCGCGGAGGTCGTGGTCGGGCTCGCGATCATCGTGTCGCTGTTCCGTTCCCGCCACTCGGCTTCGGTCGACGACGCCAGCCTGATGAAGCTGTAAGGGGCTGAATCGTGGAGAACCTGATTGCGCTGCTCGTCGCGGCGCCTCTGCTGGGGGCGACCGTCCTGCTCTGCGGCGGGCGGCGCCTCGACAAGGCCGGGCCCCTGCTCGGCACGCTGCTCGCGGCCGCCTCCTTCGTCATCGGCCTCGTCCTCTTCGCCGACATGCTCGGCAGGAGCGTGGACGACCGGGCCATGTACCAGCACCTGTGGAGCTGGATCGCCGTCGGTGACTTCCAGGCGGACATCGCGTTCCAGCTCGACCAGCTGTCGATGACCTTCGTGCTGCTGATCACCGGCGTGGGCTCGCTGATCCACGTGTACTCGATCGGGTACATGGAGCACGACGAGCGCAAGCGCCGCTTCTTCGGCTATCTGAACCTGTTCCTCGCGGCGATGCTGCTCCTCGTCCTCGCCGACAACTACCTGCTGCTGTACTTCGGCTGGGAGGGCGTCGGTCTCGCCTCGTACCTCCTGATCGGCTTCTGGCAGCACAAGCCCAGCGCGGCCACCGCCGCGAAGAAGGCGTTCCTGGTCAACCGGGTCGGCGACATGGGCCTGTCGATCGCGATCATGCTCATGTTCACCACCTTCGGGACCTTCGCCTTCGGGCCGGTCCTGGAGGCGACCGGCGAGGCCTCCGAGGGCAAGCTGACGGCGATCGCCCTGATGCTCCTCCTCGCCGCCTGCGGCAAGTCGGCCCAGGTGCCGCTGCAGTCCTGGCTCGGGGACGCTATGGAGGGCCCGACCCCGGTCTCCGCCCTCATCCACGCGGCCACGATGGTCACCGCCGGTGTCTATCTGATCGTCCGCTCCGCCGACATCTTCAACGCCTCCCCGGACGCCCAGCTCGTGGTCGTCGTGGTCGGCGCGGTCACGCTCCTCTTCGGTGCGATCGTCGGTTGCGCGAAGGACGACATCAAGAAGGCGCTGGCCGGCTCGACGATGTCGCAGATCGGCTACATGGTCCTGGCGGCCGGCCTCGGCCCCATCGGCTACGTCTTCGCGATCATGCACCTGGTCACGCACGGCTTCTTCAAGGCCGGGCTCTTCCTCGGTGCCGGGTCGGTCATGCACGGCATGAACGACGAGGTGGACATGCGCCGTTACGGCGGCCTGCGGAAGTACATGCCGGTCACCTTCGTCACCTTCGGCCTCGGCTACCTCGCGATCATCGGCTTCCCGGGCCTGTCCGGCTTCTTCTCCAAGGACAAGATCATCGAGGCCGCCTTCGCCAAGGGCGGCACCGAGGGCTGGATCCTCGGGGCGGTCACCCTGCTCGGCGCGGCCATCACCGCGTACTACATGACGCGCGTGATGCTGATGACCTTCTTCGGCGAGAAGCGCTGGCAGGCCGACGAAAAGGGCGAGCTGCCGCATCCGCACGAGTCGCCGAAGTCGATGACCATCCCGATGGTCCTGCTGGCCTTCGGCTCCGTCCTCGCGGGTGGCTTCTTCTCCATCGGCGACCGGTTCGTGACCTGGCTGAAGCCCGTGACCGAGTTCGAGCACGGACACCCGCCGATCAGCGCCGGAGCCATCACCTCGGCCACGGTCGCGGTCATGGTGATCGGCGTCGGGATCGCCTACCTCCAGTACGGACGCAGGCCCGTCCCGGTCACCGCCCCGCGCGGCTCGCTGCTCACCCGGGCCGCCCGCCGCGACCTGCTCCAGGACGACTTCAACCACGCCGTCTTCGTGACGGGCGGCACGCACCTCACCCGCTCGCTCGTCTACGTCGACCACTCCCTGGTCGACGGGGTGGTCAACGGCACGGCCGCCTCGGTCGGCGGTCTGTCCGGCCGGCTGCGCAAGCTGCAGAACGGCTACGCCCGCTCGTATGCGGTCTCCATGTTCGGAGGTACTGCGGTGCTGATCGCCGCGACCCTGCTGATGAGGGCGGTGTAACCGATGTCGCAAGCAGTCAACGCGGGCTTTCCGATCCTGACGGCGACGGCAGCGGTGCCGGCGGTCGGTGCGATCCTGACCGCCGCCGTCCCCGCCGCCCGCCGCACCGCCGCCAAATGGCTGGCGCTGCTCGTCTCACTCGTCACCCTGGTGCTCGCCGTCGTCGTGCTCGTCGACTTCGAGCCCGGCGGAGACCGGTACCAGTTCGTCGAGTCCTACTCCTGGATCGCGGACTTCGGGGTCCGTTACGAACTGGGCGTGGACGGCATCGGGGTGGCGCTGATCGCGCTCACCGCCCTGCTGATCCCCTTCATCATCCTCGCGGGCTGGCACGACGCCGACCCGCTGGAGACCAAGTCCAGCCGCTGGCGGCCGACGCAGGGCTTCTTCGCCCTGATCCTTATGGTCGAGGCGATGGTGATCCTCTCCTTCGAGGCCACCGACGTCTTCCTCTTCTACATCCTGTTCGAAGCCATGCTCATCCCGATGTACTTCCTCATCGGCGGCTTCGGCGACCGGGCGCACGCGGGCTCGGACGAGAACGCGGCGGCCCAGCGTTCGTACGCGGCCGTGAAGTTCCTGCTGTACAACCTGGTCGGCGGACTGATCATGCTGGCCGCCGTCATCGGTCTCTACGTCGTCGCCGGGAACTTCTCCCTCACGGAGATCGCCGAGGCACGGGCGTCCGGTCAGCTGGAGATGGCGACCAACACCGAACGGCTGCTGTTCCTCGGCTTCTTCTTCGCCTTCGCCGTGAAGGCGCCGCTGTGGCCGCTGCACACCTGGCTGCCGAACGCGATGGGAGAGGCGACCGCACCGGTCGCCGTGCTCATCACCGCGGTCGTCGACAAGGTCGGCACGTTCGCGATGCTCCGCTTCTGCCTCCAGCTCTTCCCGGAGGCGTCGAAGTGGGCCACCCCGGTGATCATCGCGCTCGCCCTGGTGAGCATCGTCTACGGGGCGCTGGTCGCGGTCGGCCAGCGGGACATCAAGCGCCTGGTGGCGTACGCCTCGATCTCGCACTTCGGCTTCATCATCATGGGCATCTTCGCGATGACCAGCCAGGGCCAGAGCGGCGCGACGCTGTACATGGTCAACCACGGGATCTCGACGGCCGCCCTGATGCTGGTGGCCGGCTTCCTGATCACCCGGCGCGGCTCGCGGCTCATCGCCGACTACGGCGGTGTGCAGAAGGTCGCCCCGGTCCTCGCCGGCACGTTCCTGATCGGCGGACTCGCCACCCTCTCGCTGCCGGGCCTCGCCCCCTTCGTCAGCGAGTTCCTGGTCCTGGTCGGCACGTTCGCCCGCTATCCGGTGGCCGGCATCATCGCCACCACCGGCATCGTCCTCGCCGCGCTCTACACCCTCGTCCTCTACCAGCGGACGATGACGGGCCCGGTGGCGACGGAGGAGGTCCGGACGATGCCGGACCTGCGGGTGCGGGAGCTGGTCGTGGTCGCCCCGCTGATCGCTCTGCTGATCTTCCTCGGGGTGTTCCCGAAGCCGCTGACGGACATCGTGAACCCCGCCGTCACGCACACCATGTCCGACGTCCAGCAAAAGGACCCCCAGCCCGAAGTGGAGGCGGCCAAGTGAGTGCATCCGCCGTCGCGCCCGTCGTCCACAGCCTGTGGACGACCGCCGCCGAACCGGTGACCAAGATCCCGTCACCCCACATCGAGTACGTGCAGCTCTCGCCCGTCCTCATCGTCGTCGGCGCCGCGGTCCTCAGCGTCCTGGTCGAGGCCTTCGTGCCGCGCAAGGGCCGCTGGCTCAGCCAGGTGTTCCTCAGCGTGCTCGCGCTGGTCGCCGCGTTCGCCGCGATCGTCGGCCTCGCCGCCGGCGGCTACGGCTCCACCAAGGCGCACATCGCCGCCATGGGAGCCATCGCCGTCGACGGCCCGGCGCTCTTCCTCCAGGGCACCATCCTGCTGGCCTCGCTCGTCGCCGTCTTCACCTTCGCCGAGCGCAGGCTCGACCCGGCCGGACACGGCCACCGCGTCGACTCCTTCGCCGCCGAGGCCGCCGCCGTACCCGGCAGCGACCAGGAGAAGGCCGCGGCCAAGGCCGGGTTCACCACCACCGAGGTGTTCCCGCTGGCGCTGTTCGCCATCGCCGGCATGCTGGTCTTCCCCGCGGCCAACGACCTCCTGACGCTCTTCATCGCCCTCGAGGTCTTCTCCCTCCCGCTCTACCTGCTCTGCGCCGTCGCCCGCCGCAAGCGGCTCATGTCGCAGGAGGCCGCGGTCAAGTACTTCCTCCTCGGCGCCTTCTCCTCGGCCTTCCTGCTCTTCGGTATCGCGCTGCTCTACGGCTACGCGGGCTCCGTCTCGTACGCCACCATCGCGAACGTCGTCGACGGCGCGGTCGGCTCGATCGACCCGGCGCTCGCCGACACCATGGGCAACGACGCCCTGCTGCTCATCGGCTTCGCCATGGTCCTCATGGGGCTGCTCTTCAAGGTCGGCGCCGTGCCGTTCCACATGTGGACCCCGGACGTCTACCAGGGCGCGCCGACCCCCGTCACCGGCTTCATGGCGGCCGCGACGAAGGTCGCCGCGTTCGGCGCCCTGCTGCGCCTGCTGTACGTGGTGCTGCCGGGCCTCACCTGGGACTGGCGGCCGGTCATGTGGGGCGTCGCCATCGTCACCATGCTGGGCGGCGCGATCGTCGCGATCACCCAGACCGACATCAAGCGGCTCCTCGCGTACTCCTCCATCGCGCACGCCGGCTTCCTGCTGGCCGGTGTCATCGCCGTCACGCCCACCGGCATCTCCTCCGTGCTCTTCTACCTGGGCGCGTACTCCTTCGTGACGATCGGCGCCTTCGCGGTCGTCACGCTGGTGCGGGACGCGGGCGGCGAGGCGACGCACCTGTCCAAGTGGGCGGGGCTGGGCCGCCGTTCGCCACTCGTGGCGGCGGTCTTCGCGGTGTTCCTGCTGGCCTTCGCCGGCATTCCGCTCACCTCCGGCTTCTCCGGCAAGTTCGCGGTCTTCTCGGCGGCGGCGGAGGGCGGCGCGGGCGCGCTGGTCGTCGTCGGTGTCATCTCGTCGGCGATCGCCGCCTTCTTCTACATCCGGGTGATCGTGCTGATGTTCTTCAGCGAGCCGAAGGCGGACGGCCCCACGGTCGCCGTGCCCTCGGCCTTCACCGCGGCCACCATCACGGTGGGCGTCGCGGTCACGCTGGTGCTCGGGTTCGCGCCGCAGTACTTCCTGGACCTGGCGGGCCAGGCGAGCGTGTTCGTGCGGTAGACGGAGATGCCGTCAGGGCCCGGTCCCCGCTCGCGCGGGGGCCGGGCCCTGACGTCTGTGCGGGGCTCGTTACGGCGCCGGGACGATCCGGCCCGTCACCTCGCCGAGCGCGACCTGCGTGCCGTCGGGGCCCGGGGCCCAGGCGGTGAGCGTGACCACGTCGCCGTCCTCGAGGAACGTGCGCTTGCCGATGGGCAGTTCGAGCGGGTCGCGGCCGTTCCAGGTCAGTTCGAGGAGCGAGCCGCGCTGGTGCGTCTCGGGCCCGGAGACCGTGCCGGAACCGTACAGGTCACCGGTCCGCAGCGAGGCGCCGTTGACCGTCATGTGCGCGAGCTGCTGCGCGGCGGTCCAGTACATCGTGGCGAACGGCGGCTCGGAGACGACCTCGCCGTTGATCTCGACCGTGATCCGCAGGTCGAAGCCGCCCGGCTCCTCGTCGGCGGAGTCGTCCAGGTACGGCAGCAGGTCGAAGTCCCGGGCCGGCGGGGCCGTACGGGCCGCGTCCAGGGCCTCCAGCGGGGTCACCCAGGCCGAGACGGATGTCGTGAACGACTTGCCGAGGAACGGGCCGAGCGGGACGTACTCCCAGGCCTGGATGTCGCGCGCCGACCAGTCGTTGAGGAGCGTCAGACCGAAGACGTGCTCGCGGAAGTCGGCCAGCGGGACCGGGGTGCCCATCGTCGAGGGGGTGCCGACGACGAAGCCGACCTCGGCCTCGATGTCCAGCTTCACCGAGGGCCCGAAGACCGGGGCCGGGTCCGTGGGTGCCTTGCGCTGCCCCGCGGGGCGTACGACATCGGTGCCGGAGACCACGACGGTGCCCGAGCGGCCGTGGTAACCGATGGGCAGGTGCTTCCAGTTGGGGGTGAGCGCGTCACCGTCGGGGCGGAAGATCCGGCCCACGTTGGTGGCGTGGTGCTCGCTCGCGTAGAAGTCGACGTAGTCCGCGACCTCGAACGGGAGGTGCAGCGTCACGGTGTCCAGCGGGTGGAGCAGCGGCTCTATGACGGGGCGGTGCGCGGGCACCGTCACCCAGGCCGTGAGCGCCCTGCGCACGTCGCGCCAGGCGGTCCGGCCGGCGGCGAGCAGCGGGTTGAGGCTCGGCCGGTCGAGCAGCGCGGCGTAGGGCGAGCCCAGCGCGTGCGCCGCGGCCCCCGCGTCGAGGACATGGCCGCCGATGCGGACGCCGACCCTCCGCCGGTCGGGCTCGTCGGCGGGGGAGAAGACGCCGTACGGAAGGTTGTGCGGGCCGAAGGGATCGCCTTCGGCCAGATCGAGCGGGGACTGCTCGGGCATCGGTGCTTGCCTCGCTTTCCACAGGTGTGGGGGACACGTTACGGGGCGGACCGCTCGACGCGGATGACATGGGTCACACAAAAAGATGGGCCTCCGTGCACAACTGTCCATGTTCGCGCGCTTTATTCGTCCTGTGTGCGCCGTGTGCGTGACCTGTGCGCTTGAGCGCGTTCAACTCCCCCTTTCCAGGGCGTAATCCGGGTCATACGATCTTGGAGAAGTCGCACCGCGTGAGTTTCCCCGCAGGAGCGACCCACCTTTTCTTTCTTTTCGTCGACCGATCCTGACCAGAAGGTCCACCTTGAAGATTCGCCGTATTCTCGCGACGGCCGTGGCCGCCGCCGTGACGACTCCCGTCGTCTTCCTCTCGGCCGCTCCGGCGTTCGCCGACACCAAGCCGTCCGCGCCGTCGCAGACGCAGGAGCAGCAGCCGACGATCGAGGAGCTGCAGAAGAAGGTCGCCGAGGCGCAGAAGGCGTACGACGACGCTGTCGCCGCGTACGACGGCGCCGAGAAGGCGCTCGCTGCCGTCGACGCCGCCGACAGCAAGCTGAAGCTCGCCGTCGCCGACGCGGAGAAGGCCGTCGCGACGGCCGACACCGCGGTGAGTGCCGCGAACGAGAAGCTGTCCAAGGCCGAGGCCGACCTGAAGGCACTGCCCGTCGATGCCACCCCCGAGCAGAAGGCGGCCGCGGAGCAGGCCGTCGAGACCGCCAAGACCGGCCTGACGACGGCCACCGCCGACCGCAAGGCCGCCGGTGAGAAGCTGACCAAGGCCCGGAGCGACATCAAGGCCGCGCGCGACGCCGCCTCTGCCGAGGTCGAGCGTCTGCGGATCGCCAAGGAGGCCGCCCTCAAGCTCCTCGACGCGGCCAAGAAGGCGCTCGCGGACGCCGTGCCGCCGCACCCGGACTGCAAGGACGTCAGCGACCAGCTGGCGATCTCGATGACCGGCCCGAAGAAGGTCGTCGCCGGCGGCAGCGCCGAGTTCAAGCTGCGGGTCACCAACGACTCCAAGCAGACGCTCGACGCGGCCTACGTCACCACCGACCTGCTCGCCGAGAAGGACAGCCTGCTCGACCACGCGAAGCTCGAGTGGGGTCCGCTGAACAGCGAGTGGGCGGACCTGGACGCGGAGCACGGGTTCATCGACCTGGAGACGATGAAGCCGGGCGAGAAGGTCGACCTCCTGGTCCGCCTGACGGTCGACGCCAAGGCCCCCAAGTCCGAAGCCATGTTCGTGGCCGAAGCCGGCTATGACAACAAGGACGGGTCCTGCGGCTACATCGCCGAGGGCGCCTTCGTCGGCTTCGACGTCGCCGCCAAGGCCAAGGACGAGGAGAAGCCCTCCACCGGTTCGACGGGCGGCTCCACGTCCGGCGGCAACACCGGCACCACCCAGCAGGGCGGCACCTCCACCACGTCCGTGACGTCCACCGGCCAGCTGGCGAAGACCGGTGCGAACGACGTCATGCCGCAGTTCGCCCTCGCGGGCGCCGCTGCCGTGGCCCTCGGTGCCGGCGCGATGTTCGTCGTCCGCCGCCGCAAGGCCGGCGCCGACGCCTGATCCGCGCGATAGGTGAGGGGCTCGCATTCCACCCGGAATGCGAGCCCTTTCGCCTTTCCGGTCATCCCGCCGTGCGCGGAATGCGTTTCTCCCATGTCCGGTGGAAGGCGACCTCGTCGCCCCGTCTGCACACCACCTCGTTCGACGTGAGGAATGCGTCCGCGTCGCACGAGATCTCCGAGCGCGTTTCGATCGTCACGTCCCACGCCATCTCCGGCCGGTGCAGCCGGATCGACCAGTCCGAGCGGGCGCGGGCCGACAGTGGATCGTCCTCGACGATCGTGTACGTCTCCAGGGCGTCCTCGGTGAATTCCAGGCCGTCCGGATAGACCCGCGTACCGCCGTACCGGGGGTCCACCTCGAGGCGCCACTCGCCCCTGGCCACGTCCCGTACCACCAGCCGCTCCGGGCGGGGCTCCTCCAGCGTCTCCGGGACGCTCACGCCCAGCGGCTCGGACTGCTCCGGCGGCTCCCACTCCACCGCGTCGTCCGTGGGGCGGCGCACCGGCAGTGTCAGGTGGGAGGTGACCGGGTCGAGGGTGAAGCCCGCCGCGTCCGGCTGGGGCCAGATCCACGGCCAGTACGCGGAGGAGACGGCGAGGCGGACCCGGTGGCCGGGCGGGAAGGTGTGGCCGATGCCGTTGAGGTCGAAGACGACGTCCTCGGGCTCCCCGATCTGCGCCTCCACGGCCCGGTCGCGGCCGTAGCGGGCGGAGAGGTTCAGGACGCCGCGGGTGACGAGCGTCGAGGAGCCGTCCGGGGCGATGTCGCAGAGCCGGGCGACGACCTGCCCGGTGGGGGCGCCGGCCCGCAGGTTCAGGCTCACGCGCGGCCGGCCCAGGATCTCGATCGGCTCGCCGTCCTCCGGCACGGGGAAGTCGAAGCAGGCCGAATGGGCGTCCTCCTCGCGCTGGTCGGGCGGCAGATCGGCGTCGTTGCCGAAGGGGAAGAAGCGCCCGGCGTCGAGACCGGTCTGCTGCGGGGATTCGACCAGGACCGGTTCGCCCGCGAAGGCGTAGGTGACCGGGGTGACGTTCGGGGACGGCCAGGCGGGGTCGGCGACCCACCGGCCCGGGAGCTCGTCGTAGACGGTGGCCGGCGGGTGGGAGCCGCTGATCCAGGAGCGCAGCAGCGGCTCGGCCATCACGTCGTTATCGACGCCCTTCAGGTGGTGGTCCCACCAGCGCAGGGTCTCCTGGAGGAAGCCGATCGCCGGGCCGGGCGGCAGACCGCGGTCCGGGTACTGGTGCGACCACGGCCCGATGATGCCCCGCACCCGGTCCTGGGGGAGGTGCTCGACCAGCCTCAGCACGGTGTCCCGGTACGGGTCGTGCCAGCCGCCCACGGCGAGCACGGCCGAGCGGATCGCGCCGTAGTCCTCGCAGACGCTCCCGTGCCGCCAGTACGCGTCCCGGGTCTGGTGCGCGAGCCAGGTGTGCACGAGGGGCTCCACGGACTCCAGGCGCCGCAGCCACAGCTCGCGCCACTCCTCGCCCAGGTACCGGGGGTCCGGCGGCCGGCAGACGAAGGCGAGCATCGTCGCGGCCCAGGCGTGCATGTCCACGGCGAGGACGGAGCCGCCCATGTAGTGGACGTCGTTGTCGTAGCGGTCGTCGGTCGAGCAGACGGTGACGATCGCCTTCAGCGGCTCGGGGGCCAGCGCGGCGATCTGGAGCGCGTTGAAGCCGCCCCAGGAGATCCCGAACATGCCGACCTTCCCCGTGCACCAGGGCTGCTCGGCGAGCCAGTTCACCACCGCCACGCCGTCGGCCAGCTCGACGGCGTCGTACTCGTCGCCCGGGAGGCCCTCGCTGTTCCCGTGCCCGCGCACGTCGACCCGTACGGAGGCGTAGCCGTGCCCGGCGTACCAGGGGTGGCGCTGCCGGTCCCTGGGCGCCGTCCAGTCGGTCAGGCGGTACGGCAGGTACTCCAGGAGGGCGGGGACGGGCTCGTCGGTGACCGGCCGCCAGATCCGGGCGTAGAGCCTCGTGCCGTCCGGGAGGGGGATCCGGACGTCCTCGTGGGTCGTCTCGTACGGGAACTCGGTGCGGATGCGCATGTCGTACCTCAGTGGACGGGGTGCATGGTGCGGCGCAGCCAGGGCGCCAGGGCGATCACGACGAGGCCCGCGGCGACCACACCGGTGACGATCAGCCGTACGGCACGGCGCATGGCGTCGGGGGCGAGCGCGAACTCGGCCGAGTGCTTGCGCCCGGCCAGGTGACGGCGGCCGAGGACGTACCGGAGCAGGCCGAGGGTCATGCCGACCGCCGCCGCCGAGAAGCCACAGTGGTAGCCCTGGTGGTCGGCGAGGCCCGTGCCGGCGCTGTTGCGGTCGGCGAGCCAGCCGCCCGCGACGGAGACCAGGTAGACGAGCGTGCCGTAGGCGGCGGCGAAGGAGGCGGCCGTGCCCGCGTCCATGCCGAGTCCCTCGTTCGCCACGGTGTCGGCGAAGTAGAGGACGAGGACCGCCTGCATGCCGAGGAACGAGAACCGCTCCCAGGCCTCCAGGCCCGAGAGGGTGAGGAGCCCCTTCGGCCGGCCGAAGAAGGCATGATCGTCTTCGGGCGGAGGCCGCTCGTCGTTCGCGTCCGGCTCGATCACTGTTCGGGACAAATCGCCTACTCCTGGTCGTATCAGCTGATCACGAACATACCGGGGGTGGCGGGAAGGCGCCCATGGTGATCGAAAGGCGACCGGATACGCTGACTTGAGTGAATCGAGCGACACATCGACAATCCGTGTGATCGTCGGCAGCAGAAGCAGGCGTCAGCAGACAGGAGACCCCCTCGTGACCGTCGTCGGGCCGTTCGGTCTTAGCGTGCGGGACCAGGCTCTTGAGGCCGATGTCCAGACCGGATTGGCGGCCGTGGAGGCAGGGCTCCTCGACGCCACCAAGAGCGAGATCCCGTTCATCACGGAGGCCGCCCAGCACCTCGTGCTGGCGGGCGGCAAGCGCTTCAGGCCGCTGCTCGTGATGCTCGCCGCCCAGTTCGGCGACCCCTACGCGCCGGGTGTCGTGCCCTCGGCCGTCGTCGTCGAGCTCACCCACCTCGCCACGCTCTACCACGACGACGTCATGGACGAGGCGGACGTCCGGCGCGGCGTCGACAGCGCGAACACCCGATGGGGGAACTCCATCGCCGTCCTGACGGGTGACTTCCTGTTCGCCCGCGCGTCGCACACGCTGGCGGACCTCGGCCCCGAGGCCGTACGCATCCAGTCCGAGGCGTTCGAACGCCTGGTCACCGGTCAGATCCTGGAGACCGCAGGACCGCAGGGCGACCGCGACCCCGTCGACCACTACCTCGACGTCCTCGCCGGCAAGACCGGCTCGCTCGTCGCCGTCTCCTGCCGCTTCGGCGCGATGATGTCCGGCGCGGACGAGTCCGTCGTCGACATCCTCACCCAGTACGGCGAGCGGCTCGGCGTCGCGTTCCAGCTCGCCGACGACGTCCTCGACATCGCCTCCGACTCCCACGAGTCCGGCAAGACCCCGGGGACGGACCTCAGGGAGGGCATCCCGACCCTTCCCGTCCTCCGCCTGCGCGCCGCGGCGGCGACTTTCGGACGTTCCGAGGACGTGGAGCTGGTCGAGCTCATCGACGGCGACCTGACGGACGACGAGCGGCACGCCGAGGTCCTGCGCCGGCTGCGCGTCCACCCGGCCCTGGAGCAGGCCCGGCGGGACACCGTCAGGTACGCGCAGGAGGCGCGGGCGATGCTGGCGCCGCTGCCCGGGGGATACGCGAAGTCGGCTCTGGAGGAGCTGTGCGACGCGGTGGTCCACCGGGCGGGCTGACGCCGGAGGGTCGATGCCGGGCGGGGTGGCCGGACGGGCTAGATGCCCTAGGGGTTGTCATCCCGTAGCAGTACGTCAGGTTGATGCCGGAGGCTGACGATTCGGCGCCGCCGCTTTGGTCAGATGGAGTCATCGACCACGGAGGTTAGGACAGACCATGGCAGAGACCCGTAAGGCGAGCCGCTACGTCGTCCCGTTGGCGGTGGCCGGAGTGGCCGCGGCGACGATCGGACTCGTACCGGCGCTGGCGGCGTCCGGCGACCCCGACCTGCCGGAGATCACGGCACAGCAGCTGATCGAGAAGATCGCGGCGTCGGACACGCAGACGCTGTCCGGCACGTTCAAGGTGACCACGGACCTGGGGCTGCCGTCGGTGGCGGGCCTGGCCGACAGCTTCGCGGGCGGTTCCCCGTCCGGCGGCTCGTCGTCCGTGGATCCGCAGGAGCGGCTGACGCAGCTGGTCTCGGGCACGCACACCCTGCGGGTGGCGGCGGACGGCCCCGAGAAGCAGAAGCTGACGATCGTGGACGGCTCGGACGAGTACAGCCTGATCCACAACGGCGACGACGTGTGGGCGTACGACAGCGCGTCGAACGAGGTGTTCCACGAGAAGGGGGACGCCTCGGACCGCCCCGCCGAGGAGAAGGAGCTCCCGGGCACCCCGAAGGAGCTCGCGGACGAGGTCCTGAAGGCGGCGGGCGACACCACGTCGATCACCGTGGGCGGTACGGCGAAGGTGGCCGGCCGGGACGCGTACCAGCTCGTCATCAAGCCGAAGCAGGGCGGCTCGACGGTCGACTCGGTCAAGATCGCGGTGGACGCGAAGACCGGGACGCCGCTGAAGTTCACGCTGGCGTCGGTCGAGGGTGGCAAGCCGGTCGTCGACGCGGGCTTCACGAAGGTCGACTTCGCCAGGCCGGCGGCCTCGACGTTCGACTTCAAGGCGCCCAAGGGTGCGAAGGTGACCGAGGGCGCGGCCGGCGCGGACGGCGCGGACGGCGCGGCGCACGGCAAGGCGCCCGAGGACCTGGAGAAGGAGTTCGACGGCCTCTTCGGCGGCATGGTTCCCGGCGCCGGCGGCGCGGGGGCCGAGGGCATGAACGTCATCGGTGAGGGCTGGACCACGATCGCGAAGATCGACACCGGCGCCCCGGCCCCGAAGACGGGCGAGGCCCCGCAGGAGGTCCAGGGCTTCCTGGACGCGCTCGGGGACAAGGTCAGCGGGAAGTTCGGCTCGGGCACCGTCTTCAAGACGAAGCTCGTGAACGCGCTGATGACGGACGACGGCAAGGTCTACGTCGGCGCCGTGACGAAGCAGGCGCTGGTGGACGCGGCGAACGCCGGGAAGTAGCGCGGGATTGGGACCCCGGGCGGGTCGGGGGCGATGGTCACCGACCCACCCGGGAGTTCTTCGTGCCTACGGCCGGCGTACGGCCTGCGGTCTTACGGGAACGTCAGCTTGAAGCTGTTGATGTAGCCGGTGTCGATCGCGGCCCGGTCCTGGGCGCGGAGCTTCCAGGCACCGTTGGCGACCTCCGAGGAGGCGTTCACGGTGTAGGTCTGCACGATGTTGTCGGCGCTGCCGCCGGACCGGTTGTGCAGGTTGTAGACCGAGCCGTCGGGGGCGACGAGGTCGACGACGAGGTCACCGCGGTAGGTGTGGACGATGTTGACGTCCACCGCGAGGTTCGAGGGCGCGTTGCCGGTGATGCCGGTGACGTTGACCGTCGAGGTCACCGCGGCGCCGTTGTCCGGGATGGACACGTCGGCCGTGTTCTCGAAGACCGTGCCGGTGGGCGGGGTGGTCGTACCGGCCGACAGGGTCCAGATCGCGTGGGCGACGGCGTCGCTGTTGCGGTCCAGGGCCGTGTCGTTGATGTTCGACGTCGTGTCGCAGGAGGAGTGGTAGCAGCGGTCGAAGGCCGTGGCCGTTCCGCCCCACTTCTGGACCTGGGCGCTGGACTTGACCCGGCTGGCGCCGGTGAACAGGCCGCCGACGGGGATGCCCACGTTCTTGAACGAGGCGTGGTCGGAGCGGCCGTCGCCTTCGGTCTCGATCTCGGTGGGCACACCGATGCCGGCGAAGTAGCTCTTGAAGGTCTGCTCGATGGTGGGGTCGTCGTCGTAGACGAAGTAGCCGGGGTTGGGCGACCCGATCATGTCGAAGTTCAGATACCCGGAGAACTTCGAACGCTCGGTGCTGGGAAGCTGGTTGACGTAGTACTTCGACCCGACGAGTCCGAGCTCCTCGGCGCCCCACCAGCCGAAGCGCAGGTGCTTCGTGGGCTGGAGGTTGGCGCGGGAGACGGCGAGCGCGGTCTCCAGGACGGCCGCGGAACCGGAGCCGTTGTCGTTGATCCCGGCACCGGACGAGACGGAGTCGAGGTGGGCGCCGGCCATGAGGACCTGGTTGGGGTCACCGCCTGGCCAGTCGGCTATCAGGTTGTAGCCGGTGGCGCCGCTGGAGGTGAACTGCTGGATGCTGGTGGTGAATCCGGCCGCGTCCAGCTTGGCCTTCACGAAGTCGATGGACGCCTTGTAGCCGGGGCGGCCGTGGGCGCGGTTGCCGCCGTTGGCGGTGGCGATGGCCTGGAGGTCGGTGAGGTGCTGCTTGACGTTGGCGAGCGGTATGTCCGGCGCGGCAGCGGCGGCGGAGGGCGCACTGGGCGCGGCGTTCGCCGTGGCGCCGGTGAACCCGGCGAGGGCCATGGCGGTCACGGCCGCGAGCGCGGCGGCACGTCTGGGAACGGAGAGGTTCATGTGGGGGCTCCGGATTCCGAACGGGGATGGGAACGGAACGTGCGAGACGCCCCGACGGCTGTGCAGTCGCGGGGCGTTGGAGCTGTGCGGTGGCGCTGTGCGTGTCGATGCGGGGTGGTGTGATGTGCGTGGTGAATGTTCAACGAGAGTTTGACTGAGCGTCAAGAGCGGAAACCGGTCAGAAGCGTTCGCTCACCGGACGAGTGTGCGGGCGGACGTGCCGTGCGCGCCCCGAACGCCAGGTCCGAATCCCGCCAGCGGGCGGATCGCGCGCGCGTGACGCTGGAGCCATGACGACCTACACCGCACGTGCCATCGAGCCCGCCGTCCTCGCCGGACTCCGGGTCACGGACGACGCCGGCCGGCCCGTGGCGCCGTACACCGCCGGAACCGCCGAGGAGGGCAGCCCGCTGCGCTGCTGCCTGCGGAGCATCGTGCCGGGGGAGCGGATCGCCCTCGTCTCGTACGCGCCGCTCCGCCGCTGGGCCGCCGCGAGCGGGGCCGCCCCCGGGGCGTACGACGAGCAGGGGCCGGTCTTCGTCCACGCGGAGGAGTGCGCCGGACCGCCCGCCGCCCCGGAGTCGTACCCCTTCGACCGATCCGGAGCGCTGCGGACGCTGCGCCGTTACGACGCCGAGGGGCGGATCGTCGGCGGGCGGCTCCTGGAGATCCCGGCCGAGGCGACCGAGGCCTTCGACCAGGCCTTCGCGGAGGCTTTCGCCGATGAGCGGGTCGCGCTCGTGCACATCAGGGCCGTCGAGTACGGCTGCTTCCAGTTCGAGGTACGGCGGGGAGCCTGACGGCGCGCCGCCCGCCCGGACACCGTCACTCCACGCAGAACTCGTTCCCCTCGGGGTCGGTCATGACCACCCATGTCGTCCCCCACTCCGACACCCGGCGCTGGACCGAGGCGCCCAGGGACTCCAGCCGCTCCACCTCCCCGTCGCGGGCGTCGGGGCCCGGGTGGAGGTCGAGGTGGACGCGGTTCTTGACGGTCTTCGGCTCGGGGACGCGCTGGAAGAGGATGCGGCGGCCGCGCCCGGTGCCCGACTCCTCCTCGAAAGGATCGTCCGGATGCCGGACAGCGGCCAGATCGCGCCAGCCGTGGCGGCCGTCCGGGAGCATGACCGTCAGCTCGGGCGGGGCCGCGCCGGCGTCGAGGAGGCGCTCGACGAGAGCGTTGTGGTCCTCCTCCACGTAGCCGAGGGCGGCGGCCCAGAAGGCGGCCTGGGCGTGCGGGTCGGCGGTGTCGATCACGAGCTTCCAGTGGAGCGGAGTCATGCCACCAGTCGTACTGCTCGCGCGATCCGGGTCGCGAGAGGCATGACCCGCGTTCACCCCGATGGGCAGTCGTTCCGGCTCCGTCGCCCGCCGACCGTCGCCCGTCGCCCGCCGACCGTCGCCCGTCGCCCGTCGCCCGTCGCCCGCCGCCCGTGCCGGTGGCGATGGTGGCGCTGGTCTCGGCGACGGGGCTGCGGGGCGCCAGGGCCGTGAACGAGGCGCCGGAGGTCCCGGACGCTGCGACGAAGGTCACGGCGGGGTGAGCGGAGGCGCCCTTAGTGTGGAGGAATGAACGACTCGCCCGACTGTCCGCTGGTCGGAGTGGTCGCCACCTACCTGCCCCGGCTGGCGGAGTTCGCCTTCGAGCCGGGGCTCGTGGCCGCTGTCGACCAGCACGCGGCGGCCGTGTGCGACGCCCTGGTCCCCGCCCCGCGCCGGCCGGACGAGACGGCCCCCGCGCTCCGGCGGAGCGTGCGCCGGGAGGACCTGGCCGACTACGTCCTCGGCTTCACGGACTCGCTGTCGGAGGCCGACTGGAGCGAGCCGGTCGGCCACGACTTCGCGACGCTGCGCCTGACGGCCGTGTGCTGGCTGATCCGGGAGCACGACCTGCTGGCGGCCTGAGCCGCCGCGGTCACGGCGACCCGGGGCTCACGGCCTCGTGGGCCTCTTCAGGAGACGGCAGGCGTCCGGCCGGGGTCGGAGGCGGCCCCGGCGTCGGCGCGCACAGCACTGCTCGCCGTCGCCGCCACCACAGCCGACCCGGCCGCCGCGCGCTCCGCGGCCGCCAGCGCCGCCCGGCTCCGCCGGGCCGTCCGCAGCGCGTCCCAGGTCAGGATCGTCAGCGCCAGCCACACCAGTGAGAAGCCCGCCCAGCGCTCCGGCGGCATCGCCTCGTGGAAGTACGCGATCCCCAGCACGAACTGGAACATCGGGGCCAGGTACTGGAGCAGTCCCAGCGTCGACAGGGGTACGCGGATCGCCGCCGCTCCGAAGCAGATCAGGGGTACGGCGGTGACGATGCCGGTCGCGGCGAGCAGGGCCGCGTGCCCGGTGCCCCCGGTGCCGAAGGTGGCCGAACCCTGCGAGCCGAGCCACAGCAGGTAGGCGAGGGCGGGCAGGAACTGGATCGCGGTCTCGGCCGCCAGGGACTCCAGGCCGCCGATGTTGACCTTCTTCTTCACCAGGCCGTAGATACCGAAGGAGAAGGCCAGGATCAGCGAGATCCACGGCGGCTGTCCGTAGCCGACGGAGAGGACGAGCACGGCCGTCGCCGCCACGCCGACCGCCGCCCACTGCGCGGGCCGCAGCCGCTCCTTCAGTAGCAGGACGCCCAGCGCGATCGTGACGAGCGGGTTGATGAAGTAGCCGAGGGACGCCTCGACGACGTGGCCGGCGTTGACCGCCCAGATGTAGACGCCCCAGTTGACGGTGATCACCGCCGCGGCAAGCGTGATCAGGCCGAGCTTGCGCGGGCTGCGCACCAGCTCCCGTATCCAGCCCCACCGGCGGACCGCGAGGAGCGCGACGACGACGAAGGCCAGGGACCACACCATGCGGTGGGCGAGGATCTCGACCGCCCCGGCGGGCTTCAGGAGCGGCCAGAAGAGCGGGACCAGACCCCACATCCCGTAGGCACCGATCCCGTAGAGGAGACCCGCTCGTCCCTCGTTGTCCGTCTTCACCGAACCTCCTGCCCTGCGCCACGCCGTCCTGATGAAGGTAGCGCCGCACAGGGCAGGCTGTCATGTCCGTACCGCGATACGGTCATGACTTTCGCGTCGGCCCTTTCCCGGGGCCTGAGGGCGCCCGGGTGAGGGCCCGCGCGGGGCCCACGGCCTACCCGAGGGCCTTCGCGACCGTCTCGGCGAGCGGGGTGGTGGGGCGGCCGATGAGGCGGGACAGGTCGCCGGTCCGCCGGGCGAGCGCCCCGCGCTCGATGGCCTTGTCGACGTCCACGAGGATCGCGGCGAAGGGCGCCGGGACGCCGGCACCGGTCAGGATCGCCTCGTGCGTCCCGGCCGGGACGTTGTCGTACCCGATCTCCCGGCCCGTCTGGCGGGCGACCTCGGCCGCGTACTCGGCCAGCGACCAGGCGACGTCGCCGCTCAGCTCGTACGCCCTGTTGACGTGCTCCTCGGCGGGGCCGGTCAGGACGGCGGCGGCCGCGGCGGCGTAGTCGGCGCGCGCGGCGGAGGCGACGCGGCCCTCGCCGGCGTTGGCGACGACGGCGCCGTGGGCGAGGACGGGGGCGAGGTTCGCGGTGTAGTTCTCGGTGTACCAGCCGTTGCGCAGGAAGGTGTACGGCAGCCCCGAGTCGAGGATCAGCGTCTCCGTCGCGCGGTGCTCGGCGGCCAGGTCGAAGTCGGCTTCCGGCCCGCCGAGGATGCCGGTGTACGCGAGCTGGGCGACGCCGGCGGCCTTGGCCGCGTCGATCACGGCGGCGTGCTGGGCCACGCGCTGCCCGACCTCGCTGCCGGAGATCAGCAGGACGCGGTCGCCGGGCTCGAAGGCCCCCGCGAGGGTCTCCGGCCTGCTGTAGTCGGCGATCCGCAGCTCGACGCCGCGCTCGGCGAGGGCGGCGGCCTTCGCCTTGTCGCGGACGACGGCGACGACGGACTCGGCGGCCACCTGGGCCAGGAGCTCGTCGATGACGAGACGGCCGAGCTGTCCGGTGGCTCCGGTGACGACGATGCTCATGGGTGGTTCCTTCTCCCGTGGGGTGCGGTGGGCGATGCACTCACCGTACGGGAGGCGCTAACTCTGAGAAAGTACCCACTTTGAAGTAAGGTACTGGCATGGAAGTAAGTGGCCCGAAGAGTCTGCTGGCCGACGTCGACGGTGCGATGTGCCCGGCGCGGCTCGTCCTGGAGCACGTCACCAGCCGCTGGGGCGTCCTGATCCTGATCGCGCTGCGGGAGCGCTCGTACCGCTTCAGCGAGCTGCGCCGGCAGGTGGGCGGAGTCAGCGAGAAGATGCTGACGCAGACGCTCCAGACCCTGGAGCGCGACGGCTTCGTCCACCGCGACGCCAAGCCGGTCATCCCGCCCCGCGTCGACTACAGCCTGACCGAACTGGGCGAGGAGGCCGCCGGCCGGGTCTGGGAGCTGGCGCGCTGGACCGACGCCCGGGTCCCGCAGGTCCGGGAGGCCCGCGCCCGCTACGACCAGGCACGTCCCGGAAAGGCCACAGGTTCGCCCCAATGATGTTGTAAACGCGGCGAGTTGGTGTCCACACGTCGTACGATCTCCTCACCACTCGGGGCAAGTGTGAGCGTGCGTGGGGGATACGTGACATACGGGTACCGAAGAGTGCTGCGCGCCTGCGGGGGAGCCCTCGCGTGCGGCCTGATCCTGACGGCGTGCTCCGACGCGGGCGACGACGGCGGAGGCGACGACGGCAAGGGGGGCACACCCTCGGCGACGGCGTCCGGAACGGCGACCGCCCAGCCCGCCCCGACGCCCTCGAAACTCGGCTTCACCGCCGACCCGAAGCGGGCCCCGAAGAACGAGGCCGAGGCCAAGCGGCTCGCCTTCGCGATCGTCGCGGGCCCCGAGTCCTGGGGGGCGGACTTCGTCAGACGCACCCCGTACCTCAGCGCCGACGACTACTGGCCGGTCCTCTCCGCACAGTGCACCTGGGAGACCGGAACCCGCCCGCGGACCGTGCTCCACAGCGTCACCGCCTACGGCGAGATCCCCGCACGAGCGGGCCGGGGCGCCCTCCGGGTCTCCGCCACCGTCACCGTCCACCGCACCGAGACGGACGCCGACTGGGAGATGGCCGAGACCCTGGAGGAGGCACTCCGCTGCCCCGCACAGCGACTGCGCGACGGTGAGCGGATCACCGGCCTGATGTCCCTCGGCAGCCCCTTCGGCGTCGGTGGCAACTTCACCGCCGCGGACTCGCTCAGAGAGGCGGGGTCGTACGTCAACGACGCGGTCAAGGGCGAGCAGACGTACTCCTGGTACCAGTCCCGCGTGGGACAGATCACCGTCGCCGCCGTCGTCAAGGGCGCTCCCGGGCACGTGGCCAAGGAGGTCGACAACGCGCAGATCCAGGCCCTGGTCGCCATGGTCGGGCGCGCCGAGGACAGCCTGGAGGTGCAGTCATGACCCCCGCAGCTCTTCAGCCGCTCAGGACCTCCGATCCCTCGGCGATCGCCGGATACCGGCTGCTCGGCCGGCTCGGCGCCGGTGGCATGGGCGTGGTCTACCTCGGCCGTACGGACAACGGCGAACTCGCCGCCGTGAAGGTCACCCACGCCGACCAGGCCGACCAAGCCGACTTCCGCGCCCGCTTCCGCCGCGAGGTCGAGGCCGCCGGCCGGGTGGCCAGCCCCTGGGCCGTCCCCGTCACCGGCGCGGACCCGGACGCCCCCGAGCCGTGGATGGCCACCGCCTTCGTCCCCGGCCCCTCCCTCGGCGAGGCCGTCGCCGCGCACGGCCCGCTGCCGGAGCGGAGCGTACGCATCCTCGGCGGCGCGCTCGCCCGCGCGCTGGCCGCCGTGCACGCGGCCGGACTCGTCCACCGCGACGTCAAACCCGGCAACGTCCTCCTCGCCGTCGACGGCCCACGCCTGATCGACTTCGGCATCGCCCGGGCCACCGGCGAGACCGCGCTCACCTCCACCGACATGGTCGTCGGCACCCCCGGCTTCCTCGCGCCCGAACAGGCCGAGGCCCGCGCCGCCGAGATCGGCCCGCCCAGCGACGTCTTCGCACTCGGCTGCCTCCTCGCGCACGCGGTGACCGGCCGCCCGCCCTTCGGTACGGGAGCGGTCGACGCCCTGCTGTACCGCACGGTCCACGACGAGCCCGACCTCGCCGGCGTACCGGACGGGCTCCTGGACCTCCTGCGCGCCTGCCTCACCAAGGACCCGGCCGGGCGGCCCACCGCCGAGGAGATCGCCGAGCGTCTGACGGAGGACGCGCCCGGCGCCGGGAACGACTGGCTGCCCGCCCCGGTCGTACGGACCATCGCCGAGCGTTCCGCCGCCATGCTCGCCCTGCCCGAGATCGAGTCCACCCAGCTCGGCACGGCGGACGACGGAGGCCAACAGGGCACCGGCAGACGGAGGTTCCTGCTCCTGGCCTCCGGCGGCGCCGTCCTCGCCGCCGGAGGCGGCATCGCCGCCTGGGCCGCGCTGCGGAACGACGACAAGGACCGGAAGGCGGCCACCGGGCCGAAGAAGCGACGATGGGTCATCGGCGTCCACACCGACCTGACCGGCCCCGCCAAGGACATCGGCCGTGCGCAGGAGCGGGGCGCCCGACTCGCGGTCGAGCAGTTCAACGCCCGTGAGAACAAGCCCTTCACCCTCGAACTCAAGGTCTCCGACGACGGCGGGGACAAGAACAGGGCCCTGGCCGCGGCCCGCGTCCTCACCGGCGACCCCGACGTCCTCGGCGTCATCGGGCCCACCTCCGACTACACGGGACTGGCCGCCCTCCCCGCGTACGACGAGGCGCTCCTGCCCGTGATCACGGTCTCCGCCGGGCTCAACCTGCTCTCCAACCGGGCCGGCGGCCAGGGGCTCTCGATGGTTCAGGCGTGCCCGCAACACGTCTACGCGGGCATGTGCCTCGCCTACTACGTCCTGACGAAGACCCCGAGCGTGCGGCCGGGCGTCCTCCAGGAGCGGACCGACGACACCTACGCCTGGCAGTACATCGGCGGCGCCACCTTCGGCTTCCGGCAGGCGAAGGTCGTCCCCTTCCCCCGTGTCGTCCCCGGACCCACCACCGACTACAAGCGGGTACTCGGCAGCATGATCGCGGAGGGCATGGACGCGTACGTCCACTGCGGCCTCGCCCCGAGCGCCGTCATCGCCGCCCGCGCACTCGACGAACTCGGCTTCACCGGCATGAGGATCACCGGGCAGCACGTGTTCACGCCGCAGTTCCTCACCGAGGCGGGGAAGTCGGCGGAGGGCTGGATCATCGGCGCGCCGGTCGTCGACCCCACGACCCGCAAGGAGGCCTCGGCCCTCATCGCCGCGCACCGCAAGCGGTACGGCGGGACCCCCGCCTTCTACACGGGCGAGTACTACGACATGGTCAACCTCCTGATCCAGGAGGTGGAGAAGGCGTCGAAGGGCGGGAAGCGCCCCGACCGCACGTCGCTCGTCGCCTCGTTGCGCAAGGCCAAGTACACCGGCGCCATGGGCGGCTACGTCTTCGACCACGAGGACGGACACCTGACGGGGGTCGGCACCTTCATGTACGCCGTCGAGAACGGCCGTTACAAACCGCTGGAGTTCGCCCCCGCCGTACCGCCCAAGAACAGACAGGTCTGACCGTGCGGCCCCTCCGTCCCGCCGATCCCTCCACGATCGCCGGATACCGTCTGCTGGGCCGGCTCGGCGCCGGTGGCATGGGCGTGGTCTACCTCGCCCGGTCCGCCCGCGGTGCGCTCGTCGCGCTCAAGCTGATCCTGGCCGAGCACGCCGCCGACCCCGGCTTCCGTGAGCGGTTCCGGCGGGAGGCCAGGGTCGCCGAGCGCATCACCGGCCGCTGGGTGGTCCGCGTCCTCGGTTCCGACCCGGAGGCCCGCGAGCCCTGGCTCGCCACCGAGTTCGTGCCCGGCCCCTCGCTCGCCGAGGCCGTCGCCCTCCACGGCGCCCTGCCCGAGGAGAGCGTACGGGCCCTGGGCGCCCGGCTCGCCGACGCGCTCGCGGACATGCACGAGGCCGGACTCGTCCACCGGGACGTCAAGCCGGGCAACGTCCTCCTCGCCCTCGACGGGCCGCGGCTGATCGACTTCGGCATCGCCAGGTCGGCCGGGGCCACCGCCCTCACCGCCACCGACGCGATGATCGGCACGCCCGGCTTCCTCGCCCCCGAGCAGGCCCGCGCCGCCGGTGCGGGCGAGGTCGGTCCGCCGAGCGACGTCTTCTCGCTCGGCTGCGTCCTCGCCTACGCGACGACCGGACGGCCCCCCTTCGGTACGGGCGGGGTGGCCGCCGTCGTGTACCGCACGGTCCACCAGGAACCCGACCTCGACGACGTACCGCAGGCGATGCTGCCGCTGGTGACCGCGTGCCTCGCCAAGGACCCGGCGGACCGGCCGACGGCCGTGGAGGTCCGTGCGCGGCTGGGGTCCGCCGAGGGGCCGGCGGGCGACTGGCTGCCGCCCGGGCTGCCCGCACTGATCGCCGAACGCTCCGGACGGGTCCTGGACCTGCCCGTCGCGGAGCCCACCGTCGTCGTCGCCTCCGGCACCCCGGACGCCGCCTCCCCGTCACGGCGCCGCTTCCTGGCGCTCGGCTCCGCGGCCGCCGTCGCCGGGGCGGGCGGACTGACGGCCTGGCTCGTGAACCGCACCCCCGCCACCCCGGCGACCGGCGGGCCGCCCGGGGCCCTGCCCACGTACCGGATCGGGATCCAGACCGACCTGAGCGGACCCCGGGCGGCGGACGGGCGCGCCCAGGAGCGCGGGGCCAGGCTGGCCGCCGAGACCTTCAACGCCCGCCCCGACCGGCCTTTCGACCTGGCGCTGAAGGTGCTGGACGACGAGGGCCACCCTCCCCGGGCCGGAGCCCTGGCACGGGAGTTCGTGAAGGACCCGTCCGTCATGGCCCTGATCGGCCCGACCACCCGCGAGACCCTGCTCGCAGCCGCCCCCACCTACGACGCGAACCTGCTGGTGACGGCGACCGTCGCCGTCGGGATCGACCAGGGCGACCTGCCCTTCCAGACCATCAACCCCGTCTACCGCGAGCTGCGCGTCCATCACGACATGCTGCAACTGCCCTTCACCAGCATCGCCCTCGTGCACGGCGCCAAGCGGACGGCCGTCGTGCAGGACCGGGCGGCGGGCGACTACGCCTGGCGTACGGCCCACTCCGCGCAGACCACCATGGCTGCGGTGGGCGAGACGGTGACCGTCCACCAGATCGCTGCGGACGAGGAGGACTTCGGTCCGGTGACGCGCGAGGTCGTCGCCGCCCGCCCCGACGCCGTGCTCTACGGGGGCGTCTCCCCACGCCGCGCCGGACTGTGCGCCAAGGCGCTGAAGCAGCAGGGCTACGGCGGGCTGTGCGGGAGCGTCGAGTACGCGCTGGGACCGGAGTTCCTCTCCACCGCCGGACCGGCGGCCGAGGGCTGGTACTTCGGCACCACCTACGTCGATCCGGCGCTCGTGCCCGCGGCCAAGGGGTTCACGGCCGCCTATCGCAGGCGCTGGGGCCTGTCGGGCACGGCGCCCGTCGAGCGGTTCGCGGTGGAGGCGTACGACGCGGTGACGTGCCTGGCCGACCGCATGAGGGACCTGGTGTCGGGCCGGAAGCTGGCGATGACACGGATCGCCGTGCGCGGCGCGATGCGCGCGTTCTCGTTCCAGGGCGTCGCGAAGATGTACGGCTTCGACGAACAGAACGTGATGATGTACCGGTACAACAAAGAGGTGTTCGTGTACCGGATCGAGCACGGCGCCCCGCGCTACCTCGGGCAGTTCGAGAAGTTCACGGACGAGGAGAAGAAGCGTCTGAAGGGGTGAGGGGCCGCAGCGGCCCCTCACCCCTTCAGGGTGCGGCGGGTGTCAGCCGACGACGGTCCAGGTGTCGTTCCCCGCGAGGAGCTGGCCGAGGTCGCCCTTGCCGTGCTGCTCGATGGCGGTCTCCAGCTGGTCGGCCATGAGGGTGTCGTAGACGGGGCGTCGGACGGAGC